>CAJTMV010000040.1 GCA_910577225.1 uncultured Eubacterium sp. | reverse complement strand
TTAGTTCACCGCAGCGTTGCCCTTGTCCGCTCAGTCCCCTGCCGCCGGTTCCAGGCGCCTGCCAGCGCTCACGGACACGTCCGCGCAGCCATCTAAAAGTTTCCCCAATAGATAAATCAAAAACAACTAAAAACAAACATTATTAATCGGATAAAATGTTGCATTATGTGAAATATCCAAATATTCATGTGGAATTATGTTGCTTTTGCAGACCGTATCGCGTATAATGAACATATTCCTCGAGGTTTGCGAAAGAAAGGAGAAAGAAGCAGATGGGAGTATATAGCTATGACAGTACGCCGATTCCAAAATCGGACCGGATTCCGAAGCTGGTGGAGCATTTGTATGCGAAAATGCCGGAGATTGAATCGGCGCGGGCGGTTTTGATTACGCAATCTTATAAACAGACGGAGCATGAGCCGATGGTGATCCGCAGGGCAAAAGCGTTCCGGCACATTTTGGAGCATATTCCGATTGTTATTCGGGAGCTGGAGCTGATTGTGGGGAGTACGACGATTGCGCCGAGAGGCTGTCAGACATATCCGGAGTTTTCTTATGAATGGCTGGAAGAAGAGTTTGATACGGTACATACGCGTGCGGCGGATCCGTTTTATATCGCGGAGCAGACGAAACAGGAGCTGCGGGAGGCGCATGTATACTGGAAGGGGAAGACAACGAGCGAGCTTGCGACGTCTTATATGGAGCCGGAGACGCTTTCTGCGATCGAACACAATCTGTTTACGCCGGGCAACTATTTTTATAACGGGGTCGGCCATGTGACGGTCAAATATGAAGAGGTGCTTGCAATTGGATTTTCGGGCATTCGGCAAAAGGCACAAAACGAGCTGCGCTCGATCAGTCTTGCAGACGGCGATTACCAGAAAAAGTCCCGGTTCCTGCAGGCGGTAATTATAAGCTGTGACGCGGCGATCGTTTATGCGCAGCGTTACGCGAAGCTGGCGCTGAAAGAGGCGCAGGACTGCCAGGATCCGGCGCGCAAAAAAGAGCTGCTTGTGATCGCGCAAAACTGTGCGAATGTACCGGAAAATGGCGCGTCCGGGTTTTATGAAGCGTGTCAGTCCTTCTGGTTTGTGCAGCAGCTGTTACAGATCGAGTCGAGCGGGCATTCGATTTCGCCGGGACGTTTCGATCAGTATATGTATCCTTATTATAAGAAGGATATAGAAAGCGGAGCGCTTACCCGCGCGTTTGCGCAGGAATTGATGGACTGCATCTGGGTAAAGCTCAATGATTTAAATAAGTGCAGGGATGCCGCGTCGGCCGAAGGGTTTGCGGGATATAGTCTGTTCCAGAACCTGATTGCGGGCGGACAGAATGCAGAGGGCATGGATGTTACGAACGATTTGTCGTTTATGTGTATTCAGTCGTCGATGCATGTATTTTTGCCGCAGCCGTCGTTATCTGTGCGTGTGTGGAACGGTACGCCGCATGAATTTCTGATTCGGGCGGCAGAGCTGACGCGGACAGGCATCGGCCTGCCGGCATATTATAACGACGAGGTTATTATTCCTTCGCTGGTCAGCAGAGGACTGACGCTGCAGGATGCGCGGGAGTACAACATTATTGGATGTGTAGAGCCGCAGAAGGCGGGAAAAACCGAGGGCTGGCATGACGCGGCGTTTTTCAATATGTGCCGTCCGCTGGAGCTTGTATTTACAAACGGGATGGACGCGGGCGTTCAGGTAGGGCTGAAAACCGGAGACGTCGGGCAGATGGATAGCTTTGAACAGTTTTACGGCGCTTACAAAGCCCAGATGGAATATGCGATTCAGCTGCTTGTGAACGCGGATAACGCGATCGATATGGCACATGCCGAGCGGTGTCCGCTGCCGTTTTTGTCCAGCATGGTAGACGATTGTATGAAGCGTGGAAAGACGGTACAGGAAGGCGGCGCTGTCTATAATTTTACCGGCCCGCAGGGATTTGGCGTGGCAAATATGGCGGATTCTTTGTATGCGGTCAAAAAGCTGGTCTATGAGGAAAAGAAACTGACCATGAAGGAATTAAAACGCGCGCTGGCGACGAATTACGGCAAAGGCTTAAACCGTGAGGATATCGCGGCGCTGGCGGCAAATGCGGCCAAAAGCATGCAGGACGCGGGAGAAACGGTCGGGGAAAAGGAAATTACCGCAATCCTGCAGGCGGTCACAACGGCGGTGCAGGCGCCGCAGGTAGCTGAAAGCGGCGCGCGTATTTTAAAGATGCTGGAAGACGCGCCGAAGTTCGGGAACGATATCGAACAGGTGGACGCGTTTGCAAGAGATGTGGCATATACCTATACAAAGCCGCTGCAAAACTATAAAAATCCGCGTGGCGGTATGTTTCAGGCGGGGCTGTATCCGGTATCCGCAAACGTACCGCTTGGCGCGCAGACCGGAGCGACGCCGGACGGACGTCTGGCACATACGCCGGTTGCGGACGGCGTTTCTCCGTCGGCAGGCAGAGATGTCAACGGACCGACCGCGGCAGCCAATTCCGTAGCCAGACTGGATCATTATATCGCAAGCAACGGCACCCTGTTTAATCAGAAATTCCATCCGTCGGCGCTGAGCGGTACGCAGGGGCTTGAGAATTTTACCGGTCTGATCCGTGCGTATTTTGACCAGAAGGGCAGTCATATGCAGTTTAACGTCGTGAGCAGGGAAACGCTCCTGGACGCGCAGAAACATCCGGAACAGTACAAGCACCTCGTTGTGCGGGTGGCAGGCTACAGCGCTTTGTTCACAACGCTGTCCAGATCGCTGCAGGATGATATTATCAGGCGGACGCAGCAGGGCTTTTAATGGAAGGAAGCGGATATGGAAGATTATCAAATGACAAAGGGCCGCATTTTTGACATCCAGCGTTACTCCATCCACGATGGATATGGGATACGGACGATCGTATTTTTAAAAGGCTGTGTGCTGCGGTGCCGCTGGTGCTGCAATCCCGAATCCCAGGAGTATGCGATACAAACGATGTATGTCCAGGGAGAGCCTAAAGTGATTGGGCGGGATGTTACGGTGCGGGAAGTGCTTGAGACAGTAAAAAAGGACCGGGCGTATTACCGCAGGACGCAGGGAGGCATGACGCTTTCCGGAGGAGAGAGCCTCTGCCAGCCGGAATTTGCAGCCGCGCTGTTACGGGGAGCGAAGGAATCCGGCATATCTACGGCAATCGAAAGCATGGGATGCGCGAAATGGGAGGTCATCGAGCGCATTCTGCCGTGGCTGGACCAGTATCTGCTGGATATTAAGCATATGAATGCGCAAAAGCATCGGGAATATACGGGCAGGAGCAATGAGCTGATGCTGGAAAACGCGGCAAAAATCGCAAAGATGCAAAAAAAATACAAGACAGAACTAAGCGTCCGTGTTCCGGTGATTCCGGGATTTAATGACACAGTGCAGGAGATTCGTGATATTGCGGCATTTGCCGGACAGCTGGAACAGGTCAGACGGATCCATCTGCTGCCGTATCACAGACTTGGACAGGACAAATACGCCGGACTTGGCAGAGATTATCTGATGGGGGACGTGGCGCCTGCGTCGGATGAGGTGATGCAGACACTGCTGCATACCGCAAGACAGGCATCCGGCATCGAATGTCAGATTGGAGGGTAAGATTGCAGCATAAATATGAACCCGTACCGGAAAGAATCGTACAGGAGCTTGTACCGGGCAAGGAGATATCGATTGCACATATTATCGCGGGGCCTGACGGCAGTCTGCTTGAAAAGCTGGGTCTTGAGGCCGTGGCAGACAGCGGCAGACCGGCGATTGGCATATTGAATGTAAGCCCGCCGGAAACGGCGGTGATCGCGGCGGATGTGGCAGTAAAGGCAGCGGGGGTTGTGCCCGGCGTGGTAGATCGGGTACATGGCACGCTGTTTGTAATCGGAGCCGTATCTGAGGCAGAGGCGGCTGTCCGGGCAGTTTTGGATTACGCCCGGGATAAGATGGGATTTTCCGTCTGTGAAATTACACGTACCTAAAGACGCCGCAGGTTCATACAGTCTGTGCAGGAAATGTACAGACCTGTCTGAACGGCTGCCATTCAGGTTACGGTTCACACCAGGGGGTTGCATTTACTGCAAAACCCGTAAGGATGCGTAAATTCAGTTACTGTGAGCACCAAAGGTGTGAACCGTAACCAATTCAACAAAAAACAACATAAAACAAATAATAAATCCGTTGACTATCGTTGGATTGTGTGGTAATATAAGAAAAGAACAACAAAAACCAACAAAAATCAACACAATCTCACTCCAGGGAGGATGAAAAAATGCAAAACGAATACGAATTGAAAAAAGAAATGTGTGAAATCGGCAGGCGTGTGTACAACCGCGGCATGGTAGCGGCGAATGACGGTAATTTTTCCGTAAAGCTGAACGACAATGAGTTTTTGTGTACGCCGACAGGTGTCAGCAAGGGCTTTATGACACCGGAATATATCTGCAAGGTAGACGCACAGGGAAATGTAATTCAGGCGAACAAAGGCTTTCGCCCGTCGTCGGAGATTAAAATGCATATGCGGGTATATCAGGAAAGACCGGACGTGACTTCTGTCGTACATGCGCATCCATTGTATGCGACAACGTTTGCGATTGCGGGAATTCCGCTGACACAGCCGATTATGCCGGAAGCGGTCATTGCGCTTGGATGCGTTCCGATTGCGAAGTATGGCACACCGTCTACGATGGAAATTCCAGAAGCGGTATCCGAGCATCTGCAGTATTTTGACGCGGTGCTGCTGGAAAACCATGGAGCGCTTGCATATTCCGACTCTTTGTTAAACGCGTATCATAAGATGGAATCGCTGGAATTTTACGCACGCCTGCTCTGGCAGACGATGCAGATCGGCGGGCCGCAGGAACTGAACAAAGAACAGGTGGAAAAACTCTACGAACTGCGCAGACAGATGGGTATGCCTGGAAAACACCCTGCAAACGTATGCCCGAACGCAAAAGCAGGAAAGCCAAGCTGCCATAGCTGCGGCGGTCATTGCAGCACAGGAAGCGCAGCGCCGCAGGCAGATAAGGATCTGGTCGCTTCTATTACAGAAAAGGTTATGGCACAGCTTGGAATATAACGCGGGTATCAATCGCAAAGGAAACCAAAAAGAACATCGCTGATTGGCAGGACAGCAGAAAAAATGCAGATGAACAGGCGATGAATAAACAGGTGATGAATAAAAAGCTGATGAATAAACAAGTGATGAACAATCAGATATCAATGAACAACAACGCAGGAAACAGCAGCGAAGAAGCAGTCATTCAGGCGGTAACGTCTGTCGTGGAGCGTATGTACAAAGACGTTTCCCGTCCCACACAAAAACAGGACGGCGGGTCTTGTAAGATGACGCTTGCACTGGCAAAAGCACTGATTGAAAAAGTGGAGCAAAAGGCGGCGCAGATGGGGGTGCGTGCAGTTGTTGCGGTATCGGACGCGTCCGCGCGTCCGGTGGCGGTTCACTGTATGGATGACGCTTATATCGCCAGCTTTGATATTGCGTTAAATAAAACTTATACCTCCGCAAGCCTTAAGATGTCAACGAGTAAGCTGGGCGAGCTGAGCCAGCCGGGACAGCCGCTGTACGGTATCCAGTTTACCAATGGAGGACGGATTGTGATTTTTGGCGGTGGAGAGGTATTGATGCAAAGGGGTACCATCATAGGCGCGCTTGGGGTAAGCGGCGGTACGGCGCAGGAAGATACCAGGCTTGCAGCCTATGGCAGAACAATTTTTGAGGAGGTAGCAGCGTGTCTGTAAGCGAACAGATGGTTCAGGACATTGTAGCGCAGGTGCTGGCAAATATGCAGATTTCTTCCGATACTGCCGGAAGTCATGGCGTATTTGCAACGATGGACGAGGCGGTAGAGGCTGCCAGAAAAGCGCAGACAGTGATTGGCGCAATGCCGATGGACCACAGAGAAAAAATTATTACATGCATCCGGCAGAAAATCAGGGAACATGCAGAACTGCTGGCACGCATGGGCGTCAAAGAGACCGGCATGGGCAACGTCGGACATAAAATATTAAAACATCAGCTGGTGGCAGAAAAGACGCCGGGGACGGAAGATATTACGACAAAAGCCTGGTCCGGCGACCGGGGACTGACGTTAACAGAAATGGGGCCGTTTGGGGTAATCGGAGCGATTACGCCTTGTACGAATCCGAGCGAGACGATCCTGTGTAATGCGATCGGTATGCTGGCAGGCGGGAATACGGTTGTATTCAATCCGCATCCGGCGGCGATAAAAACGTCGATTTTTGCGGTGAATCTGCTAAACGAGGCTTCTCTCGAAGCAGGAGGGCCGGATCATATCGCGTGTACGGTAGAGCATCCGACACTGGATACGAGCGCCATTTTGATGAAACACAAAGATATTCAGTTAATCGCGGCGACCGGAGGGCCGGGAGTCGTAACGGCAGTGCTTTCCTCCGGCAGACGCGGGATCGGAGCAGGCGCGGGAAATCCTCCGGCGCTGGTAGATGAAACCGCAGATGTGCAAAAGGCTGCAGAGGATATCGTAAACGGATGTACGTTTGACAACAATCTGCCGTGTATTGCAGAAAAAGAGATTGTAGCGGCAGACAGCATTGCGGACGAGCTGATGCATGCCATGATTACAGAACAGGGATGCTATCTGGCATCCAGACAGGAGCAGGACGCGCTGCTATCCGTCGTGTTAAAGGGCGGACAGCTCAATCGGGACTGTGTCGGCAGGGATGCGAAAACGCTGCTTCGTATGATTGGCGTGGACGCGCCGGATCATATCCGGTGCATTACGTTTGAAGGACCAAAGGAGCATCCGCTCATATCCGAGGAGCTGATGATGCCGATTCTGGGCGTTGTACGGGCGCAGGGATTTGAAGACGCAGTACAAAAGGCGGTCTGGTTAGAGCATGGCAACCGTCATTCCGCACATATTCATTCCAAAAACGTAGACCATATCACAGCATATGCAAAAGCGATCGATACAGCGATTCTTGTGAAAAACGGGCCGTCTTACGCGGCGCTTGGCTTTGGCGGAGAGGGGTATTGTACGTTTACGATAGCGAGCCGTACCGGAGAAGGACTGACCAGCGCATCCTCTTTTACAAAAAGAAGACGCTGTGTCATGTGTGACAGCCTGTGTATTCGATAAAATGGTAAAAGTTCGTAAATGAAAGCGAGGAGAGATAAATGGATATGGAACTGAATTCTGCAAACGTGCAGGCTGTGGTACGTCAGGTACTTGAAAGCATGATGGGACAGACGGCCGTAACAGGCGCCCCGGCTCCTGCTGCGAGTATTCCAAAGACAGCGCATGTTGCAATGTTAACGTCGCTGGAGCATTTTGACGTAAAGGAATATCCGATGCCGGAGGTTGGCGCCGGAGATATTCTTGTAAAAGTGGAAGGCTGCGGCGTGTGCGGTACGGATGCGCACGAGTATAAAAACGATCCGTTTGGACTGATTCCGGTGGCGCTTGGACATGAGGGCACCGGAGAAATCGTAAAAATGGGGAAAAACGTAAAGACAGACAGCGCCGGAAAGCCGTTAAGTCCTGGCGACAAAGTAGTGACCTGTATGATTTTTAAAGATAATCCGGATATTACGATGTATGATCTGAATAAGCAGAATGTCGGCGGCGCAGACGTATACGGACTGCTGGAAGATGACGAGATACATTTAAACGGATGGTTTTCCGATTACATACTGATCCGGGAGGGTTCTACGGTATTTAATGTCAGCGACCTGGATTTAAAATCCCGTATTTTAATCGAGCCGTGCGCCGTACTTGTACATGCGGTAGAACGCGCGAAAACGACTGGAATATTACGGTTTAACAGCAGGGTTGTCGTACAGGGCTGCGGGCCGATCGGGTTAATCTGCATTTCCGTGCTGCGTACGATGGGCGTGGAGCATATTGTGGCAGTAGACGGCAATGAGCAGCGACTGGATTTTGCAAAGCGAATGGGCGCGGAGCAGACGGTGAACTTTATGCAGCACAAAGGCATCGAAGCGCTTGCAAAAGGCGTTATGGATGCGTTTGGCGGTTATGCGGCAGATTTTGCGTTTCAGTGTACGGGTTCTCCGGCGGCACATGCGAATATTTATAAGTTTATCCGCAACGGCGGCGGCTTATGTGAGCTTGGATTTTTCATTAACGGCGGAGATGCGGTCATTAATCCGCATTTTGATCTCTGCTCCAAGGAAATTACGCTGGTAGGCTCCTGGGTATATACGCTCAGAGATTATGCGACGACATTTGATTTCTTAAAGCGCGCGAAGGCGATCGGACTTCCGATGGACGAGCTGATTACGCATGAGTTTCCGCTGGAACAGATCAACGAAGCGCTTGTAACCAATCTAAAGCAGGAAGGCTTAAAGATTGCAATTGTCAATCGGTAAAGGAGTAAAGAATGGGGGAAGCGGCAGGAATGCTGGAGGTATTCGGGCTGGCAACTGCTTTTGCGGCGGCGGATGCCGGGTGCAAGGCAGGAAATGTCCGTCTGGAAACGTTCGATAAAAATAAACCCGCAAACGCAGATGCACTCCCGGTGCCTCTGATCGTAATGGTCAAGTTCCGCGGCAGCGTATCAGACGTAAAAGCGGCGCTGGCCGCAGCCAGACAAAAGGCGCAGGAGCTTGCCGGCGTCGTGGCGGAATATGCGATTGCGGGACCGACAGAAGATACAGAAAAAATGCTGAAAATAAGCGGCATGGATAAAGGCGAACCGAATAAAAAATATATCAAAGAAGTTTAGGAGGAAAATAAAATGGCACAGCAGGCATTAGGAATGATTGAAACAAGAGGACTGACAGCTGCAATCGAAGCAGGCGACGCAATGACAAAGGCAGCGGAAGTAACGCTTGTGGGAACGGAAAAAATCGGCTCCGGTCTGGTAACGGTTATGGTACGCGGCGATGTCGGAGCAGTCAAAGCGGCAGTAGAGACAGGCGCTGACGCAGCAGGACGTCTGGGAGAGCTTGTTGCGGCTCATGTCATTCCAAGACCGCATGACGATGTAGAAAAGATTCTGCCTAAGATTTAAGGAGCGCTTTTATGGGAAAGGCATACGGATTTTTTGAAATTCCAGGCGTAACGGCGGCGGTTACAGCGCTTGACATTATGTGCAAGACTGCAGAGGTAGAAATGGTTACCTGGGAGAAAAAACTGGGCGGAAGGCTTGTAACGATTATTATCCGCGGGGACGTATCCGCGGTAAAGCAGGCAATGGAAACTGCTGCAGAAAACGGAATCAGACAGCCGGTTGCGCAGGTAGTTCTTCCAAATCCGCATGAAGAAATAAAAAAACTCATTTGGCAGAGCGCGAACCGGGTGATCTCTTAGCGCAAAAGCCGGAAAAGGAGGCAGTTTTATGGCGCAGGAAAACCAGACGCCGGATCGGGAGACAGATACAGGTCAGGAGACACAGCAGAAGGTAAAAAAGAATGCAGGCGGGTCAAAAAAGACGCAGCGGCAGACGAGCAGGGAGGAAAAAAGAATGGCACAGGAAGCATTGGGAATGATTGAAACAAGAGGGCTGACAGCTGCGATCGAAGCAGCGGATACGATGCTAAAGGCGGCAAATGTGGCGCTTGTAGGAACAGAGAAAATCGGTTCTGGTCTGGTAACGGTTATGGTACGCGGCGATGTCGGAGCGGTAAAATCCGCAGTGGAATCCGGTTCAGACGCGGCAGGGCGGCTGGGAGAGCTGGTAGCGTCCCATGTCATTCCAAGACCGCATACGGACGTGGAAAAGATTCTTCCGGCAATCCTGTAATCGTGTGAGGAAATGCATATGGAACAACATGAGGTAGCGTTCATTACAAAAATGGTGTTAGACGTGCTGCAGCAAAAAAACGCGGCAGAGGGCAGCGGCTTTCTTGTGCCGGTCGGCGTTTCCGCCAGACATATCCATCTGACCAAAGAACATGTGGAGACATTATTCGGCGAAGGATACTGTCTGACAAAGAAAAAAGAACTGATGGGCGGACAGTTTGCATCCAATGAAATGGTTACGATCGTTGGGTTAAAGCTGCGGGCAATCGAAAATGTTCGTGTGCTTGGTCCGGTCAGAGGTCAGTCACAGGTGGAAATCTCTGCGACAGACGCAATGCGGCTCGGCGTCAAAGCGCCAGTCCGCGCGTCCGGACGCATACAGGGCTCGGCTCCGGTTACGGTGGCAGGCCCGAAAGGAGCGGTCTATCTGAACGAGGGATGTATCGTTGCAAAAAGGCATATACATATGGCGCCAAAGGACGCGGCAGCGGCCGGCGTACACGATGGCGATATCGTATCCGTCAAAGCGGAAAATGAGCGAGGAACAATTTTTAACCATGTACAAATTCGTGTGGATGAGCAGTTTACACTGGAAATGCATATAGATACGGATGAAGCAAATGCGGCCGGAATCAAAACGGGAGACTGCGTGCGCATCATCCGGTAAGGAGGCAGTCATGCTGATTGGAAAAGTAACGGGAAGCGTTGTTTCCACGCGTAAAAGTGAGAATCTCATCGGCAGTAAGTTTATGATTATCGATGTACTAAAACCAATGGGCGGCGGGCAAAAACAGCTCGTCGCCGTTGATAAAATCGGCGCAGGCATCGGAGAGTATGTACTCGTTGCGCTGGGGAGCGCGGCAAGAATCGGAAACGGACTGGAGCATTCTTCTGTAGACGCAGCAGTTGTGGGAATTATTGACGATGGAGCAGGTCTGGAGCAATTTGCGGATTAGAAAAAGGAAGCAGAGGGAAGCAGGATGGATATCGGTGAATTAAGCAAAATAATGCAGGAAAGCGGAATTGTGGGTGCAGGAGGCGCAGGATTTCCTTCCTATGCAAAGCTGAATGGAAAAACAGAAACGCTGATTTTAAACTGCGCCGAATGTGAGCCGCTGTTAAAGCTGCACCGTCAGCTGCTGGAACGATATGCGGCTGAAATAGCGGCCACATTTTACAGGATTGGACAGACGACAGGCGCAAAGGAAATGATAATCGGATTGAAAAAATCCTATACAGGAACGATTGACGCGTTAAACGCCGTGCTCGACGAATATCCGGGCATGCGCCTGGGACTTTTGGACGAAGTGTATCCGGCCGGAGACGAGGTTGTTTTAATCTACGAGCTGACGAAAAAGGTCGTACAGCCCGGCGGACTGCCGATCGACTGCGGCGTCACGGTCTTTAACGTGGAAACGGTGTATAACGTATACCGTGCAGTTGAAGCAAACATTCCTGTCGTGGACAAGCTGGTATCTGTCGTAGGAGAAGTGGAGCATCCGGTTACGGTGCGGGTGCCGATCGGAACGTCCATCGAAGATACGGTACGTCTGGCAGGCAAAAGGACGCATCCGGATACGGTATATTTTGTCGGCGGCCCGATGATGGGATGGATTGGAAACGGTTCCCAGCCGGTGACAAAGACGACGAATGCCGTACTCGTACTGCCGCAGGATCATCTGATTGTGCAAAAGAAACGAAGGAAGGCTTCGATTGATTTAAAACGTGCGGCAGCCAGCTGCTGTCAGTGCACGATGTGTACAGATCTGTGTCCGAGAAACCGTCTCGGTCATCCGATTGTACCGCATTTATTTATGCGTGCCGCGGCGTTTCAGGATATGCAGCAGCCGGATATTTTTGTAAATACGCTGTTTTGTTCTTCCTGCGGCCTGTGTGAAATGTATTCGTGTATGCAGGGACTTTCGCCAAGATCGCTGCTGGCGGACTATAAGGCAGGGCTTCGGGCAAACGGGGTAAAGCCGCCGAAGGTACAGCCGGTTCCGGTCGGAGAAGAGCGGGAGTACCGCAAGGCGCCGATGGCACGTCTGATGGCGCGCCTGCATCTCGTGCAGTATAATAAGGAGGCGCCGCTTATGGACGAAGTGGCAGCAGTATCAAAAGTTAAGATTTTGTTAAGCCAGCATATCGGCGCTGCGGCATGTGCGTCTGTCCATGTGGGAGATCTGGTGAAGCGGGGGCAGATGATCGCGCATCCGGCACAGGGCTTAAGCGTCGGCATACATGCTTCGATGGATGGAGTGGTAAGCGCCGTGACGCAAAAGTATATTATCCTGGAAAACGGCGACAATAAGCAGAAAGGAAGTACGCAAAATGACGAAAGCAATCGGAATGGCGGAATATAAGACGGTCTCGGCAGGAGTTCAGGCTGCGGACGCTATGGTCAAGGCCGCAGACGTAACGATTTTAGAAGCACAGACCGTATGTCCGGGAAAATATATCGTTCTGATCTGCGGGCAGCTCAGTGCGGTAAACGCGGCTGTGGAAACAGCAAAAACACAGTACGGCGCACAGCTGATCGGCAGCTTTGTGCTTGGTAATCCCCATCCTTCGATTTTTCCGGCAATTTATGGAGCGGCTGCGGTTGAAAATATTATGGCGCTTGGTATAATGGAAACATATGATGCAGTTTCCATTATTGTAGCGGCAGACGCGGCGGCAAAAACCGCGATTGTCGAGCTGATCGAGCTTCGTGTGGCAAGAGGAATGTGCGGGAAATCGTACCTGATGCTTACCGGCGAGGTGGCAGCCGTGGAAGCTGCGATTGAACGGGCAAAATCCGCGGCGGCAGGAGAGGGGATGTACCTGGATTCCTCTGTGATTGCGCATCCGGATGCCCAGATTCGAAACGCAATCTTATAAATTAAAGGGGGAAATCGTGATGCTCGCAATTGAAAGGCGGAAAGAAATACTGGAAAAGCTGCAGGCAGAACATCGTGTCGTAGTCAGCGAGTTAAGTCAGAACTATGGCGTATCGGAGGAAACGATAAGGAGAGACCTGGAAAAACTGGAAAATGAAGGCTATGCCATTAAAAGCTATGGGGGAGCCGTCATTAATGAAAACGCAAGTCTGGATTTTTCGTTTAACGTCAGAAAGAATCGGAATATTGCAGGCAAACAGCAGATTGCAAAGCTGGTCAGCCGGATGGTGCATGACGGAGACAGTCTGATGCTCGACGCAAGCTCCACGGCGGTCTATATCGCAAGGGCGTTAAAAGAAAAAAAGAACCTTGTCGTAATTACCAATTCGATCGAGATTATCATAGAGCTGCTGGATATGACAGACTGGAAAGTACTTTCCACCGGAGGAGCATCACGGGTCAGCTCTTATGCGCTCGTAGGTCCGCAGACAGATCAGATGTTAAAATCGTACCATGTGGACCGGGCAGTCGTATCGTGTAAGGGATTTGATCTGGATGCAGGTTTTACAGATTCAGATGAACTTCATGCAAATAATAAGAAAACGATGCTGGAAGCGGCGAAGGAAAGAATACTGGCCGTAGATTCGAGTAAATTTGGGGAAACTGCGTTTGTTTCCATCGGAACACTGGCAGATGTGACTGTGATTGTGACCGATAAAAAACCGGACGACGAGTGGCTGCAGGTATTTCATGCTGCAGGCGTGGACTGCGTTTATCCGGACTAAAGGAATCTGATATAAAGAAAATCTGCCTCCACAGAAAGCAACCGTGATTTGATTTCCAAGGGGTGTTTTTATGTATAAGGTATTATTGGTAGATGATGAATTTCTGATCAGGGAGGCAGTCAGTGCAAAAATCCAATGGAAGGAATTGGGGTTTGAGCTGGCGGGGTTATGTGAAAACGGAAGACAGGCAGTCGCGTTCATCGAAGAAGATCCGGTGGACGTTGTGCTGACAGATATTTGTATGCCGTATCTGGACGGCATGGAGCTGAGTAAATATTTATATGAAAATTGTCCGCAGACAGAAATTATTATATTCAGCGGCTATGGAGAATTTGAATACGCAAAGCAGGCGTTACAGTATCATGTGTCGGAATATATCCTAAAGCCGGTTACGGCAAGGGAGCTGACCAAAGTACTCGTGTCCGTGCGGGAAAAGCTGGATCGTAAACGGAAACAGGAGCGTAAAATGGATCAGCTTAATGAGGTTTATCATAAGTATACGAAAAACGAGTCTCTGATTATATCCAAGGCGCTTTCCAGACTTGTAAGCGGCACGCAGGGATTTGAAAAAAGTCTGAAGGAACTCAAAGAGCTTGGCGTCAAAATCCATGGGAACGCGTTTCGGGTCGTAGCCGCGGAGCTGGATGTGTATTCCGAATATGGCGATATGGAAATGGACAGCAAAAAAGGGAGCAGCCTGATGTCCTTTGTCGTGGAAAATATCAGCGATGAGATATTAAGACGCGGTGATTTGGGAATTGCTTACAGAGACTCCGATCACAGCGTCTGTCTGCTGATCTGGAAGCACGCAAAGCAGGAAAATACAAAGCAGATCCGTGAAATATGCACGGAAATTCAGGAAACGGTTCGCAGGGCGGCAGGTTTAAGCGTATCCATGGGTATCGGATGCTGTGTGACGTCCCTGGAGGAGCTTCCGTATTCTTATAAATCAGCGTCGGAAATGCTGCGTTATCGTTACGCAAAAGGAACCGGCGTTATTTTGGACTGCGGGGACCGTCAGTGTGAAGAAAATCCAATGACGCTCAAAAAGGAGCTGAAGGCTGCCGCTGAAGCGGTAAAAGGATTTGACCAGAACCGCTTTGAAGAAATATTGCGCACGATCGAAACATGGATGAAAGAAAGATATGTAAATCGAAATACAGCGTCCGGTTATTTTCAGCAGATTATACAGATCATATACGCAAACGTCTCACAGGCAGACGACAGCTTTGCGCTGCCGGAAACGGTAATGGCTGCGGTAGCAGACGCAAACAGCATCGAAGCGGCCATGGATATCCTGCGGGAGTATGCGGCAAAGGGATTTCTGGCTTTGGAACATATCGGGCAGCCGGGCAGCAAGCGCCAGGCAGCAAAAGCGATCGACTATATTCGGGAAAATTACGGAAATCAGAATCTGGGACTGAACCAGATCTGCGAATATTTAAATATGAGTACGAGTCGTTTTTCCAGTATATTCAAAGAAGCGACCGGAAAGACGTTTACCGAGGTACTGATCGACGTACGTATCCAAAACGCGGAACGCCTGCTGCGTCAGACAAGGCTGAAAAACTATGAAATTGCGGAAAAAGTCGGCTTTAGCGATCCGCATTATTTTAGCCAGGTATTTAAGAAAATGACCGGAAAGACACCGAAGGAATATGCGAGGGAGAATTCAGAATGAAACGGCGAAAAACATCTGTATCCCTGTTTGGAAAATTTAAAAGCATCCAGAGCGCGATGATGGCCTGGTTTTCTCTGCTCGTAATTCTTGCGGGACTTAGTTTTTTGCTGATTGCTGTAAACTATACAAACAAAGCGATTTATGAAAATTCGATTCACTATACGACACAGATTATCCGGCAGGTGAACCGCGATATCGACGCTTATATTGACTATATGGAAAACATTTCTTCGGTGATTGCCAAAAGCAGCGACGTATCCAGATATCTGTTTGACGAAAACCAGACGCAGGAGCAGTATGCAGAGGAAAAGGAGCGGATACTGACCCAGTTCCATACGATTATGGAAAGCCGCAGCGATATTTATAATATTGCGGTCGTGGCGGATAACGGGAAGTATATTGTAAACAGCGGAACCGATGAGCTGACCGCGTATATCGATATCAAGAGTCTGGACTGGTATCAGAAGACGATGCAGGCGCCCGGACAGATTTCAGTGTCATCCTCGCATGTACAAAATGCGATTCAAAGCAGCTATCAGTGGGTGATTACGCTCAGCCGTGCGCTTACGAACAATCAGACAGGGAAAAAAGAGGGACTTTTTTTCGTAGATTTAAATTACAGTGCGATTAGTAATTTGTGCGACAGCAGTCACATCGGAGACAAAGGCTATATTTTTCTGACAGACGCGGACGGAAATGTGATTTATCACCCAAAGCAGCAGCTTTTGTATGGCGGCCTTCTGACGGAAGAAATCGACGAGGTCATGAGCTGTGATACCGATTATTTTTTTACCGATCAGGGAGCGCAGCGCAGACTGTATACCATGTCCCGTTCTGAAAAAACCGGATGGTACGCCGTGGGGGTGGCGTACAGCTCTGAGCTGTTAAAAAATACAAAGCAGGCGCAGGCGATGCATCTGCTGGTGGCGGCAGCGCTGCTGCTTGGCGTACTGGCGCTGTCCGGCAGACTTTCCCAGGAGCTGACAAGGCCCATACGCCAGCTGCGGGACTGTATGAGCACGGTAGAGGAGGGGAATTTTGAAGCGAGCGTGGATATTGCGGTCGAAAATGAAATCGGCAGTCTGTCCCGTTCTTTTAATATGATGACCAATCGCATCCATGCGCTGATCGAACAAAATTATTATGAACAGGAACAAAAGCGCAAAAGTGAGCTGCGGGCGCTGCAGGCGCAGATTAATCCGCATTTTTTATACAATACGCTCGATTCGATTATCTGGATGGCGGAGGATGAAAAAAACGAAGAGGTTGTAGTTATGACTGCGGCGCTCGCAAGGCTGCTGCGTCAGAGCATCAGCAACGAGCAGGAACAGGTTACGGTTGCGCAGGAGATCGATTATGTCAGGAGTTATCTGACGATTCAGAAAATGCGTTATCAGGACAAGCTGGAATATGAGATCGAAGCGCCGCCGGAGATACTGCCGGTAAGTATTGTTAAGTTTACACTTCAGCCATTGGTGGAAAACGCTATTTACCATGGGATTAAATATAAAGAGAACAAAGGTAAGGTATGTATCCGGGGATTCGTCAGGGAGAAAAAGGCGTTTCTTGCCGTCGAAGACGATGGCGCGGGTATGGATGCGCAGCAGCTGCACAGGATATTAGAAGAATCCGGTGGCGAAGATGCCGCAGAACCACGCACAGGCGGCGGAGTCGGCGTATCAAATGTGCAAAAGCGGCTGCGGCTGTATTACGGGGAGGAATACGGGATATCGTATACAAGTAAGGTCGGAAAGGGAACAACCGCGCTTGTTTCCATTCCGCTGTCCGGAGGCAGGAATGAAAAAATGGATGAAAAACCTGGAAAATAAAACCATTTGTACGCTTTTTTTTGCATGCGCCGGCCTGGCTGCGCTTGTACTGCTTACATTGTTTTTGAACGCGCAGAGCGGAAAAAAAGAACCGTGGAAACTGATTTTTGTGCCCAAAACCATCGATCCGACAAATGGCTTTTGGACCTCTTTGATCGACGGCGCGCAGCTGGGAGCAAAGGAGTACGGTGCACAGCTGGAGGTTATGGGGGAGACGACCGAGGAGGATATCGAGGGACAGATTCAGAATATCCGAACATGCATAGAGCAAAAGCCGGACGCGCTGCTGGTCGCTCCCTGCGATTATATACGCACGGCGGATGTGCTGGAGGAAGCGGCAGATCAGGGAATCAGAGTGATTCTGCTGGATTCTGTGGTAGAACGAGACGTTGCCGAATGTGTGGTTGCGACGGATAATTTTGAGGCTGGAAGAACGCTTGGGAGAT
This sequence comes from uncultured Eubacterium sp., assembly GCA_910577225.1. GTDB lineage: Bacteria > Bacillota > Clostridia > Lachnospirales > Lachnospiraceae > Eubacterium_J. The sequence continues at coordinate 18,121 of CAJTMV010000040.1, read as the reverse complement.
ACGCAGGAGAGTTATTAAAGGATGAAAAAAATCCGAAGATCGGAATCGTAGCCCATGTACAGGGGGCATCGACGGCAATGGAACGCGAACGCGGTATCCGCGACGGCCTTGGCAGTCAGGCGAATGGGATTTTGGATGTGGTATTTTGCGATTCGTCTTACGACAAGGCGTATGTGCTTACGGTAAGCCTTCTGACCAGATATCCGGACACCGATCTTTTGATTGGAACAAATGAGTACGCGGCGGTCGGAGCGGCACGCGCGTTAAAGGATATGAAGCTGGCGGGAAAGGTGCGCTTAATCGGCTTTGACAGCTTAATCGAAGAGATACAGCTGCTGGAAGAGGGCGTATTTCAGGGAATTGTGATTCAAAAACCGTTTAATATCGGCTATCTGGGCGTGGGCCAGGCAGTACGGCTTTTAGAGGGCGACAAGGTGGAAAAAAATCTGTCTGTGGGGTCCAGACTGATTACGAAGGAAAATATGTATGAGGAAGAAAATCAAAGGCTGCTGTATCCGTTTTCGGGGCAGCAGTAATACTTCCATTAGGAAACTGGCTTGCGATCAGCAAGCCAGTTTGTTTTGTCTTACGTTATCTGATAAATATCCGACTGGATTTATTTTCCCTTTTTTAGTAAAATATTCGATTTTACTAAAAAGCGCTCTTCTGTATACTGATCACAACAGCTGCAAACAAGAAATACAAAGGAATGGGAGGAAAGGAAATTGGAAAAGATTAAAAACAACGCGCTGGTTAAGAAAGTTGGATTTAACAGGCTTGTATTGTTTTGCGTACTGCTTTTGATGTATCTCACATTTGCAATATTAAGTCCGACATTTCTGAATTATAACCGAATCCTGAGCGCCTTAAATTACGCGTATTTTCTGGGATTTTTGGCTCTGGGCGTTACGTTTGTCATTGCGACGGGAGGCATCGATTTTTCCATTGGGCCGGTGATGTTTTGCTCCGCGCTGATTGCCGGGTATCTGTTAACGAAGTCGGGAGTGCCGCTGCCTCTGGCGCTTTTGGTATTGATACTGACCGGAGCGGCGTTCGGCTGTCTGAACGGATATCTGGTGGCGTACTGGAATCTGCCGTCGTTTATTACGTCTATGGCAAGTATGATGCTTGCAAAGGGAATCGGCTCTGTCTTCACAAAGACACAGTCTGTCAGCTGGCCGCAGGCGTCGCAGGAGAACGGCAGCTTTCGTATGCTGGTAAAGATTACGACCTCAGACGGCACGCAGATTCCGACGGGACTCGTTGTACTGATCGTTATATCGGTGATCTGTGCGATTGTGCTCAACAAGACGAAGATTGGAAGATACATCCTCTGTCTGGGCAGCAATAAAGAGGCTGTGCGCTTATCAGGCGTCAATGTAAGAAAATGGGAAATGCTTGCTTATATTATGTGCGGAATGCTGGCAGGTATGGCGGCAATCGCTTATGTGGGAGCTTATTCCACGGTACAGCCGGGTATGGGGGATACGTTTAATAATGAAGCGATTGCAGGCTGCGTTATGGGCGGTACGTCGATGACCGGCGGTACGGCATCCATCGGCGGTACGTTTATCGGGATTATGATCATCTCTCTGCTCCAGGAAGGAATATTGGCCATGGGCTTTCAAAAAGACTGGCAGTATGTCATTACCGGACTGATAGTAATTGCAGCAGTGTACGCGGATGTACGCAGCCGCAGGAGAGCCAATTAACAGAATAGGAAGGTGAGAGTGTGGGAGATATCATTTTAAAAATGAACGGAATCGACAAATCCTTCCCGGGCGTGCATGCGCTGGACCATGTAAATCTGGAGGTCCGAAAGGGAGAGGTACTTGCGCTGATGGGGGAGAACGGCGCCGGAAAGTCAACGCTGATGAAGGTGCTGACCGGTATCTATAAAAAAGATGAAGGCTCGATTGTGTACGAAGGGAAAGAAGTGGAATTTACCAATCCCAAGGATGCCCAGGAGGCAGGGATTGTCATCGTACATCAGGAATTAAATATGATGAACCATCTGACCGTAGCGCAAAATATTTTTATCGGCCGCGAGGCAATGTCCGGTAAGCTGATTAACGATAAAAAAATGAATGAAGAGGCGGAAAAGCTGTTCGATAAATTAAATATAAAAATTGACCCTACGGAAAAAATGGGGAATCTGACAGTTGGAAAGCAGCAGATGTGCGAGATTGCAAAAGCGATTTCTCACGACGCGAAGGTCATTGTGTTCGACGAGCCTTCGGCGGCGCTGACCGAGGCTGAGATCGAGGAGCTGTTTAAGATTATTCGCGACCTGCGTAAGAAGCAGCTTGGTATCGTATATATTTCCCATCGTATGGATGAGATCAAGGTGATTACAGACCGGGTAACAGTCATGCGCGACGGGGGATACGTCGGCACGCTGATCACAAAGGAATGTACGAAGGACGATATTATCAACATGATGGTAGGCCGCGTCATTTATGAAGATCCAAAGACGCAGAGCAATGTGCCGGCAGACGCGCCGGTAGTGTTAAAGGTGGAGCATCTGAACGCGGGAAAAATGGTGCGGGACGTCAGCTTTGAGCTGCATAAAGGAGAAATCCTCGGATTCTCCGGACTGATGGGCGCGGGGCGTACCGAAACAGCCAGGGCGCTGTTTGGCGCAGATCCGATGGACAGCGGCGATATTTATGTAAATGGACAAAAGGTTACGATTAAAAGTCCGATGGACGCGGTAAAATGCGGCATTGGCTATCTGTCAGAGGACAGAAAAAGATATGGTATCGTTGTCCAGAAATCGGTAGCTGAGAATTCTACCATGGTAGATCTGGACAATTATGTGAATGGCATTTTTATCAATAAAAAGAAAGAAAATGACGTTGCACTGAAATATGTAAAGTCACTGAAAACAAAGACGCCGTCGGTAGATCAGCTTGTCGTCAATCTGTCTGGCGGAAACCAGCAGAAGGTCGTCATTGCGAAATGGCTGATTCGAAACTGTGATATCCTGATTTTCGACGAGCCTACGAGAGGCATCGACGTAGGGGCAAAAAGCGAGATTTACCATCTGATGAATGAGCTGGCTGCACAGGGAAAATCGATTATTATGATTTCTTCCGAGATGACAGAGATTCTTAGAATGAGCGACCGGATTGTGGTCATGTGTGAAGGCAGAAAGACCGGAGAGCTTGACATTGCAGAGGCTACGCAGGAAAACATCATGCATGCTGCAACGATGCGGGATTAGGAGGAAACGGAAAATGGAAAATAACGGAAAAAAGGGGAATGCGTTTACCAATCATCCGCTGGTTCGGGCAATCGGCACACAAAAGATTGTGGTTGTAATGGTAATTTTGCTGCTGGCGATGCTGTTTAGCGTGATGAGTCCGGCATTCCGCCAGTATTCAACGGTTATCAGTATTTTTGATTATTCCTATTATATCAGTTTTATGGCGATCGGCGTAACGTTCCCGCTGATTACCGGAGGCGTGGATTTGTCGATCGGTACCGGAATGGTGTCGGCAGCGCTTGTCGGCGGATATTTTGTAACTTATCAGGGCGTTCCGGCTCCTGTGGGGATGTTAATTACGCTTTGCGTCGGACTGGTACTGGGATGTCTGAACGCGTTTTTAGCCGCAAAGCTGGAGCTGCCGCCGTTTATCGCAACACTTGGCAGTATGATGGTGGCAAGAGGGCTGGGCTCGATTTTAACGGGCGGTATGGCGGTTGCCTGGCCTCCGGCTTCGGATCCGCTTGGAAAATTTCGCAGTATTTTCAAGCTGAATCTGGGAGGGACAAATGTTCCGATTGGTTTTATCCTTGTGATACTTTCAGTCGTTCTGATGTCGACTGTGCTGAATAAGACAAAGCCGGGGCGTTATATTATCGCTTTGGGCAGCAACAGGGAGGCTGCCAGATTATCCGGTATCAACGTAGTAAAATGGCAGTCGCTTGCTTATATTATTTCCGGACTGTTTACGGGTCTTGCGGGTATCGCGTACGCGGCCACGTTTCAGACGATTGCTCCTGGTACAGGCGCAGGACTGGAGCTGGACGCGATCGCAGGAGCCATTATCGGCGGTACTTCCATGAACGGCGGATATGGTACGATTGCAGGAACGCTGCTTGGCGTATTCGTAATGTCACTGTTAAAAACAGGACTTCCGTTTATCGGCCTGCAGCCAAACTGGCAGCAGATTGTGACCGGTATCGTATTAATCGTTGCGGTATTTATCGATGTATTAAAGAATGCAAAAAGAGCTTAAGAGCAGGATTAATTCTGTCCGGAAAGGACGGTTTTAATAAAAGGATGCCGCAGGATAGACGGCAGTCCGCAAAATTATATTCTAAACAGGGAGGAACATACTATGAAGAAAAAGTTATTAGGCGTATTGTTATCAGCAGCAATGATCGGAACGATGCTGGCAGGATGCGGCAGCGCTCCGTCCGCATCTGACACGACAAAAACGGACGATACAGCAAAGACGGACGACAGCCAGAGCGCGGACGACGGCGCGGATGCAGGCGACAGCAGCGATGCAAAGCCGGCAGGAGATTTGTCGATTGAAATCGTATCGAAAGGTTTCCAGCATCAGTACTGGCAGGCCGTATTAAAAGGTGCGAACAAGAGAGCGGATGAGCTTGGCGTAAAGATTAATTTCGTAGGTCCAAACTCAGAATCTGATATCGCCGATCAGGTACAGATGCTGACAAATGCGATTAATGCGGCTCCGAATGCGATTGCGCTGGCAGCGCTGGATACGGATGCCTGTCTGGATGCGATTTCGCAGGCACAGTCCGCGAATATTCCGATTGTAGGATTTGACTCTGGTGTTCCAGGAGCCCCTGAAGGAGCGATTGTTGCGAATGCAGCGACGGATAATTATAACGCAGGCGCTCTGGCGGCAGAAGAGGCATATAAGGCTGCGTTAAAGGAAAGAATCGCGAATGCTTCCGGCCCGGTACGTATCGGCATTATGGGACAGGACGCTACTTCGGAATCGATTATCAGCCGCGGACTTGGATTTGTAGATAAAATGATCGAGCTGGCAGAAGGTGACAGCAAGACCGTATCCGTGGAAGGAAACGATAAATATGTGACAGATTCCACAGGCGAGACGAAAGACGGCGCAGACGTCATTCTTGAGATCGTGGTACCGGCTTCTGTTACAAACGAACTGTCAGCCGTTGACTGCCAGACACTGTTAAATAAGCCGGACATTATCGCTATTTATGGTTCGAACCAGCATTCCGGCGACGCAATGGTAACGGGTGATGAAAATCTGAACAAATTCGGTACCGGCGACGATCAGGTGATCGGTATTGCGTTTGATTCCGGCAAAGTTATCAAGGACGCGGTAAAGAACGGTAAATTTATCGGCGCCATTACACAGGCTCCGGTTGCCATGGGCGAAGCTGTCGTACAGCTTTGTGTCAACGCTGCAAACGGCGAGGAAGTCGCAGATGTGGATACCGGATGCCAGTGGTATACAGCGGAAAATATGGACAGTGAAGAAATTTCACAGAACCTTTATGACTAATGATTCGTTTACAGAAACAGAAGCGAAACGGTAGTTGACTGACAGCGGCGGCAGATAAAAGATGCCAGGCTGCCGCAAAAAGGAACCGGGCAGCCCCGGTTCCTTTTTCAAAAAGTAAGGAGAAGGTTTATGCCGGTAGAAACAGAACGGATATTTGAGAATAAAAAAAAGATGCTCAAACGTCTGAAAAAACAGACGTATGAAGTTTATTTCGCACAGTTTCAGACTGAATATGCAAAGCAGCTGGAAGAAATTACGGCTTATGCTGCAGACGCTGCGGATAAGCAGGCGGCGGTTACGGAAATTGGAACGTGGTTTACAGACGGGGTGTTAAAGAGGTTTGCGTCCGGCAAAAAGAAGATACCGTCATACGAGCAGGCGGATCTGAACCTGTTTTTGATCTACTATGTCTTTCCGGCATTTTTAAAGACGGGGCATCCGGATGCGGAGCAGATTGTCCGGGGAATCTGCAGGGTATGGGCAAAATGCTTTCCGGGCAATCACATAAGCTATACGGATTATGATACGCTTTATCAGTCGTTTCATGATAAGATTTTGGGGATATTTTAACGATGCGCCTGACGGGGAGGCTTTCGGAGAGGGAGGAGTATCATGGATAAGAAAGGACAGGTTCTGGCCTTTGATTTTGGCGGCGGAAGCGGCAGGGCCATTTTAGGAAGGCTGGAGGACGATAAGATCCGTATGGAGGAGGTATATCGTTTTTCCAACGACCCGGTGACGATAAACGGAACGATGTATTGGGACACGCTGCGGCAGTTTTTTGAGATCCGGCAGGGGATGATGTACGCAAATCAAAAAGGCGGCTTTGACAGCGTGGGTATCGATACCTGGGGCGTGGATTTCGGACTGATCGACGCGCATGGGGAGTTATTGGAAAGCGCGGTGCATTACAGAGATCAGCGGACCGTGGGCATGCAGGAGGAAGTATTCCGGGCGCTTTCGAAAGAAGAAATTTATGAGATAACAGGAAACCAGTTTGAGAATTTTAATACGATTTTTCAGCTGTACGCTCTGGTAAAGAAGCGTCCGTGGCTGCTGGAGCGGGCGGATACGCTGCTGCTGACGCCGGATTTATTCAATTATTTTCTGACGGGAAAAAAACGGGCGGAGTATACGATGGCGTCCACGACGCAGCTGCTGGATGCGAAGCATAAAATATGGTCGGAGCGGATATTAAAAGCGCTTGGTATTCCAAAGAGTATTCTGCCTGTGATTGTGCCAGGCGGTACGGTGATTGGCACGCTGACGGAAGAAATCCGCGAAGAGCTGGGGCTTGGGGCAGCCAAAGTCATCGCGGTAGCAGGTCATGACACGCAAAGCGCTGTGGTGGCGGTGCCGACACAGGAGAAGGATTTTATTTTTATCAGCTGCGGCACCTGGAGTCTGTTTGGAACCGAGCTTTACGCTCCGGTCATCGGAAAACAGTCGTTAACATGCAATGTAAGCAACGAAGGCGGACACGGCAATACGACGACGCTGCTGAAAAATATTATTGGGTTGTGGCTGGTGCAGGAGAGCCGCAGACAGTGGATACGGGAAGGACAGGAATATTCTTATGGAGAGCTGGAGCAGATGGCGCTTACGGCCGAGCCGTTCGTCAGCTTTATCGATCCGGATGCGCCGGAATTTGTCCCAGCCGGAAATATTCCAAAACGCATTCGCAAATTCTGCGAACGGACCGGACAAAAGGCGCCTCAGAGCGTCGCAGAGGTGATGCGCTGCATTAACCAGAGCCTTGCGCTCAAATACCGTTATGCGCTGGAACAGATCGAATCCTGCACCGGGAAGCATTACGAGGTCATTCATATGATCGGCGGCGGTATTCAAAGTAAGCTGTTGTGTCAGATGACAGCCGGAGCAAGTGGGCGCAGAGTGATCGCAGGTCCGGTGGAAGCGACAGCGCTTGGCAATATTGTCATGCAGATGATTGCGCTTGGCATGATACAGGATGTGGCGCAGGCAAGAAGTATGATAGCAAAATCGGAAACAACATATGACTATCTCCCGCAGGATGTCAGCGCATGGGATGCGGCATATGAAAAATTTCAGATGTATATAGAGGAAAGATAGTATAAGAAGGAGGAATGTTGCTATGGCAAAATCAAGATTAATCGGCGATTATCCGGTGATTGGAATCCGGCCAACCATCGACGGAAGAAGAGGAGCGTTAAAAGTACGTGAATCTTTGGAAGACCAGACCATGAATATGGCAAAGGCTGCCGCAAAATTACTGGAAGAAAATCTTAAATATACAAATGGCGAACCGGTCAGGGTAGTGATTGCCGATACGACGATCGGACGTGTCGCTGAAGCGGCAGCCTGTGCAGACAAATTTAAAAAAGCGGGCGTAGATATTACGCTGACCGTAACGCCTTGCTGGTGCTATGGGGCGGAAACCATGGATATGGATCCGATGACGATCAAGGCAGTATGGGGATTTAACGGAACCGAGCGTCCGGGCGCTGTTTATCTGGCATCCGTTCTTGCGACTCATGCGCAAAAAGGACTTCCGGCATTTGGCATTTACGGTCACGACGTATGCGAGGCGACCGATACGTCGATTCCAAAAGATGTAGAGGAAAAGATTTTAAGATTTGGCCGTGCGGCGGTTGCAGCGGCTTCTATGCGCGGAAAATCTTATCTGCAGATCGGCTCGATCTGTATGGGAATCGGCGGCTCGATTATCGATCCGGCGTTTATAGAGGAATATCTGGGAATGCGTGTGGAGTCTGTCGACGAGGTGGAAATTATCCGGCGTATGACCGAAGGTATTTATGACAAAGACGAATACGAAAAAGCGCTTGCATGGACGAAGGAAAAATGTATCGAAGGCTTTGATAAAAATCCGGAAAATCTGCAAAAGACAAGAGAACAGAAGGATTCTGACTGGGAATTTGTCGTAAAGATGATGTGTATTATCAAAGATCTGATGAACGGAAACGAAAATCTGCCAAAAGGATGCGAAGAAGAAAAAGTGGGCCACAACGCGATTGCGGCAGGATTCCAGGGACAGAGACAGTGGACCGATTTTTATCCAAACTGCGACTATCCAGAAGCGCTGTTAAATACATCCTTTGACTGGAACGGGGCGAGAGAGCCGTATATACTGGCGACGGAAAACGACGTGCTAAACGGTCTTGGGATGCTGTTTAACAAGCTGCTGACGAATACCGCCCAGATTTTCGCGGACGTACGTACTTACTGGAGTCCGCAGGCAGTGAAAAAGGCTGCCGGCTATGAGCTGGAAGGAAAAGCAAAAGAAGCCGGCGGATTTATCCATCTGATTAATTCCGGCGCGGCCTGTCTGGACGCAAACGGGCAGGCAAAGGACAACGACGGAAACGCTGTGATCAAACCGTGGTATGAAGTGACGCAGGAGGATCAGGAAGCGATTTTAAAAGCAACGACATGGAATTATGCAGACATTGGCTATTTCCGCGGCGGCGGCTATTCCTCCAGATTTGTGACAGAAGCAGAGATGCCGGTTACGATGATTCGGTTAAACCTGGTGAAAAATTTAGGGCCGATGTTACAGATTGCAGAAGGCTGGACCGTGCATCTGCCAGATGAAGTAAACGACAGATTGTGGAAACGTACAGATTATACGTGGCCTTGTACCTGGTTTGCTCCAAGAACGACCGGAACAGGCGCATTTGCCACAGCTTATGACGTGATGAACAACTGGGGCGCAAACCACGGCGCAATCAGCTATGGACATATTGGCGCAGACCTGATTACACTCTGCTCCATGCTTCGTATTCCGGTTGCCATGCATAACGTACCGGAAGAAAAGATTTTCCGTCCGGCATCGTGGAATGCGTTTGGCATGGATAAAGAAGGCGCTGATTTCAGAGCGTGTCAGGCATACGGCCCGTTATACAAAACAATCAGATAGGCCACAGGAGCGCCAGGGAGGTTATCATGTTAAAAGGAATACCAAAAATCCTGTCCCCACAGCTGCTAAAAGTGTTGTGTGAGATGGGGCACAGCGACCGTATCGTTATCGCAGACGGAAATTTTCCGGCAGAATCCATGGGAAAAGACGCGATCGTTATCCGCTGCGACGGACACGGCGTACCGGAGCTGTTGGACGCGATCCTGCAGGTATTTCCGCTGGATACATATGTGGAGCATCCGGCCGTTCTGATGGAGGTTATGCCGGGAGATCCGGTAAAAACGCCGATTTGGGATGAATATAAGCGGATCATTGCAAAGTACGAGAAACGCGGCGACGGGTGCGTCGGCAATATCGGGCGGTTTGCGTTTTATGAAGAGGCAAAGACAGCCTATGCGATTGTCGCGACCGGAGAGTCAGCGGTATATGCCAATATTATGCTGCAAAAAGGCGTTGCGACAGACGCATAGCAATAACAAACAGGAAATATAAATACAGGTCAAAGGGATGCTTCATAATTTGTATAAGAAGCATCCCTTTTTGCCGGCTGATTGCAGCAGGAAACGTCGGCTGCTCTGACACCTGGCGTCAGGCCAAAGCCGTTAGTTTCCTTTACTGACACTGGGCCAGGGTCATTTTCAGGCCAAAGCCGTTAGTTTCCTTTATCAGTTCCTTTAAATGGCGGCGCATGTTTTTGATATAGCTTTCAGATCCGATATCCGTGGTATCCGGCGTTGTTTTTACAAATTCATCCATGCCGCGGATAACATTTAAAATCAGCTGGTCCCGTTCGCCGACTGTCAGCTGCGGATTTTGGATTTCATATTGTACATACCATTCAAAGTGGATACGTGTACGATGCCGCGGATAAGGAAGATCAAACTGTCCGCCAAATCCTGCCGGAAGGCGTCCGACACGATCCCGCTCATAGGTCGATTCGCTCATTGTACAAGGGATTGTGACCGTAAGAAACGCATAATCTTCAGGGGAAAGACGCTGGATGGCGTCTGTGTCCGTTAACAGGGCTGCTCTGCTCTGGCTGGCTTTCCATAAATCAGAATCTGCCTCGTACTGTTCGGTCATGTAATCAAAAAATTCGGAAAGCGTGTAGTTTTGATAACCTTTGACTTTCAGGGTCAGTAATTTTTTTAGCTTTGCCGGAAGAGCGGCATATGCCGTATTGTCCTGTGCGCCTGTTTCAGAACCGGCGGTGCTGTCGTCCTCCGGAGCGTAACAGCACCAGTCGACGGTGAGAGAGAGATTCCCTTTTTTGCTGATGTCTTTGGCATATGTCTGCATTGCTTTTTTGGCTTCTTTGGATAACCGTTTTGTAGTTTTGGGAGAACGATCCGCAAGCACGGCGTCTGACTGAGCGGCTAAAAAGGCGGCGGCCGTATCCGCAAGTCCCCGGTACGCGTCCTCATATTCCGAAACGTGGATATCGGTATGGAGCAGCGTTATCTGCGCACGAAAATCCAGTCCGGCTGTCTGCCCGTTTTTCAGCGGGCGTTCTACGCCAGCCGCAGAAAGGCTGCTTTTGCGCCAGGAGCCGCTGGCGAGGCGGAGCGTGTTTTGCAGGAAAAAGGCGTCTTCATGATCGAAACGGTGAAGCTGTGCGTTCGCGTCACGAAATGCTTCATCCAAAAGGCGGATGCCTTCCGGCGTATCCAGCGCCAGGGTAACGAATTCACGAAACTGTGCGGCGGTCAGATTCTGATAAGAATCGGTTCGAAACGCTAACAGCTTTTGATATTTGGAATACGGATCTTTGGACAGGCTGTCTGCCGGCGTTTCCTCCGGGTTTTTTGCGTCGTTTTGTACGCGGGATACCGGACGGGCAGGCGTGGCGTATGCACCGGGCACAGCAGAGCCAAAACAGATGCCGGCGGTAAATAATATGGTTGCAATTTTTGTCTTTTTTGTCAGTTGTCTGTATTTCATAATGGCACCTAACCTTTCTTTCAGCTGCTTTCCGCCTTCAGTTAAAGTCGGCGAAGGAACGGAGCTTTTTTTCAGATATGCGGTTTTGGAACACATAAGCAAAGTATCGCCGTAAGCCTTTTTCCCTTCCTCTGGCAGAGCACGCACAACCGCTTCGTCGCAGGACAGCTCGCAGGCGTCGTTGATTTCTTTTTCCAGCAGATACACAAACGGATTATACCAGTGGATGCAGACGATGGTCTGTACCAGCCATTTGTAGATCAGATCGCAGCGTTTATAATGCGTCAGCTCATGCATAAAAATCAGCGACAGCTGCGTGTCTGACAGCGGGCTGTCAGGGATTGCGATGCAGGGGTGCAGCCATCCGGCCATTACAGGGGAGGACAGTTGTGGTATCTGATACAATTCCAGCGGTCTTTTCACGCCGCAGGCTTCCTCACATGCGCCAAGCAGATTTAACAGTCTGATATCAGATACTGCAGCGTCGGACGAACGGATACCACGCAGAAAGCTGCGATAAGCGATTATTTTACGGGCGAACAGGAACAGGGCGGGCAAAAGCCACAGAATGAAAATACCTGTTGCGACGTTACGGCTCAGCGGCAGGCGGAAACGGCCGCCGGCTGTCTGGGGCCTGTCTGCGGACGGCTGACTGTCTGCGGATAAGCTGACGGACGGCTCAGGGAGACGGTTTGCCGGCTTATCTGCAGAGCTGAAAGATCTGTCAGCCTGCGTATTTGCGGACGGGCTCTGGCTGCTGTCTGCCGGCAAAGAGTTCCCTTGCGGATAAAACATTGTCTGCTGGACGGCCTGTATCCGTGCAGATCCAATCAAAACGCCGACAGCCCTGACGTCTGGGGCAAACGGAACGAGAAAACGAAGCGCTGCCACCAGCCAGATATAGTACTGCCATTGTCTGCTGAAATGGTTCTGATACAGTTTTTTGAATGTGAGAATCAGTAGTATGCTCAGTGTTCCGGTTATGGAGAGCAAAAACAATTGTTGGATGAATGCATTCATATGTGGAACCTCCCTGTTAGCTCAACATTTTGTCGGCATAATTATATTAACATGTTGTAGGCTATAAGTCAATTCATTTTCTGTAAATCCGACAGATTTTATCCGCGGCAGACTGCAGCATTGAAAAGCAGTCTCTGTTATGTTATAATCAGCAAAGCTGTGTTTTTTCAAAAGCATACGGTAACCAGAGCATTAGTTATAGAAGCAATACAGAAAAAGGAGGGAGATTCTATGAGACAATATCACTATACGATCAAAGACAGAATGGGAATACATACAAGACCGGCAGGACTGTTTGTAAATGAAGCGAATAAATACGAGAGTAAAATTATCGTCATGGCAAACGGCAAGACGGCTCATGGGCAAAACCTGACAGAGATTATGGATCTGGACGTAGAAAGCGCGGACCAGATCGATATCGAAATCGACGGCCCGGATGAAGATGCGGCGTTTGACAGAATAAAGTCATTTTTTGAAGACAATTATTAAGATACGGCTGCATTCCGGGAGGGCACATGAATTTATTTGATTATATGAGAGAGCAGAATCTGAAAACCGAGTCTCCGCTTGCGTCAAGACTGCGTCCTGTGACATTGGACGAAGTAGTCGGTCAGAAGCATATTATCGGGAAGGATAAGCTGCTGTACCGTGCGATACAGGCAGATAAGCTAAGCTCTGTCATTTTTTACGGTCCGCCGGGCACTGGAAAGACGACGCTGGCCAGAGTGATTGCGAATACGACGAGCGCGGAATTTTTGCAGCTGAATGCGACTTCCTCCGGTAAAAAGGAAATGGAGGAGATGATTGCGCAGGCGAAAAACAATCAGGGTATGTATGGAAAAAAGACGATTTTGTTTATCGATGAGATCCACCGTTTTCACAAAGGCCAGCAGGACTATCTGCTGCCATATGTTGAAGACGGTACCATTATACTGATCGGAGCCACGACGGAAAATCCTTATTTTGAAGTGAACGGAGCGCTGCTGTCCAGATCGGTCATTTTTGAGCTGCATGCGCTGTCCAAAGAGGATATTTTGTCCCTGCTTTACCGGGCTGTTTCTGATACGGAAAAAGGACTGGGTTCGTATCATGTTCTGCTGGAAGAGGATGCCGCAGAGTTTCTGGCGGATGCGGCCAACGGAGATGCGAGAGCGGCTCTGACAGCTGTGGAGCTGGGCGCGCTGACAACAGAAAAAAGCGGAGACGGCAGGATACACATTACGCTGGATACCGCATCCGAATGTATTCAAAAGCGTGTCGTACGTTATGACAAGTCGGGAGACAATCATTATGATACCGTTTCAGCTTTTATTAAAAGTATGCGGGGTTCGGATCCGGACGCGGCAGTATATTATCTGGCGCGCATGCTGTATGCGGGAGAGGATATCCGGTTTATTGCCAGAAGGATTATGATCTGTGCGGCAGAAGATGTCGGGAACGCAGACCCTCAGGCGCTGCAGGTGGCGGTGGCGGCCTGTCTGGCAGCAGAACGGCTGGGGATGCCGGAGGCGCAGATCGTGTTGTCGCAGGCAGTGACGTATGTGGCGGCAGCGCCAAAGAGCAACGCGGCCTGCGAAGCGGTTTTTCAGGCCATGGAAACCGTCCGTACAGAAAAGACACCTCCTGTACCGGCGCATCTTATGGACGCACACTACAAATCCAGCGCAAAGCTGGGACGAGGCAGCGGCTATAAATATGCGCACGCTTATCCGGATCATTACGCCGCGCAGCAGTATTTGCCGGAAGGCATGGAAGGAATGGTATTTTATGAGCCGACAGACCATGGATATGAAAAACAGATCCGTAGTTATCTTGCGCAGGTCAGGGAATGGAGCCGGGATGGGCGACATAAATAATATGATATGGTAAAAAACAATCATCGGGAGGACAGTATGAAGTCGTATTTAAAAATGACACGTGAAGAATTGCTGACAGAAAAAAACGATCTGGAAAAAGAATTTCAAAAGATAAAAGAGCTTTCCCTGGATCTGAACCTGACCAGAGGCAAGCCGTCGCCTCATCAGCTGGATCTTTCCATGGGCATGTACGATATCATCAGCTCTGGTTCCGTACTTCGGACCGAAGCGGGCACAGACTGCAGAAATTATGGCAGCCTGGACGGAATCGACGAGGCAAAGCGGCTGATGGCCGGTTTTATGGGATGTCGGGAAGATCAGGTAATTGTTCATGGCAACGCGAGTCTTAGCATTATGTATGATACGATTGCAAGAGCTATGATTCATGGCGTATTAGGTTCGACGCCCTGGTGCAGACTGGACAAGGTAAAGTTTTTATGTCCTGTGCCGGGGTATGACAGGCATTTTGCGATTACGCAGTATTTTGGCATTGAAATGGTGAATATTCCAATGACGCAGACCGGGCCGGATATGGATCTGGTGGAACAGCTTGTCAATGAAGATGCGTCTGTAAAAGGAATCTGGTGCGTGCCGAAATATTCCAATCCGCAGGGAATTACATATTCGGACGAAACGGTGCGCCGGTTTGCCGCACTGAAGCCGGCAGCTTCGGATTTTCGTATTTACTGGGATAATGCGTATGCGGTTCATGATTTGTATGAAGACGATAAAGACGAATTGCTGTCCATTATGCAGGAATGTGAAAAAGCGGGAAGCCAGGATATGGTCTATGAATTTTGTTCGACTTCCAAGGTGACATTTTCCGGCGCAGGCATCTCTGCGATGGGACTGTCGGAAAAAAACCGCGAAGATATGTTAAAACAGATGTCTGTACAGACGATTGGTCATGATAAGATCAAGCAGTGGACACATACGAGATATTTAAAAAATATGGATGGCGTCCGTGCGCATATGGCAAAGCATGCTGCCATCATACGTCCCAAATTTGAGGCAGTTGACAAAATACTTTCCAGGGAAATTGCACCGCGTGAGATCGGTACCTGGATAAAGCCAAAAGGCGGGTATTTTATTTGTTTTGAAGCAATGGAAGGATGCGCAAAAGCGATTGTTAAAAAAGCGAAGGAGGCGGGCATCGAGCTGACGGCGGCCGGAGCGCCGTTTCCATACCGGACAGATCCAAAAGACGCGACCATCCGCATTGCTCCGACGTTTCCGGAGCTGGAAGAGATGGAGCAGGCAGCAGAAGCATTCGCCTGCTGTGTTCGTCTGGTCAGCGTGGAAAAATTATTAAACGACAAGGCCGGCAATTAAGAGAAGATACAAAAAGCTGCAGTTTCCAAAAATCAGAAGCTGCAGCTTTTTGTATGTAAAAAAAAACAAAGGCATGCGGAAAGATGTGATAAAATTTTAAGGGAAATGGAAATTTAATGGAAAAGAAGGGGAGAAGATGCATATTGGGAAAATGCTTTTCTTTTTCCCGGGTCACAAAAGAAAGGATTGTGAGGTTACATGTTTGCAAATTTCAAAGTACGTACAAAATTAATCATTCTTACTGCAGCAGCAGCGATATCCATGTGTATGATGGGTATTCTGAATATGAACGGGATGGATCAATCCTATGAGCAGTCGGTATCCAGTATGAAAAAAGTGCTGTATGATGATTATGACATGCAGATCAAAGGGCAGGTGGAAAACGTGATTACACTGCTGAATGAAGAGTATGCAGAGTTTCAGAACGGAACATGTACGGAAGAAGAAGCAAAAGAAGTAGCGGCGGACATTGTAAGAGGACTTCGTTATGGAGAAAGCGGATATTTCTGGATCGATACGTATGAGGGAGACAACGTCGTATTGCTGGGCGAAGATGTGGAAGGCACAAACCGTCTGGAAACGACGGACAGCAACGGATACCAGATGATCAAAGATATTATTAAAAACGGACGGCAGGAGGACGGCGGATATACGGAATATTATTACACAAAAGAAGGGGGTACGCAAACATATCCAAAACGTGCGTATAGTAAAGCGTTTGAACCGTGGCAGTGGGTCGTCGGAACCGGAAATTATGTAGATGAACTGGAAGATCGGGCAGTTGAAAATAATGAAGATGTAAAAAAAATATTTCAAAGAACGCGTAAGCTGTCAGCAGGTTCCATAGGGATTGCGATTATACTGCTGATTGTAATTGCGCTGTTAATCGTCACGGACATTGCAAAATCTCTCCATGCGGCAACCGCGCAGATGAATTGTATGGCGGAAGGAGATTATGTAACGGATTTTATGAAAAAATTCGAAAGACGAAAGGATGATTTTGGAAATCTGGCCAGATGTATCAACGAGATGAAGGCGGCCATGGTAACCCTGATCAGCCGGGTGCAGGCCGAATCCGAGACAATCAGCAGTGCCGCCGGTTCTGTCAGTGAATGTGTGGCCAGGCTGAACGATGATATTGCAAGCGTTTCTGCTGCAACGCAGGAGCTCTCCGCAGGTATGGAAGAAACCGCGGCTACGACGACAATGGCAAATGAAGCGGCCAGAGACGTACATACATCCGTGCAGCATATCGCCAGCCGTTCACAGGACGGCGCGCAGGGAGCCGCAGAGATCCGTGGAAGGGCGGAGGATACCAACCGCAGAATTAAGAGCGCAAGAGAAAAAGCGGTCCATCTGAAAATAGAAATCCGCCAGGATCTGGAAAACGCTCTCGAAAATGCAAAAGTAATCGATCAGATCTATGAACTGTCCGGTGTGATTATGAACGTTGTTTCCCAGACGAACCTGTTATCCTTAAACGCTTCGATCGAAGCCGCCAGAGCCGGAGAAGCGGGCAAAGGCTTTGCGGTTGTTGCCGGAGAGATCGGTGCGCTTGCAGAACAGTCCAGACAGACAGTTATGAAAATACAGGAAGTGACGCAGGAAGTGACGCAGGCAGTTCAGAATCTTTCCGCTAATGCCAGAAAGCTGCTTGATTTCGTAGTGAATGACGTAACGCGGGATTACGAAGGATTTCTTACGATCGGCGAGCAGTATGATCAGGACGGAACGTCAGTGGACACGTTGATGCAGGAGTTTAACACGATCGCGGGAGATCTGTTCGATCAGATGGAAGGCATCAAAAATTCGATGAGCGATATTTCCAAGGCGGCAGAAGAAGGCGCAGAAGGCACAACCGAGATTGCACAGCGTGCTTCGGTAATCGCGCAGGAGTCAGAGGAAGTACTGGATCAGGTGACAAAGACAAAGCAGAGTGCGGAAACGCTCCGGGAGGAAATAGGAAAGTTTCAGGTCAGCAAAGCAGAGTAAGTCTGCGTAAAAAGTATGGAGTATGTGACAAAAGGGATCCAAAGTCACGGATCCCTTTTCCATTTGTGTGAATCAGGGAGAATCGTATGAGAAAGAAACGAACAGGTCTGCAGCAAATATCGTTATCAGAAGAGCAGAAAGAAAAACTGAGAGAGGAAATCCGGGCGTTTTATCTGGACGAACGGGGAGAGGAGATAGAGATTATCGAACAGATACAGCTGCTGGATCTGTTTACGGAGAAGCTGGCTCCGGTGATCTATAATAAAGCGCTGGATGATGCAAGGAAGTGGTATGCGCAGATGATGGAGAATATGGAATCGGATTATTATGCGTTGTATAAGCAGCTGTTTTGGGAGTAAGGAATTTGCTGAGCATGGGATAGGGTGGCTGTGCGGACGTGAGTGGCTACGCGGATGTGAATGGCTGTGCGGACGTAAGTGGCTGCGCGGACGTGTGCGTGACTGCCGGAAGGGGCCCTGGAGCGGGCGGTATGGGACTGAGCGGACTGGGGCAACGCTGCGGTGAACTAATCGCTAACTCCGACT
>CAJTMV010000039.1 GCA_910577225.1 uncultured Eubacterium sp. | reverse complement strand
ATGCCAGTAGCAAAGGAACAAATTCGACAGATTATTGCAGATAACAACCTTAACAGCGTAGCCGATGTCTACACCCTGCTCAGGGACAGTTTCAAAGACATACTTCAGGAACTTATGGAAGCAGAACTGGACGCATCACTTGGTTATGCAAAAAATCACAAGGGTGATGTCAGGACATCCAACAAGCGTAATGGTCATTCTACAAAAACACTCAAGAGCCAGTATGGTGAATTTCAGATTGATGTCCCAAGAGACCGTGAGGGGGAATTTGAGCCAAAGCTTATCCCTAAATATAAGAAGGATATATCCGGCATTGAGGAAAAAATAATCTCTCTTTACGCAAGGGGCATGAGCACAAGGGATATCCATGACCAGATCCAAGAGCGCGACAACATTTTTCTACATATCTAATTCATATCAAGAAAATTTTTTTGCTCATAGACACAAAATTTTTTACAGTCTCTATGATCTCTCACTTGTTCATCGGCTTTGTTTTAATGTGTCCGTTTCTTTTCTATGTATCAATCCTGTCAACCACAATAATCCTGTCTACACAACCTGCCCCTAAAGTCATTCTGTCAACTCAACTATGTCATTCGATATGTTCCCAAAGCCTTAATTTTACGGCATTTAACAGAATTACTAACATTGGAAAACCTCTCTTCAAATGCCACAACCCCCTTGAAATCAGAGCCTTTTCACACACCTACTTTTCAACCCTTGACATCAACACTACACACTCCACATGCGTACTAAATTAGAACATATCCCCACAAAATTACGGAAATATGGGCAACATTTATACAGTAGTAATACCGTACGTGCAACCCTTTTCCCACAAAATATAAGTTCCATCAATTTTGCACCACCCTGATGCAAAATTTCAATTGAGTCTTTTTTCAATATCTTCAATCGATGGCAACTTGTCCTGTAATTCCTCTGAAACATGATTGGAAAGTTTGTATTCACTTACTCCCATTGGTTTGTTTACATCTTTCAAAGCATATTCCGCTACCATTTTATCTTTACCTTTACATAATAACAATCCAATCGTAGGATTATCATTCGGCGATTTCAATTCTCCATCGACTGCTGATAAATAAAAAGATAACTTTCCAGCAAACTCTGGCTCAAATTCTACTGTTTTTAACTCTACCACAAAATAACAATGCAATTTCACATTATAAAATAATAAGTCGATGAAAAACTCTCTTTTTCCAACTTGAATCGGATACTGCCGCCCCATAAAAGCAAAGCCTGACCCAAATTCCAATAACAACTTTGTTATCTGTTGGACAAGGGCATCTTCTAACTCCGTCTCTCTAAGTTTTTTCGCATTCGGTATAAAATCAAAAATATATGGGTCTTTAATAATTTCTTCTGCTTGTTCACTGAATGGATTGGCTAACTGTTCCTTAAAATTTGTTGTTTTATCTGCTAATGCCTGTCTGTAATACAGATCACTTTCTATCTGATGTGAAAGTACAGTGCTAGACCATCCGTTTTCCAAACATTGCTGTGTATACCACATATGTTCTTCTAAATTTTCCGTCTTATCTATCAGCAATTTTATTGCACGCCAACTAATTTTTGCACCACCCTGATGCAAAATTTTCTCAGATGGTATTCGACGTGCGAACGGCTTCATATAATTAAGATTTCTAACGGAATATCCTTCTCTGCTTGGATAAGTCATTCTCAAATCTTTCGATAACGTTTCGACAAATTTATTTCCCCATTGGCTATATTGAAGAATTACATTTCCTATGTTCCAAAACAAAATATTGCGTTCAACATTTGCATTTGTCATTACCTGATACTGTGCTTTCGTAATTCGTTCTTTTATTTTCTCTAAGACATCAATATACTCGTCCATAACTATCTCTGTTTTCTTCGCCATTATATTCACCTCCATATCCCGTTCCACTTCCTATCATTATTCCCCACTACAAGCTTACTCAATATTTTTATTTTCTCCACCTTTTCAAAACATCGTTTAATGTTATTGGTTCATTCTTATCAATTTCTTTCCAATCTTCTTTCCAAACATCATAAACATCAACATTTTTCGATTGAGGTTCTGGATTAGGTTTTTCTAATTGAACAATCGCGGGTATTGGGCTGGCATCTCCCACCATAAGGCATTGTCCTGGTTGTAATGTAGGTAGAATATCAGCAACTGCACTGGTATTATTGGGCAACAAACTCTTTATATAAGACTGATCTGATGTATTGGTAAGTCGTAAAGCTATAAAATTATTACATTGTGCAAAAATTGTATCAGATACTTCACTAGGTCTTTGACTAACCACCATCAAACTGATTCCGTATTTTCTTCCTTCCTTAGCAATACGTTCAATAGACTTTTTAGATGCAGCATAGTCAACACTTCCACTTCTAGGCACGTAATTATGTGCTTCTTCACATACAATCATAAATGGAACATCATTCACTTCACTTCTCTCATGTTTCAGTTTTGAAAAATGAAAACAAAAATCAAAAATAATACGTGAAATCAAACTAATTGTAATTGATAACACCTCAAATGGTACCCCACTCAAATCAATAATACTAACATTTGCTTTATTTAAATATCCTAAAAATTGTTTTAATATTTCATCAAAATCATCGGATGTATAATCATCTCCATTTTCTTTTTGCGGTTTCATTAAAAACTCTAATCTTCGGTCATTAATTTTATTATCTAATCTGGATATAAATCTATTAAATTCCCCATTAAATGGTCCGCCTGATGCCTTTGTATCCTTTGTTTGTGATACTGGAATAAATTTTTGTTTTTTCTCAAAATAGAGCCTTTTATCTTTAATTACCTCTATTTCTCCATTATCATTAATTATCTTCGGAACCTGTTCTTCATTGGCAACCTTACTAATAACCTCATCATTCATATTGCTAATGTAATTGTACACTTCTTCTATGCTAAAATAGACAGGAGTATCATATGTGACTTTCGATAATGATGGATTATATTTTTCTTTATTCAAAATTACGGCTCGTCTAAACTGTGAAATTTGATTATGCGAATTTGCTTCATTGCTTTCAATAAAAATAGACTCCAACTCTTCACTGTTCATTAGCCAATATGGCAATTTCAACTTTTCTACATCTAGATAATTCAGTGAAAATTTTTGTTCGTCTGTTAACGTAAATGCGGATTTATATTCCGAATGAATATCAAAAATAATAATATGTGCATTTTTCTGCTGCAAAATATTTATGTTGCCTGCTTCTTGTATTCCCACTGCTTCCTGCAAAATTTTTGCGACAGTACATGACTTACCAGACCCTGTCGAGCCAACGATTCCTATATGTTTACTAAAAAAAGTATTTCCATCAATATTCAACTTAACTTCCCTATTTTGAACCAAATGACCTAATGGAAAAGAGTATTTTTTGTTATCTTGAAATATTTTATCTAATACATCTTGTCCCGCAATATCAACAGGTTCTGTTGGTGATGTCAATAATGTGCTACCCGGCGCAAAGCCATTGTCATCAATTATACCTATTGGTTCCGCTGTCATTATATATTTTTCTTTATTGTCATTGTCTGCAATAGCTTTAATCCCTTTTATAGAAGCTATCAAAGATTCATGATTCCCAATAGAAATTTGAAGATATTTTCCTATTTTCAAATTATCTTTATTCTTTTCAAAATCGTCAAACTCCATGCGCGTCGTAATCTCTAATGCAGAACTTTCTAATACTTTACCAATCATATCTCCACCTCATCTTTTATTCTTAACAAATATTCTATTTGACTAAAGCTATTCACATCTAAAATTTCCCGATTAACATCTCTTGTAGAAAATGCATCAGGTAAATGCTCCGCTATTTGAAAAATGTCATCCTGTTTATTTCTATTGATAGCATCAATACATTCTTCATTATCAGAACAAATCCTAATTTTAAACTGTATCCAGTTTTCACCAACCTTTTTTTCAGGTTTTCTAATAAACGCTTCTGGATAAAAAATACTACCTCGGTAACCTGTTTCTGCTTCCATTTCTTTCTCATATAATCTGCTTACTAATCCATCCATTTTTTCTTTGTTGTACCCTAGTATACAAATAATTGCTGGAATATGTAACTTTGGCTTACAACAATATATATCGATATAATTTTTTATAAACAGAACTATTTCTTGTTCAAAATTTTCAATTTGCGTAGGCTCAAAAACAAAACATCGCTTTCTATAATTCACATTCAAACTTTTCCCTAATTGTTTTCTTCTGCTAGTTAAGAGTTGTTTATAATTTGACAACTCTCTTGTCCATCTTGAAATAGCTGTCTTTCTTATACCTTTTAACTCTTCCAACAATTCTTTTTTTGTTATGTTTCTATCTTCGTCTTCCTTCAAAATACTTAATGATGCTATTTTCTGTATTGCATTTGGAAAAACAATGTCATTTACATCATCTTGAGAAAAGCCATTTTGGCATAATAACACTTTATTTTCTTCTTCTAATCCATAATATTCTCTCCCCACAACAAAGCGAAATCTATTATTAAGGAAATCATCAATATCACACAAAACTTCCAACTCATTGGTAATGAGATACTGCCTAATTTTTTCTTTTTCCTCTTTTGTTTTTCTTTCTTTACTTACTAGATTCTTAATTTCTGGGTTTTCTATTTTCTTTATATGTGCAATGTAATTACATATATATTCTATATTTTTAGTATTCAGCATCTCATTTAGTTCATTTTTTGAAACTGTTTTCTCTCCTAATTGCTCAGATGGGAAAAACGCATACAAAATAAATGAGATTTTATTTCCATCAGAATTTGTGTATGTCTTTAACATTTGCAATATAGGCTTACTTACATTTGACCATTGAAATTTTTCAACTTCCTCATGATACTTACATTGGATAGCCGTAATGTTTTCCTCATTAATCCTATCAATATCTTCGATTATTCCTTCGATTTTTACAATTTCATTTGTTGATTTTAATATTTCATTCAATGACAAATTAAATTGATACATAAATCCTTTGATTGTTGAATCCGCTATTCTTCCCATCAACTCACCTTCTCTTGTAATCGCTTCATTTAATAATTTCAAAATGCTTCAACGCATCCTTTATCGCTTCCACTTTCTCCGCTGTCGGATGTTTCCTCGGCTGTTTCAATTCCTCTACCGCATTAGGTGCATCATACATCGGCAATCCTAACTCCCTTTTTACCTCTGCGATATATGCGGTATGTACTTTGAAGCCATACTTCGCTTCTATGTACTCCTTAATCATCTTGTATGTAACTCGCTCTTTCGGCTTATACGCTTCAGCTCTTTTGGCAATATTATCAAGTGGCACTTTGCCCTCACCCTCGCCAAACTCCACTTTTACGTTGATTACGCTATCGGGTTTTTTGTGGGAAAGCATTACAACCGTCTCCACATGCACAGTCTGACAAAAAAGATCCACCCCCTGCACACCATCCATCTCATACCCACCCCGACAAAGCACCTTCAAATCCCTCGCCAGCGTCGCCGAATCACAGCTCACATACACCACCTTCTCCGGCCGCACTTTCAATATCGCCTCCAGCAGTTTTTCTCCGCACCCCTTTCGCGGCGGGTCGACAACGACAATCTGCGGCCGCCAGTCCTGATCCGGTCCATTTTCCTGGATCAAATCCGGCTCATCGCTTCCACCGAGCCTGTCCAGCACATCCTCAGCCTCGCCAACAAGAAATTCCACATTTTGAATCCCGTTGATCCTGGCATTTCTTCTGGCATCTTCCACTGCCTGCGGTACAATTTCTATTCCATATACTTTCTTTGCCCTCTGTGCCAGAAATAACGATATCGTCCCTATGCCACAGTAGAGATCCCACACGATCTCCTTCCCGCTGAGTCCGGCATATTCCAGTACTTTTGCATACAGCACTTCCGTTTGTACCGGATTCACCTGATAAAAGGACAATGGAGAAATCTGAAATCGGATACCGCCAATCGTATCTTCGATATAATCCGCTCCCCACAATGTTTTCACAGTATCGCCCATGATCACATTCGTTCTCTGCTCGTTCCGATTCACAGAAAATCCTGTCAGTTCTTTTATTTCCATCAGACTGTCCGTCAGTTCCCGCTCCTTCGGTATCGATTTTCCATTGATCACCATACATACCATCAGCTGTCCGGAATAAAATCCATAACGGATCAGTACATGGCGTACAAGTCCTGTGCCGCTTTTTTCATCATACGGCTCGATCTGATACCGCTCCATCCATGTTAGTATTCTCGAAATGACTTCCTTATTTTGCGATACCCCCAGATAGCAATCTGGTGTGGGAATGATCGCATGTGTCCTTGCAGCATAAAATCCCGCCGCCAGTCTGCCGTCTTTATCACGTCCGATCGGAAACTGTGCCTTATTCCGATAGCGAAATGTCTCCTGCGCTCCTATGATCGGCTGCATCGGTATGTGTTCGATATGGAAACCGCCGATTCGCATCAGATTGTTGCGGATTTTATTCTGCTTGTACTCCAGCTGTTTTTCATAAGCAAGCGCCTGCAGCTGGCATCCTCCGCACTGGCGATGGACCGGGCACTTTGGATCTACGCGGTCTGGGGACGGTTCCAGCAGTTCCATCAGCCTGGCGTATCCGTATGTTTTTTTGAGCTTTGTGATTTTTGCGCAGATTTTATCGCCTACAAGCGCATCCTTGACAAAAAAAGTCATCGGACTGCCTTCCGCGCCGGCCCGATCTGTCTGTTTGCCAATTCCCGAACCATCCGCACTCAGATCAACAATTTCTAATTTTATTAAATCATTTTTTTTCATCGCTTTCTCCAATATTATTCACTAATAAAAACCAGAAATCCGGCACTTCCCTGCAGGAAAACTACAAAGGTACCGGATTCATTGTTATAAAACTATTTCTTATGATATACTTGTCTTACGTATGTTAGACTCAAACGACCGGTGGAATCCCAGCCAGTCAGTATTGCCTTCCGGCACATTTACAAACGCTTCCTCCAGCGCTTCCATTTTCGCATCCATATTGTCCGCGAAGCTCAGCGCAACAGCCTCTGCCAGAGCCGGTTTTTTCGGTGAACCATATTCCAGCTCTCCATGATGTGCCAGAATACAATGGATCAGCTCGTCTTCCAGTTTTTTGGGAAAGCCTGGTATCTCCCTGATTCGCTCAGCCAGCATCTGCGTTCCGATAATAATATGACCTAATAACTGTCCTGCGTCTGTATAATCATTTTCCGGAAATCTGGACAGTTCTTTCAGTTTTCCGACATCATGGAAGACTGCTGCCGTTACAAGAAGATCTCGGTTTAAAATATCATACTGCGCGGCAAACAGCTCGCAGAGTTTTGCCACTCCCAGCGTATGCTGCAGCAGGCCACCGACAAATCCGTGATGCATCGTTTTCGCTGCAGAATGAAACTTAAACGCCTCCTGGAATTTTGCATTTTCGAAAAAAACATTCGCCAGCTGCTTTAAGTAAGGATTCTCAATCCGATGAATCATTCTCATCAGCTCCTCATACATCTGATCCATATTATATCTGCTGACCGGCAGATATTCTTTCGGATCGTATTCTCCCTGCTGTGCCTTACGAATACGCTTAATATTTAACTGTAAAGCTCCCTGAAAGCTGGTAACATCGCCTACCACATTCAGATAATCCAGCTTTTCAAAATCATCGATTCCAAGTGAACCAGGATCCCATATTTTCGCATCCAAAGTTCCGGTTTTATCCTGCAGGGTCAGCGACACAAACGGTTTTCCTGCTTTCGTTACCGACGGCTGTTTATTTTTACATAAATAAATCTCATTGATGCGTTCTCCCTCACGCAAAGTTTCTACATAACGCATAATACTTCTGCCTCCATTTCATATTTCCCCTCAAATTCCAGTCTTCCTTCATCCCCCAAACGCATCAGTTCTTACGGCATTTTCCTTCCCTGAAAACCATGCCGTATGCAGCTTCTCAATTCCTGAATACCATACCGCATGCAGCTTCTCCTTCCCTGAAACCCATTCTGTTACTCAACATTGCCTCTTTGAGAAATCATACCTCTATTTTAACACCCCGACTTCCACTGTACAGGTAAACTTCTTATATCCTTCTGCATTCTGCCGGTTTGCTGTTATCTTTACCTCGTCTCCTTTTTTCATCTTTAGCAGGATCCGCTGATAGTCTTTCATCGACAATACTTCCTGTTTATTGATCTCCACAATGACATCCCCGTTTTGCAGTCCTGCCATCATTGCCGGAGCGTCTACCACAGCTTCTTTAATATATACGCCTTTTGGAATGTCATATTCCTTTGAAATGGCGTCTGTCACGGTACTGCCCTTAATGCCGATATACGGCACATTTAAACCGTTCGATAACAGCTCGATAATATCCTTGAGCTCTGAGATCGATACGGCCGTCAGTGTATTTTGCTCCTTTTGTATGTTGGATGATTTTAAAAACAATCCGATCACTTCTCCGTCTGTATTGATCAGAACGCCGTTTCCTTTTGCATTTGCGACAATATTTGTCGTAAACACTGTATAATTGCGGTCTTCTGTCGTAATCGTATTTGCAACAGACGTAATATTTCCAGTCAGTATCGAATAATTTGTACCGAGCGGACTGCCCAGGGCGACAACGATTCTGCCCTGTCTGAGATTCAGGGAATTTCCCAGTACGGCCGTTGTTATCTGATTCATTGTCGCCTTTTTTATCTTGTCTGTTGGTACTCCAAGAACCGCAATTCCCGTATTCCCATCATATTTTTTCAAATCCGCGTCCAGGGTATCGTTGTTGATAAACGTAACCCGTATGGACTTTACATCCTGAATCACCTGATACTCTGTCAGAATCAGCAGTTCCTTTCCATTATTGCCGATAATCAGGCCGGACGCCTGTCCGGTTGCTTCATATGGAGAATCAAAAATATCCACGCCTTCTTTCACACCGGTTACAATAACGACAGATTTGTTTACTTCATTGCCAATCTGATACAGCTGATTTTGCAGCACCTGATAATCATCCAGCGTCATTTCTTTCTTTTCCGTAATATAGACGGTTTTTTGTTTTTTATCCTCTTTTTCTGCTTTCTGCGGCGTATCCGCATTCGTCTCCTGCTCTGAATCTGCCACGGAATTCTCAGACGCTTCGTCATCCGACAGCGTATCCTTAGGAATGCCAACCCACTGATCGTTTTTCGGCGCAAACCAGCTCTCTATTTTAGACTGCAGCGCACAAAAAACAAGGCATGATACAAATCCGAATAAAATAGCGTATCCGGTTACTTCTATCACCTTTCGGACAATCTGTTTTTTATTGACCGGCTTGTCTTTGATCTTTTCTTTGATAAAATGCTTCTCATCATTTTTGTATGGCATGAAAAAACCCCTCTTTCCAATACCCAATACCCATTCCTCTTTTGTTTTTAATCCCTTATGTTAAGATTATACGAGGATTTGGCATTTATTTCAAGAAAATAAGTAATTTTTCTTACGAATATTACTTTTCACTTACGAAATTATAAGGTAAAATAAGAATAGCCATTACAGAACGATTTTAGAAAGGATTATCACATGAATAAAAAAGTTCTTTACACTTTAGAATATAATAAAATCACAGAACAATTATCCTCCTATGCTTCTTCAGACTGGGCGAAAGAACACTGTATTCATCTGAAACCCATCACAGACAAAGCCAAAATTGAACAGGCACAGGCTGAAACTGCCGCGGCCCTTTCCCGCATCTATCGGAAAGGCAGTCTTTCATTCAGTGGGATTCATAAAATCGGAATGTCTCTGAAACGACTCGAAATCGGAGGCATTCTTAGTATTGAAGAACTGCTCCACATCGCTTCGCTTCTGGAAGCTGCCAAACGGGTAAAAACTTATGGCCGGAATGACCGCGATAATATTCCTGCCGATACGCTGGACGCCATGTTTACGTCCATAGAACCGCTGACTCCTCTCTGCGAAGAAATCCGGCGCTGTATTATTTCCGAAGACGAGATTGCCGATGACGCCAGCAGTCAGTTAAAATCCATCCGCAGAAATATCCAGGGAATGAACGGCCGGATTCATAATCAGATGACAAGCATTCTGAACCATTCCGTTACAAAAGGCTATCTGCAGGATGCTGTAATTACCATGCGAAACGGCCGCTACTGCCTTCCGGTAAAAGCGGAATATAAAAATCAGATGTCCGGAATGATTCACGATCAGTCTGCTTCCGGTTCCACGTTATTTATCGAACCAGCCGGCGTTGTGAATCTTAACAACGAATTGAAAGAATTATTTTTAAAAGAACAGGAAGAAATCGACAGAATTATCGCAGATTTAAGCAATCAGGTCGCTGCTGAGAGCGAATCGCTGTTAAATGACTATAAGCTGCTGACAACGCTGGACTTTATTTTTGCAAAAGCACGTCTGGCGCAGGAGCACAACGGAATCGCGCCAGAGTTTAACACAGAAGGCCGTATTCATATCCGCCGCGGACGTCATCCGCTGCTGAATAAAAAAACAGTCGTTCCCATCGATGTCAGACTGGGAGAAGACTTTCAGCTTCTGGTTGTAACCGGACCGAACACCGGCGGCAAGACCGTCTCTTTAAAAACAGTCGGCCTGCTGACGCTGATGGGACAGGCCGGCCTGCATATCCCTGCAGGAGATCGTTCCCAGCTTGCGATTTTTGAAAATGTATACGCCGATATCGGAGATGAACAAAGCATCGAGCAAAGTCTGAGTACGTTTTCTTCTCATATGACCAACATCGTCGCCATCCTGAAAAAGGTAACGCCGGATTGTCTGGTCTTATTTGACGAGCTGTGCTCTGGTACAGATCCGACGGAAGGCGCGGCTTTGGCGATTTCGATTCTGTCCAGACTGCTCCAGCGAGGCGTACGCGCCATGGCAACCACGCATTACAGCGAGCTGAAAGTATTTGCTCTTTCTACCGAAGGCGTCCAGAATGCCTGCTGCGAATTTGACGTGGAGACATTAAGTCCGACTTACCGCCTGCTGATCGGCATACCCGGCAAAAGCAACGCCTTTGCCATCTCTGGTAAACTCGGTCTGCCGGACGATATTATTGCAGATGCGAAAACCCGGATTACATCCAGTGAACAGAATTTTGAAGACCTGATCGCAGATCTGGAAACAAGCCGTACAACGATTGAAAAAGAACGCCTTGAGATCGAACAGTATAAGCAGGAACTTGCCAGACTGCATGCACAGGCAGCAAACAAGCAGGAAAAGCTGGACAGCCGCCGCGACAAAATCATCCAGGAAGCAAATGAACAGGCGCTTGCCATTTTAAAAGAAGCCAAAGACGCTGCAGACGCCAGCATTCGCAATTTTAACAAATACGGCACCACTAACCCGACTGCCAGCGATCTGGAAAAGGAACGCGCCGCGCTGCGCAGTAAAATGAACGCAGCGGAATCCCGTATTGCAAAAAATCAGAAACAGCCAGCCGCCAATCACAAAGTACCAAAAAACCTGCGGCTCGGAGACTCTGTACGGGTACTCAGCATGAATCAGCGCGGAACGGTCTCGACTCTGCCAAACGCAAAGGGAGATTTATTTGTTCAGATGGGTATTCTCCGTACACAGGTCAATATCAAAGACCTTGTACGAATCGAAGATGAAACGGCTTCTTCCTCTAAAAAATCAGCCAAAACCGGCTCCGGTAAAATCCGCATGTCCAAAGCGTCCAGCATTTCGGCAGAAGTCATGCTGATTGGCAAAACCGTCGACGAAGCTATTATGACACTGGACAAATATCTGGACGATGCCTGGCTTTCTCATCTGTCTACCGTACGCGTCGTACACGGAAAAGGAACCGGAGCGCTGCGCAATGCCGTCCATCAGCATCTGCGCCGCGTCAAATATGTGGATTCTTTTCATCTGGGCGAATATGGAGAAGGCGACTCCGGCGTTACAATCGTGGAATTTAAATAGTTAAAACCTGCCGGTATACCAAGGCAGGCTCTGGTGCAAAAGGAGGATCTATGGCAGCAAAACAAAAAATATTAATCGTAGACGACGACGTCAATATTGCGGAACTTATCTCCCTTTATCTTACAAAAGAATGCTTTGAAACAAAAATCGTCAACGACGGGGAAGAAGCGCTGCATGCTTATCAGCAGTTTCAGCCGAACCTGATCCTGCTGGACCTTATGCTTCCCGGCATCGACGGCTATCAGGTCTGTCGGGAAGTTCGTGCAAAAAGCAATGTTCCGATTATTATGCTTTCTGCAAAAGGAGAAATCTTTGACAAAGTACTGGGTCTGGAGCTGGGCGCAGACGATTATATCATGAAACCTTTCGACTCCAAAGAAATGGTTGCGCGGGTAAAAGCCGTATTACGCCGTTATCAGCCTGTAAAACCGGCCGTCGCGCATCCGGCTCTCAAGCTGGCAGAATATCCGGGTCTGATCGTCAATCTGTCTAATTACAGCGTGGAATATAACGGAAAGCTGCTGGACATGCCTCCGAAAGAACTGGAGCTGCTCTATTTTCTGGCTTCTTCGCCAAACCAGGTCTTTACGCGCGAACAGCTGCTGGACAATATCTGGGGTTATGAATATATCGGCGATACACGTACGGTTGACGTTCATGTCAAACGACTGCGCGAAAAAATAAAAGACACCGAACACTGGGGAATTGCCACGGTCTGGGGGATCGGATATAAATTTGTCGTCAAATAGCGTCTTCTGTATGTTCTTCCAGGCGTTGAAAGGAATTTTATGAAACGGACACTTTATTTAAAATTTTTATCAGGCTACCTTGTATTTGCTCTGCTTGGATTTGCTCTTGTATCTACCGTAACAAATCATGGACTTCGAAATCAGGTAGAAACCCTGGAGGCCCGCACACTGTATACGGAATGCACAGAAATTGCTTCCAGATACGCGCTGAATTATTACAACGGCAGTATGGAACTGGCAGACCTCCATGGGCACCTTGAAACATTCAGCCACTATATGAATACCCGCATCGAAGTGATCGATATCTCCGGCAGAATTATTATCGATTCCGCTAATAACGCTGCGCCAGATAGTGATACTGTGATCGACGGATTCGACATCAGCGATTTCGGCAGCAAATACTATATGGTCAGCAGATTTTATAATACGTTCTCTGAAAATCACCTGACTGTATTTGCCCCGATCACTCCAAATTACAGAGTCCGCGGATATGTACTGATACATAAACCCATTGCCGATATTTATGCGTACAGTTACGATCTGCTAAACGTTGTATATCTTACGCTGCTGTTCATTTTCCTGCTTGCGTTTGTCATACTGTTTTTATTTTCGCTGCTGATTTACCGTCCCATTCGTAAAATTACTTCCGTTGCTGACGCTTATATCGATGGTGATTTCTCGCAAAAAATTAACATCCATACCGAAGATGAACTCGGACATCTTGCCGCCGCTTTTGATTATATGGCTAATGAACTAAATACTCTGGAAGACGATCAGCGTAAATTTGTATCCAACGTATCTCACGATTTTCGTTCTCCTCTGACCTCTATAAAAGGATATATCGAAGCGATACTGGATGGAACGATTCCCTATGAAATGCAGGATAAATATCTGAACATTATTTTATTTGAAACCGAACGCCTGAACAAACTGACCAGCAGTCTGCTGGAGCTTAACAAATTCGGTTCTCACGGCAAGACAATTTTATATATCAAGAGCTTTGATATCAACTACATTATCCGTATGACTGCGCTGACATTCGAAGGAATCTGCAGTGAAAAACACATTTCTATCGAGCTGATTCTTTCCGGACAGAACCTGTACGTGACCGCTGATATGGCGAAGATTCAGCAGGTTATTTATAACCTGACCGACAATGCCATCAAGTTCAGTCATCCGGACTCTTCCATTACCATCGAAACGACGGAGAAAAACGGAAAAGTATTTGTCTCTGTCAAAGATTCCGGCATTGGCATCCCCGGCGACAGTCTGAAAAAAATCTGGGAACGTTTCTACAAAACCGACGTATCAAGAGGAAAAGACAAGCGAGGTACCGGACTGGGACTCGCGATTGTGAAAGAAATTATTCAGGCTCATGATGAAAATATAAACGTCATCAGTACGGAAGGTGTTGGAACAGAATTTATTTTTACATTATCTCTTACAAAAGAATAATTGAAACAGCCTGAAATCCTGTTTTTGCCCAAAATAAAGCCGCCGGAAAAGCAGATGTAATATCCGCTTTTCCGGCAGCTTTTACCGATGATATTTCAATCACAAAACTACACTAATTCAATAATTACCTGCATCGCGCCGTCACCTTTACGCTGACCGAGTTTGATAATTCTTGTATATCCGCCGTTCCGTCCAGCATATTTCGGTGCTACTTCGTCAAACAGTCTGGCTGGCAGATCTGCTACTTTTTTATCTTTCCGTTTATTGGAAGTAACAACTTTGCCATCCTTTCTTGTTGTTTCGGAGCTTGTTACAGGATAGAGTACTTTTAACATCTCTCTTCTTGCATGCAGACGAGACGGTTTATCTTTTTTAATCGTCTTATCCACTTCATCATAGACAGTCTTTCTCTTTCCGTCTACAACTTCTTTTACTCTTTTACCCTCTGCGTCTTTGCGCGGTACTTTCGCCTTTACGGTCACTTCTTCAAAGTTATCCTTCTCACGAATTGCCATAGCGATCAGCTTTTCAGCAATTTTACGAACTTCTTTCGCTCTCGCTTCTGTCGTTACGATTTTGCCATGATATAACAGCTGTGTTACCTGATTACGCAGTAATGCTTTTCTCTGAGCAGATGATTTGCCCAATTTTCTATACATTGCCATTTTTATTTCCTCCAAATCGTGGTACATTCGGCAGCACACTTTGGGATTATCTGCCGGATGCTGATATATGATGCAGCCTGCGCTGCAATTTTCTTCAATTCGCCACTGGTTATACAGCCGGTTCCCCGCTGTATGACTGGCCAGGACTGGCCTGCCCTGGCCAGAACAGACCGGTCTGCACACTTACGGTCTTATCATCCCAGCCTGGAGCTTTTATTCATCTCCTGGATTTAACTGAAGTCCTAACTCTTTCAGTTTTGCTAATACCTCTTCTAAAGACTTACGTCCAAGGTTACGAACTTTCATCATATCATCCGGCGTACGGTTTGTAAGTTCTTCTACCGTATTGATACCGGCCCGTTTTAAACAGTTATAAGAACGTACGGATAATTCCAGCTCGTCAATGTTCATTTCGAGGACTTTTTCCTTCGCGTTGTCTTCCTTCTCAACCATAACTTCCGCAGTTTTTGCGTTTTCTGACAGGTCGATAAAGAGATTCAAATGTTCACTTAATACCTTAGCTGCAAGGCTTACCGCCTCATCCGGCTCCAGCGTCCCATTAGTAAATACTTCCAGCGTCAGCTTATCATAATCGGTAATCTGACCGACACGAGTATTCTCGACGGTCAGATTTACACGTTCTACTGGCGTATAAATGGAATCCACGGCAATCACGCCGATCGGAAGTTCCGGATTTTTATTTTTATCTGCGCTGATGTATCCACGTCCCTTGGTGATCGTCAATTCCATGTACAGCTTGGAATCTGCTCCCCCATTCAGATGAGCGATTTCCAGCTCCGGATTTAAGATCGAGATATCAGAATCTACCTGAATATCTGCGGCTGTGACTACACCCTCACCTTCAAATTCGATGTAAGCAACTTTAGACTCGTTTGTACTGCTGGTATTTTTCAATGCCAGATTCTTAATGTTCATAATGATCTCAGATACATCTTCCTTTACACCCGGAATGGAACTGAATTCATGCAAAACGCCATCGATCTTCACCTGACTTACGGCTACCCCGGGAAGGGAAGACAGCATAATTCTCCTCAGAGAATTACCGAGCGTTGTACCATAGCCCCTTTCCAAAGGTTCCACTACGAAACGGCCGTACTTTTTGTCTTCGGAAATTTCTGCAATTTCAATATTGGGTCTTTCAAAATCGAACACTACCAAGTCCCTCCTTTTCGGATCAAGTGTGCATTACATCAATTATTTCGAATATAACTCGACAATGAGCATTTCGTCTACCGGCACATCGATCATTTCGCGGGACGGAAGTTCCTTAACAGTTCCCTGCAGATTTTCAAGATTGACGTCGATCCATTCCGGAACCAGTCTTCCTGCTGTCACCTCTACGATATCCTTCATTCTCTGAATGCTCTTTTTGCTTTCTTTAATTTCTACCACATCACCGGCTTTTACGCGGTAAGACGGAATATTTACCTGTTTTCCATTTACCAATACGAATTTGTGTCCGACAACCTGTCTTGCTTCACGACGGGTTCTTGCATAACCCATACGGAATACCACATTATCCAGTCTGGACTCCAGAATGGTCATCAGGTTTGTACCTGTCATCCCTTTCATCCGGTCTGCTTTTTCATAATAGTTATGGAATGGCTTCTCTAATACGCCATAGATAAATTTTGCTTTCTGTTTTTCACGCAGCTGCAGCGCATACTCAGACATCTTTCTGTTTGTTCTCTGCAGTGTTCTTCTGGATTTTTTATCATATCCTAAATAACTTGGCTCCAGACCAAGCGATCTACATCTTTTCAGTACAGGTACTCTATTTACTGCCATCTTCGTCTATCCCTCCTAATTAAACTCTTCTACGTTTTGGCGGACGGCATCCGTTATGAGGCACCGGAGTTACGTCTCTGATGGAAGTAACTTCAAGTCCACATGCAGAAAGCGCACGGATTGCTGCTTCTCTTCCTGACCCTGGTCCTTTTACCATGACATCAACTGTTTTTAAACCGTGTATAAGAGCTGCTTTTGTAGCTGTCTCTGCTGCCATCTGTGCAGCATACGGAGTAGATTTCTTTGAACCTCTAAATCCAAGGCCGCCTGCGCTGGCCCAGGATAAGGCATTTCCTTCAGTATCTGTGATTGTAACAATCGTATTGTTAAAAGATGACTGAATATGTGCCTGACCACGTTCAACGTTTTTCTTAATACGCTTTTTTGTTACTTTTTTTGCAACTTTCTTAGCCATTTCTAAACTAACCTACTTTCTCTGATAATGATTATGCAACTTTATTTCTTCTTGTTTGCAACTGTTCTCTTAGGACCTTTTCTTGTTCTGGCATTCGTCTTTGTCTTCTGTCCGCGAACCGGCAGACCTTTTCTGTGACGGATTCCGCGATAGCAGCCAATTTCCTGCAATCTCTTGATATTCAGAGCGATCTCCCTGCGCAGATCGCCTTCAACGGTCTGTGACTCGTCGATTACAGCGCTGATTCTTTTTACTTCTTCGTCTGTCAGATCTCTGCAACGGGTATCCGGGTTTACTTTTGCTTCTGCAAGAATACGGTTTGAGCTTGCTCTGCCAATGCCATAAATATAAGTCAAACCGATTTCCACACGTTTCTCTCTTGGTAAATCTACACCTGCGATACGTGCCATGTGTACTGCACCTCCATAATTCTTAAATTGGTATAATTTTGTGATTCTCTTCTTCTGAGACAGACCATACAGCTCCGGTCACCCGGCCTGAAATGTGTGCATGGCCTGTATATTCTGACACTTTTTACCAGTATCCCCTCGGTATAAAAGATACCGGACACAGCAGTGTCCGCTGTTTATTATGAATCAGCAGATATTCCTGCTGACAGCCGCACATAATAATTTATTTTGTACAAAACTGCAGACCTGCTTGTCTGCCACAAACTGCCTTTCTTATCCCTGACGCTGTTTGTGTTTCGGATTTTCGCAGATAATCCGGATACTTCCTTTTCTCTTGATTACCTTGCATTTCTCGCAAATTGGCTTAACTGATGATCTTACTTTCACAGCAAATCCTCCTTTCCTTACACCTGCAGCCGACAGACCGCGTTTTCGCTGATCGGTCGCTTCAGGGTTCATTCCAAAGCGTTCAGCTGACATTATATCACGATGTTTAAAAAAATGCAACAAGATTTTTTTATCTTTATCATTATTTAAATCCGGCAGACAGCAGCTATTCTTCCGTCAGCTCACAGGAAAAGGGTAAAGAGCTCCGTGCCCCTTACCCTTTTTTCAACCGTTTTTAAATAAGTCCTAACTCCTGAATTCTGCCATATACACGTTCAAACACATGTCGAAGCGGCTTATAATGCTTGCTGGACGCCAGTTTCATAAATGCGTCTTCATTAAATTTCAGGTCTGTATATTCTATATATTTAAACGCCAGTTCCCGTATGGTTTCTTTCGTATTAAACATCTGGCTCAGCGTGTCTCCCGCGTCTATCTGAAAATAATCTGCCACCAGCGCGCAGTTTAAATCAAACATCGGCGCCACCTCTTCCAGTTCTCCGGTTTCATTATTCATCATAAAGCCATAGTTTTGCGTATGTCTGTCCGTATTAATTATAATATAATCCAATACTGGTATACAGGCGAATTTGCATCCCCATCGTTCCAGACAAAGATCACGGAACCCGATCTTGCGCCGTTTGCAATAGTCCATCACTTCCCAGGCTTCAACAAAAGACTGTTTCTCGTGCACAAAATTCTGACAGATCGAAACGTAAGCCGTACCGCGGGCAGTCTCTTTAATATCGCTTAGATATACGACACTGTCCAGACGATTTTCAAAACATTCCAGAATTTCAGACGCAAGAACTTCCATTCTTGTATTTACATACTCATTCGTCTTATCTGATTTTAATAAGTACAGACTTCCGCCCAGATATACCCAGCCTTTCCGAAACAATCCCTTTGTCGTCAGCTCCGGACAGATCGCGTTTGTCGTAATCGTTGGTGAAAATCCGCTCAAAGACAAATCCAGAATATCTCTGAGCTTGTTCTGACGAATATTGATCTTCTGCCAGTCCGCTTTTTCCTCATCTTCTTTGACCCAATAGCTGTCTACAATCGATACCCCTTTACATTTAATACAAATATTTACCCGGTTGTCTGTTGAATCTACCTGCGGTATCTGAAACGCAGCATAAATCTGTTTGGCATTATCTCTGGACAAGGACAATACCCTGCTGCTTAAATACGCTTTTACTTCCTGAATATTATGCAAAATATCTTTCATTTCTGTTGAAAGTCTCATATTCGACCGCAGACAGAACGGAAGCAGATCATTTCGAATAACTTCCACTACAAAATCTTCCAGATCAAAATATAACACTTCTGTATTTCTCAACATCAAATACATGACTTACCATCTACCTTCTATCTTTTCCACATCACAATCCCCATTGCGAAATGTATTTGAAAAACTTTTATGAAACCCTTTTGTATGTAATCACATAAGACTGTATCTTTTCATTTTTACTGTCGGACAGTCGATGTACATGACCAGTCTTCTGTTATACTTTATTTTTTCTTCTTTTTTCTTCTTTCCCCTCTTTGGTATCTTTACTTTCTTTTCCCTTTTTTCCTTTGGCTCCTTCGTCTTCTTTCTTTAATTTTTTCGCTTTTTTATAACCGTTGATATCATACTTTTCTTCGTATTCTTCAAAATAAACCGCATAGTCTGAATTTTTACGTTCCCGTACGCTCTTTACATATCCATGAATATCAAATTCGGAATATCCCAGCTCGATCATTGCAACCGCCACGTTCGAGCAATGTGCCCCGATACGTTCCAGATTAGCCAGCAGATCGTTAAATGCAAACCCCTGCTTTAATTCGCATTTCCCATGCTGCAGACGCTTGATATGCCTTAGCTTCAGTTCGTCGCATAAAATACCGATCAGCTCGCGCAGCGGCTCTACCCGATAGGCGATTTCCTGATCATCTTCCGTAAAAGCGTTTACTGTCAGATCTACAACCTCGGAAACTGCAGATTCGAGCACGCCAAGCTCATACATTCCTTCTTTTGAAAACGAAGTTTTTTTCTCATACAGTTCATTCGCCACTTTGGATATATTGCTGGCATGATCGCCCAGCCGCTCAAAATCGCTTAACGTATGTAAAAATTTCGATACTTCGCTGTTCTGCGCAATTGTCATTTCGCGTCCGGTCAGCTGCATCAGATATGTACCCAGCTTATCTTCGTACTTATCGATTAAATTTTCTTTCTCCTGTATTTTATTATATTGCTCATCCGAATATTCCGTCAGCAAACCCAGAGAGCTTGCAATATTTTTCCGGACTTTCTTCGCCATTCCATTCATTGCCTGGTGGCTCTGTGCAATTGCCAGAGGCGGATAGGCCAGAAATCTCTCTTCCAGCAGATCAAAATCTGCCTGATCTTCTTTATCCTCTTCACTGTCGCGCACAAGAAAAAACACGAGCTTTTCAATCGCCTTAATAAACGGGCAAAGCGCAAGTATCGTCGCCATCCGAAACACCGTATTTAATAACGCGATCCGAATCGGGCTCATAACCATACCCATAAATTCAAAATGCACAACCGCGTGTACCGTATAAAAAATTACCGACCAGAGCAGCATCCCAAACAGGTCGTTTAACAGATAAATCAACGCTGTTCGTTTCCCGTTTTTATTGGTACCTATCGAGGATAACAGCACAGGACATGCGGCTCCGACACCGATACCCATTGTAATCGGCAGCGCGGCTGCAAACGTAATACCGCCGGTCACGGACAGCGCCTGCATAATACCTACCGAAGCAGATGCGCTCTGCAGGATTGCCGTAAACAAAATCCCGACCAGGATACCCATAAACGGATTGGTAAACATCGTCAGCGCGTTTACAAAATGTTCATTACTTTTTAACGGTGACACCGCGCCGCTCATCGTCTGCATGCCAACCATAAGAATGGAAAAGCCAAGCATAATATCTCCGACATTATGGTAAGACGCCTTTTTCGTAAACATTTTAAATATAATACCAATAATCGCAACCACAGACGAAATCGTCGCCGTCGACAGCATCTGCGCAATTCCGCCTGTTCCTTCGATATACGACAGGCAAAGAATCCATCCGGTAATACTTGTTCCGATATTCGCCCCCATAATGATTCCAATTGCCTGGGACACCTTCATCATACCGGCATTTACAAAGCCAACGACCATTACTGTTGTCGCAGAAGACGACTGAATAATTGCCGTTACTGCCGTTCCAAGCAAAATTCCTTTGAGCGGCGTATTTGTCAGCCGATATAAAATCAGCTCCAGTTTTTCTCCCGCCGCTTTTTTTAAACCGTCTCCCATCAGAGACATGCCAAACAAAAACAGCGCCACGCCGCTTAGCAAAGATAAGATTAATGTAAAACCTTCCATATCGTTATTTTCCTTTTCATCTGTAACAGGATCTTCATTTTTAAGTTACATATCTTTTACACATATTTTACATTCTATCACATCTTATCACAAAATGGAAGAAAAAGACTACATTAAAAACAGGCTGTCAGAATTTCTGTATTACTGTTTACACCTTCAGTGTTACAGTAACGCATTTCACATTTCCTAACAGCCCGCTATCCTATTACCGAAACGGTTTATTTATCTCTCCAGATAATACGCCCTTTCGTCAAATCATATGGAGACATCTCAATCGTCACTTTATCACCCGGTAAAATACGAATAAAGTTCATCCGCAGCTTTCCGCTGATATGTGCCAGAATCTGGTGTCCGTTTTCCAATTCTACCTGAAACATTGCGTTCGGCAGCTTTTCCACTACCTTTCCTTCTACTTCGATTACATCCGCTTTAGACATGTTCATTCCTCCATCTATTTCATCATTTCTACAAATTTATATTTCATATCTCTTTGCGATATGAAAGGATCAGACTTCTTTGTTACACTGCAAGATACATCTGATTCAGATTTTCTGCTTCTTCCTCTGTAACTGACAAAAGCTCCGGTCCGCTGCGCGTGATCAGTATGGTATTTTCATAATGCGCAGACAAAGAGCCATCCGCTGTCGTAACCGTCCACCCATTGGAGGACCAGTTTACCCGCCATGTGCCGATATTGATCATCGGCTCTACCGCAAGCGTCATTCCAGGGCGCAGTCTGATTCCCCGAAACCGCTGTCTGAAATTCGGTATTTCCGGCGGCTCATGCATGTTACGGCCGATTCCATGTCCCACGAGATCGCGGACAACGCCATAGCCATACTGATGTGCACAATCCCCAATTGCTGCTGAAATATCAAACAGCCGTCCGCCTGCTTTTGCATACTGCATTCCTGCAAAAAAGCAGAGCTTTGTCCGCTCGATCAGGTCTGCCGCCTGTTTTGATATGTTTCCAACGCCGACGGTCCTGGCAGCGTCTGACTGATATCCTTTATATATGACTCCCGTATCCAGACTGATAATATCTCCCTCTTTTACGATTCGTCTGCCAGACGGGATCCCATGTACGACCTCATCGTTTACAGATACGCAGACAGAAGCAGGAAATCCCTCATAATTTAAGAATGAAGGAATACATCCATAACTGCGTATTAATTCCTCACATATGCGGTCAATGTCCAGGGTAGACATTCCGGGCACAATTTCCCGGGCAAGTTCTTCATGCACCCTGCCCAGGATCCTGCCCGCCGTCCGCATCAGTTCGATCTCTTTTGCAGATTTTATTGACACTGGCATTGCTCTTATGCTCCCAGAATCCCTATAATCGCGTCAAATACTGCTTCCATCGGCTGTGTGCCGTCTACAGACTTTAAGATATCCTGATTTTTGTAATAATCGATCAACGGCTGTGTCTGCTCATGATATACTGTCAGACGCTTCTGAACCGTTTCCGGCTTGTCGTCGTCTCTTAATACAGTCTGTGCGCCGCAGGCATCGCAAACGCCTTCAGCTTTTGTCGGGTTAAATTCCACATGATAAGTAGCTCCGCAGCTTAAGCAGGCTCTGCGGCCGCCCATACGATTTACAATATTTTCATCCGGTACGTCCACATCGATCGCATAGTCCATCTTCTGGCCGATTTTGGTTAATGCTGCATCCAATGCTTCTGCCTGCGGAATCGTGCGTGGGAAACCATCCAGAACGAATCCGTTTTTGCAGTCATCCTGCTGAATACGATCCATAACCAGATCGCAGGTCAGCTCATCCGGCACTAATAAGCCCTGATCCATAAACTCTTTTGCCTTTTTGCCAAGCTCTGTTCCATTTTTGATGTTTGCACGGAAAATATCGCCGGTAGAAATGTGCGGGATTGCGTATTTTTCGGCAATCCGCTTCGCCTGTGTGCCTTTTCCAGCGCCCGGAGCGCCTAACATGATAATTTTCATAAGATTGAAACCTCCTGATTAAATTTGTTACAGTCTGCCTGTTACGGCAATCGCTGTACGGTCTATAACAACCATACCATAAACTGGGACTTTTTTCTACTGTAAAGTTTCTGATTTTTCATCATACGCAAAGAGAGATACAGCCGAAACTGTATCCCCCACAACCTCTATTCACTTAAGAATCCTTTATAATACCGAACAACCATCTTTGATTCAATCTGTTTAATCGTTTCAATTACAACACCTACAATAATGATAATCGATGTTCCGCCGAACGATACGTTCGCGTTAAACACCCCATTAAAGAAGATCGGAATTACCGCACAGATCGAAAGTCCGACAGCGCCGATAAATACAATATAATTCAAAATCTTCGTCAGATATTCACTCGTTGGTTTGCCCGGACGGATACCCGGTATAAATCCACCCTGCTTTTTCATATTATCTGCAATTTCCAGCGGATTAAACGTAATCGACGTATAGAAGTATGCAAATACAACAACCAGAATCAGATATACAACAAGTCCAATTGTCAGGATCGGGTTTGACGGATCACACCAGTTTCTCTGCTGCAGACCATTTAAAATCTTTCCGCCAATACCAGTACCGCCGTCTACACCGAGCAGGGTACAGATAACAACCGGAAATTCCATAATAGACTGTGCAAAAATAATCGGAATTACACCGCCTGTATTGACTTTCAGAGGAATAAACGAGCTCTGTCCGCCAACAGTTTTTCTGCCCTGAATCTTTTTGGAATACTGTACCGGAATCTTACGTTCCGCATCCTGCAGGATAATAACGAAAATAACCGTCAGAAGAATGACTGCAAGTATCACCACTGCCGCAAGCACACCTCTGGCAATCTTCTGGTTCTTTACAAACTGTTCGTATAAGATCGACATATCTGCCGGAATTCTGGATACGATATTGATGACTAATACGATTGAAATACCGTTGCCGACGCCTTTTTCTGTAATCTGCTCGCCGATCCACATCAGTACCGCAGATCCTGCCGTCAGAATACATACAACCTGAATCACTGAAAATGCATTATAATTTGTCAGATATCCCATTCTGCCAAATCCGATTGCCATTGCGACAGATTCGATCAGCGCAAGCGCAACCGTCACATAACGGGTAATGCTGGCAATCTTTTTTCTGCCGTCTTCGCCGTCACGCTGCATCTCCTCCAGTTTTGGAATCGCAATCGTGAGGAGCTGCATAATGATCGAAGATGTGATATATGGCGTAATGCTCAATGCAAATACGGACATTTCATTGAAGGAGCCACCGGTAATCGCATCAAAAAAGTTAAATGCTCCATTGGTCTGTGAGCTGAACCATTCTGCAAATAACGCAGAGTCAATACCCGGACAAGGAAGCTGTGAGCCTAACCGGATCACGATCAGCATAAAAAAAGTATATACCATTCGTTCCCGGATTTCCTGCACCCTGAATGCACTACGAAGTGTCTGTAACATTAGATCACCTCTGCTTTTCCACCAAGAGCCTCAATCTTTTCTTTTGCACTGGCACTAAATGCGTTCGCCTGAACAGTGAGCTTCTTGGTTAATTCTCCATTTCCAAGAATCTTAACGCCATCTCTTGGATTTTTAACAATACCTGTCTCCATTAACGTATCCACGGAAACCGTAGAATCATTGTCAAATCTCTCAAGTTCGGATACATTGATTCCAACGATTATCTTAGAATTGATATTCTTAAAGCCTCTCTTTGGTAATCTTCTGTATAATGGCATCTGGCCACCTTCAAAGCCTGGTCTCGGTGCTCCTGAACGAGCTTTCTGACCTTTGTGTCCTTTACCAGCTGTCTTGCCGTTGCCTGAACCATGTCCGCGTCCTTTTCTGAATCTATCTTTTCTCGAGCCTTCTGCGGCTTGTAAACTTGATAAGTCCATACTGACACCTCCTTATTCTGAATTATGCTTCTTCAACTTTTACATATGGCGCGATCTTACGGATTGCACCCCGTGTCGAATCATTGTCCGGGAATGTTTTTGTCTGATTAAGTTTATGAAATCCCATAGCTTCAATAATCTTACGATTCCGCGGCACTGCGCCGATTTTTGATCTGATCAGTGTTACCTTTAACATTTTCTCTGCCATTTCCTGCCTCCTAACCTACAATCTCTTCTACAGATTTACCGCGGAGCTTTGCAACTTCTTCCGGAGATTTTAACTGAGCCAGAGCAGCGATTGTAGCAAGTACAACATTCTGTTTATTGTTAGAGCCCAATGATTTTGTACGGATATTTTTGATGCCTGCTAATTCGCAAACGCTACGTGCCGGGCCGCCGGCAATAATACCAGTACCATCCGGAGACTTCTTAAGCAGTACGCTCGCACCTGTATGTTTCCCCAGAATATCATGTGTTATACTCTTGTTATCATCTAATTTTACAGTAATGAGTTTTTTCATAGCATCTTCTTTGCCCTTGCGGATCGCCTCAGGAATTTCAGCTGCT
Organism: uncultured Eubacterium sp.; assembly: GCA_910577225.1. Taxonomy (GTDB): domain Bacteria; phylum Bacillota; class Clostridia; order Lachnospirales; family Lachnospiraceae; genus Eubacterium_J. Next base: position 11,966 of record CAJTMV010000039.1, on the reverse strand, counting down.
TTACCCATTCCTGCGCCTACATGTCCGTTGCTGTCACCGACAACTACCAAAGCCGAAAAGCGCATGTTACGTCCGCCTTTTACAACTTTCGTGACACGTTTGATTGCTACAACGTTTTCTGTTAACTCTAACTGACTAGCATCAATTATTTCACGTTTCATGTAACTGTTTCCTCCTACTTAGAATGTTAAACCAGCTTCTCTGGCTGCATCTGCCAGAGCCTGCACTTTGCCCTGATAAATATATCCGCCGCGGTCAAAGACAACCGTTGTAATACCTTTTTCCAATGCTCTCTTTGCGATCACCGTGCCTACCTGTGCTGCTGCTGCAACGTTATTAGTCTTTTCCACTGCATCCTTTACGTCTTTATCCAGTGTGGAAGCAGCTGCGATGGTATTGCCAACTGTATCGTCAATGATCTGAGCGTACATATGATTATTACTTCTAAAAACTGCCAGACGTGGTCTTTCCGTCGTTCCGGAAATACGGTTACGCAGTCTTTTGTGTTTATTTACACGAACCTTAGCTCTTGATTCCTTTCTAACCATCTCTCGTCACCCTTTCATTTATTTCTTACCAGTCTTACCAACTTTACGTCTAATAACTTCATCAATATATTTAATACCTTTGCCCTTGTATGGTTCCGGTCTTCTCTTATCTCTGATCTCAGCCGCATATTGGCCTACTTTTTCTTTGTCGATTCCTTTAATCGTAATCTTGTTACCTTCTACGACAGACTCCAGACCTTCCGGATCATCCATAATAACCGGATGGGAATAGCCCAGATTCAGCGTCAGCTTATTGCCGGATTTTGCAACCTTATAACCTACGCCGTTTACTTCGAGCTGCTTTGTGTAGCCTTCTGTAACGCCTGTTACCATATTGCTGATCAGCGTTCTTGTCAGACCGTGCAAAGATTTCATTTTCTTAAGGTCGTTCGGTCTTGTGACCAAAATCTGTCCATCTTCCTGCTTAATCTCCATTTCAGACGGCAGCACTCTTTCAAGCTCTCCTTTTGGTCCTTTTACAGTAACTTTATTATTTTCTGCAATCTCAACAGTCACCCCTGCCGGGACCGCGATTGGCATTCTACCTATACGTGACATGCCCGTACCTCCTGTTTATTCTGAAAAATACCGTTCACTGATTACCATACAAATGCTAATACTTCTCCGCCTACCTGCTGTTTTCTGGCTTCTTTGTCAGTAATAATGCCTTTGTTCGTAGACAGAATTGCAATGCCCAGTCCGCCAAGCACTGAAGGAATTTCTTCCTTGCCAGCATATACGCGAAGACCCGGCTTTGAGATTCTCTTAATGCCTGTTATAATCTTTTCATTTTTATCTGCGCCATACTTTAATGTGACATGGATTGCCTTGAAATTCCCGTCGTCAACGATCTCATATTTCGAGATATAGCCTTCTTTTTCAAGAATTTCAGCAATTGCAACCTTCATCTTGGATGACGGAATATCTACTGTATCATGTTTGGCAGTATTTGCGTTACGGATTCTTGTAAGCATATCTGCGATTGGATCACTCACTGTCATGATTGAATTTTCCTCCTTAAATATTATCTGGGTGTCACGGTTTACCAGGAAGCCTTCTTTACTCCCGGAATCTGGCCCTTATATGCCAGTTCACGGAAGCATACACGGCAGACACCGTATTTCCTTAACACAGAATGTGGACGACCACAGATTCTGCAGCGTGTATATTCTCTGGTAGAAAATTTCTGTTTACGCTGCTGTTTTACTTTCATCGAAGTCTTTGCCATAATTTCCCTCCTGATTACTTCTGAAACGGCATGTTAAACTGAGCTAATAACTCGCGTGCTTCTTCATCCGTCTTTGCAGTAGTTACAAAAATAACGTCCATACCGCGTACTTTATCGATCTTATCAAACTCAACTTCCGGGAAAATCAGCTGCTCTTTAATACCAAGCGCATAATTGCCTCTCCCGTCAAAGGAATTTGGATTTACGCCTCTAAAGTCACGTACACGAGGCAGTGCAAGGTTTACAAGACGATCTAAAAACTCATACATCTTTTCACCTCTTAACGTTACCTTACATCCGATCGGCATCCCTTCTCTGATCTTGAAGTTCGCAATTGATTTTTTAGATATGGTTTTGATCGGTTTCTGTCCGGTAATTAATTCCATATCGCTCATAGCTGCTTCTAATATTTTCGCATTTTCTTTTGCTTCGCCAATGCCCATGTTTACAACGATCTTATCCAGCTTTGGCACCTGCATGCGATTTTTATATCCGAATTTTTTGATCATAGCATCTACGATCTCATTCATATACTGATCTTTTAATCTGCTCACTTTTGGACCTCCTTCCTTCTATTCGTGCTTAGTCAATAATGTCGCCCGTAGATTTTGCAAAACGGACTTTTTTATCTCCGTCAAACTTAAATCCGATTCTTGTCGGCTGTCCCTTATGCAGATACATTACGTTCGAAATATGAATTGGTCCTTCCTGGTGTACAATTCCACCCTGCTGGTTCTGCATCGATGGTTTTGTATGTTTGGTAATCATATTGATTCCTTCGACAAGAAGCGTCTGATTCTCGCGATTTACAGCAATGACTTTCCCCTCTTTGTCTTTATCTCTTCCGGCAATCACTTTTACCATGTCGCCTTTTTTTATTTTAAACATTGCCATCTTGCTACCTCCTATAATACTTCCGGAGCCAGAGAAACAATCTTCATGAAATGCTTCTCACGAAGTTCTCTTGCTACCGGTCCGAAAATACGGGTTCCTCTCGGAGTCTGGTCATCTTTTATAATAACTGCGGCATTTTCATCAAACCGGATGTAAGAGCCGTCTTTACGGCGCGTTTCACGTACTGTACGTACAACGACTGCTTTTACAACATCACCTTTTTTGACAACGCCGCCTGGTGTTGCATCTTTAACGGTCGCAGTGATCACATCGCCAATGTGTGCATATCTTCTTGTAGAACCGCCCATAACACGAATGCAGAGCAATTCCTTTGCTCCGGTATTATCAGCGACTTTGAGTCTGCTTTCCTGCTGTATCATGCTGGAATCCTCCTTGTACTATTATTTCGCTCTCTCAACGATCTCAACAAGTCTCCATCTCTTATCCTTAGACAGCGGTCTTGTTTCCATCACCCTGACTGTATCACCGATTCTGCAGTCGTTATTCTCATCATGAGCTTTTAATTTATAAGTTCTTTTCACGATCTTGTTATAAAGCGGATGTCTTACGTTATCTTTTACAGCGACAACAATTGTTTTCTGCATCTTGTCGCTTACGACAACACCCACACGTGTTTTTCTTAAATTTCTTTCCACGATATCATTCTCCTTTCTGAGATTCAGGCATTAGCCTTCTCAGTAATGACTGTCTGAATTCTTGCGATATTTCTTCTGACTTCTTTAATTCTGCCTGTATTCTCCAACTGGTTCGTTGCGTTCTGGAATCTCAAATTGAAAAGTTCTTTTTTAGCCTCTGCTAACTGGGCGTTTAAGTCCGCCGGCGTCTGTGTCCGTAATTCTTCCAAATATTTACTTGCTTTCATTTGATTCACCGCCTTCTAAGTCTGCACGCGAAACTACTTTACATTTACAAGGTAATTTGTGTGTAGCGAGACGCAATGCTTCTCTCGCAGTTTCTTCTGCAACTCCATCGATCTCAAACAATACACGTCCTGGCTTTACAACGGCTACCCAGTATTCCAGGGAGCCTTTTCCGGAACCCATTCGGGTTTCTGCCGGCTTTGCAGTTACAGGTTTATCCGGGAATATTTTAATCCAGATCTTACCGCCACGCTTTACGTAACGCGTCATGGCAATACGGGCAGCTTCTATCTGATTGGATCTGATCCATGCCGGCTCCATTGCTACGATACCAAATGAACCGTTTGTAATCTTATTACCTCTGGACGCTTTTCCTCTCATCGAGCCGCGGAACTGTTTTCTATGCTTTACTCTTTTTGGCATTAACATAATTACTGAGCGCCTCCTTCCTTATTTCCCTTTGTAGGAAGAATCTCACCTTTGTAGATCCATACTTTTACGCCTACTTTACCGTAAGTCGTATCTGCCTCAGCAAATCCATAATCGATGTCTGCTCTTAATGTCTGAAGCGGGATGGTTCCTTCTGAATAGAACTCTGTACGAGCCATATCAGCGCCGCCGAGACGTCCGGATACAGCTGTTTTAATACCAAGCGCACCCGCTTTTAAGCTCCTGGACATGCAGGATTTCATGGCACGACGGAAAGAAATACGATTTTCCAGCTGCAATGCAATGTTTTCTGCTACCAGCTGGGCATCCTTATCCGGTTTCTTTACTTCTTTAATATCAACGATCAGCTTTTTGCTTGTATATTTCTGAAGCTCGCCTTTTACTTTTTCAATCTCAGCGCCGCCTTTACCGATTACAACGCCCGGCTTTGCCGTATATATAATAACTTTCACACGCTCAGAAGCTCTCTCAATCTCGATCTTTGAGATACCAGCCGTGTATAATTTCTTTTTCAGGAATTCTCTAATCTTATAATCTTCTATTAAACAGTCTGCGAAATCTCCCTCTGCATACCACTTAGAGTCCCAGTCAGCAATGACACCAACTCTTAAGCCATGAGGATTAACTTTCTGTCCCATGCTTTCCCTCCTTATCTTTCATTCAGCACAATGGTGATGTGGCTCATTCTCTTTTCGATTCTATATGCACGCCCCTGTGCTCTCGGTCTGATTCTCTTCATCGTAGGCCCTTTGTTTGCGTAGCATTCTTCAATATATAAACGATCTGCGTTCATTCCATTATTGTTTTCTGCGTTCGCAATTGCGGATCTTAATAATTTAGCAGTAATCTGAGATGCGTAACGCGGGTTGTAATCCAGGATAGCAAGCGCTGTTTTTACATCTTTTCCACGAATTGCATCTAATACAAAGCAAGCCTTCGTAACTGACACTCTTGCATAAGATAATTTTGCAGAAGGTCTGGTATCTTTATTTTCATTTCTCTCTCTTTTAATTTGAGATCTGTGTCCTTTAGCCATGAAATAGAGCCTCCTTTCCTAATCAGCGAATTATTTCACTCTTGACCTTTTTTCTTCTTTTACATGACCACGGTAAGTTCTTGTCGCAACAAACTCACCCAGCTTATGCCCGACCATATCTTCTGTAACATATACCGGTACATGCTTTCTGCCATCATGCACTGCAAACGTACGTCCTACAAACGACGGGAAAATTGTAGAACGGCGTGACCATGTCTTAATAACCGCATTGTCACCTGCAGCGTTCAGGGCATCTACCTTTTTTAACAGGCTTTCATCTGCGAAAGGACCTTTTTTCAATGATCTTTTACCCATTACTATATTCCTCCTATTTACTCTTGATTGCTCTGCCGTCACGTCTTCTTACGATCAGCTTGTTTGAAGCCTTCTTTTTCTTACGTGTCTTAAGGCCAAGTGCAGGTTTGCCCCATGGTGTACACGGACCTGGACGTCCGATCGGAGCCTTGCCTTCACCACCGCCATGTGGATGGTCATTCGGGTTCATAACAGAACCGCGTACCGTCGGGCGGATACCCATATGACGTTTACGTCCCGCTTTACCGATATTGATCAGATTATGATCGCCATTTCCAACAATACCAATCGTTGCACGGCAGCTCAGAGGAACCATTCTCATTTCACCTGAAGGCAGTCTGAGTGTTGCATATTTGCCTTCTTTTGCCATTAACTGTGCGCTCAGGCCGGCAGAACGTACTAACTGTCCTCCCTTTCCCGGATACAGCTCGATATTGTGTACCTGTGTACCAACCGGGATATTCTCAAGCGGCAGACAGTTGCCGACTCTTACTTCTGCTTCCGGTCCGTTCATAACCTGCATGCCGTCTGTCAGTCCAGCCGGAGCAAGGATATAAGCCTTCTGACCGTCCATATATCTGATAAGCGCGATATTTGCAGAACGGTTCGGATCGTATTCGATACCGATAACCTTTGCTGAAACACCGTCTTTTCTTCTTTTAAAATCAATAATTCTGTATTTCTGTTTATTTCCGCCGCCGCGATGTCTGACGGTAATTTTACCCTGATTATTACGTCCTGAATGTTTCTTTTTCGGTACTAACAAAGATTTTTCAGGAGTTTTCTTTGTGATTTCAGAGAAATCAGATCCAGTCATATGTCTTCTGGAAGGTGTATATGGGTTGTAACTCTTAATTCCCATGGTTGTTTCTCCTTTCGATGCTTTCTTATCGTGCAAGCTGCACATATTTTTCGGATTCTGTAACTTTTATTTCCTGTCTTAGACGTTCATTTTACAGTCCGCTGAAAATTTCAATATCCGCACTGTCCTCAGTCAGCTGGACAATCGCTTTCTTTCTCGCCGCGCTCTGTCCCATAACGGCGCCGCGTCTTCTTTTCTTGCCCGGAATGTTCATTGTATTGACCTTTGCCACTTTGGTTCCCTCGAACATCTTTTCCACGGCATCTTTAATCATTGCTTTATTTGCATCTGTATGCACATAAAATGTATACTTTTTATCTGCCATAAGATCCATGCTTTTTTCTGTAACCACCGGTCTGAGGATTACATCATAGTATTGAATGTTTGCCATTATGCATACACCTCCTCAATTGCTGCTACAGCATCTTTTGATAATACAAGTGTGTTGTATTTCAAAATATCATATACGTTGATCGTATCGACATAAGATACTTTTACAGTCGGGATATTTCTTGCGGATAATACAACGTTGTCATTTTCGCCCTTGATAACGATAAGCGCTTTGTCTGCGTTTAACGCTTTTAATGCGCCGACCATTTTCTTTGTTTTCACTTCATCCAGTTTCAGATCGTCCACTACGATACATTTGCTTTCGTTCACTCTGGATGTGAGCGCTGATTTTAACGCTGCTCTTTTTTCTTTTTTATTTAATTTGAAAGAATAATCTCTTGGTGCCGGAGCAAAAACAACTCCGCCGCCTTTCCACTGCGGGGATCTTGTAGAACCCTGTCTTGCGTGGCCGGTTCCTTTCTGTCTCCACGGCTTTCTTCCGCCGCCGCTGACTTCGGAACGCGTTTTCGCTTTCTGTGTTCCCTGACGTTTATTGGCAAGCTGCTGTAATACTGCCATGTGAATGAGATGTTCGTTCACTTCCACACCGAAGACCGCATCGTTTAATTCGATACTGCCTACTTCCTTGCCTTCCATATTAAAAACAGATACGTTAGACATCTGTAAAGTCCTCCTTTCCTGAATATACGCTATTTATAAGATTTTACAGCTTCCCTGATGGTGATCAGCGACTTCTTCGGTCCTGGTACGGAGCCTTTTACAAGAAGCAGATTGTTCTCAGCATCAACTCTGACAATCTCCAGATTCTGTACTGTTACCTGTTCAGCACCCATTTGCCCCGGCATACCTTTGCCTTTGAATACACGGCTTGGTGAAGAACATGCACCGTTCGAACCCTGGTGACGATGGAACTTGGAACCGTGTGTCATAGGTCCTCTGTGCTGTCCATGTCTCTTAATAGCGCCCTGGAAACCTTTTCCTTTCGATATTGCAGTAGCGTCTACTTTATCGCCCGCTGCAAAAATATCTGCTTTGATCTCGTCTGCCAGCTTGTAATCGGCAGCGTTATCAAACTTAAATTCCCTTACGAATCTCTTGCCAGAAACGCCGGCTTTGTCAAAATGACCTTTTTCAGCCTTTGTCACGCCATGTCTGTTTCTGATTTCTTTTTTACCGTTGGCATCCTTGTTGATAATCTTGTCTTTTTTGTCAACAAAACCAACCTGTACCGCACTGTATCCGTCGTTTTCAACCGTTTTGATCTGTGTTACGACGCAAGGCCCTGCCTGTAATACAGTAACCGGAGTGAGTTCTCCGTTATCGTTGAAGATTTGAGTCATTCCGACTTTTGTAGCTAAGATCGCTTTCTTCATTCTTTTACCTCCTGTTATCCTACAGCGGAACGCGAAATATATGCGTTCATCCTAGAACAGTTAGTAACATAAGTGGAATACCGTCTTGCAGTATTGCTTCTATGATAAAAACCCTTCAGGATTGTTGCCCATATGAAAATCGTTACCTTTTCAAACAGATGATTATTTCATCTTAATATCGATATTAACGCCAGCCGGTAACTCTAATCTGGTTAATGCATCCACAGTTTTCTGTGTCGGTGCAATAATATCGATCAGTCTCTTATGAGTTCTCTGCTCAAACTGTTCTCTGGAGTCTTTGTATTTGTGTACGGCTCTGAGGATCGTAATTACTTCCTTCTTTGTCGGAAGCGGAACCGGACCGCTCACCTGTGCTCCATTTTTCTTTACAGTTTCGATGATTTTCTTTGCCGATGCATCGATCAGCTCATGATCGTATGCTTTGAGAATAATTCTCATTGTCTGACTTGCCATAAAAAAAGTCGCCTCCTTATTCGCACTTAATATTACGGCGACAGAAAGACTGCGTCTTGCATTTTACTTTCCATCGCGGCAGTACGACAAGCGGTGACTGTACACGAACCCGTGTGTGTCTTAATGACTACACACCATATTTCTACAACATACGTGGTAGATATTCTAATCGTACAGTGACTTGTCGCCAGTTTCCTAACTTGACATTCGCTCCACGGAAAACCTGCCATCTTAAGGCAGCAACCTCACGCTTCACCGCTATCATGTCACAGCACTATGGATTATATATGATAAAATGTGGGATTGCAACATATTTTTGAAAAATATTGTATTTTTTTTAGTACAATATATATTCTCCGCATCTTCACCTTCTTTCCGCGAATTTTCAGAATATCCTTGACACCTTTTGCGGCCTGCATTTATTATGTAACAGGTAATAACTATCATTCATAAAACAATTCGCAATAAAAGGAGCCAGATATGTGGATATCAGATCAATGGAAAGATTATGAAGTCATAGATTGTTCCGACGGGGAAAAACTGGAGCGCTGGGGCCGTTACCTCCTGCTGCGTCCGGACCCGCAGGTAATATGGCAGACAGTCCGGTCAGACAGGCGCTGGCATCAGCTGAACGCTCATTACCACAGAAGCTCAAAAGGCGGCGGCGAATGGGAATTTTTCGATCTGCCAGAGCAATGGAACATCCGTTATAAAACGCTGACCTTCCATTTAAAACCTTTCAGCTTTAAACATACCGGACTGTTTCCGGAACAGGCCGTTAACTGGGACTGGATTGCCAGTCAGATTCGGCAGGCAGGACGCCCGACGCGCGTATTAAACCTGTTTGCCTACACCGGAGGCGCTACTCTTGCAGCCGCGAAAGCCGGCGCACAGGTCACACACGTAGACGCTTCCAAAGGAATGGTCGCCTGGGCGAAAGAAAACGCGCAGACTTCGGGTCTGGGAGACGCTCCGATTCGATGGCTGGTAGACGACTGCATGAAATTTGTAGAACGTGAAATCCGGCGCGGGCGGACTTATGACGCGATTATTATGGATCCTCCTTCCTACGGCCGCGGTCCAAAAGGAGAAATCTGGAAAATCGAAACTGCCATATATCCGCTGATTCAAAACTGTACAAAACTTTTCAGCCAGGACCCTTTGTTTTTCCTGATCAACTCTTATACAACCGGCCTGCAGCCGGCTGTACTGGCTTATATGCTTGGCTCTGCCATGAAAAAGTACGATGGCGTTACCGATGCGCAGGAAATCGGTCTGCCGGTGTCTTCCAGCGGTCTGATCCTGCCATGCGGCGCATCCGGACGCTGGAGCTGCCGCATATGAAGATATTAACGATCGAAGACGATCCCGGACGCTGCCGCGGCATTTCTTTTGCCTTACAGCAGGAAGGCTATGAGATCGTAACCGCAGCGACAAAACAAAGCGGCTGGGAACTTTTTGTAAGCGAACAGCCGGACGGCGTCCTGCCCGACTTAAATCTGCCTGGAAGACACCGATGACCTGACGGTCTGGGCCTCGGCCTTTATCTGACCCAGCTGATCCTGCAAAGCGAGCACGGATATGTTACCGTTGAATCCAGGCCGAATCAGGGAAGTCAGTTTCATTTTTTCCTGCTGAACCGTTCAATAAGCAAATATCCCTGAGCAATAGTCACCGTCACGCAGCAGATCGATCTGAATCTCTTTGGTTAATTCAATGCCTGTTTTTGTAATCTTATATTGATACAGACATTTTTCAGCCAGAATATAAATATTGTTCTCTTTGATCGCCATCTGCTCCGCCGCATGATCTAACGGATACCCGCTCACCTCATGCGTATTCAGATTGTATAAAGAGATACAGCCGTTTCCCTGACTACCCGGCGTATAGTGAGAAACGACCAGATAATCCTGAAACAATGCAAGATCCCATGGAGAGTTCTGATTCAGCGTGATCGTGTCTATCGTTTTATCTTTCATTGAGAATATACTCACAGTATTGCCTGATTCCTCATTCGAATCGATATTGTTTGAAAAAAAGAGATTGCCATCCCGCACAATTGCCTTATAATGAGAACTGCCGCATTCTGAAATATCTATCTGATCTGTAAGCTGCAATTCTTCATCGAATATTAAAAGATAGGACCGAAACGCATGTTCCACCTTTTTCGTACCAAACGCATAAATTTTTCCGTCTGCGCATACGATTTTACTAATATACATTTGTGCGACTGACTGCATCTTTACGGACTGATCCTCTTTTCTGCACTTATTTATATAAGAATCGCCATTTAACGTATTGCATGTATAGATATACGCTTCATCTGAACAAATATCATTCATCGCCGGCTGATCGATATCATAAGTTTTCTTTTTAAAATCTGTCAGGTTTATTTGCAAGACTTTCTTTTCGTCTTTTTTGTCAGCTGATCCCTGTGGAATCACATACAGCTCCTGCTGATCGACGAATGGATTATAAAATATGCTTCCCACCGAAGCGTATTTGACCGGAACATCTGTCAGCCGTGTCAGATTATCGTCATAAATTAACAGACTGCTTTTTTTCTTATAACCATTCGTTTCGATGATTCCAACGCATGCTTTTTCCAAATCTGCATGCTCCCTGCCGCATCCGGCTGTCAGGCAAACTAGCAGCAATATGGCAGCAACCAGTTTTTTTCTCATAGAAACCTCCCTGGAAAAACCATCTCCGGAATCTTGTTTACATTCTTTTCCGGAGACAGTTTTTATATCCCTGTTGAAAATACATTATACCGTATATTACTTCTTATATACAATATATGTATTTTGAGCAACCGCAAGTTCTAATGGATGAACTGCCACTCCAAACTCTGATGTGTTAAGATCAATATTATAATTATCTTTAAATGCAGCCCACACTAATTGAGAACAATAAAATTTCTCTCTTGTACCAACATCGTAAAAATTAAAATTATATGGTTTGCCTCTTTGTCCATAGCACCAATTTGATGCATAGTCATCTTGTTCAAAGGTCGTACCATTAACGGCCACCCCATAACAAGTCGTTTTCGAATTATACCAGTCATTCGGACCTGTAACAACTCCATTTGCCAATGATTCAATAACTGTAGGTTTTGCCCAAACAATAGCTGCATGGCCCGTAGGAATCAGTCCTTTATATTTATCAGAAGTAACCAAAATAATTCCTGATCTTGTTGGATAATTGGTTGAGCTACGTGCATCGGCTACAAAAAATTTTCCCTCCTTATCCTTATCATCATAAACAGTCCGCATAAGTATTTCTTTTTCGATTTCATCCACCTGCTCATTCGGAAAAATTTCCTCAGCTATAGTAACAGTATCCGCTGAAGCCGCTATCGTTAAAAAACCTGTACTCATAACTGAACATACACATAATACTCCGAAAAACCATTTTGTAATTTTTTTCATATAAGCTCTCCTTCAAAAAACATTTTCATATAAATATTTAATCATTAAATAAATCTTCCATAACATTCCTCCTCGTATAATAAGTTTGTAAGCAAGAAAAACAGCTTACAGACTTATTCTTTT
>CAJTMV010000038.1 GCA_910577225.1 uncultured Eubacterium sp. | reverse complement strand
TTAGTTCACCGCAGCGTTGCCCTTGTCCGCTCAGACCCCTGCCGCCGGTTCCAGGGGTCTGCCAGCGGTCACGGACACGTCCGCGTAGCCACCTGAATTGCACCACATATTGGCAGTGAATCGGAACCGCCGCAATTCGAAATCGCAAAATATAATTACACTGCTTAAGAAAATCTTAAGAAAATTTTAGAAGGATAGAACTTGTAAAAAACCGCTGTTTTGATTAAAATACAGTAGGAATTGCACATATAGGACAAGAATTTATACATGTTAGGAGTGATGCAGCAATGTTTCGCAATTCGGTACTGATTATCCCATCCCTGAATCCGGACGAATCGCTGATTACGTATGTCAGGGAACTGATCGCAGATGGTTTTACAAAAATAATTCTGGTGAACGACGGCAGCGGGCCGCAGTCCCGTCTGGCGTTCGATACGATTGGTTCCTGGCCGGAATGCGATCTTTTGGTACATACGGTAAATATGGGAAAAGGACGTTCTTTAAAAGATGCATTTAATTATTACTGTCAAAAATATGCAGATCATTACGCCGGCGTAATTACGGTAGACGCAGATGGACAGCATACAAGAGAAGATGTCATCCGGCTGGATGAAAGTCTGCGCGGATACAAACAGACGCTGATTCTGGGCGTCCGGGATTTTGACGATCCGTCGGTTCCGTTTAAAAGCAGCTTTGGAAATAAAATGACAAGGCAGATGATGCGCTTATTTATCGGCGGCGCCAGACTGGAATCGCCGGCCCGCCATACAAAAACGATTTCCGATACGCAGACCGGACTTCGGGCCATTCCGAACGGACTGCTTGCAGATTATCTGACGCTGCCGGGCGAGCGCTTTGAATATGAGACAAATATGCTGATCGAAGCGCTGCATGAAAAAACGCCGCTAAAGGAAATTCCAATACAGACGGTCTATGTGGATGACAACAGAGAGACACATTTTCGGCCGATCGCAGATTCTGCCGCTATTTATGGACAGATCTTTGCTAATTTTTTGAAATATACACTGGCCTCATTGTCTTCTTTTTTGCTGGACTACGGCATTTACAGCCTGCTCATACTGCTGACCGCATTTTTGCCGATCGGTCCTAAAATCTGGCTTGCCGCGGCATCGGCCAGGATTTTATCTTCGTTGTATAATTATACCGTCAATAAAAATGTTGTATTCAAATCGAACATCCGGCAGAAAAATGCGCTGGAAAAATATTTTTTATTATGTGCCGTACAGCTTGGCTGCAGTGCGTGTCTGGTATGGTTTTTATGTCTGCACACCATTCTTACCGAGATTCCGGCGAAGCTGATGGTGGATACCTTTTTGTTTCTGATTAGTTACCATATTCAGAAAAACTGGGTATTTCAGGAGCAAATCCAAGAGGACAGGCTCGTCTGTGCCAAAGAATTGCGGAAGGGATGAGTGCAATGGAGACGATACTGCGTGTTTGCCTGCTGATTGGTTCGATGACCGGTTATCTTTTGTTATTTACACACAAATTCCACGTCCGGATACAGTTTGCTCCTGCGCTGTATTGTGCCTGGACCAGTCATCTGCTGTTTCTGGCGGGATGCTTACAGATTCTGCCGCAGACCGTCTGGATCTGGCTTGCTGGCGGAATATTTCTTCTGGCGGCTGCCTTTAGACGAAACTGGCGGCCTGACCGGCACAGTCTGATTTTTTACGGAGCGTTTGTATGTGTGCTTGTCTGGTTTTTCTTTCTTTTGCAGGGAGCGCATATGACAAGCTACGATAATTTCAGCCACTGGGCAACGGTCGTAAAAGATATGCTGCGGGAAAACCGACTGCCAGATTCCCAGGATGCGCTGATCCGGTTTCAGTCTTATCCGCTGGGGAGCTCGTTGTTTATCTACGGAATCTGTACTGTGACCGGGGCGGCAGAAGGAATTATGCTCTGGGCGCAGGTGTGCATGGATATTAGCTTTTTATTCTGCCTGTTCGTATTTGTCCAAAAAACAAACTGGTATCTGACGGTTGTACCAGTTTTGTACGGACTTTGGGCGTTAACAGTAAATAACAGTATTTATGAACTGCGGGTAGATACGCTGCTGCCGCTTTGCGGCACAGCCGTTTTTGCCATGATCTATGCATACAGGAAAGAGCCTGTAAAGGCATCGGACTGTGCGGCTGGTATGTGGATGCTGCTGCTGCAGATAAAAAACAGCGGTATCTTTTTTTACCTGGTCTGTCTGCTGTTCTTCCTATTATATGAACGAAAAGCGCTGCTGCAGCTAAAGCTGCGTTTTTTCTGCGGAGGAATACTGGCGCCGGTTCTGACGCTCTTTTTATGGAAAGGCCATGTGGCGGCTGCGTTTTCCGACGGCATGTCGTCCAAGCATTCCATGAATCTGGCGCATTTTGAAGAAATGGCGGCCAAAAAGTCGGCGGATGATATTCGAGAGATCGGACTTCATATTTTAAGCCGCTTTGGCGATCCTGCCAGTATCGAAGTAAAAATGGCGCTGCTTCTTACGGTATTTTTGTTTGTCGTGGCCGTACTTTGTTATCGGAGCGGGCAGGCAAAGAAAATCGTATGGCTGCTCGTATCCTGTCTGGGCTGTCTGGCTCTTTATACGTTATCCCTGTATGCGATGTATGTGTTTTCAATGCCAATGGCAGAATCCGCACGTCTGGCAAGCTATGACCGGTATATGCTCTCTGTACTGATATTTATCTGTGGTATCGCAGCTGTCGTTGTTACAGAGATCAGCTCACGCTGCACAAAGACGTCTCTGCTCCGGATGCTGTGCGTGGTGCAGCTGCTGTTTGTGATTCTGCTGACGGGTCATGTCGCAAAAAAACTGCCGCTTCTATGCAAACAGCCGGATTTTGCAAAAAGCAAACGCAGTCAGCTGCAGCAGATGATTCGGGAAAACGGGATCACAGAAGGGCAGTCCTGCCTGATTTACTGCAATCGCTCAGACGACGATGCCAGATATTTCTTTTATCTGACCCGTTACGAACTCTGGTCCGACGAAATTTTGGTTGTTCAGCCAGAAGAATGGAAAGAAAAAGCATCCGCGCTTACTGATTACGATGTGCTGATGGTATGGGATCCGGATGAGGATATAAAGACATATCTGAACAAACATCCCGAAATACGAAGCATCGTGCGGGACACATAAGCGTAAAGCAGCAGCTGACCGACGAATACAAAGAGGACGGCTCTGAAAGAATGAGAGCAAAACAGGAACCGGGGAGGAACGTTATTCATATGAAAATACCTGTTGATTCACAACGGTTTACCGCATTTATCGAAGAGCATCATTTATTTGACAAGACGAAAGATCATCTGATCACTTTCCTGAAAAACTTTTATATGCAAAAACCAGAAGAATTTGAAGAAATGTTATATGCAGATGCAGATAAAGTTATCCATAGTTATGATTTCGTCAATGAAGGAGTATCCTTAAGCAAAAGTTTTTTCTATGATCCGCCAATGGACTATATTTCAGTGTGGATTCGAATATACGACAATGAAAATGATTATCTGGCTGAGTATACCGCTTTTTACGATGCAGAGTTAAAATTTATCGAAGACAGACTGAAATAATGCATTGTACGACGCAAGTTACTGTTCACAGGCAATGTCATTTGGTTCACAGAAATGCAAAACTCTTAAATACAGGTTTAGGCAATCATCTGGCACAAATTAGAGAATGTGTTACTGTTTCAGCGGATCCGCAGACATGTCTGTGACTACCGTCCGGACCCCGTAACCGACAGCAGTCACAGACATTGTTTACCGTCCAGTTTTCAATGAATATCTTTCAGCTGTTGTAATCCGAAAGTCTGACATTTCCAGATGCCGCTGCCTGCCTGCAGATGTGAACTCTGCCTGGGAAATACCCTGAAAGAACAGTAAAGCGCTATTTTTCTCAGCGGCAGAATTTAACACTTACCCAGACACAAACACCAGTCTGTCATCCATAGCATCTGCGTGTATCAGTCAGCATGAGATAATTAAATATTATTCATTTAAAGCCGCCCATAAAACAGTGTGCATGACAGCGGGACGGGGCCTGGGAGCGGGCAGCATCGGACGGAAAGGACATCCAAAGGGCGCTTTTAGCGGAGGTGAAATCCAGCGCTTACGCAGACTTAGACATGAGGCCCACACGCCGAATGTCTTAGTCGTAGTTAGCGATTAGTTCACCGCAGCGTTGCCCTTGTCCGCTCCGTCCGATGCTGCCCGCTCCCAGACCCCGTCCCGCTGTCATGCACACGTCCGCGCAGCCATTATAAACGCAACACCAAAATCAGAATAAACTGCCCCTGGTACTTTACACAAAGCTCTGTATTTAGTATAATATAGAAAAACACACTGCCCGAATCGAAGGCGGTTACATCCGGTCATGATTTTGACAGCGTTCCGAAAGGGGAGATAGGTATGAGAACATTTATAACAGCAGAAATAGGGATTAATCATAATGGGGATCCGGAGCTTGCGAAAAAGCTGATCGATACAGCTGTCTTAGCCGGATGCGATGCGGTGAAGTTCCGCAAACGCACGATAGAAAAATCCTATACAAAAGAATATCTGGATGAATTGGAGGATTCTCCATGGGGACATACAAGACGGGCAAGAGTAGAGGGACTGGAGTTTGGAAAAAAACAGTATGATATGATCGATGCGTATTGTAAGGAAAAATCGATCGCATGGTATGCATCGTCGTATGATGTTGCTTCCCAGTTGTTTTTACGCCAGTACGATCATAAATATAATAAAATCGCATCTGCCATGCTGACAAACGATGAGCTGCTTGAAACCGTGGCTGAGGAAGGCCGGTATACGTTTGTGGCGACCGGTATGAGTACGTTCGAAGAAATCGACCATGCGGTGGAGATATTCAGAAAGCATGACTGTCCGTTTGAACTGATGCACTGTATCAGCACATATCCGATGGTGAGTCTGGACGCGAATTTAAGAATGATCTATACGCTCAGAGACCGCTATC
This sequence comes from uncultured Eubacterium sp., assembly GCA_910577225.1. Classification (GTDB taxonomy): domain Bacteria; phylum Bacillota; class Clostridia; order Lachnospirales; family Lachnospiraceae; genus Eubacterium_J. The sequence goes on along the minus strand of CAJTMV010000038.1, from coordinate 33,035 downwards.
AATGCAAGGTCGGTTACAGCGGACACGAGATCGGCACACTGGTCAGCACATGTGCAGTCGCCATGGGAGCGACCTCGATTGAACGCCATATTACGCTGAATAAGATGCTGTACGGCGTCGAGCAGAAAGCGTCCGTAGATCCGGTAGAGCTATGGAAGCTGGTCAGGGATATCCGGGACACAGAGCAGATTATGGGTACCGGGGAAAAGATATTTTCCGAGTCCGAACTGGAATTAAGAAATAAATGCAGAGGCAGATAACACAACAGACAAAGCTGTACAGAAAATACTGTATAGCTTTGTTTTGGCGTATTGTGAAAGGAGGACCAGGTGTCAAGACGCGATAAAATGAACTACTATCTGGATCTGGCAGACGTCGTATCCAAACGGTGTACCTGCCTGCGCAGACATTTCGGCGCGGTGATCGTAAAAAATGACGAAGTCATTGCAACCGGATACGCAGGAGCTCCAAGAGGAAGAAAAAACTGTACAGATCTTGGTTATTGTATCCGCAAACGCATGAATATACCAAGGGGCGAGCGGTACGAGCTGTGCCGCAGCGTGCATGCCGAGGCAAATGCGATTATCAGCGCGGAACGCGAAAAAATGATCGGCGCTACCATGTATTTATCCGGAAGGGAAGCGGACAGCGGGGAATATATCAAAAATTCGAACAGCTGCTCGATGTGCAAACGCCTGATTATCAACGCGGGCATTCGCAGCGTCGTAATTCGCGATACCGATGATGAATATCGGGAAATAGACGTCGAAGACTGGATTGCCGGGGACGAATCCTTAGACGGAATCCCGGGATACTAAATAAAAAAGAAACACATACCAGATACGGGCGATGCATACAATAGTATCAATCCTATTACCGGATACGATCGGAGCCGTTATGAAAAGAAGAGGAATTTTCACCAGCGAACTGAAAGAAAATGTCGTAAGGGCATTTGATCTTCCGCCGGATCTGGCTTATGGAAGCGTGCTTTTGTCGGTCACAGGTCAGAATGAACTGCTGATCGAAAATTATCGCGGAATTTTGGAATATAAAGACGAGCATATTCGTATCCAGGCGAAAGACTGCAGGATTCTCGTAGTTGGAAAACGGCTTGAGATCGAATACTACACCAATGAAGAAATGAAGATCAAAGGTCTGATCGAACAGATTATTTATGAAAACTGAGGTGTGCCATGCTGTTGCGTCTGATCAAATATTTTCGCGGCTATGTAGAGGTGGCGTTATGGGGCTATGCACCCGAACGTTTTTTAAATCTTTGCAGTAATCATAACATCCTGATCTGGGATCTGCACCAGGAAGGGGACGTTTATTATTTTCATATATCCGTAGACGGGTTTCGCAGCTTAAAACCACTGCTGAAAAAATCCGGCACGCATGTAAAAATCAGCAGAAGAAACGGGATTCCATTCTTTTTCTTCCGTTATCGCAAACGGAAGATCCTGTTTTTGAGCGTTTTTATCTGTATGATGATTCTGTATACCTTGTCGCGATTTATCTGGAAGATTCATATCAATGGAAACGACAGCGTAACGGACGACAGTCTGCTGCAGTTTCTTGCAGAAAAAAACAGCTCTTATGGGACGCCGGTATCCAGGATCGACTGTACAAAGCTGGAAGAAGAAATCAGAAGCTGCTTTAAAAGTATTATCTGGACTTCGGTAAAAAGGGAAGGCACCACGCTGACGATCGATGTACAGGAAAACCTGGTTGTGGCGTCGCAGCCATCGAATGCGCAGCTGCCGGAGGAATTTCAGCGGCAGGAGCAAAAAGGCTACGATCTGCTGGCGACGTGTGATGGAACAGTCGAAAGTATTTATGTGCGAAAAGGAACGCCCATTGTGCAGCAGGGAGATACGGTCAAAAAGGGAGAAGTCCTTGTATCCGGCGCGCTGCCGATTTATGACGACAGCGGGACGCTGACCGATTACCAGTACTGTACCGCTGACGCGGATATTCAGCTGAAAACGGTATATCCGTATAAGGACAGTTTTCTGAAAAAACATGTAGAGCGCATATACAGCGGACAAAAGGAAACGCGTTATGGGATCAGTCTGTTGGATACATACATTCCGATTCCCTGGAAGAAGACCGGCTACGACCAGTATACGATACTGGATACACGGACGCAGTTTCGCTTATGCGATTCCTTTTATCTGCCAGTTTCTCTCGTAAAGCGTACGTATGAAGAATATGAAGAAGTACAGACGGTTTATACAAAAAAAGAAGCCAGACAGCATGCTGCAGAAAATTTAACGGAATTTTTAGAAAAATTGACGCAAAAAGGTGTGCTCATTTTGGAAAAACATGTTATGATAAGTACAAAAAAAAATAAATATACCGTATCGGGAACTGTCACGGTGCTGGAAAATACATGTAAATACGCCGTGAATGCCGATCAGGTCAAAGATACGGGAAATGAAGGGAATGTAGAAAATGAGTCTGAATGAGATATGTATGGAACTGCCGTCAGATCATATGACGAATGTATTTGGGCAGTTTGATCATTATATGAAGATCATTGAACGAAATCTTCAGGTAACCGTGGTCTGCAGGAATGAACAGGTCAAAATACTGGGGGATGCAAACCGCATTTCATCTGCAAAACAGGTCATTTCACAGCTGCTGGAGCTGTCCAGACGGGGCAGTACGGTTACCGAACAAAACGTAGACTATGCCATTGCTCTTGTCAATGAACATGAAACAGCCACACTGGCAGACATCGACGAGTCCTGCGTCGGTTATACGGTAAACGGGAAACCCATCCGTCCGAAGACGCTCGGACAAAAAAAATATACAGAGCTGATCAAGGACCGTATGATCGTATTTGGTACCGGGCCGGCAGGTACCGGAAAGACTTATCTTGCAATGGCGATGGCAGTGTCGTCTTTTAAAAAAGAAGAAACCGGACGTATCATACTGACAAGACCGGCGATCGAAGCCGGCGAAAAGCTCGGATTTTTGCCGGGCGATTTGCAAAGCAAGGTAGATCCGTATCTGCGGCCTTTATATGACGCGCTGCATCAGATTATGGGAGCGGAAACGTTTTTAAAAAACATGGAAAAAGGGCTGATCGAAGTCGCGCCGCTGGCTTATATGCGCGGGCGTACGCTGGACAATTCGTTTATTATACTGGATGAGGCGCAAAATACGACGCCGGCGCAGATGAAGATGTTTTTAACAAGAATCGGATTTGGTTCGAAAGTTGTCATTACAGGAGACGCAACGCAAAAGGATCTTCCGCCGGATACCAAATCGGGTCTGGACGTTGCGCTTGAGGTACTAAAACAGGTAGAGGATATCGGCATCTGCGAGCTTTCCAGTAAGGATGTCGTGCGCCACCCGCTTGTACAAAAGATCGTCAACGCATATGAACAGTATGAGAAAAAACAACTGAATCATACCAGACGTTCCGGTGAGATCAAACGTAAAAAACAGGTGACAAAATGGCAGGCATGACAGAAGAAAGATTTATTGCAAAGCGGGTCTTAAAGCTGGTATATATCGGTGTGGTGACGCTGCTTGGAGGAATTCTTTTTGGAATCGTTCACAGGATGGCGCTTGGCGATACGCTTGTCATTTTATTTGCGGACGTGCTGTTTGCGGTATTGTTTGCGTTTTATCTGGAAAGCGGCAGACTGCATCGAAACGCCCGCCCGGATTCTTCGGAGGATTACCATCGGCTTTGCATTTATTATACGGCAGGCATGGTCGTTATGATCCTTGCTTCGTTTTGTCCGGCGTATGCGGCGCCGGTATTTTGCATCGCGTTTCTTCTGGCGGCAGGACTTGACAGAGAGCAGGCGTTTGCGATCGCTTTGTTTTTTGATATTCATCTTACGCTCAACGCAGGATGGTCCACTTCGGTAATGACCTGTTACCTGCTGCTGATGCTGACCGGCATTATGCTGACCGGCATGTATGAGCAAAAAGAGCACCGCGTCTACGCGCAGATGACGGCTTTTGCGTTAAATACAGCCATTCCGGTGCTGTTTTACTATCTGGAACAGGGCGTTCCGACACTGCGGCTGCTTTTCACCGTATTGCCGGGAAGTATCGTTACGGTGGCAGCGATGCATTTTTTATATGACGGTCTGCATACCCGTCTGGAACACTATGGAGAAATCAGTCTGGATACGATTGTAGATCCGAGTTTTCATCTGGTACGGGAAATTAAGCGGTATTCCCAGGGCGATTATAATCATGCCATTCGCGTATCCCGCATTGCGGCGCACTGCGCGGCAAAGATTAAAGTAAACGCGAAACTGGCCGCTGTCAGCGGTTTTTATTACCGCCTTGGAAAATTCGGCGGAGAGCCGTTTGTGGAAAGCGGCGTTACCATTGCGCAGGACAATTGTTTTCCAAATGATGTCATTACGATTCTGAGTGAGTTTGGCGGGCAGAAAAATCCGATATCCACGATTGAATCTGCGATTGTGCACATTACGGACACGCTTGTGACAAAGTTTGAATTGTTAGATCATACGACGCTTTCCAGCTCCTGGAACCGGGATATGGTTATTTACCAGACGTTAAACGAAGAATCCTCTTCCGGTATCTATGATCACAGCGGGCTGACGATGAACCAGTTTTTAAAAATACGGGAATTTCTGGCAAAAGAAGAAGAGTTATTATAAGAACAATCGTGAAGAAACATTGTTATAAGAATCTCTGCAAAAAAAGGAGGAATACCTGATGACGATCAGCGTCGAAGAAGAAATAAGCGCCGACTTTTCGTTTGATTATGAAAAAATAGCAGGAGATGTCATCCGCTATACCATTGCACATGAAAAATTTCCGTTTGAAGCCGAGGTCAATCTGCTTTTGACCGATGACGAGGGCATACGGATGATGAACAAAGAATTTCGCGGCATAGACAGTCCTACCGACGTGCTGTCGTTTCCAATGATTCATTACGAGATGGCCGGAGATTTTTCAAAACTGGAAGCGGACGCGGATAATTTTAATCCGGATACCGGAGAAGTTGTGCTTGGAGATATTATTCTGAATACGGAACGTGTCAAACGACAGGCAGAAAGTTTCGGACACAGCGAACGAAGGGAATTTGCGTTTTTAATTGTACATAGCATGCTGCATTTGTTCGGTTACGATCATATGACAGAAGAAGAAGCGTCCGTGATGGAGCAGGTACAGAGAGAGATTTTAGAGGAGATGCAGATTTTAAGATGAAGGACGCATGAAGTCTTTTTGAATGCATACACTGTATCTTATCACGCGACAAAAGACAGAAAGGGAAAAGGCAGAAGGTACGAACATGGAAAAAGAACGGATCTATGGCAAAAAACAGACGGCGTCGGCAAATGCGGCTGCAGGCGGACATTCGAACGATACAAAGAAACAGCCAGCCGGAATCTGTTTTGACAGATATCGGAGAAAATGGATGCTCGGAATGCTGACGCTGGCAGGCGCCGGTATGATAGTAAGCGGATGCGGCAAAAAGGAGGAAGAGACGGTTCCTTTGCCAGAACCGCAGACGATTGTGGAAGAAGAAACCATGCCGGACGAGGAGACGATTGTGGAGGAAGAGACGGCCGCAGAGCCTGAGGAGGAAGATACGCATGAGGGCGAGGCAAAGAGCTTTCTGACGGGCGAATGGATTGATGAGACGCTCGCAAAGCAGCGTCCGGTTTCCTGTATGATTGGAAATACAGACAGCGCGCTGCCGCAATATGGTATCGGACAGGCGCAGGTGATTTACGAAGCTCCGGTGGAAGGCGGTCTGACACGTCTGATGGGTATTTTTCAGGATTATAAACAGATCGAAAAGCTGGGCTCCGTCAGAAGCAGCCGCCTGTATTATGCCTATTATTCGATGGGATTTGACGCGATTTATCTGCATTACGGACAGGCATCGTATGCGCAGGGATTTTTGGAAAGCGGACAGATCGACGATCTGAACGGTCTGGATTATGCAGTGGACAAAGCTGTGATCTACAGAGATACGGCAAAGAAAGCGCCGCACAATGCCTACGCGACCGGCAAAGGTCTTGTGGCAGGCGTGGAATTGAAAAAATATGAACAGGAGTATACAGACGATTTTCAGGGATATTATCAGTTTGCAGAGGATGAAAAACCGGTCGAATTAAGCGGCCCGACCTGTCAGGACGCAGTGATCGTACAGCCTGGATATCTGATTAATCAGCCATATTTTGAATACAATCCGAAGGACGGTTTATACTATCGGTATCAGTATGGCGACAGACATATCGATGGGAACGATTCGGGCCAGCTTGCGGTAACCAATATCCTGGTACAAAATTCCAGCGTTCGTACGCTGGATGATAAAGGATATCTGGACATTGCGACAACCGGCGAAGGCAGCGGCTGGTATATTACCGGAGGCAAAGCCATCGATCTGACCTGGAAACGCGCAGATAATTTCTCGCCGACACAGTATTTTGACAGTGAAGGAAATGAGATTGTGTTGAACCAGGGGAAGACATGGGTCTGCATTACTGATAATTCGCATCTGGACAGAGTGCATATTTATGCCGATGCTGCACAGATGCAGTAGGATTGTGAAGAGGATATGACAGACAGAACCAAAAAAAGAAAGAAAGTAAAAAATCATGCCCGCAGCAAAAGTCAGGATTTTTTATTTCAGAGCGGCGTGCTGGCATCTGCGGCTATTTTAGGCCGTATCATCGGACTGATCTACCGGATCCCGCTGACCTCCATCGTCGGCGATCTTGGTAATAATTACTATGGATGTGCATTTGATATTTATAATATCTTTTTGCTTGTTTCCTCCTACAGCCTGCCGATGGCGGTTTCCAGAATCGTGTCGGATTACCGGTCCAGAGGAGAGTCTAAAAATGCGTATCGGGTGTTAAAATGTGCCTTTTTATTTGCGATGTTTGCAGGCACGGCAGCATGCGCCGCCATTTTTTTCGGCGCGCGGTTTATTACGACTACCGTCTTTCAGACGCCGCTGAGTCTGTACGCGCTGCGCGTGCTGGCGCCGACGCTGTTAATTACGGCGTTTCTTGGCGTACTGCGGGGATTTTTCCAGGGGATGGAAAATATGTACCCAAGCGCGGTCTCTCAGGTACTCGAGCAGCTGGTCAACGCGTTTGTCAGCGTGCTGGCAGCTTATTTTCTTGCTTCGCGCGGAGACCGCATTGGCAGGGTACTTGCGAATGAACAAGGATACCGCGCCGCGTACGGGGCGGCGGGAGCGGCGGCTGGCACGACCGCAGGCGCCGCTTTTTCTCTGTTTTTTTTGTATATTCTATACAAAGGATTTGTCCGTATCTGGCGCAAAAAAATGCGCAGGGAACATGTAAAAAGAATTCCGAACGAAATACTGTTCCGCAGAATGATGCTGACCGTACTGCCGTTTCTGGCAGCTTCGGTATTGTTCAATGTCAACATCGTAATCGAGCAGGGAATTTTTAAACATATGATGAAAGCGCAGGCGCAGCCGGATCAGATCGCTCTGTGGTGGGGCGTATTTTCCGGCAAGTTTCGTACGTTAATCAACCTGCCGATCGCTATTGCCGCAGCCATCGGAGCGGCCTGTATTCCCGGTATTACCGCCTCTTTTGTAAAAGAACGGCAGGAAGAAGCCGCGGAAAAGACGGAGCTTGCGATTCGGTTTTGTATGCTGATTGCATTTCCGTTTGCCTTTGTACTGATGCTGCTGTCGGCCCCGATCATGGAATTTTTATTTCAGGATGCACAGCCGCTGGCTTCGGGACTGCTGCTATCCGGCGGTATGATTGTCATATTGTATTCCCTGGCTACCGTTACCGCCAGCATCCTCCAGGGCGTTGGAAAGCTGCGGACTCCGGTGATCAACAGCGGGATTGCGCTTGTTTTGGAAGTCGTTTCCCTGCTGGCGCTGTTAAAATTTACGAAACTAAACATTTACGCAGTGGTTGCTTCCATGGCAGTATTTGGCGTGAGTGTCATGCTGCTGAATCAGATCGCACTGTATCGGAGCGGGTACTGGGCGCCTGAGTTTATGAAAACCTTTGTGCTGCCGGGAGTGTGTGCGTCTATTATGGCTTCTATGAGCTGGATCGTGGAAACGGCGCTTAGTCAGGTCGTGGAGTGGAAATATGTTACGGTACCGGTTTCGATCGGATGCGGCGTAATCGTCTATCTGCTTTTGCTGCTGACGCTGCGGGCAATGACGCCGGAGGAAATGCGTCAGTTTCCAGGCGGAAGATGGATGGCGAACATGATGGAGCGGATGTCTTCATAAGCGACGGAGACAGAAATGACCAGAATATTTTTGACTGTTTCAAATATTTGTATTTTTATGAATAAAATGCTTGCAGGATGTGCATACTTTTTGTAAATCAGACTCCCGGGACAGAGGATGGCAATGCGTTCTTCTGGCAGAGGATGACGAGGAGGCTTTTATGAATGATAAAAAAAGTATGCGAATATTCTGGCTTACGATGTGTCTGGCGCTTGTTTTTGGAACCATGATGGTTGTTACGGCGCAGTTTCGGTCACACCAAAGTCTGACGGAAGACTCTTACGAAAATAAGGAGACGGATCCGTCCGCTGTCCGTGCGGCGGCGCCTGATACGGATGAGACCGTACCGCAGGATGCGGCTGCATCATTTGCCATACAGCCGCATCCGCAAAACAATTCGTCCGCTGAGAATTCCAGGGGACCGGCAGTCAGCCAGAATCCTGTGGAATTTCGGTTTGAATTAAAAGTAAAAAACGGCTATCTGGATGTCTATCATTTTCATACGGAAAATCTGTTTTTTCATACGGGAATCCCGTATCATGCGATGTCGCAAAGACAGCGGCAGGAACTGGAAAACGGAAAATATTTTGTGAATGAGCAGGAGCTGTATGGTTATCTGGAGAGCTGCACAAGCTAAGTTACAACGATGCAGGAGAACAACATGCAAAAACAAATTTACGACACCGTCATAATCGGCGCAGGAGCCTCCGGTCTGATGGCGGCAGTAACCGCCGCGCGGAAAGGACTGCGGGTTCTTGTGCTGGAACATATGGAACAGGCGGCAAAGAAAATACTGGCAACCGGCAATGGAAAATGTAATTATACGAATGCGGATCAAAGCCTGGAAAACTATTATTGCGAAGAACCGGATTTTATACGAACGGTACTTGCGCAGTTTTCCTGTCAGGACACGATCCGCTTTTTTGAAGAGCTGGGCATCCGTCCGGTGCAAAAAAACGGGACATGTATGTATCCGGAAAGCGGGCAGGCATCTTCGGTAAAAAACGTTCTTCTGGCCGAGGCACAGCGCCTGGATATTCCGATCCTTTTCTCCGTCGGTATTCGTGCGGTACATAAAACGGACTCCAAAGAACAGCTTCGTATAGAACAGCTTCGCAGAGAGCGGTTTTGGAAAGGTCTGTTCCGAATTGAAACAAAAGATCAGGTATATATCGGCAGGACCTGTATACTTGCTACAGGGGGAAAGGCGATGAAAAAGACCGGCAGCGACGGCAGCGGTTATATTTATGCCAGACAGCTGGGGCATTCGATCGCGGCGCCTCTGCCGGCGTTAACGGCGCTTCTGACGAATGAAACGGACATCCGACTGCCGGCAGGCATCCGCGTTTTCTGCGCGGCAGCTTTGTATGTAGATCACGAGCCAAAGGCATGTGAATGCGGAGAACTGCAGATCACCGATTACGGGATCTCCGGCATTGTGATCTTTCAGTCTGCCCGCATCGTTTCCCGGGCGCTGGAGCAAAAGCGGCACGTAACTGTCTGTCTGGATTTTCAGCCGGATCTGCAGATGGAACAGCTTACCGCATACCTTGGCAGCCGGTTTTTGAGTATTTATCACAGGCATCAGAAGCTGGCCGATGCCCTGACGGGACGTCTGCCAGACAAACTGACCGGCGTTGTCTTAAAACGGGCCGGACTTGATGCAGGAGAAGTCTGTGAAAATCTGACCGAAAAACAGATCCGGCGTCTGGCCGGACAGATGAAAAACTATGAGGTTACGGTTACAGGCACGAAAGGGTTCGATCATGCGCAGGTCACGACAGGAGGAGTTCCTGTGCAGGAGATCTTCGCGCAGCGTATGGAATCCAAAATCGTTCCGGGACTTTATTTTGCCGGAGAAATTGTTGACGTGGACGGAAAATGCGGCGGCTACAATCTGCAGTGGGCATGGTCCAGCGGCTATGTGGCAGCGGACAGCGCTGCAAAACGGCTGCATGGACAGCGGCAGATACAGAAGGCTGCCAAAAACGGGAGAAAGGAGCATCCGCTATGATTCGTATTCAGCAGATCAAAGTGCCGCTCAGACATACAAAAAACGATATTGAACGAAAGATTCGAAAACTGCTGCGTGTAAAAAAGGAGCAGCCGGTCACGTTCCGCATCTGGAAACAGTCCATCGATGCGCGGCGTGGTCACGAAGCGGCTTATGTCTATACGGTAGACGTAGAACTGGATCTGGATTCGTCCAAAGAGAAGCAGCTGGTCGAACGGGTGCACAATAAAAATATTATGTTAACCAAAGAGCAGACCTATCGTTTTCCGAAGTCCGGTACGGACCGGCTCAGACATCGTCCTGTCATTGCCGGCAGCGGGCCGGCCGGATTATTTTGCGCATATTTGCTGGCTTCTCACGGTTATGAACCCATTGTGATCGAACGCGGAAAAATGGCAAAGCAGCGGCTTGGGGACGTAGAAACGTTCTGGGAGACAGGCGTTTTGGACACGTCTTCGAATGTGCAGTTCGGCGAGGGAGGAGCTGGCACGTTTTCCGATGGAAAGCTGAACACGCTGGTGAAAGATCCTGTCGGAAGAAATCGTTTCGTACTGGAGACATTTGTGCAGCATGGAGCGGACGAGAGTATTTTATATGTCAATAAGCCGCATATTGGAACGGATCAGCTTATCGATGTTGTTGCAAATCTGCGGAATCACATTATCCGTCTGGGCGGTTCCTTTTATTTTGAGACATGTCTGACCGATCTTGCGCTCAGAGACCAGAAGCTGCATTCGATTACGGTAACATCCAAAGGATGCAGACAGGAGATTCCGACAGACCTTCTCGTACTTGCGGTCGGTCACAGTGCGCGCGATACGTTTCAAATGCTTGCCGACCGCAAAATTCCGATGCAGCCAAAAGCATTTGCTGTCGGCATGCGTGTGGAGCATCCGCAGAAAATGATCGACGCGCACCAGTATCACCACACAGACAGCAGGGAACTTCCGCCTGCGTCCTATAAAGTAACCGGTTCGTTTCAGGATCAGCGGGGCGTTTATTCTTTTTGCATGTGCCCCGGCGGATATGTCGTAAACGCTTCTTCAGAGGCTGGCGGGCTGGCAGTAAATGGGATGAGCTACCACAAACGGGACGGCAGAAATGCCAACAGCGCAATTATAGTCTCTGTAACGCTGGACGATTTTTCGGGAGACGGTAACGATCCGCTATGCGGAATCCGCTTTCAAAGGGAACTGGAGCAGCGGGCATATCAGCTGGGAAACGGACGGATTCCCCAGCAGCTCTATGGCGATTATAAAATCGGACGGATTTCAGAGTCCTACGGTGAGTTTGCTTCCTGTACCAAAGGGGCGGCAGCATTCGCAGATCTTGGAGAACTGCTGCCAGAATCCCTGAAACAGGCGCTGATTCACGGAATGGAACGTTTTGACGGTTATATTCCAGGATTCGGTCGTTATGACGCGATACTGTCCGGCATCGAGAGCCGTACGTCTTCTCCGATACGGATACCGCGCGGGGAAGACTATCGCAGTATTGCCGACGGAATCTATCCGTGCGGAGAAGGCGCCGGCTATGCGGGCGGAATTATGTCGGCGGCAATGGACGGCATTAAGGTAGCAGAAGCAATCGGAAAGAGGTATGCAATCAGGTAACCGGTACGATAAGAAAAGAGAGGTGACCATCATGCTGGTATTACAGGCGTCAGAAGAACAGGAGCAGATATTTCAAAAACTGATTCAGACAATGGGAGAGCAGGTCGTCTGGAATGGGCGTTTTCTGGTCAGAGATGACGAGCTGATTCTGGAAGGTACTGTGCGGTCTTTGATTTTTCAGTTTGAAACCAAAAAAGTGACGACCAATCTGGTGGATGTTCCATATAAAGAAGAGGAGATATTGGATATTTCCAGACATCCCACGCTGAAAGATCTGGTACATATGGTTTTGTACGCGTTCGGCAAATGGGGAACACTGCGGGGGTTAAATGTGCAGCAGGACTATCCGCAGCTGAACCAGCTGTTTGCAAAGATTCTGAATACGTTTTATATCGAACCGTCTTTTCGTAAGGAAAATTTTCGGTTTTATAAGGTAGGGGTACGCGTTACGTATGAAGAAGTACTCCAAACCGTGCTGGAATATGAAAAAAAGCAGGCGGAGGATCCCGCAGCGGAATCTTCGGGGCTCTGGCACCGTCTGATCTGGAAAAATCGCGAACGCGCTTTTTCTAAAGAAGAAACGACGCTGGCAGAGCGGGTGGAGGACCGGATTGGCAATAATTTTTATCTGGTCGGATATCGGTGTCCCCGCTGTCAGGAAAAACTGCATATGGCCGTCTATCCTGAAGGAAAGGAAGTGCGGATCGATACGGAAGAAAAAGGAGTTTATCTGGCGCGCACGTATACATGCAGTCACTGTAACTGCTTTTATACGCCGCGACCGGACCGCCTGATTAGCGAAGGACTCATTTACGAGATGGATTTTGACGAAGACCAAAAGGCGTATGAGGACTATCTGGAGCTGATGGGTTATTATGGAGAGCGGGCCGCCAATTTTAAATACAATGAATATGAGGCGGTACGCAAACAACGGCTGTTAAGAGAAGCAAAGGAAAAAAGAGAAGCCCTGCGTCCGAAACATCCGGATCGGCTGTACAGCGCGCAGGATGCGCTCCGGCAGATGGAGGAGTTTGGCAAAAATTTCGCGGCGCTGCCGCAGGAAGTGTTTCAGCATTTTGCGCACAGGGTAGAAGAAGGATTTTATCCGGACGCTGTCGTCGCAAAGCACGAAAAGAAGTTTCTCGAAGAAGCCAGGGTAAGAGAACAGAAAAAGCGCCTGGAAGACGAAGCGTCCGATGCCAGTCCGCAGATGCACGCGTATCCGGATATGGAGCTGGATGATATGGGGCAGGCGCGCTATACAGATTATATGCGGTCAGAGCATGGGACGAAGTATTCAAAAGATCTGCCGCAAAGCGATCACAGTAAGCTGCCGCCTTCTTCTCAAACGCCGCCGAACGCTGCGAAACAGACGCGTCTTTCGCCCGATATCGATAATACCGCACAGCAGAGTCGCAGCAGGTCGCCTTTGGATGCCGCCAGACAGATAAAAAATCCGCAGAATATGGCATCAGATCAGGGACAGGAAAATCCAGCTTCGGGCGGACGGATAGTACATCAGGAAAATCCAGTTTCGGGCGGACGGATAGCACATCAGGAAAATCCAGCTTCGGGCGGACGGATAGTACATCAGGAAAATTCAGCTTCGGGCGGACGGATAGTACATCAGGAAAATTCAACTTCAGGCGGACAGGCAATCGACCAGCAGGATTTGGCTCCGGACGGACAGACGTCTGTTCAGGGGAATCATACCCGGGGACAGCAGCCGGATATCAGTCATACACGTCCGCACGACATCAGACAGACACAAGACGCCGCGCAGCGTGCGCAGGAGAAGCATCTGGAAAACTATTATAAAAGAATCGATAAGCTGGACCGGCTTTCCAGGCGTCAAAAGCAGGAATTAAAAAAACAGATCTTAAACGATCCAAAGCTGGATGCCGTACAAAGACAGTCGCTGACCGAACAGATCGCAGAGTCCGAATATCAGGAGCTGGCAGAGGAAATACAAAAAAAAGCGGAACAAAATACGAAAAAAAACTATGCACAGTTAAAAAAGACAATACAGGAAACGGAGCAGGAAGATTATCCGGAATCGATCAAAGGACCGTATCTGAAAAAGCTGCAGGAACTGCGCGTCCAGCGGGGAAAAGAAGAAGTCCGCCAGCTAATGGAACAGATGCCGCAGCGCATGGACCGCGCAGCGTTTCAAAAACTGGAACAGCGCCTGTCTGCATACGAAGACGTGGATCTGTCTCCTTATCAGGAAACGTTGCGCCAAAAGCGCGAAGCTGCAGAAAAACAGGAGATTGCAGGCATGGTAAAGCATTCCCGCAAAGTCAGCCGCGGGGATTATACCGGATTGATGCGGCGTCTGGAAGAGCAGAATTTTGCAGAAGAAAACATAGCTCCTTATATGGATAAAATTAAGGAAAAAGTGACCGAATTGGACAAAGATCGTCTGAACGAACTACTGGACCAGGCACAGCAGATGGATTATCAGGCTGCGGCTGCCGTATATGAACAGGTGATGGATGAAAATTTTCTTCCGGAATTAAAAAACAGCGCGTTGGAAATGCTGGCCAAACGACTGGAAAAAATTCGTACCGATGAATGTGAACTGTTAGTCCAAAAGCTGCAGGAAGAGATGCGCGGTACGATCAAAGAAAACGCCAGACATCATTTTTATCCGGCACGCAAAGTCATGTTAAACACCGCAAAACCGGGAGAAACAAGCGCGATCGACGCCGCGCTTGCCGCTTACGCAGGCGGACGCAGTATGTTCGAGTATCCGATTTTTTCGATCGATACGTCCAGAAGCGGCAGCGGCAGGGAAGGCATGGTACTGACGCCGGAAACGTTATTTTACAGTACAAGAACACATGCATATGAAATACCAGTTTCTGACATCGACGCTATCGAAGCGTCTACCGGACTGTTAAATAAAAAAATCATGCTGACGGAAACAAACGGCGCCGAGCATAAGCTGCCGTACGTGGTAAAAACAGGCGAAATGGAAGACTGGGCGCGCATTCTGGAAGAATTTATCCGCTATCTGCAGGAAAAACCAGCTTCCAGAAAACTAAAATATCTCGCAAAAGAAACGCACGATACGATCTGCTGTTTCCGGTGCGGCTACGTCTATCAGGAACGAGATGTGTGTCCGGAATGCGGGTATAAGAAAAACCGCTGAGCGGCCTGTAAACGACAACGGTCCATCTCAGGTCCGGCCGGCGCTTTTATTCGTCCAGGGAACGACAGCCGCGGGCTGTGTTACAATGTTTTTTGTGTACCAGTATGGATTCTGTCAGTTCGCCGAGTGTCAGAAGGTCCACAGAAAGAAGCTCCAGCTCTTCTTCATCCAGACAGTCGGCCAGCATACAGGCGATGGAAGACAGATAATACAGATTTTTACAGGAATTCATTCAAAAACCGCCGTTTTTTCTAATATATGAAAATAGCAGAGGAGTGTTACAGCCTGCGCGGGAGGTTATAACAGTCAGTTTGAAACAGGTCTGACACAATCCTGCTGACGTCAGACGACGGGGAAGTACATGAGACGTTTGCAGCAAACGCAGGAAATATTCCGGTCAGATATCGTCGACGCATGCAGGAACTAAAGGAAATGTAACAGCCGGTCAGATATTATCGACGCATGCAGGAACCAAAGGAAATGTAACAGCCGGTCAGATACCATGCATGAATATGTGAATTGTCAGAAAAATTCTGTCTGATGAAATAAAAGATCGGCACCTGGCTGAAAATGCAGGAAAAATTTCGTGTATTTTCAGATATGAAAGAAAATATTCGCAATATTTGGAAAAATATAGAATAATAGCAGACCGTTCAGACAACGCAGAGAACTGTTTGCAGAAACGGCGGAATATGGAAGGAGACAAACGAATGAAATTATCTCATGAGAATCAGCGAAACACATCGGCGATGGGGAGTTTGTCTGTTCACAGGAAAAAGACAGCAATTTTGGTAATTGCAATACTGTCTGTACTGCTTGTGACTGCCGGCGTATTTTATGTAAACGATTACTACCATGCGGATGAAAGCGTGCAGGAATATTTGGAGAAAACGGGCGGCGTATCTGTTACAGCGATCGCAGACGGCATGTATCTGGACGGGCCCAAAGATGATACGGCATTGATTTTTTATCCGGGCGCAAAAGTCGAATATACCGCATATCTTCCGCTGCTGTATCAGCTGGCAGAAAAAGGAATCGACTGCTTTTTGATTCAGATGCCGTGTAATCTCGCGTTTTTAGGGCAAAATAAGGCACAAACGATAATGGAGACTTATAAGTATGATCACTGGTATGTGTCCGGACATTCTCTGGGAGGAGCCATGGCCGCTTCTTATGCGTCAAAACATCTGGAAGAACTGGATGGGCTGATACTTCTGGCTGCCTATCCGGTCAAAAGTCTGATATCCGACTCCCAGGATTCTTTTTCTGTCCTGTCAGTGTACGGAAGCAACGACGGGGTCTTAAACCAGAAGAAGTACGAGGCCGGGAATGCACGGATGCCGGCCAATTATATAAGCGTCTGCATCGAAGGCGGAAACCATGCGCAGTTTGGAAACTATGGAGAGCAAAAGGGCGACCACGCTGCCGGTATCAGCCGCATAGAGCAGCAGCAGCAGACGGCGGAGGCAGCGCTGCAGATGATAGAGACACATAACCACGCTTATAAGGAGCAAACGCAGGAGGACAAACCGATGACGTATCAGCAGATTACCCCGCAGGAAGCAAAAGAAAAGATGGACAACGAAAAAGGAATCATCCTTCTGGATGTACGTACAAGAGAAGAGTATGATACCGGACATATAAAGCAGGCGATATGTCTGCCAAATGAAGAAATCATAAGCGAACCGGAACAATTGCCGGATAAAGCACAGCCGATACTGGTCTATTGCAGGAGCGGAAACAGGAGCAGACAGGCGGCCCAAAAACTGGCGGATATGGGGTACGAAAACGTTTTTGAGTTTGGCGGTCTTACAGACTGGCCGTATCCGGAAATGGTGGAATAAACGGTCTGCGTAAACGCAGCGATCGTTATCTGCCGTTGATTGTGATTTGAATGTGTACGATCTGCGGACAATTAAACAGACGCAGAGGGAAGGAACTGTTTCCAAGTCCCCGGCTGATAATTTCCGTTGTCCTGTTTTGGGTATGCGCTCCGGAGGTGTATTTTGGAAAAATCCCCTGATTCGGCGCATAGAGTCCGTCTGTAAACGGGAGACGGAACTGACCGCCGTGAGCATGCCCGCATAAGACCAGGTCAAACGGGTAGCTGGCATATAAAGAAAACAGTTCCGGACGATGCGTGAGCAGAATCTGGTAGTCCGCGTGTGGTTCTTCTGTCCGGCAGGTCATCTGATTTAACGTTTTTTGCAGCAAAGCGGTATAATTTTTATTCTTTCCGCGAAATCTGGGATCGTCCAGTCCGGTAATCCGGTACGTATAGCCATCTTTGCAAAAATCGGCGGAACAATTTTTCAGCACGCGCACGCCATAGCGGGAGAGTACTTTTTTCAAAGACGGAAAATTACCCGCGGCAGACTCGTGATTTCCTCTGACAAAATAAATCGGGCAGATGCGAGACGCTTGTTGCAGAAAAACAGCCGCATGACGATAAGGAGCGCCGTCAACCAGATCACCCGTAACAACGATCAGATCCGGATGCAGGTCCCGGATCTTTTTGATCAGCCAAAACTGATCATGACCAAAGGTTTTATTGTGCAGATCGGAAATATGGACGACAGACAACGAAGAAGACGTCTTCTTCTCTGGTATGCGGCAGGTCAGCCGGTAAGCAGCGACACAGAGATAATTGTTTGAAAAATAGCCAAAGATCAGCAGCAATAAGAAAAGCAGGTACATAACAGATCCTTCTTTCTGAAAATAAAGTTATTTTATTATATGCCGGAAACACAAAAAAAACAAGTTAAAATGAAATATGAGCCTGCGCAGACGTCCAGAGGGGGGAGGGACTTTAACAGGGCAAAAATTTCATATCCCTAAAAGTGAAATATCGCTGGATTGTGTACCATAACCGCATATTCTTTATTTACGTATCCGCCAGAGTGTGTTATAGTAGATAACGATAAAAAACGCGATTAGAAAGAGGAAGACGATGATCTACGAAAATATATTAGACGCAATGGGACACACGCCAATGATCCGACTCAACCGGATGGTTCCAGAGGATTGTGCACAGGTGCTTGTCAAATTTGAGGGATTAAATGTCGGCGGATCGATTAAGACCCGAACCGCTTATCAGATGATTGCCCGTGCGGAAAAAGAGGGAAAGATACATAAAGATACGATTATTGTTGAGCCGACGAGCGGCAACCAGGGGATTGGCCTTGCGCTGATCGGAGCGGTCAGAGGATACCGGACCAGAATTATTATGCCGGATTCGGTCAGTGAAGAGAGAAGAAAGCTGGTGCAGCATTATGGGGCGGAGCTTGTGCTGATTCATGACGCGGGCAATATTGGCGCGTGTATTGAAGAATGCATGAAAACAGCGCTGCGCATGGCAAAAGAAGATCCAAATGTATTTGTCCCGCAGCAGTTTGAAAACCCGGCCAATCCGATCGCACACAAATATCATACCGGCGTGGAGATACTGGAACAGGTAGAAGGGCAGATCGACGGCTTTTGTTCTGGTATCGGTACGGGCGGAACGATTACAGGGATTGGAGAGGTACTAAAAGCGCAGTATCCGGATATTACAATCTGGGCGGTAGAACCGCAGGACGCAGCTATTTTATCGGGCGGTTCCATTGGGACGCATCTGCAGATGGGAATCGGCGACGGTATCATTCCGGCCATACTGAATCAGAAGATTTATGAAGACATCTACATTGTCTCAGATGAAGAGGCGATTCAGACATCCAAAGATCTTGCCAGCAAAGAAGGCATTATGTGCGGAATATCCAGCGGCACGAACGTCGCTGCCGCGATCGGACTGGCGAAAAAGCTCGGAAAAGGCAAAACGGTCGTGACAATTTTGCCGGATACAGCGGAACGCTATTTTTCCACGCCATTGTTTCAAAACGATTGATGTGGAACGATCGATCCGGATAGAAGAATCACAGGAGCAGATGCAGCAACGGTTACCGTTCGAACGGAAAAAGGTTCGAACGGTAACCGTTTGTTATAGTGCCAGTAAAAAATTTAAAGACCCTTCCGGATTTTCAGTGCCGCGTTCCAGCAGCGAAATCAGTGCACGCATCGTCTCTTCGATATTTTCCTGCGAGGAAGGCAGGAGAGAATTTCCGATCTTAACGGTTAGTACAATCAGTACGATTTCTGCCAGTGCCGCAGGATAGTCAAAATGAATTTCTCCGCTTGCTATTCCCTGTTCAATAATCTCCGTCAGTTCCGGCTTCAATTCGCAGATCAGGTAATTTAAATATTTATGGTGCAGATAGGCCTGCTCCTTCGCGCTGATGGAAACAGGCTCCGCGTCCTGACGCTGGTATTCGATAGAAGAATTGCGGCAAGCCTGTAAGATCATAGCCATACGGGTAAACGGCGGGATGTCGGTCCGCGTGGCAAGATCCTTGGCTGTTGCCAGCGGTTTTTTATAGTTTCGCTCGATCAGCGCCTCTAACACGGCCTCCTTGGAGGAAAAATAATAATAAATGCTCCCTTTGCCGATGCCGGCTGTCTGTGCAATCTCGCTGACCGTAATGGTCTGCATATTTTTGCTGCTCATTAAAGTCTGAAGGGCATCGAGTATCTGGTCATATTTTGAAATATCTGGCATATCTTTTTCGCCTTCCTGATAAATAGTTATTTTATTCTGATGTCTTTTGATCCAGGTAACCGCAAATAAATTTCATATTATTATAACATAGTTTTTAGTAAAAATGTGCACAGAAAATAAAATATTTTTTGTCGTATTTATCTAAAATTCTTGGTTGACCAACGGTCGAAAAAGTGTTATTGTAATTATAAAGATGAATCGACCAAGAGTCGAAAATGCAACAAAAATAAACGAACCAAAATATGGAGGGCTGTTACTATGACATACGCAGATTTTTTTTCAGAGATCAAGGGGAAATTTATGGAGGCAGACGTAAGCGATATTACCGAACATCTTGCCTATCAGTTTAACATTATCGGAGACGCGGAAGGCATTTTTTATGTAGAAGTAAAAGACGGCGCTATTTTTGTGGAACCATACGAATACTTTGACAGAGACGCGATGTTTACCGGTAAAGCGGAGACATTTATGAATATCGCTTCTGGCAAGCTGGATCCGGTACTGGCAGTTACGCTGCAAAAGCTCAAGGTGGAAGGCGATATTGGCAAAGCGCTGCGTCTGAAAGAGTTTATCGACAAAAAAGGAAAATAGATCCTACGGGCATATGTCTGAAAAGCGAATCATTTGCAGAAACGGAGAATTATGAAGAAATTATTAAAAGGAACAGTGATTGCAGCCGGCGCGCTGGCAGCGGCAGAAGCGGGAGCATCCGCTTATTTATACCGCAGAACAATGAAACGAAGCAAGGCGGACGTGGGCCGTACGATAAAAATGTCAGGTACAGACTGGAACCGGCATATGCCGCTCATTCAGGAGCGTAAGGAACGTATGCTGGCATATCCGCACGAAGATGTTTATCAAAAGTCCGGAGACGGTTTACGGCTTCATGCCGTTTATTTTCCGCAGGATGAAGCGAAGATGGTCATTTGCTTTCACGGGTATACGGGACAGGCAATGAGTGATTTTTGCGGCTTGTCCGAATACTATTTAACACGTGGATACAGTATGCTGCAGGTAGATCAGCGTGCGCATGGAGACAGCGAAGGGGAATACATCGGCTTTGGATGCCTGGACCGGATCGACGCGTGCGCATGGATCGACTGGGTGATTCGTCAGTGCGGAGAGGATGTACAGATTCTTTTGCATGGAATCTCTATGGGAGCGTCGACCGTACTGATGACAACCGGCCTGAATCTGCCTGCGCAGGTGAAAGGCGTTATTTCTGACTGCGCGTTTACATCGCCGAAAAAAGTGTTTACCCATGTGCTGCACTCGATGTATCATATGCCGGCATTTCCGATTATGCAGATTACAGACTCTGTCAATCGGAAAAAAGCGGGATACGGTCTGGACGAATGCAATGCGGCCAGAGAGGTTCGAAAGGCGCAGGTTCCGATTCTTCTGATTCATGGAGACGCAGATACGTTTGTTCCGTGCAGCATGTGTGATGAGATCGAAGAAAACTGTGCGTCTGAGACCACGAAACTGATTATCCCGGGAGCCGCGCATGCAGAAAGCTACTACAAAGATATGGATGCTTATGAACAGGCGATGACGGAGTTTTTAAAAGGAGTTATAAAATGATGAAAACAAGAAAAGGTTATAAAGTATATCCGCTGACAGCCGCACAAAAATTTCATTTTTTCTATCTGAATTTTTGTCCGAAAAAAGAAGTGCTTAACATTGGAACAAGCCTGACGATTCAGGTCGATCTGGACTGGAATGTGTTAAGAGAGTGCATCTATAAAGCATACGAACGAAGCGAATGCATGCGTGTGCGTTTTACCACAGACAAGGACGGCACATGGTATCAGTATATCGTAGATAAAGAAGAGCGTGAAATTGAATTTGTGGACTTTACCGGAAAGTCGATGGAAGAAGCGGAACAGACCATGCGTGCCTGGACAAGAGTACCGTTTGCAGAAGAAGATATTCCGATGAACAGAGTCGTTATGATAAAGACGCCGGACGGTTTTTGCGGTGTCTATCTGTTGTCAGACCACCGGATGATGGATGCGCAGTCGTTAATCTGCTTTTTAAGAGATATTATCGAATTATACAGTAACCGGATGTATGAAGACGTACCGTATCCGAAGGACATGTATTCCTATATCGAGCAGATCCAGAAAGATCTGGCTTATGAGGCTGGCTGCAAGGCAAAGGAAAGAGACGAAGCCTTTTTCCATAAGCTGATCGAAGAATCCGAGCCGATTTACAACGGTATCGACGGCAGAGGAAGACTGGAGATGGAACGGGAAAAGTCAGGCAATCCAAATCTGCGCGCGGCGGTAAACGTATCGGATTCCGTGGACGCTGATATTGACACGTTCCACCTCGAAGAAGAACCAACCAGACGGCTGATGGATTTTTGTGAAAAATATCATGTATCGCTGACCTGTCTGCTTTTAATGGGACTTCGGACGTATTACCAGAAAATGAACGGAAATGACGACGTATCGATCAATACGGCGATCGCAAGACGGGCAACGTTAAGAGAGAAAAAATCGGGCGGCACGCGAATCCATTCGTTCCCATTCCGTACCATTATTTCCGAAGACCGTACATTCCTGGATGCGATATATGAAATCCGTGACCGCCAGAATGAGATGTTTCGTCATGCCAACTACGATCCGGTCGCTTATTTTGCTTACCGAAGCAAACGGTATCCAAATTCTCCGGGACAGACTTATGAGCCAATGGCATTAACCTATCAGCCGATGACGCTTCAGGATGAAGGACTGGAGAAACTGGGCGGGATTCGGTATAAGACGAAATGGTACTCGAACGGAGCGACGACACAGGGAATGTATCTGACGGTTATGCATCGTCCGGAAGATAACGGACTGGATTTTAACTTTGAACATCAGATACACGCGGTCAGCAGAAAGCAGCTGGAATATCTGTATTATTATCTTTGCAAGATTATGTTTAAAGGCGCTGAAAATCCAAATCTTTCAGTGGGAGAAATTATTAAATTAGTATAGCGATCATCGCAAGAAGAAAAGAGGAAACGGAAATGTTCGAAAAATTAACGGAAATTATCAGCAACTATGTAGAAATCGATCCGTCAGATGTAAAGCCGGAGTCACGTTTTATGGAAGATTTAAAATTTACATCTTTTGACTTTATGAGTATGCTTGGAGAGCTGGAAGATGAATTCGATATTGAGATCGACCAGCAGGAAGCCGCACAGATCCGTACCGTGCAGGAAGCAGTCGATTATCTGGAGAAATTAAAAGCATAAGCGCTTTGACAGCGGAAAAGGAGGAAGAGACGAAATGGTTTGCAATACAATTCGTGAGATTATCGTGCATGCAGAGCAGGAATTTGGCACACATGATGCGATTCGTTATAAGGTAAAAAAAGATGTGGTAGAAGCAAAATCGTATACACAGCTAAAGCAGGACAGCGAGAGCTTTTCCTGTGTGTTAAAGGCGCTCGGAGAACAGGGCAGTCATATTGCCATGACAGGTATGACTTCTTATGAATGGATTGTCGCTTATTTTGGCACAGTGAATTCCGGTAGTGTGGCAGTTCCCCTGGACGTATCGCTTCCTGCAGAAGAAATGTGCGAACTGATCGATCGTGCGGACGCTGCCGTATTCGTTGCGGACGAAGTGCGTAAAGATGTCATTGCGATTGTCAGGGAACGCTGTCCAAAATTAAAATATGTGATTTCCATGCAGCAAAAAGAAAGCACGGATGCGCTCTTATCTTTTTCACAGCTGCTCAAAGAACATGCAGGCAGCTTCGATCACTGGGCCAATCCGGAAGCGCTTTGTACCATTATGTTCACTTCCGGAACAACCGGAAAGAGCAAAGGCGTTATGCTTACCCAGAGAAATATGGCAGAAAACGCAACCTGTCTGGACATGAAGATTCCGGCAAGGACGGTCGTATTGTCTGTGCTCCCGATTCATCACGCATATTGCCTCAGCATGGATATTTTAAAAGGAATTTCTTTAGGAAGCGTTATCTGCATCAACGATTCTCTGATTCGTGTGGCCAAAAATATCAAACTGTTTGAGCCGAATATGATACTGATGGTACCGCTTATGATCGAAACACTTGCAAAGAAGCTGGAAGAAGCCGCTGCACTGCCGCCGGCTATTGTGAAAAAAGAGGTGTTTGGCGATCAGTTACATACGATTTGCAGCGGCGGCGCGTACCTGAATCCGGAGCTGATCGATTTGTTTGAAAAGTACGGCATTACGATTTTACAAGGTTATGGCATGACCGAATGCGCGCCGGTAATCAGCACGAACTTAAGCTGGGATATCCGTAAAGATACCGTAGGAAAGCTGATGCCAAACTGTGAAGCCAAAACGGTCGACAAGGAGTTATGGGTTCGCGGCAGCAGCGTGATGCAGGGATATTACAAGATGCCGAAGGAAACAGAAGAAACGCTGACCGATGGATGGCTGCGTACCGGCGATCTGGGTTATGTGGACGAGGATAACTATATTCATCTGACCGGACGCTTAAAAAATCTGATTATTACGAAAAACGGAGAAAATGTATCGCCGGAAGAGCTGGAAAATAAAATCGGCTCCAGCCGTCTGGTACAGGAGATTCTGGTTCGTGACGCACAGGGCGTGATCGAGGCCGAAATATTCCCGGATTATGAATATGCGCAGAAAAAAGAGATTTCAGATATGAAGGCTGCGCTGCAGGAGCTGATCGACGATTATAATAAAGAAGCGCCTGCGCATAAAAAGGTGTACAGTCTGAAGGTACGCGAGACAGAGTTTGACAAAACGCCGTCTAAAAAGATAAAGAGATATTAACAGACAAAATTTCGCCTGGCAGCGACAGCAGAGAGACGTATGATAACAAATATGGTTATCATACGTTTTTTTGTCTGCCGGCATATAGAATCTCAAACGTTTTTACGCCTGTAAACAGGTATTTCTTTTAAATAAATGCTTTGCAGTATACGAGAAATAAAGCAGTAATAGCGGAGAGTACGAGATGAAGTTTGATCCTGCAACGAACGACATCGTTATGCAGGTTCCGAATAAGGAAAATCAGAATAACGGCAATGTGGAAGTCGGGCGGTGGAAGCTGGATTCCATCGGACTGCCTGACGCTTCGTGGAAACCCGGCAGCGGCGTAAATGTCGCAAACAGTACGGTAGAACAGGAAATCAACACGAATTTTTTGCTGCCGAATACAAATATTTATTCAGACATATCGTTTACCGTTGACTCGGAAAGCACGAAAAACGATCTGATCAATTCCATCAATACTGACTGGAAAATCGACGTGGAATTTAAAAACTGTGAAATTACATTAAGCCGGATAAGCACCTGTCTGCAGGGAATCCGGTGTCAGTAAGCGTGTCGCATTCGAATTCGCTGGATAATTACGGTACGCATCTGAATATGGGACTGATCGGCGGAAGGCCTCTGACGCTGACAACGACAAAGGATACTTCAGGCGGTACGCTTTCGTTTACCATGCAGGGCGGGCAGGGGCAGCCACAGACATTTACCGCCACAGAAAGTTTTAGTCAGATTGAAAATAAGATCGATTCGATAAATGTAGTAGATTATGCAAAAAGATTTGCCACTAAATTGCAAAATGAAATGAACGGATACGGTTCCGCAAAACAAACATACCAATATTCTTTATCCTTGCGATCTCCAGCGAACGACTCCATCACGATTTCTGCGCAGGAAGATATCACAGGATGGTTTACGCCGGACATGTTTACAAAAACAAGAGATCCAAATACGGGAAGATGGAAGGTAACATATAATGATACAAATGCAAATAAAAATACATTAGATACCAGAAAAGGGGAACTCAAACAACACATCCTGGATGCTTTTGAAAATACTGACCTGGACGCGAAAACGGCGGGACCGATACAGGCAGAACTTAAGCCTTACCACGAAGATGCGATAGAAAATATCCGATATACGTCAAAATCTACGGAAAGCGGCCGTGAATTAATGATCCAGTCCAGTTCCCGCGCATGGGACGCGATACCGATCAGTCTGCATGCCATGAACACTGGGATATTGGATGTGGAAACCGTTGATGTATCCAGCTATCAATCGGCAGGAACGTCTCTAAATCAGATATATGGAGCGATCGACCGTGTATCTGAAATCAGAACGGAATTCGGCGTTACGCATAATCGTCTGGAAAATGCAATGTCGATCGACGATATTATGGCAGAAAATGTCCAGGCAGCGGAAAGCCGGCTGCGTGATGCAGATATGGCAAAGGAGAGCGTCGCAAACGCGCTGCATCAGATTTTGCTGCAATCCGGACAGAGTATGCTGGCGCAATCCAATCAGTCTCCGGAAAATATTTTAAAACTTATTTCATCATGATGGAGTATCCGGATTCCATTCCGGTATCTGCGAAACAAACGCTTGCACAGTGATCGATCTTACGTATTCAGCGGCTTCTCTTTCCGAAAGGAAAGAGAAGCCTTTTTCATCCCTGCGCATCAGGGGAATTCTATTTCATCTGAATTTATCAGCTCTTCTCTCAGCGCGGCTGCTTCTTCCGGCGTCATATCATGTTTATCGGGGCAGAAACACAGACAGTACAAAAAATTACGCGGGCATTTAAACCGCTTTCTTTTGCATCTGAGCGTATCAAAAATACTGTAAATAAACCAGATGATGTTTCCGATGATACACATCAGCAGTGTACCAAGCTCGAATAGTGTTTCAAAAGTCAGAGTAATATGAGTCATAATAAACGCCCTCTCTTCTTCCTGAATAATTAAAATAGCTGCTGCGTGATCACGATCATTGTCCGGAGAATGAGAGAGTATCCGATAGCAGGCAGAACATCCATCCGGCGCATATAAGAGTTTCGGGTCTTCTTTATAAAAGCAAATACGTTTCTATTGAGGAGTAATCCTGCAAAAAAATACTACCTTACTGAAGAAAGAATCTTTTATGCTGCTGATCTTTGATCTTGTACAGTCAGGCATTTCATAAGTTAATATAGTTTCTTTTTATATGTATATCATAATCGAAAAGAACCATAAAGTCAATGAAAAATGTCATTAATTTTATAGTCTGTAAATAGTAACTATTGTCTGAACGCCACTGCTTATATAATAGAATAGATTCGTTTCATACGTCTGACGATAATTAAAATTACAAATTTAAACTTGAGTATTGTAAATTGTCAGATAGTAGTATATAATGTAGTTGAAACTACAAATCAAATCAAAAAGAAAGGGTGTTAGAATGAAAAAACGGTTTCAAAACTGCGGCTTTTTCAAAAAAGCCATCGCACTGTCGTTATCATTGTTAACAGCAGTGTCCGCATTGCCGGCCGGCAACGTGCTGGCGGCAGCCAGTTCGTCTGCAACCTCACAGACGACAAGAATCTCTGTTCACGATCCTTCCATTTTTTATGATGAGAGCACGAATGATTATCATATTTTTGGATCGCATCTGGCACAGGCGTCTTCGAAAGATCTGAGAAACTGGACGGCGCTTGGAACGCAGGGATATGAAAATCGGTCGCTGTACGCGAGCGAAAATGTAGAAGGTACTTATTATGTGCAAAACAAACATAGCGGCTTATATCTGGATGTAGCAGACGGTTCTGCTGAAAACGGGGCAAATATCCGTCAATGGGATTATAACGGCTCAGAAGCTCAGAAATTCCGCTTTGTATCTACCGGAGACGGGTACTATTATATTCTTACCGGCGCTTCTGGCTACACAGGCTGTATCGATGTCAATGAAGGCTCCGCGGCAGACGGAACCAATATTCAGCAGTGGCAGTATGGGAATGGCGAGATGCAAAAATACCGTATCGTTCAGCAGGCGGACGGTACTTATTCCATTCTGACAAAAGTAAGCGGCTGCCAGTCCGGTCTGGATGTTTTTGAATGGTCTACAGAAGCGGGCGGAAATATTACACAATGGAATTTCCAGGGAAGAGACTGCCAGAAATGGAATCTGATCGAAACCGGAACGAACACCGGCAGTTCCAAAGCGGCACAGAATGAGCCGCTGGAGCATGCGCTGGCTTCTCCGTTCTTATGGGCAGGCTATAACGATGCGGACTGTTCCGGCAGTTACGGCGTATGGGCGCCGGATATTATCTATAATCCGGAATATGTCTGGAATGACGGCAGCAAAGGCGCTTACATGATGTATTACTGTACGTCTTCTACTTATATACGTTCCTGCATCGCCTACAGTGTTTCCAAGTCGTCGACCGGTCCGTTTTCTTACGTAGATACGATTATCTATTCCGGATTTACAGAAGGCGACGAGATTATTAAGACAGAATCCACGCTTGGAACGAAAGAAGTAAATACAAACTATAGAAACACCAACATACCAAAACTGATCGAACAGGGAAAATTAAGCGGCGTCAGAACCGGCTGGTTTAACAAAGGCGCTTATAATAACACCCTGTTCCCGAACGCTATCGATCCGACCATTCTCTATGATCAGTCGGGCGCGTTATGGATGACCTATGGTTCCTGGTCCGGCGGTATTTTTATTCTTCAGCTGGATAAAACGACCGGTCAGCCAATCTATCCAAAAAATAACAGCGGACTGACAGACGGCTATTTTGGCACGAAAATTGCCGGTGGCTATACAAAATCAGGAGAAGCGCCATATATTGTTTATGACGCAGAGAGCGGTTACTTTTATTTATATGTTACATATGGATGGCTGGGCGTAGACGGCGGCTATCATATGCGGATGTATCGTTCCAAAACGATCGATGGCAATTATCAGGATGCGGCAGGAAATTCCGCTGTATTTGATAAAGACACGAATCAGGCAGACCGCGGAATTAAAGTAATGGGCAATTACGACTTTTCCACTTTATCTGTCGGCTATAAGTCTGCAGGACATAATTCTGCGTTTATTGATACGGATGGACAGAGATATCTGGTCAATCATACCCGCTTCAACGGCGGTACGGAATATCATGAGGTACGCGTGCACCAGCAGTTTTTAAATGAAGATCGGTGGCCGGTAACCGCTGTCTATGAATATCTTGGAAGTAATATTTCAAACAACGGTTACAGTATGTCTGAAATGGCAGGCGCTTATGAGTTTGTAAATCATGGGACCGACGCGTCTACTGCAAATGTAGGGATGCTTGAAACGAAGAAAGTAAACCTGACGAGCGACGGTAAGATTAACGGCGACGTTACCGGAACATGGAGTTATACGCCGGGAACTTATTACTGTCAGATGGTAATTGGCGGAACGACCTATAAGGGAGTCTTCTTTAAGCAAAAAGATGAGACGACCGGACATAACGAGCGCATGACCTTTACATTAATCGGCGCCAATAATGAAACGCTTTGGGGAAGCAAAAGAGTTATTGATCCAATTCACGTCGAAGGTACTTTTTATATTAAAAACGTATTTTCCGGCATGTGTCTGGACGTTGTGAATGGAAGCGGCGACAATAACGCGAATATTCAGCAATGGCCTTACAACGGCGCAGATGCGCAGAAATTCAAAATTGTTTCAGACGGAGATGGATATTATCATATCCTCACAGGCGCTTCTGGATATACAAAATGTCTGGATGTAGCCGGAAAAAGTGCGGAAGATAATGCCAATATTATTCAGTATGCCTATAATGGCGCGTTCAATCAGAAGTTTCAGGTGAATCGTCTGGAAGACGGAACGTATGCGTTATTAACCGGAGCCAGCAGTTATAAGTCCGGACTGGATGTATATGACTGGAGCAGCGAGCCGGGCGGCAATATTAACCAGTGGAATTACTGGGGCGGAGACTGCCAGAAATGGATACTGGAACCGGCAGGCTGATGTATTATGAGAGCAAATGTAGTACGGGTACATAAAATCGATGTAATATAGTTAAAAAACAGGGACAGTGATGGAACGATGTCAAAAACATGCTTCTATGGACTGTCTCTGTTTTTCTGCGTTACTTTACGTGACTGGCCAGACGGTCTGAGAAATCACCAGCCTGATAAACTTTTGAGCGTCTATGGCAAAAAACGGATGCTTATCGTTCAGCCGCAGCATCGGCAGTTGCGGCTCCGAAAAGACCGTCATACAGATCGTTCGGAACTGCACTGACGGCGTTTTGCTCCGATGCGGACAGGCGGTTGTACCATTCCAGCCATTCCAGCGTTTCATGAGACAGACTCTGTCTGTTGTACCAGCTGTTGTGAAAACGGATCAGACTGCCGGAGCTTTCGTTTAATTCCAAAGCCCGATCCATCATGTTTAACGTCTGGTAATTGTACCGATCGGCATCTGATACCTGTTTTGTCCGAATTTCTCCATCCTGTGTACTAACCAGCAGACGGCTGTTTTGCAAATAATGCTCCATCGGCAGGATCCATGACCGAAACAGATCGTCATTATAGATCAGATTGCTGTTCGAATTAAAATAAAAGGAAAAACAGGAAGAGGCAGCAATCAAAGGGCGACCTTCTTCGTCCAGTCTGTATACCTGGTAATCGAAGCTGCCATAATTAAATCGGTCTTCTATTCCTACATGTAAAATATAAGGTATTCCCTGATCCTCACCCAGATAGATATTGCTCCAGCCAGCTCTGGAAAGGCTGGCATCCTGCATATAGAGCGTTTGATTCTCTGCTGACTGAAAAAATACAATCACATTGTCAACCTGATCTGCATATACTTCAATCGTTTCATTTCCTGCATGGTCTGAAATATCCATCGTTTCTTTTGCGATCAGCCGAAAGTCGGCGGCAAACTGATCCGGGCGTGCGGATTTCAGATAAGAATCATACAGGGAAGAATCCGAAAGAGGTTTCATCGTATCGATGCCAAAAGGTTCGTATGCGTTTTTTAAGACAGCGCAGTCAGCCTGTCCATGTTTCAAACCGAGCAGGCAGTATTTTGGCAGATAATACCCGCCCTGACTGACTGCATTTGCAAA
Organism: uncultured Eubacterium sp.; assembly: GCA_910577225.1. GTDB lineage: Bacteria > Bacillota > Clostridia > Lachnospirales > Lachnospiraceae > Eubacterium_J. Next base: position 2,516 of record CAJTMV010000038.1, on the reverse strand, counting down.
TTGTGAAAATGTGACCTCTTTGTAATCGATCTGATTCATACTTTCATTGATAAAAAACTGGCAGTTTTCTGAAAAAGGAATACTTTCCTCTTCTTCAAACGGAAATGCATCATCCGGTTTTATAAAAGCGTCTATCACCCTTGCGCTTCTTGCAATGCTCCGGATATTTACCGCATAAAAGATGCGGTCTGTCTGTGCCGCGCCGTCGGGAAGGAGCTGTTTCTCAAAATCAGTAAGGTGAATTTGCGCAGCCAGGCTGTGCGAACCGGCATCATCCGAAGCGTTCTTTTGTGCCTGCGTGGCTGTACCGGATGGTGGAAGGGTCTGATTCTGCATGTCGCTCTGATTTGACACATCGGTCTGCTTATTTGCCTGCATCTGATTTTTTGCATCGTTAGGTTCTTTCGGATTGGCGAGCAGAATGATCGCTGTAATACTGCAGAACAACGCTGCGATTTTTACAATACCAGCTGCCGGTTTCTGGTAACGCAGAATATTTTTGATACGGCTGGCAATATCGTTTTCTCCAAACGCCAGCGGCGTTGCAGTTACTGTCGATGCTGCAAAGGTTCCTGCTGACAGGGAAAGCAGGGAAGAAGAGTAGTCTTTTTTTACATGGCTGCCGATGTTACGAATCACGGCCTCGTCACAGGACATTTCCATATCTTTTTCGCTGAGAAAAAACGCGGCCCAGGCCAGCGGATTGAACCAGTGCAGACAAAGTGCGAAAAAGCCCAGAATCTTTAAAATATGATCTTTTCGTTTGATATGAATCTGTTCATGCAGCAGGATATAACTCTTTTCTTCGGCGCCGAGATTTTGCGGCAGGTAAATTTTGGGATGAATGACTCCCATAACGAAAGGAGCCGGCAGAGCCTGTGTCAGGTAAATATTTTCTTTGTCCCAGGAAGCAAATTTTATCATTCGCTTTAATTTGATAATTTTTGAAAAACTATACAATCCAAGAACAGATATGCCGCACAGCCAAAGATACGTACCAGCCGTCAGAAGCCATTTGTCCGCCAGTCGTTCGTCAGCAAAAAAACGGCCAAAAGCCGGCGCCTTTCTGACAGCGTCAGTTACAGAGCGACTGGCCTGCGAATGGATATCGCCTGCCGGCGGCGTTTGCCGTATAAAGAAATCATCTTCACCTTCTGCCATATGTACAGGAAACGTCTGCGAAATAGAAACACTGTTTTGAAAAGCGGCAGAAGGAACTGACAATATGGAAAATACAGAAAAAGCAGCCGAAAATGACACAGGGCAAAGCAGCCGGAACAAAACGACGGCCCAGAGGCAGTAAGAAAACAGTTTCGGAGCCTTTTTTAAGCAAAGCCGCAGGAATAGTACGATCAGTATGATCATGCTGCCGGTCAGACTCATATTTAGTACTTTAATGAAAATTTGTTCCATCATACGTATCCTCCTCATATTCGTTAATCAGTTGTTTCAGCTCTCTGATATCATTGTCGCTTAGTTTTTTCCGCTTGGTAAAGGCGGCTAAAAAACGGGGCAGAGAGCCATGAAAAGTTTCATTTACAAACTGTTCTCCCTGTGCGCCCTGAAATTCTTCTTTGGTCATGCAGATCGATACGATACCTTTTTCGTTGACAAACAGGCGCCGTTCACACAGCCGTTTAAGCATCGTATAAGTCGTGGTACGTTTCCAGCCAAACTCCTGTGCACACATCACAGCCAGTTCACCCGAACGGACAGGCGCATGCGCCCAGATCAGATCCGCAAATTTTTGCTCCATTTCACCCAGTCTGTACTGTTCCATTGGTAAATTCCTTTCCTGGTTTGTATGATTTGAAATCAGCTCTGTGATCTCTGATAGTCTAATACTATTAGACAATACAAGTCTAACATCATTAGACAGAATTGTCAATCAGTATCGCCGCATTTATTTCTTATACCTGAACGTAAGGCGGAGCCAGGGGATTACAATTGTCTGAAACAGGTATTCTGCAAACGTTTGAATATCGCCCGGACTCTTATATGCAGGCTCAGGGAATCAATTAGCAATGAAAATTGACAAGTGGGGCATGTTAAGTGGCTGCGCGGACGTGTCGCAGATGGAAACTCTGCCAGCAGCAATACCCGGAAAGGATCGGAAAGCAATGTTTCTCTAAGAGGTGAAATAGTAACACTTACTCATACAGGCACGCGTCTGTAATCCATGTCATTTGCGTGTCCCGGTCAGCTTAAGAATTAAATGTCATGATGCCGGGGTCAAAAAGTACCAGTAAATAAATTGTATTCATCATTTTTGAATTGCCTATCGTTTTGATGTGTTGTATAAAAGTAAATAAAACAAATATCCAACCAATTTTGCAATAATTAAAACAAATTTTTGTTGAACTGCCTTTTTCTTGTTGCCCACAGTATCCTATGATTCGCTTAAAGCCGGCCATAAAACAGTGTGCATGACAGCCGGAAGGGGCCCTGGAGCGGGCAGCCTGGGACTGAAAGGACATCCAAAGGGCGCTTTTAGCGGAGGTGAAATCCAGCGCTTA
>CAJTMV010000037.1 GCA_910577225.1 uncultured Eubacterium sp. | reverse complement strand
TGACAATCCAAGGTTATTCAACATACCGCCAAGGGACTCTAAAGCATGGGAAAAGGAATATGACAGAAGAACTTCTGTGGAGCGCTCCAACAAGCGCGAGAAAGAGGACTATAAATTAGAAGACGGCAGGCACCGCTCGACGAAGATGTGGTACTGCCGCCTCTACGGCATCATGATGCTACAACATCTTGATGCCTGGGAAATGCCCTCTGCTGAGGCATTTCAAGAATCATTATTAGGATTCACCGCCTAATAATGATATCTTAAGCGATTTCATAAGATTTTTCAAGGCATAGTACCCGCTATGTCCAATGTTTATGTCCATTTTTCTCAAATTTCTTTTCCTGCACGATATTCAGTTGTCAATTTTCAGTTAGAATCACATTCATTGAGATTCCGAGAAGTTATTTCGGCAGTCATGGTCATTCCATAATTTTTTGACAGCACGCGCTTTTTTTCTTCAGCTGTGGTTTGTGCAAACAGGGTTTCCAGCATTGCAGTCAGCACGTTTTGAGAAGTTTTTACGTTTTTTTCTTTGCGAATGCTGATAATAACGGCTTTCATCAAATCCATTCCGCGGGACTCGGATTTTTTTCCAAATACAGATTTGCGTGAGAGTCCGATCTCTTCTATAGCATCCCCGTCGGCATCGCCGTCCATGCAGATCCAGATACTGCGGACGCGCTTTAAGCTGTCAAAATCACTATGGAAAAACTCTGTCTGCTTTTGTGCGGAAACCATTCTGGACAAATAGAACAGGATTCGATTTTCCAGGTGATATCCGAGTTTTGCGGGGGCAGAAGATTTCTGTGCTTCTACATTTATAAGAAATTTTATTTCTTTGTTCATCAGATATGCGGAAAAACGGATATCAAAAAAAATCAGACCTTCTCCCGGGATATGATCTTCAGTGGCAGTGCCGCTGACGCGGCCGGTACCGGATAATCCGGGGTCCACGGGTTTGGAACCGATTTCAATGGTATCTTCGATACAGGAAATAATGGCTGGGATGTCCATATCGAAGAATTCGCTGACAGCGTATTTTAGTATCCATGCCAGCACCTGCTTATCTGCAAGCAGGTATTTTGCGTTTGCATCGTACGCTGCGCCAGCATCATTCGTGGCGGTAATTGCGTGTGAAAGATAAGTGTCGGACATTCCAAATCATCTCCCTTGCTGCTTTCGTGTAAAATCAGGGCAGAGCGCAGGCTTTTGCGAAAACCTGAAATTATCATATATGCTCCCTTTATTATACCGCATGGATACAAAAATGGCAATGCAAAGAAGTCTTTCACGCGTATGTATACAAAAGATTTACAGCTTAAGTCCGGACAAACTGTCCAAATTTATACCAGAACCGCTATACAGACTTTGCGCCTGACTTTCCCAACACATACAGGCAGACAGAGAAGGAAGAGATATTTTTTCAGACTGGTTTCCTACTGAAGCCGCAGATTAGATACCGCAGGCTGATGGCGGTCTGCACAGAGCAAAGGGAACCCGGAAGACAGATGGCGATTAAGGAATGAAAGGAAGATGAGGAAAAATTTAATGGTATCGTGTATGCGTTTGTGGTAAGATAATGATGTTCACAATTTAACAAACTATTTCATATTTATGAGGCATAGCGGACGACAGAAAGCAGACGGGAGAGAATCGGATATGGTTAATTTGGGAAGCAGAATCGTCAATCACTGGATATATCCTGTTGAAAATGGGTATGTACTGATCGATACCGGATACGAAAATGGATTTGCGCATTTTAAAAAGAAACTTGCAAAAATAAATATAGACCTCCAGCAGATACGGTATATTTTTTTGACGCATGCGCACGATGACCATGCAGGGTATCTGAATGAATTACTTTCGGAATGCGCCGACGTTCAGATTGTGATGAGCAGCAAGGCATTGGAAGGTTTATACAGAGGACAAAATTCCTTTTGCGGCGGGTGCACAACCAAACTGGCTTTGTGCTTTTGTATATTTATGAAGTTTGTCGGAAAGGGAAGGCATTTGTTTCCAAAATTAAGACAAGAATATCAGGGCAGATGTATTCAGGTTCATGAGCAAAATCGCAGCCAGGTGGAGATTTTGTTACAGGGAAGGATTATTGAGACTCCCGGTCACACTGCCGATTCGATTTCCCTTTTACGAAATGACGGCTCTCTGTTTTGCGGCGACGCGGCTATGAACGGGTTGCCCAGCTTACACCGAATAACTATCTGGGCAGAGGACAAGACTGCGTATCTAAAATCATGGGAAACGATCATTGCACTCAGACCGAAGATCATATATCCGGGACATGGCAGGCCGTTTGGATATGGCGAACTTATTGCAAATAAAAATCGGGCAAAAAATATGAAATTACTGCCGCTTCGTTCCAAACGCTTTGCAAACAAAGGATATGGGGCAGGAAAAACAGATAACACGATATAATTATGGATAATTACATTTAACATACGAAAAGCGGGAGGGAAAATAAATGAAAGCGATTGCTTATTGTGGGCTTGCCTGTTGCTTTCGGGGCAAGTATTTATAGACAACCACCGCAACACCGCATAAAACAAGGCTTTTAAGAAACACGAAAACTAAACACAAAGCCCTATAACCACATGGTAAACGCCTTTTCCACACGGAACGGGCGTTTTTCATTGTCCGGGCTGATGAAAGGGACTGATAACATGGCAGTATTCCGAGTGGAAAAAAACAGGGACTACACCGTTATGTCAAACCACTACCTACGCAATGCTGACCTCTCCCTAAAATCAAAGGGACTGCTTTCACAAATGCTATCGCTGCCCGAAGAATGGGACTACATCCTAAAGGGCTTTCCCAAATCAACCGTGAGGGCATAGACGCTATCCGGGAAGCAATACGGGAACTGGAACGGGCGGGGTATGTGACCCGTACAAGAGTGCGGAACGAAAAAGGACATTTGGGGGCGGCTGATTATGTGATACATGAATTTCCAGTACCGCCAAAGCCTGCATTGGAAAATCCAAAAGGACAAAAACATTGACAGGTGTATGCTTGACGAGATTGTTTCGCTCATGCTTGAAACCGTCTGCACCCGCCGCAAAGTGGTACGCATTGCTGGGGACGACTACCCCGCCGAGCTTGTGAAGTTTAAGTTTATGAAATTAAACAGCAGCCATATCCAGTTTGTGATTGACTGTATGCACCAAAACACCACCAAGATACGCAACATCAAGAAGTATCTGCTTGCGGTTCTTTTCAACGCACCAAACACCATTGACAGCTATTACACCGCCCTTGTCGCTCACGAGAGAAACGTTTTTTGAAGTTGACGGACGCAATGGAAAAGGAACAAGAAAGCAACCAGAACCGTATGCAGGAGATAGCGGCGCTTATCAGTGAGGAGGAACATTCAAAAGGAGATGTGCAGATGTTTATGGGGGAAATCAGGCGTTATGCTGCCATTACGGAACTTGACGAAACAGTGTTAAATCGACTGATTAACCGCATACTGATTGGCGAGCCTAAGAAAGTTGACGGAGTAAAGACACAGGAAGTGCGGATTGTCTATAATTTTGTTGGGGAACTGTAAATGATTTATTGAAAAGTGCGTTTTTAGTGGTGTTTTGCAGGAAAATGTGATAAAATATAAGATAAAGAAGGAGATACATACAAGATGGAAGTTGATATTTTAATTGACAGAATTACTGACTGCCTTATAGATACAAGAACTGGAAAAGAAGTGGAAACGGAATATCGGTTACGAGAAACACCGATAAGACCGAAGGACTGCAAGGGATGGAAATTTAACTGGAGTATCACAGAGAAAAATGGGTATCATATATATGAGCTGTTCTTGAAGGATGATGATACGGTTCAGGGCAGGATTTCATTGAAAATTGACGGTGGAGTGGCTGATGTGGAGATTGTTGAAACAGCCCCGCATAATTATAGCCATAAAGGTATCTATGCAGGTGTGGGCGCACATTTATTTGCGATTGCCTGTCAGATAAGTCTTGATGCGGGGTGTGATGGTGTAGTGGCGTTTATATCTAAAAGTGACTTGGCAGGATACTATATGGATAAATTAAATGCAGTGGAGATTACGCCGAGGAGGATGGTTATTTTTGAAGATGCTATTTCTTATTATGCAAAAGACAGCAGATTGACAGGCGAACCAGATGGTAAGCGTTACAAGTGGACAGAGATGATAGAGAGATTTAAGATGTTGGGCAGACCACTTACAGAGGACGAAGCAGAGGAATTTAGAATTAAATAATTAAGAGTATGTTTGAAAAGCAGGGATTCAAGAGAATTAAGAGAATTCTTGCTTTTTGTAGATATTGCTGTTGACAAAGGAAATATAATAGTGTATTCTTATACAACTGTTAGCACTCGCAGATAAAGAGTGCTAACAGTGAAAGGAGAAAAAAGTGAATTCATCAGTCAGAACCATTTACAGAGATATTGACGCCATAAGCAGCGCAGGAATCCCTATTTATGCAACACAGGGAAAAGGGGGAGGTATTTCTATCCTAAACGATTATACGCTGGATAAATCTTTGTTTTCTGAACAAGAACAGGAACAAATGCTAACAGCACTACAAGGAATGATTGCAACCACAGAAAAAAACTCTAATGAATTGCTTATAAAGTTAAACGGTTTATTTCAGATAAAATCTACAAATTGGATTGAAGCTGATTTTTCGGACTGGGCGCATCGTACCCCACAGCAAGATACATTTAATATCATCAAAGAAGCCATTTTCCAAAAGAGAATAATTTCCTTTTGCTATTTCAGCGGAAAAGGAAATAAAGAGAAAAGAAATGTAAGACCTATCCGATTAGTATTCAAGAGCAAAAGCTGGTATTTATATTCTTTTTGCCGGTTAAGAAATGATTACCGCTTTTTTTAGTTGACGAGAATAAAAGAACTTGAAATGCTATCTGAAACTTTTACGCAAGATTTTATACCGACAAAAATTGAAAAACAAATACAAGTTGAAAATACAGTTGCTGTTAAGTTGAAATTTGACAGGCAAGCAGCTTTTCGTGTCTATGATGAATTTACAGATAACATAACAGAAGATTCACAGGGAAATTTATATGTCCAAATAGATTTACCCGACAATGAGGTTCTGTATTCTTATGTGATGTCTTTAGGAACAAGCATGGAAGAAAATCACGATTTTGGTTATGGGCTTCGTAAGGAATTTTGGCATATGGGAATTGTTGCAGAAGCAGGCAAAGCAGTTATAGAACAGGTGAAAAAAGATGGCCTGCCTTATATTACGGCGACACATGACAGAAACAATCCAAGAAGCGGCAATGTTATGCAAAAGTTGGGTATGACATATTGTTATTCTTATGAAGAACAATGGCAGCCAAAAGATATTCCTGTCATATTCAGAATGTATCAGCTCAACTTTGACGGTGACGATAATTTTGTGTATAAAAAGTACTGGAACAGGTATAGTAATCATTTCGTTGAAAAATTGTAAGCTGCATTAGGATAGAAACCGGTCTGCTGCCCATCTGTGTCTGCAAATTGTCCATTCATGCGGTTTCAGGTTAAAAAGATTCATATTTTTCCGATATATGCATGGAGAAAAGGACGGAAGAAAATGACAAGCAGATAAAAAAGAAAACAGGAGGCTTTTATGAACGTTACACGATATTCCGATAATTATCGGTTCTCTTCTATGCGGACCGTTCATTTTGCGGCGGCAGCGGATCAAAATACAGCGACGGCGGGCGCCTCTGACAGAGATCAGGTAACATTCTCTCAGGAAGGGCGGGACAGTCTGGAAGCGATGGCGGACAAAACAGTGGAACAGCTGAGCAAGATGACGAAAGAAGAATTTATGGATATGCTCAGGAAATGGCAAAATGAAAACCAGACCAGGCTGGAGGCGGATCCTTACCGAAAAGTCGACCCGGATGGTTCCATTGCGAATAAAATCTATTTTGAATCTTATCTGGGACAGCTGAAAGAGCAGGAAGATACGATCAGGCGTTACTATGCAGATGCTTATAATGAAGCGATTTCTGCGCAGATCAACAGTCTGGCATTTATTTCTGGAAAATATTTGAATGAATGGTCCGTATATTTTGATCCTGATATGCCGAAACAGGAGCGACAGTGGGCACACCGCCAGCTGCAGGCAATGCTGACGGATACCAGTGTGGCGCTGAACGACCCTTATGCTTTGGCAGCGTCTGGCGGTGCAAAGACAGCAGATGAAATGGAAAAAATTGCAAAACAGGCCGTCAAAGATCGATTAGATGCACTGATAAAAGAACGTGAAACTTCAAAAATGAATCAAAAATAACGCAGTCGTCAGCCGCATTCACGGATGGTCTGTCGGGGTATGTGAGGAACAGGAGAAAAACTTTCCGCTCTGTTGTAAAAAACAGAGACAGGAAAGTTTTTTTATTACGTTTCCGACGGTGAAAAAAGAGATTTTTTAGTGTAAAAATGCTCTGCCGGCGTTATTTCTTTTGGGATGTTATGTAAAAATCCGATACGCAGTCAGCCTGCGCGCCCAGATTTAAAAGCGTCAGGTCGGCCAGTGTCAGGGCGGCCATAGCTTCTACGACAACGACTGCGCGCGGAACGATAACCGGATCGTGACGGCCTTTTACCTGGATGGAAATCGTTTCTCCGTTTTTGCTGACCGTCTGCTGTACTGCGCTGACAGACGGAGTGGGTTTAAATGCGGCGCGTAAAATAATGTCTGAGCCGTCGCTGATTCCGCCAAGGATACCTCCGGCGTGATTGGTTTTTTTTCGAATCTGTCCGTGCTTGTCTGAATAAAAGGCATCGTTGTTTTCGATACCTGTCGCGCGTGCGGCTGCAAAACCGTCTCCGATTTCAAATCCCTTTACCGCTCCGATGGAAAAGATAGCGCCTGCAAGCGCGCTGTCCAGCTTTTGAAAGACCGGCTCCCCGATGCCGGCTGGAACGCCTTTTATGATACATTCCACAACACCGCCGGAGGAATTTTGCGACTGCATACATCGATCCAGATAAGCCTGTGCCTCGGCAGCTGCAACGGCATCCGGCATGCGCAGCGGATGAGTTTCGATACAGGATGCGTCAAAATGTGCGGGATCGATGGTTACCGGCCCAATGCTTTTGACATAAGTCAGAAAATGGATGCCGATCGTATCCAGCAGTTTTGCCGCCACTGCGCCTGCGGCCACGCGCCCGATTGTTTCGCGGGCAGAAGAGCGGCCGCCTCCCCGGTAATCGCGAAAACCGTATTTTTGGTCAAACGTATAATCGGCATGTCCGGGGCGATAATAAGACGCAATTTCGCTGTAATCGGCGGAACGCTGGTTTTTGTTATACACGGCGATGGAGATCGGCGTTCCGGTCGTACGTCCTTCAAAGATTCCGGACTGAATGAGCGCGGTATCGTCTTCTTTACGTGGTGTGCTGAACCTGGACTGACCGGGTTTGCGGCGGTCCAGATAGCGTTGAATATCTTCTTCACAAAGCGGCAGGCCAGCCGGACAGCCGTCGATCACAACGCCAACGCCGGCGCCGTGGGATTCCCCCCAGGTAGTAATTTTAAATTTTGTTCCGAATGTTGAGCCTGACATAATTCTATCATCCTTTTCTTTTTCTGTTTTTATTTTAGAGACAATATGGTAGGTTTCCATGGAAGAATGTTTTCATGGAAGAATGTTTCCGCGGAAGAATTTTTACGCTGCAAAAATGATTCTTTTTTTGTCTTCCCACTGGCGGACTGCTTTCCTGATCTGACTGACCCTGGCGGCAGATGTTATTAGTATGACATGTTTTGTTTTTTTTTACAAGCTGTAAAATGAAGTATTATCCATGTGAATACATGCGGGGCGCAGGCTGCGGGCATTGATTGCGCCAGGGCGGCTGCTTACTGATTCTTCTGAAGATGACAAATATTCAGGAGATGTTTCCTATATCGCTGACAAGCCAGTCCCGCCTGTTTGGAACTTAAAGCTCTGCAAAACCTGCAACGCAGGAGATATTCGGGTGGTCATGCATTGCCTTTCATTCTGTCTTCATCTGACAAATACAAAATACAATCTGTATGAAATTCCGACTTTTGCCTAAATGGAGCCTTAGGTTTTTGTTTGTGTATAAACACATCCTGAAAGGGCACACTACATTTGATATGCATCGTTACATCAGAAGGAGAAACGCTGCCGTCTGACAGGTATCGATACACCAGAAAGGGCAAACGCTGGCATCTGACAGGTATCGTTACATCAGAAAGAGCAAATGTTGCAATTATTTACAAAGGATTTTGCCGTATGAAACCGCAGCAACTGTTTACAAAGGATTTTGATGTATGAAAACGCAGCAGCTGTTTTCAAGGGATTTTACCGTATGAAAACGCAGCAGCTGTTTACAAAGGATTTTGATGTATGAAAACGCAGCAATTATTTTGAAAGGATTTTGATATATGGAAAGGAGAAGCGATATGGACTTACCATTAGGGATTGATTTTTCAGAAAAAGTAGTAGTGATTACAGGAGCAGGCGGTATTCTCTGCGGAACCATGGCAAAAGCATTTGCCAAGGCAGGTGCAAAAGTGGCGGCGCTGGATCTGAATGAAGAGGCGGTAAAGCAGCTGGAAGAAGAATGCAGGGCAAAGGGACTTGTGTGTAAGGGGTATCAGGCGAACGTACTGGAAACGCAGGCTCTGCAGCAGGTTCATGACGAGATTTTAAAGGATCTGGGGCCGTGTGATATTTTGATTAACGGAGCGGGCGGCAATCATCCAAAAGCGACGACTGATAACGAGTATCATCATGAAGCGGTCGATGGGCAGAAGACTTTTTTTGATCTGGATGCAGCGGGAGTGGAGTTTGTATTCCAGCTGAATTTTCAGGGAACGCTCATACCCACGCAGATTTTTGCGAAGGACATGGCGGATAAAAAAAGCGGGTGTATTTTAAATATTTCTTCGATGAACGCGTATATTCCGCTCACAAAGATACCGGCGTATTCCGCTGCAAAGGCGGCTGTTTCGAACTTTACCCAGTGGCTGGCGACGCATTTTGCAGGTACGGGTATTCGCTGCAATGCGATCGCGCCGGGATTTTTAATATCCAATCAGAACCGCCGGCTGCTGTTTCAGGAAGACGGTACGCCGACCGCGCGTTCCAAAAAGATTTTAAACGGTACGCCGATGGGACGGTTTGTGGATGGAGAAGAGCTTTTGGGAGGCGTATTTTTTTTGTGCGATGAAAAAGCGTCCAGTGCGATTACAGGTGCAGTACTGCCGATCGACGCCGGTTTTGCAGCGTATTCTGGCGTATAATTTTTTTCTGGCGGGGAATACTGAGAAAAATACAGACGAAGTCAGGTGGATCCATCCGCCTGCAAGCCGTCTGAAAGAAGGAGAATCAGTATGACACAGCAGATGGGAAGTCAGAGCCTCCAGTTTGCGGAGGCTCCTTTTATTTTAAGCAGTGCGTCCGTAGTCGGAAAGAAGGAAGGAGAAGGACCTCTTGGTAAATTATTTGATATGGTATGCAGCAGCGATAAGTTTGGAGAGGATTCCTGGGAGGAATCAGAAAGTACAATGCAAAAAGAGGCGGCTGCGCTTGCCATGGGGAAGGCATCTTTAAAGCCGGAGGATATTCGATATATTTTTGCCGGCGATTTGCTGGGGCAGACAATCGCAACTTCGTTTGGACTGATGAACTATGAAATTCCGCTGTTTGGATTGTATGGCGCATGTTCGACCTGCGGCGAGGCGTTGTCGTTAGGGGCAATGTGTGTGGCCGGCGGATATGCCGATCATGTTTTGGCGATTACGTCCAGTCATTTTGCAAGCGCGGAAAAGCAGTTTCGTTTTCCGGTGGAATATGCCAATCAGCGTCCGTTATCAGCTACCTGGACGGTAACGGGGAGCGGAGCTTTCGTGCTTGGAACATCGGGTGGGAAGGCGAAAATCACAGGAATCACCACAGGGGTTATTACAGACTATGGAATTCGGGATTCCATGAATATGGGAGCGGCGATGGCTCCGGCGGCGGCAAATCTGATTGTGCAGAATTTTAAAGATTTTGACCGTACGCCAAAGGATTATGACCTGATTGTTACCGGTGATCTTGGATATGTCGGGCAGGAAATTTTATGGAAGCTGGTCAAAGATCAGGGATACGATATTAGCGGCAATCATACGGATTGCGGGATCGAGATTTTTGATAAAGAAAAGCAGGGCACACAGTCCGGCGGCTCGGGCTGCGGCTGCTCTGCGACGACACTGAGTGCGTATTTCCTGCCGCAGACAGAGTCGGGCAGCCTGAAAAGAGTATTATTTGTACCTACGGGCGCGATGCTTTCGCAGGTCAGTTTTAATGAGGGACAAAATGTGCCGGGGACCGCGCATGGGGTCGTAATCGAGCACGCTGGTGAAGCGCAGGCCGGTTAACGATCTGCAATCAGAAACAGAAAACGGAAAGGAGAATGACAGAATGGATTATTTCAACGCTTTCTGGGTAGGAGGACTGATCTGTGCGCTTGCACAGATCTTAATGGAAAAAACAAAAATGCTTCCGGGGAGGATCATGGTTACGCTTGTCTGCAGTGGAGCTGTGCTCGGAGCGTTTGGGATTTACGAGCCGCTGATGGAGTATGCCGGGGCAGGAGCGAGCGTGCCGTTGTTAGGATTTGGAAATCTGCTTTGGAAAGGGATGAGAGAAGCGATCGACCAGAACGGCTTTATCGGACTTTTTATGGGAGGATTTACGTCATGTGCGGTCGGCGTTTCTGCAGCGCTTGTACTTGGCTATCTTGCGTCGCTCATTTTCCAGCCAAAGATGCGTAAATAATGTATAGTTTGCGCTCTTATGGAGACAATATTTTTCATCCGGATATCGGATGACTATACCATAAGTAAAAAGGAGACAACAAAATGAAAAAATTAATGTTAGGATTTTTGACAGCATTGGCGCTGACCGTAGTTGTCGGATGTGGTACAACAAAGAATGACCAGAACAGCCAGACGCCGAATAATGGTACCAGCCAGACTGATGATGGAACAGGCGATAACACAAATTCAGTGACAAATGGTACAGACAATGGAGGAAATGTTGTGGATGATGCGATCGACGGCGTGGAAGATATTGGAGATGATATCGTCGACGGTGTAGACGATATGACGGGAAACGATACTAACGGCACGAATGACACGAATGGTACGGCCGATGATACGACAGGAAACGGTACGGCCGGTACGGATACTGGCGCAGCCGGAAACGGTACGGCCGGTACGGATACTGGCGCAGCCGGAAACGGTACGGCCGGTACGGATACTGGTACAGCCGGAAACAACGCGGCAGATACTGACCATAATACGAACGGAACCGACGCAGCAGGCGCCGGTACAGATACTACAGGTACCGATAAGAACAAAGACAAGAACAGAGATAACAATCAGAAGGATCAGGCGGCAGGAAGAAGCAAAGCAGGCAGATCAGACAAATCAGGAAAATAATAAACAATCAGTGATCTGCCGCATGGCGGCCAGAGAATCAGGGAATGGTTTCGGCATACGGATGCAGGACCTGTCCGTTACAGCGAAAAGCTGAAAACAAAGGAATGGTTTAGAGAACGAAACGGTTGCAAAACATAAACTGCATAGCGGCAAATACTATGCAGTTCATGTGGCAGCCAGATCTTTAGTTGTAAGTATAATAGGTATATCCGTAACTTCCGTCAGTGACGATGGAAGCGTTTCTTAAATCGATTGGCTTTTTGATTTTCAAATCTTTTTTTGGAATGGTGATTTTAAAATCTTTATAGCTTTGGTCGGCAACGTACAGATTTTTTCTGCTTTCTTTGTATACCGCGGCTGTGGAGCCTTTCGCTGTTTTTACTTTTACGTTCAGGTTTTTCAGGTATTCCGCGTAATGTCCGCAGTTGTTTACCATTCTGAATTTGATCGTCAGGTTTCCGGCGTTATCATAAGAAGCGTTGTATGCCTCCCAGCTCGCCTGTCCGTTCGGAATCTCGCTGTTTGTCAGCTTGGTGGCGGTGTATTTATTGTTTTTAACGGTAACGACGCATTTCAGTGTTTTTCCGTCTACGGTAGCGGTAATTGTACTTTTTCCGGCTTTTTTGGCGGTAACCTGTCCTTTGCTGTCTACAGAAGCGATGGCAGGCTTGCTGGATTTCCATTTCACAGAGCCGGTGTTGTCTTTGACGCTTAAGTTTTTGGAAAAACCGGCGGTCAGAGTCAGCGTGCTGTTGCTGATGACTGCTTCAGGGATTTCAGCTGCCACGGCAAACACGAATGCAGTTGGCGCGTCGAACGTGATGGATGCATGGTAATCGCCAGAAGCAAAGCTGCCAGTATAACCGTTTACATATATGCCGCTGCCGTCGGTCGTCCAGGCAGTGTCCGATTCGGTAATTCTGACAGAGTCTGTCTCCATATCTTCGCTATTAAAGAGCATCATTGTGAATGAACAGGGCGCCATCGTACCGATGTACACAAAAACGTCTGTGGAGGAAACCGGAAGTGTAAAATCTTTTACAACCGGAACATCGGCGGCTGCGTTTTCCAGCGATTCAGACATGGTGATCGTTTTGAACTTTGCCTGTACGGAGATCGGGCTGACAGCTGCCGTGCCTGCGCACAGGACAAATGCGAGCAGGAAACAAAGCATTTTTTTGATAGAACTTTTCATAATTTCTCCTTTCCGTAAATCAGTGATTCTTTTGTAGATAATAATAGTATAGCGAATTCGATTCGCGGATGCAACAAATTTTTTACCAAATTATTACAGAGAATTTATGCAGTTTTTACAAATAAAAACTGCCATCCGTACGACAGCCTTCGGGTGTGTCGTATGGATGGCAGTAAAATTGTCAGAGGAACATTTATTCGTCCATGCTGTAATTAGGAGCTTCTTTCGTAATGTGAATATCGTGCGGATGGCTTTCTTTCAGGGATGCAGCGGAGATCTTAATAAATTTGCCGTTCTCGTGCAGCGTTTCGATGGTTGGACATCCGCAATATCCCATACCGGAACGGATACCGCCGATCAGCTGAAATACGGTGTCTTCCACAGAACCTTTATAGGCAACGCGTCCTTCCACGCCTTCCGGTACGAGTTTTTTTGCGTTTTCCTGGAAATAGCGGTCTTTGCTGCCGTTTTCCATAGCGGCAAGCGAACCCATACCACGATAGACCTTGTATTTTCTGCCCTGGAATAGTTCGAACGTACCGGGAGCTTCGTCACAGCCTGCAAAAATAGAACCCATCATACATACGTTTGCGCCGGCTGCAAGCGCTTTGGTCATGTCGCCGGAGTATTTTATGCCGCCGTCTGCGATGACTGGAATATTGTATGCTTTCGCAACCTGATAACAGTCCATAATAGCGCTAATCTGCGGTACGCCAATACCGGAAACGACACGGGTAGTACAGATGGAACCAGGACCGATGCCGACCTTGACACAGTCCGCGCCAGCTTCGATCAGCGCTTTTGCAGCTTCTCCGGTTGCGATATTTCCGGCAATCACCTGCAGGTCTGGATAAGCGGACTTGATATTTTGCACGGCTTCTAAAATATTTTTGGAGTGTCCGTGCGCGGAGTCTACGACAATTACATCCACATGCGCGTTCACCAGAGCTTCGACACGGTCCATCATGTTTGACGTAATGCCGACGCCGGCGCCGCAGAGCAGACGTCCCTGTTCATCTTTGGCAGAATCCGGATATTTGATCTGCTTTTCAATATCCTTAATGGTAATCAGCCCTTTTAAATTGTTGTCTTTGTCTACGATTGGGAGTTTTTCTTTTCTTGCTTTGGCAAGAATCTGCTTGGCCTGTTCCAGAGTGATTCCTTCCTGAGCGGTAATCAGGCCCTCAGAGGTCATGCAGTCTTTGATCTTTTTGGAATAATCGGTTTCAAACTTTAGGTCGCGGTTTGTAATAATACCGACCAGTTTGCCTTCGTTTGTGATCGGGACGCCGGAAATGCGGAATTTTGCCATAAGATCGTCAGCGTCTGCCAGAGTGTTGTCTTCGGAAAGTGAAAATGGATCTGTAATAACGCCGTTTTCCGAGCGTTTGACTTTGTCTACTTCTTCAGCCTGCGCTTCTACGGACATATTTTTATGAATAATACCAATGCCGCCCTGTCTGGCCATAGCAATCGCCATACGGTGCTCCGTAACCGTATCCATACTGGCGCTCATCATAGGAATGTTCAGTGAGATTTTATTTGTGAGCTTTGTGGACAAATCGATCATGTTTGGAGTTACTTCTGAGTAAGATGGGACTAACAGTACATCGTCAAATGTAATACCTTCGCCGATAATGGTTGCCATATGGGTATCCTCTCTTTCTTCGGGTGCGTTCCGATTCTTTGTATTAGTATGAATTTTTTGAATTTTATCAATTCTACAATAGGAAGATCGAAAAGTCAATGCACTCTTTCGAATTTTTATGCGAGGCAAAATATAGTAAAACGGAAAGACTTTATTTAATTCGAAAATAGAATTAACTATTTTTTTTCATTACAGAATGTGCTATTCTAAAGAAAACCATGGCAGGACGCCGCGCAGCCAGAGGTCTGTTGCGGTTTCTGTTATGATTCTGTTATGATTATAGTATAGAAAGCAGGTAGAATCATGGAGTTTCGTCCGTGTATCGATATTCACAACGGAAAAGTAAAACAGATTGTAGGCGGCACTCTGTCGGATCAGGATGATTGTGCACAGGAGAATTTTGTGGCCGCGCAGGACGCCGCGTTTTATGCGCGGCTGTATCAGAAAGACCAGATTCGCGGCGGGCATATTATTTTGCTCAATCCGCAGCAGTCTGCCTGGTATGAGGCCGACGTTGCGCAGGCGTCTGCCGCGCTTTCGGCGTATCCGGGAGGGCTGCAGATCGGCGGAGGCGTCACGCTGGAGAATGCGGGCCGATACATCGAAGCCGGAGCCAGTCATGTGATCGTCACTTCTTATGTGTTTCAGGATGGAAGGATTCGCTACGACCGGCTGAAAAAATTGTCCGATACGATAGGGAAAAAGCGGCTGGTGCTGGACTTGAGCTGCCGCAGGGCGGACGGCGTATATTATATTGTAACCGACCGCTGGCAGAAGTTTACGCAGGAGATCGTGACGGTAAAGCTGCTGGACGAGCTGTGCAGTTATGCAGACGAGTTTCTGATTCACGCAGCGGATGTGGAAGGAAAAGCGTCCGGGATAGAGACAGAGCTTGTAAAAATGCTTGGAAGCTGGGGAAAGATACCGGTGACCTATGCAGGAGGCGTCGGCAGCTTTAAAGATCTGGACATTCTGCGTACCTATGGAAAAAACCGCCTGAACGTCACGGTTGGGAGCGCGCTCGATTTGTTTGGCGGGACGATGCCTTATCAAAAAGTGCTCGAATATGTAAGACAGCATCCGGACACGCCGGAGCAGGCGGCAGGTGAAATGACGCTTCATCGATGAGAAATCGGAGAGAAAGGGATTTTGAAATGAATCATTATACGAAACAGGATATTCTGAATCTGGCAGAAGAGGAAGATATTGAATTTATCAGGCTTCAGTTTACAGATGTATTTGGAACGTTAAAAAATATCGCGATTACCAAGTCCCAGCTTGTGAAAGCGCTGGATAACGAGTGCATGTTTGACGGCTCTTCCATTCGGGGATTTGCAAAAGCGGAGCAGTCGGATTTATATCTGCATCCGGATACGGATACGTTTGCGATCTTTCCATGGAGACCGCAGCAGGGAAAAGTGGCAAGGATTATCTGCGATATTTATCATGCAAACGGCACGCCGTTTGAAGGAGATCCAAGGTATGTGCTGCGCAGAGCCGTCAGCGAGGCACAACAGATGGGATATACGTTTGAAGCGGGACCGGAGTGCGAGTTCTTTTTATTTCAATATGACGACGAAGGACATCCGACGACCCGGCTCGACGAGCAGGCAGGCTTTTTTGACCTGGGTCCGCTGGATGCAGGGGAAAACGCAAGACGCGATATGGTGTTAACGCTGGAAGAAATGGGTTACGCGGTAGACGCGTCTCATCATGAAGGCGCGCCGGGACAGCACGAGATCGATTTAAAGTATGATCACGCGCTCTGGACGGCCGATCACATTATGACATTTAAACTTGCGGTAAAAACCATCGCCAAACGTCATGGGATGTTCGCCAGCTTTATGCCAAAACCAAAAGATGGAATGCATGGTTCCGGCATGCATCTGAATTTGTCCTTATCCAGAGACGGAAAAAATATGTTTGCCGACGAGGGGGACGTTCATGGGTTAAGTAAAGAAGCGTATTATTTTATCGGCGGTTTGTTAAAGCATATGAAAGGAATGGCGGCGGTAAGCAATCCGCTGGTCAATTCTTATAAGCGCCTGGCGCCCGGATATGAAGCTCCGAACGTCATTTCCTGGTCGTTTGGCAACCGTACGTCTCTGATTCGGATTCCGGCCACACGGGGCAATGGGACAAGGGTCGAGCTGCGCAGTCCGGACGCGGCGGCGAATCCGTATCTGCTGCTGGCGCTTTGTCTGCGCGCAGGCCTGGATGGAATTCGTAACAAAATCATGCCGGCAGAAGCAGTCCGCTGCAACGTATACGATATGAGTATGGAAGAACTCGAAAGAATCGGGACCGGGCGTCTGCCGGGAGATCTGTGCGAAGCGGTCTGCGAGATGGAACAGGATGCGTTTGTGCGCGAGACGCTTGGCGCGCATATTTGTAAAGAATATGCGGATACAAAAAAGCAGGAGTGGGACAGATACCAGAAGACGGTGACGGACTGGGAAACGAGAGAATATTTATATAGAATATAGACGGCGGCGGGTATGAATATAATAGTAGTTTTTCCGAAAATAGAACACGCAAAAAGCGTTCGCGGTATTTTACAAAAAAGCGGGTATACTGTGGACGCGGTCTGCACGAGCGGCGCGCAGGCGCTTCGGGCTGCAGGAGATCTGGACAGCGGGATCATTATCTGTACCTGCCGGCTGCCGGATATGGTGTACCGCGAACTGTACGAATATCTGACGCCGCGCTATGATATGCTTTTGATTGGCTCTGCAAAACAGATCGAAGAACGGGAAACGTCAGATATCGTAGGACTTTGCACACCCCTAAAGGTGCACGAGCTGCTGCAGACAGTGGCGATGATGGCAGAGATCTCTGCGCGCAAAAAAAAGCAAAAAAAGAAAAAGCCGGGACCTCGCTGTGCATCGGAAAAACGCACGATCGATCAGGCAAAATTGCTTTTGATGGAGCGTAATCATTTGTCCGAAGAGGAAGCGCACCGGTATCTGCAGAAACGCAGTATGGAAAACGGCACAGGTCTGGTTGAGACAGCGCAGATGATTGTCAGCCTGATCGACAGTGAAATGTAATGGAGGAATGAAATGAAATTTACAAAAATGCATGGAATAGGGAACGATTATATTTATGTAAACGGTTTTGAAGAGACGGTAGAACATCCGCAGGAAGCCGCAAAGTTATTCAGCGACAGGCATTTCGGCATCGGCTCGGACGGACTTATTTTGATCCTGCCGTCCGAACAGGCTGATTTTGAAATGGCCATGTATAATGCGGACGGTTCCAGAGGCGAGATGTGCGGAAATGCGATCCGGTGTGTGGCAAAATATGTGTATGACCGTCATATGACCGATCAGACAAATATCCGTATCGAAACGCTTGCCGGAATCCGGCATGTGCAGCTTACGGTTGAAGATGGTAATGTGGCTTCGGTGCGTGTCGATATGGGGAAACCGCAGCTGATACCAGAGCAGATTCCGGTCGTATATGATGGATCCGATAAGCGCACACAGCTTGTCGACTGTCCGATTGTCGTGGACGGGATATCCTACCGGATGACGTGCGTATCGATGGGCAATCCGCACTGTGTGATATACACCGACGATGTGGACGGTCTGGATCTGGAAAAAATCGGGCCGGGGTTCGAACGTCATGCATATTTTCCAAATCGTGTGAATACGGAATTTGTAAAAGTGCTGGACAGGCATACCGTTCAGATGCGCGTATGGGAAAGAGGGTCCGGCGAGACGCTGGCGTGCGGGACAGGCGCCTGTGCGGTTACGGTAGCATGTATTTTAAACGGCTTTACCGAACGTAACGTTACGGTAAGGCTGCGTGGAGGCGATCTGCATATCGAATGGGATCAAAAGACCGATACTGTCTTTATGACAGGGCCTGCGACCGAAGTATTTGAAGGCGAGATCGCGTGACAGAATAGACAAACAGAGGAGTGTAACATATGTATCAGCTGAATGAAAATTATCAGAAACTGCCGGGCAGTTATCTGTTTAGTACAATCGCAAAAAAAGTAGAGGCATTTACCCGGGCAAATCCGGATAAGGATATCATTCGTCTTGGAATCGGAGACGTTACCCAGCCGATCGTGCCGGCGGTGATCGAAGCGCTGCATCAGGCGGTGGATGAGATGGCGGACGCGGCTTCGTTCCGCGGCTATGCGCCGGATCTGGGGTATGATTTTTTGCGCAGGGCGATTGTGGAAAACGATTACCAAAAAAGAGGATGCAGCGTCAGCGAAGATGAGATATTTATATCCGACGGGGCCAAATCCGATTCCGGCAATATCCAGGAAATTTTTGCCAAAGACTGTAAAATCGCCGTGACTGACCCGGTATATCCGGTTTATATCGATTCAAACGTTATGGCGGGCAGATGCGGCGCATACGATAGTCAGACGCAGACCTGGAGCGATGTCGTTTATATGCCGTGTACGAGAGAGAATGATTTTGTACCGGAATTTCCGAAACAGACGCCGGATATCATTTACCTGTGTATTCCGAATAATCCGACAGGCACCACGATTACGAAAGCGCAGCTGCAAAAATGGGTGGACTATGCAAATGAAACAGGGGCTGTCATTATCTATGACGCAGCTTATGAAGCGTATATTACACAATCGGATGTGGCGCACTCCATTTATGAGTGCGATGGGGCGGATACATGTGCGATTGAAATCCGCAGCTTTTCCAAAAACGCAGGCTTTACCGGAGTGCGGCTCGGATTTACGGTAGTGCCAAAGGCGTTAACATGCGGCGGCGTTTCGCTTCATGCCATGTGGGCCAGACGCCACGGGACAAAATATAACGGAGCGCCGTATATCATTCAGCGTGCCGGCGAGGCGGTATACTCCGAAGAAGGAAAAAGCCAGCTGAGAGAACAGATCGCATATTATATGAAAAATGCGAAAGTGATCAAAGAAGGGCTGCTTGCAGCCGGATACGAAGTGTATGGAGGCGTAAACGCACCGTATATCTGGTTAAAGACACCTGCGAATAAGAGCTCCTGGGAATTTTTCGACGATCTGCTGCAGACGGCTGGAGTGGTTGGAACGCCTGGCTGCGGGTTTGGTCCGTCCGGAGAAGGATATTTCCGTCTGACCGCTTTTGGCAGTTACGAACATACGGTTGCCGCAATCGGGCGGATACAGGCAATGTAGTCCAGCAAGGAAAAATCATCAAAATCCATCCGTCCATTTTGGTTAAAGTGCATAAAAATTAAAATCAGGGAAAAGCCTATTGTCAGTTACAATAAAATAGAATATAATACAAATAGTCTGGCACTTTTAGAAAAAAGTACTACATTATAGAGGAGGAGAGCTATTTATGTTTAAAGACGAGAAAATTGAGAAAAAGCTGACAAAGTCTTTTCTTATGGTTTCGTTGATTACGGCAGTATCGGCATTATTGGGACTGATTGCGATTATTGTTGTATCTAACAGGTATTCTTATGCACTGACTAATTTTGGATTTGCGCAGGGGGACATTGGAAAAACGATGTTTGAATTTGCAGATGTACGGTCTTCTCTGCGAGCAGCGATCGGATATGACGATCAGGATGCGATCGATACTGTGCTAAAGCAGCACGAAGACGCGATTGCCGCGTTTGAGAAAAATTTTGCAGAAATCGAAAAGACAATCGTATCGGATGCGGGCCGTCAGACGTATGAAGAAATCAAGAAGGATCTTGAAGTATACTGGCCGCTGGATACGCAAATTATAGAGCTTGGCGCAAATACAGACAGGGCTTTGTGCGAGCAGGCGCAGGATATCGCCATCAACGAGCTGGCAGGCGTATATCAGGGCATTTATGAAAAACTGGACGACCTTTTGGAAGTAAAAGTGTCAGAGGGGCAGAAGCTGTCGAAAACTCTGACAATTTTAAGCGTTATACTGATACTGGCGATCATTGTAGTCATTGCGATTTCGATTCTGCTGTCCATGCGTATTGGAAAGCGGATTGCGCAGGGAATTGCAAATCCGTTAAAAGACCTTGGACAGCGGTTAAAGATGTTTGCGGGCGGAGATTTAACCTCGCCGTTTCCGGAATCCGATTCTCATGACGAAGTGGCTGATATGGTTGCGGATGCCGCTGAGATGGCGGATGCTCTGAACATCATCATTAATGATATCGGAACGGTCCTTGGCGAGATGGAAGGCAAAAACTATGCCGTACGGTCAGAGGTACAGGATAGATATACAAAAGATTTTGAGAAACTGATTCATTCGATGCGCGGACTGCGCAATCAGATGTCAGATACCATTCGTTCGATCGGGGAAGCGTCCAGTCAGGTGTCCGGAGGTTCCATTAACCTGGCAGAGTCTGCGCAAAGTCTCGCAGAAGGCGCAACCGAGCAGGCAGGAGCGGTAGAAGAGCTGCAGGCGACGATTATAGATATTTCTGAAACAATGGAAAAAAGTGCCCAGAGTGCGGAAGAATCCTATAAACAGGCGGAAAATTATGCAAATGAAGCAGACCATACGCGTGAAGAGATGCATACGATGGTAACTGCAATGGAAAAAATCAGCGAATCATCTGCAAAAATCGGTAATATTATTTCAGAGATCGAGTCCATTGCATCGCAGACGAATCTGCTTTCACTCAACGCTTCCATAGAAGCGGCAAGAGCCGGAGAAGCCGGACGCGGATTCTCTGTAGTAGCAGAGGAGATTCGACAGCTGGCCGAGCAGAGTGCAAAGGCGGCGGTCGACACGAGAGATCTGATCGAGAGCTCCATGAGGGAGATTGCGGAAGGCAGCCGCGCGGTAGAACGGGCGTCAGATTCGATTGATAATGTAGTCAGCGGAATCAAACAGATTGCAGAGTCTTCCAAGGACCTCAGTGTCATGGTAATTACGCAGGCAGAAACAATGCGTCAGGCAGAACAGGGCATCAGCCAGATTTCCGAGGTCGTACAGAACAACTCTGCGGCGGCGCAGGAATCGTCGGCAACGAGCGAGCAGCTGTCTGCGCAGGCGGCTACACTGGACGAGCTGGTAGGCCAGTTTATATTAAACGACAAATAATAATACATAAGAGTGAAAATGGCAGACGATCCTATGTCTGCCATTTTTTTGGAGTGACAAATGACAGATATGATAGAAAGAGAAATCTATTCTTATATATGTAAAAACGACGGTGTACGGGCAAAAGAAATTGCAGCGGCGCTGCATAGAGAACGGACGGAAATGAATCAGTATCTGTACGGTTCTGCTTATATGCGCGAGCTTTGCTATCGGGACAGCAGTTATTGCTGGCATGGCCTGATTCGCCAGAGCGTGCCGCATACAGGACTGGGGGATTTCTGCGGCTATTACGGTATGGTCTGGGAGTTTCTGCGTACAGATCAGACGCAGTGGATGACAGAGCTAAAGCAGGGCTGTATGAGAATCGGAAGAAATCTGAACAATACGAGAGGCCTGTTTCATTCGTTTCTGGATACGTATGAAACGATGCGCCAGTTGTTTGAAGATCTTTCAGACGTCGACGTTTCCCGCTGGGAGATTGCATTTGAGCTGCGTATCAAACGTGCGCGGTATATCCGGATATATGCGGACGTGCTTGTAATTTCAGACAGTCATATATTTTCTCTGGAATTTAAGATGAAAGACCGCATCGATCCGGCAGAAATCAGTCAGGCAGCCAAATACTGCGAATATATCGAAGTGCTGGCAGGGCCGGAATATGATGTGATACCGGCCCTGGTGCTGACAAAAGCGCATGATTTATATACCTATGTACAAATGGAACGTTCTACCGCGGAGATACCGGTTTGTTCCGGAGATATGCTCTTTAATCTGTTTGACGAATATCTGGGATTTTTGGAGCCATAAAGATTATGGATCCTGTTCAAAGACCGGATCCGCAGGATAGCCGCCTCCGCATTTTTGCATTGCGCGCTGGACGCTGTCTGCAGAGTTTCCCCAGTCTTTATCCTTGTTGCGATAATCATTTTTCTCCACGAACCAGGATACTTCCTGCTGAAGCCGCTTAAGATGCTCCTTCATCAGTGCGGATGCTTTTGGATAAAAGTCCTGTTTTTCGGCGTCAGACAGTCTGCTGTCCGCACATTCGATTAAATCGCGAAAATGCGGCAGGCAAAAGCCTTTGCCATTAGAAAAAGCCTCTCGAAATTCGCTGTTTTTACGGTACAGGTCAAAAAACGTATCCAGATACCGGTTATAGATCTGATTGAAGTGATCGCAGACATAACAGGACTGTTCTTTTTTGTCGAGCCAGGCGCCCAAAGGCGTCTTTGCCTGCGTATTTGCGGTTTCTGTTTTTTTCATACGCTTTAAAATACCGGACTTTGACGGAGTAAAGCGCTGTAATTCCTGTTCCAGTTCTTCATTCAGTTTTTTCAAATGCGTGCTTAATATGAGCGCGCTTCCCAGCCGGTTGCCGTAATCGTACATCATTTTGTAATGATGGCGGCAAAAACCAAGCGCGTCGGTTTTTTCACGAATATAATCTTCCATATAGGCGGAGCCAAGGATAAATGAGATGGCATGCTGTTCTGCTGCGCGTTCCAGATAGCAGAACGGACATTCGTCGTCGGTATGGAACGCCTCTATGAGCGGAAGCGTGGAAATGTCTTTTTTCATAATGATTCACCTGTTTGTAAGAATAGATATTTTATCGTTATTTCAATCGCTGTTGTTCGGCGGATACGCATGACTGCTGTTTCACCACCTTTCACGTATCGCTTTTTAGAACGTCAGATATCTGTTATTATATCGGATTGTGCGAATGGTGTAAAGGTCTGCTGCAGAATTGACGGACAGCCTTTTGTCTGAGAGAAAAAAGAAGGATTGCCATAACTGCCATAATTTGTTATGATAGTAAAAACGGACAGAAGGCTCCCGTACTGTCCGATGGAAAAGAAAGGCAGTCAGCATGAAACAGGCACGTATTTTAGAACATAATACCTATCTGTATCTGACAGAGTTTTTTGCAGGTATGTCAGTAATGGCAGTGGAATTAGGGGCAAGCCGCCTGCTTGCCCCATATTTTAGTTCTTCACAGATCGTATGGACGATTATCATCGGTACGATTATGATCGCAATGGCGCTTGGTAATATTTATGGAGGCAGGACGGCGGATAAAAATCCGGATCCCGACAAATTGTACAAACGGATGATTGTAGCGGCAGTCTGGATTGCGGCGATTCCGGTGGTCGGGAAGTATCTGATTCTTGGAATATCGGCGCTGCTTATCTTTACGGTAAACGGTAATTTCCTTATTCTGGCGGCATTTTCTGCATGTATGGTCATTTTTGTGTTTCCGTTGTTTTTGCTTGGTACAGTGACGCCTTCGCTGGTAAAATATACCGTCGACAGTCTGGAGGATAATGGAAAGACCGTAGGCATGCTGAACGCTTCAAATACAATCGGAAGCATTCTGGGTACGTTTCTGCCGACGTTTGTCACGATTCCGTCTGTCGGCACATCGATCACGTTTCTGATTTTCGCGGGAATATTGTTACTGCTTTCGATTCTGTATTTTATTTCGGCAAAGGGAGGCGGCAAAAGCATGCTGTGCGGCATTTTGCTGTTTCTGGTCTGCTGCCTGGCCGGTACGTCCGGCAGCTTTGCGTTCTGGGAAACAGATCTTACTTACGAAGGAGAATCCGTCTATAATTATTTGCAGGTCAGGGAAGACGAAAACAGTGTGATTTTATCTACCAATGTACTGTTCGGCGTGCAGTCGGTCTTAAAAAAAGATCACAGTCTGACCGGAATGTACTATGATTATGCGCTTGCGGCTCCGTTTATGGCGGGCGTTTATGAAAAAGACCGTATGGACGTGCTGATTCTTGGTATGGGAACGGGGACGTTTGCAACGCAGTGCAGACGCTATTTTCCGAATGTACGGATGGAGGGCGTGGAAATCGATCAAAAGATTACAGATCTTGCGCGTACGTATTTTGAACTGCCAGAGGAGATACCGGTAGCGTCGTATGACGGGCGTGCATATTTAAACGTTACTGATCATAAATATGATGTGATCATGGTAGACGCCTATCAGGACATTACGATTCCGTTTCAGATGTCTTCGCTGGAATTTTTTCAGATGGTCAGGGCGCGTTTAAAAGACGACGGGGTGATGGTTGTGAATATGAATATGCGCGGGATGAAAGAAGGAAATATGAACCAGTATCTGGCGGATACGATTAGTCATGTATTTGACTATATTTATACCGTGGATGTGACAGGGTCCACCAACCGGGAATTGTTTGCGTCTGCTTCGCCGGATATGTTAGAGGTGATGCAGGATAATATGGCGCTGACGCCGGATGGCAGCCTGATGGATCTGATGAATCAGACGGCGGAAAATCTTAAGGTATATGAACCCTCCGGCTATCTTCTGACTGATGACTGCGCGCCGGTGGAGCTGCTGGGGATGCAGGTGATCGATGAACTGATTCGGGATGAAGTGGAGTATTATCGTGGGATTTATGAGAAAAAAGGACTGAAAGGATTGCTGGATATGCTGCTTTAAACCGGCAGGATGAAAGGATGTATGACATCAGTCGCAAATAGTATAATAAATGAAGTAAGGGTTATGGTATGATGAAAAAAACACTCGTATGGGCTCACAGAGGAGCCAGTGCTTATGCACCGGAAAACACACTGGAAGCATTTCAAAAAGCTGTGGATTTAAAAGCGGACGGCATCGAGCTGGATGTGCAGATGACAAAAGACGGAACGCTTGTCGTCATTCACGACGAAATGGTAGATCGTGTCAGCAGGGCGTCCGGCTGGGTGAAGGATTATACGTATGAGAAATTGAAAAAGATCGATGTAAACCTGCGTTTTGCCCAGTATGGGCCGCAGTATATTCCAACGCTTGAGGAAGTCTGCGAACTGATTCGGCCGACCGGTCTTACGATTAACGTGGAATTAAAAACAGGCGTGATTTTTTATCCGGAGATCGAAGAGCAGACGCTGGATTTGGTAAAGCGGATGGGGATGGAGGATCGTGTGATTTACTCTTCCTTTAATCACTATAGCATTCGTAAAATCAAACGTCTGAAACCAGATGCGGTTACCGGACTGCTGTATCAGGACGGCATGATAGACGTAGTTTCTTATGCGAAGCAGATCGTACAGGCAGATGCGCTTCATCCGGCTGTTTATAATGTACAGTATCCGGATTTTTTTGCATCGTGCCGCAAACACGGATTAAAAGTACATGTATGGACCGTCAACGAAGAAGAACATATGCGTCTGCTGTGTGAAAATGAAACGGATGCGATGATTACCAACGATCCAAAACTCGGCAGAGAAGTGGCGGACGAATATGAAGATGGAAAGCTGGTGCCTGAGCTCGTACGAGAGCTGGAAAAGATCTTATGACAGAGAAAATAAAAATTGAGTATATACCGGAAAACGGATTTCGTGAGCGAATGGAGTATCTCTCGCGGACGTATCTGAAAAAATATCGTCGGCGCGGCAGATTTACAAGCTATGATGGTACGCGGATTTCTTACTGCGTGTATCAGAACAGACACGCAAAAGGAAATATTGTAATTTCACATGGCTTCAGTGAATTTGCGGAAAAATATGACGAAATCGTATATTATTTTCTGCAGGCTGGCTATTCGGTATTTTTAGCGGAGCACAGAGGTCACGGCAGATCGGAACGCAGACTTGCCAATATGGGCAAGGTATATGTGGAGAGCTTTGCGCAGTATGTACGTGATCTGCATATCTTTGTAAATAAAATAGTAAAGCCGTATCGGAATGAAATGATATTATTTGCACATTCTATGGGTGGAGCGATCGGTGCGTTGTATTTGCAGCGATATCCTGGCGATTTTCAAAAAGCGATTTTATCTGCGCCGATGATTCAGATGAGAGTCCGGGGGCTTCCGTATCCAGCGGCGATGATGGTTGCCCGTATATGCAGATGTCTTGGATTTGGCAAGGCATATGCGGCCGGACAGCATGGATTTTCGAAAAAACCCCGTCTGGAACGCAGCAGCTGTCTGAGCGAAGAGCGGTATTTGTACGCGCACGCCAGACGTATGGCCAATCCAAGGTGTCAGACAAACGGCGCCTGTTACAGCTGGGTATGCGCGGCGCAGACGGCATCGGTATGTCTGCAGGCGTCTGAAAACATTCGAAAGATTACGATTCCGGTGCTGCTATTTGCAGCTGGCAGAGATCATATGGTCAATACGGATGAAATTTGCCGCTTTGCGGGCAAACTGAAAAATGCCAGACTCGTCTGGTTTTTGGATGCGAAGCATGAGATTTTCAACGCAAGGGAGCGGGCGCAGATGCAGTTTTTTGAAGAAATTTTTCTTTTTCTGCAGGAGGAGGGACATCTATGCCGGAAAAAATGAAGCTGACAAAACTGGAAAAAGCGTGGATTTTATATGACGTGGGAAATTCGGCGTTTGTGCTGCTTGTAGCGACGCTGTTTCCGATCTATTTTGACGCGATTGCACAGCAGGGCGGACTTTCTTCGGTAGATTATCTGGCGTACTGGGGATATGCGGCTTCTGCCGTTACGATGATTATAGCCGTATCCGGGCCTGTGCTCGGTACGATGACAGATTTTAAAGGGTGGAAGAAGCCGGTTTTTCTTGGCAGTATGATGCTTGGCTCGGCAGGATGTCTGGCGCTGGGATTTATGCGCGCATGGTTTGTATTTCTGGTCGTCTTTGTCATCGCCAAATGCGGATTTTCTGCAAGTCTGATCTTTTATGACGCCATGCTTTCGGACGTAACGACGCCGGAGCGTATGGATGAAGTGTCGGCGAGAGGGTTTGCATGGGGGTATATCGGCAGCTGCGTTCCGTTTATCGCGGGACTTGCGCTCGTACTGACGGCGCCGAAAACGGGCCTTTCGCAGATGGATGCCATGACAATTGCCTTTGGTATATCGGCGGTCTGGTGGTTTCTTGCGACCGTACCGCTGTGGCGTCTGTACCGCCAGATTCATTATATCCAGCCGGATCGTAAAATTGTGCGCGGCAGCTTGAAACGATTGGGGCATACGTTAAAAAATATGCGCAGACATCCGCGG
Organism: uncultured Eubacterium sp.; assembly: GCA_910577225.1. Classification (GTDB taxonomy): domain Bacteria; phylum Bacillota; class Clostridia; order Lachnospirales; family Lachnospiraceae; genus Eubacterium_J. Next base: position 12,228 of record CAJTMV010000037.1, on the reverse strand, counting down.
GTATTCTGGTTTCTGCTGGCGTTTTTTTGCTATATTGACGGGGTCTATACGATTATTGATATGGCGACCGCTTATGGTACGGCGCTTGGACTGGATACGACAGGACTTTTGCTCGCGCTTTTGCTCACGCAGATCGTAGCGTTTCCGGCAACGCTTGTATTTGGCAGACTTTCCGGCCGCTGTTCGCCCAGACTGCTGATTTCGATATGTATCGCGGCGTATACGCTGATTACTATTTTTGGAATGACGCTGGATTCCCAGATAAAGTTCTGGATACTGGCAGTTAGCGTCGGGCTGTTTCAGGGCGGCGTACAGGCGCTGTCCCGGTCGCATTTTGCAAAGATTATACCAAAAGAGCAGTCGGGAGAGTATTTTGGCATTTTTGATATTTGCGGAAAGGGAGCTTCGTTTCTTGGAACGATGCTCGTCAGTGTGACGAGCCAGATAACCCATAGTATTCATCTCGGGATTGGATCGCTCGTAATTTTGTTTCTGCTTGGATTTGTATTGTTTCAAAAGTCGTGTAAATATCTGGATGAAACAACGTAAGCAATACCGGAAACTTTTGCCGGAATGCGCATATAGTAATAAAAAATCAGGGCGCATTTCGTGACAGAATCGGTGATACGACGGAACGGGCGCCGGTAAAAGGCTGAATAAAGTATGAGAGAGTTAGAAAAAGGCGATCAGGGAGTATGGGTGGAATATGTGCAGCTGGCGCTGTCCCGTGCAGGATTTCCTGTCAGGATAGACGGCAGGCTGGGGGAACAGACCTGTGCTTTTTTACAGGAATTTGCCGGAAACGGGCAGAATTGTCAGGTCGGCAGCGCGCAGTGGGATACGCTGCTGCCGTATTTAAAGGGTTATCAGATTTATCAGGTAAAAGAAGGGGATACGCTGTGGAACATTGTTGCCCGTATGAACTCTTCGATACAGAGGCTGACGACAGCCAATCCGACGGTGGATCCTTCGAATCTTTATGCAGGTATGAGATTGTTCGTGCCGTTTGATTTTCCGCTTGTATCGGAACAGGTAGCTTATACCTCCTTTCTTACCGACTGGATACTGGAAGGCCTGCTCGTACGATATCCGTTTTTGCATGAAGAACCGGCTGGCACAAGCGTGATGGGCCGTAATATGACAGTGATACGGATGGGAGAAGGTAAAAAACGCGTATTTTATAACGCTTCTTTTCATGCCAACGAATGGATCACAACGCCGGTATTGTTAAAGTTTGCAGAAGATTACGCGGAGGCTTTTGCCAGAGGACAGCAGATCGGCGGGACGCCGGCTTCCTGGCTGTATTATGGGTATCATCTGACCCTGCTGCCGCTTGTGAATCCGGACGGCGTCGATCTTGTCAACGGGGCGCTGGATGAGCAGAAATATTTCACGCAGGCGCAAAAGATCGCAGCCGGATATCCGGATATTCCGTTTCCGGAAGGATGGAAGGCAAATATCGAAGGGATTGATTTAAATCTTCAGTTTCCGGCCGGGTGGGAGCTCGCAAAGGAGATCAAATACATGCAGGGCTATCAGACGCCGGCGCCGAGAGATTTTGTAGGAGAGGCGCCTTTGACGGCGCCGGAAAGCAGAGCTGTCTATGATTATACGATAGCGAATGATTTTGCGCTCATCCTTGCATATCATACGCAGGGAGAAGTGATCTACTGGAAATATCAGGATTACGAACCAGAGGATTCCTATCGGATTGCGAGGTATTTTGGGGAAGTAAGCGGTTATGCAGTAGAAGAAACGCCGGGGGCATCCGGGAACGCCGGTTATAAGGACTGGTTTATTCAGGCGTATAACCGACCGGGGTATACGATCGAGGCGGGGCTTGGCACAAATCCGCTGCAGATGGACCAGTTTGCAAAAATATATGAAGATAATCTCGGCATACTGACGGGAGGAATGACGCAGCTTGGATAGCTGCAGAATACGATACGAGGGAGAGAAAAGAAAATGGAACAAAAACAACTGACAGAACAGACACAAAAAGATCCGCTTTGGATCCGTTATAAAATATATCTGGAGGCAGAGGATATTTCGCAGTCCCGCATTCATTCCAGCGTTGCGTTTTTAAAAAACAGACTGGAGCATTCGCGCAACGGGTATTTAAATAGCGCGGTATTTGAGGATGAGAGCGATCTGGATGCATTTGTCCTGCGGTTTTATGTGGAAAACGAAGTGCAGGAGGAAAGCTGTCTTTCGCCAGAGCATGCGGAGTCTTTTATTATCGATCTGGCGGAAATACTCGACGATACGGCAGCGGCGCATTCTTTTATGGAGCTGGAAGGGGAGTTTTCTTTTCGATATCGGAAGGAAGATAAAACGTATACGTTCCGCTCAGAAAGCGGATGGGATTACTGTGATTTCAGGGAAAGGGAAGAAGACCGATGAAGCGGGCAGAAGATTTACAGGAAATACTAAGACGAATCGATCATAAAAGTTATCCGGCCTATAAAGATACGGCAGGCGCTTATCAGTTTGATTCGTATGTGCTTTGTATCAATCATGTGCAGGGAGATCCGTTTGCTGCCCCGTCCAAAGTCAGTATCCATGTGGACGGGAAAAAAGCGGCCTTTCCATCGGATATGATCCAAAAAAAGCATACGAGAATCGCTCTGGCGGATGCGCTCATCCGTAAGTTTGGGAAAGAAGCAGAGGCGTATTCACACAGGGCAAAAGGCTCTGGAAAAAGCGGGCTGCTGTCGGTCAGCCGTCCGGGGCAGGAGATACTGGAACGCAGTGCATGCGAGATAGCGCCAGAAAGCGGCGATCTGATTTTTCGACTGGAGATAGGATTTCCGGCGAACGGCCGTACGATCAGCGCCAGAGAGCTGATTCGGATTTTATATGAGTTTTTGCCTGCATGCGTACACAGCTCCCTGTTTTATAAAAACGCGGATCAAAAGCATTTAAGGCGCGTCAGGGAGCTGGCGGAGGATCAGTATTACATTCGGGAACAGTTAAAAGAAAGAAAGCTGGCAGCGTTTGTTGCGGATGGCGCCATACTGCCAAGGGAATCGGGTGTGTCGGACCGGCCGATGAAGCAGGCGGTTTCTTTCGCGTCGCCGTCTTCCCTGGCCGTCGAGCTTTGTCTGCCAAATGCGGGCGTTAAAAAAGGGATGGGGATTCCGCAGGGGATTACGCTGATCGTAGGCGGCGGTTATCATGGCAAGTCCACGCTGCTAAAGGCGCTCGAACGCGGCGTGTATAATCATATTGCAGGAGATGGCAGGGAATATGTGATCACGGACGATACAGCGGTAAAAATACGGGCGGAAGACGGCAGAAGCATTCAAAAGACCGATATTTCCATGTTTATCAACGGTCTGCCGAACGGAAAAAATACAAAGTCCTTTGTAACGGCAGACGCCAGCGGCAGTACTTCTCAGGCGGCGAATGTCATCGAAGCGATGGAAGCCGGAACACGGTTGTTTCTAATCGATGAAGATACGAGCGCCACCAATTTTATGATCCGCGACGAGCTGATGGCGCGTGTCGTACATCCGGAAATGGAACCGATTACGCCGTTTATTGACCGTGTGGAAGAACTTTCGGATCATTATGGAATCTCTACGATACTTGTGGCGGGAAGCTGCGGCTCTTATTTTAACAAGGCGGATCATGTGATTCAGATGATGCAGTATCAGCCGAAGGATATTACGCAGCTGGCCAAAAGGGAGGCGGAGCGCTTTTTGGACGGGTCTGGCGATCAGCCAAAGATCAGACCGGCCGGGGAGCCGTCCTTTCACAGGGTGTTTCGGACTGGAAAAAAAGCCGGGGCAAACGACCGGATGAAAGTCAAAGGAATGGGCCGGGACGCGGTATCCATCGATCGGGATACGATCGAGCTGCGCTATGTGGAACAGCTGACAGATTCGGAACAGACGATGGCGCTTGGATATATGGTAAAATACGCAAAGCAGCATTTATTCGATGGAACGAAAGAGATGCGTGAAATTGCCCGCTCTCTGGAGCAGCTGATAGCGGATAAGGGAATCGGAGCAGTCTGCGAGGGACGGTATCTGCCTTGTAATCTGGCCGTTGTAAGAGTACAGGAAATTTTTGCCTGTCTGAACCGGTGCAGAACGCTTGTCTGAACATTCTTTGAGAGAAAGGGGCATTTTGATGGATGATACATCCGAAAACAAGCCGAAAAAACAGATATGTACCGGACTGCTCGCGCATGTAGACGCGGGAAAGACGACGTTATCCGAGGGGATGCTTTATTTAAGCGGCAGCATTCGTCAAATGGGACGTGTGGACAGGCAGAACACGTTTCTGGATACGTATGCCATGGAGCGTGCCAGAGGGATTACGATTTTCTCCAAACAGGCCGTTTTTTGCTGGAACGATACGCAGCTGACGCTGCTGGACACACCGGGGCATATCGATTTTTCGGCGGAGATGGAACGTACGCTGCAGGTGCTGGATTATGCCGTGCTGATGATCAGTATGGCGGACGGCGTACAGGGACATACGCAGACGCTCTGGAGATTGTTAAAACAATATGAGATTCCGGTCTTTCTTTTTGTAAATAAAACAGATCAGGTTCCGCAGGAAGAGCTGGAGCAGATACATAAGCCGGCGATGCTTGCCCAGCTGCAGGAACGGCTGGACGGCAGCTGCGTGGATTTTTCAGAGACGGATCAGGAAACGTTTCTGGATGCGCTTGCCATGTGCGGCGAGACGGCAATGGAGCAGTTTCTGGAACAGGGTACGATACAGACGGACTGTATCCAGCAGATGATAGGCAGGCGGGAAGTCTTTCCGTGTTACTTTGGGTCGGCGCTGCATCTGACTGGCGTAAAGCAGTTTTTGGACGGATTTGTCAGATATACGGTACAACCGCAGTATGCAGAGCAATTTGCGGCAAAAGTGTTTAAAATTATCAGGGACGAGCAGGGGAACCGGCTGACTTATTTAAAAATCACCGGAGGGAGTTTAAAAGTACGCACGATTTTATCCGGCGGTCTTTCTGGTCAGGACAAAGCCCGGTGGGAAGAAAAAGTGAATCAGATTCGTATTTATTCCGGCGTCAAATACGAGTCGGTCGGCGAAGTATCTGCAGGGACGATATGCGCCGTATCGGGTCTGACGCAGACAAAGCCCGGCGAGGGTCTTGGCGCGGAACCGGATTCCATACATCCGCTGTTAGAGCCGGTGCTGACGTATCAGATTTTGCTGCCGGATGGCTGCGACGCGGCTGTGATGCTGCCCAGGCTGCGCCAGCTGGAGGAAGAGGAGCCGCAGCTTCATATCGTCTGGCAGGAAGAGCTGCAGGAGATACAGGCACAGCTGATGGGCGACGTACAGCTGGAAATACTGACAGGTATGATTCAGGACCGTTTTGGCGTGTCCGTAGCGTTTGGTCCGGGAAATATCGTCTATAAGGAAACGATTGCCGCTCCGGTAGAAGGCGTCGGGCATTTTGAACCGCTGCGGCATTATGCGGAGGTGCATCTTTTGCTGGAGCCCGGGGAACCGGGCAGCGGGATGCAGTTTGCCGCAGACTGCAGCGAGGATATTCTGGATAAAAACTGGCAGCGGCTGATCCTGACGCACTTGCAGGAGCGGGAGCATAAAGGCGTACTGACAGGCTCCGTTCTGACGGATATGAAGATAACGCTTCGGACCGGACGGGCGCATTTAAAGCATACGGAAGGCGGGGATTTCAGACAGGCGACGTACCGTGCGGTGCGCCAGGGACTGATGCAGGCAGAGTCCGTATTGTTAGAGCCTTATTATGATTTTACGCTTGAAATACCACAGAGTATGGTCGGCAGGGCGATGACAGATATTGAGCATATGTGCGGACAGCCGGGACTGCCGCAGATGGAACATCAGATGGCCATACTCAAAGGGAGCGCGCCGGTTGTGACAATGAGCGGTTATCAGAAAGAAGTGACAGAATATACCAGGGGACTGGGACGGCTTACCTGTACGCTCAAAGGGTATGCGCCCTGTCACAATACGCAGGAGGTACTCGGGCGAATCCTTTACGATCCGCAAAGCGATCTGGCAAACCCGTCTTCGTCTGTATTTTGTGCGCATGGCGCGGGATTTGTTGTGGAATGGTATGAAGTAAAAGATTACATGCATGTGGAGAGCGCTTTTCGCGCGCCGGTTCCGGAGGATGTACGTCTGCGAGAAGAGGCAGAGTTATTAAAAAAACACGCTCCGTCCCGAAACAGGGAAAGCATCGGTACAGATGAAGTAGACCGGATTATCGCGGATACGTATCAGGCAAATCAGCGCGGAAAAGAACGGAAGGGAAACAGGTATGGATCGAAAAAGCAGGCAAAGAAGATGACATACGATGTCGCTGCAGCCGAAAGTTCCGCCGGCGCCGGTCAGACGATACAAAAGAGGAACCGCAGGGATCAGATACGTGCCGGTCAGACCAGGTATTTTCTCGTAGACGGCTACAATATTATTTTCGCATGGAAAGAGCTGAGCGAGATTGCAAAAGATAATATCGACGGGGCAAGAGGGCGTCTTTTGGATATTATGTGCAATTATCAGGCTGTGAAGAAATATTGCCTGATCGTTGTGTTCGATGCGTATCGTGTGGAAGGGCATCAGACAGAGTATTATGATTATCACAATATTCATGTGGTGTATACAAAGGAGGCGGAGACCGCAGATCAGTATATCGAGCGGTTTGCGCATGAAAATGGTCATAAATATCATGTGACCGTCGCGACTTCTGACGGACTGGAGCAGATTATTATCCGGGGACAGGGATGTCAGCTTGTGTCGGCAAAAGAACTGGAAGAAGAAGTACAGATGGAAAATAAAAAAATGTACACAGAATATTTGTCGAAACAGCCCCAGGGCGGAAATATGCCATTTGAAGAGGCGCTTGGCAAAAGCAGACGCAAATAATCCTGTGGCTGGTCCCATGCAGGGACAAGCCACAGGATGAACTGTGTCTGCTTATTTATTTTGCAAGCAGCATCATAATCTCATTGCTTCTGGCAATAAATCTGGTCATGGCATCCGGAGCGAGAGGCTGGTTGCTGATCATGGCAAGATCATACAGCTGCTGGCAGAAGGTCGGCACATGTTCGGAATCCTTGTTCTCGAAGATATATTTTACGAGCGTATTGTTCGCGTTGAGGGTAAGCGTAGCGTCTCCGCCAAACATGGATGTATCCATACCTCCCATGCCGCCCATGGCGTACATCTTCATCATTTCCTGCATACGTCTGCCTTCTTCGGATAAAGTAATAATCGATGAAACAGTTTCGTTTTTCAGCTTTTCTACTTTGACGGTCAGCTTGTCGTTGCCGATCGCTTTGCGGAAAATTTCGGTCAGAGTATCTGTTTCTTCTTTTAATTCCTCTGCAGAAGATTCTTCCTTTAAAGATTCTGTGACATCCGCATCGATACGCATGAATTTGAACTTTTCGTTGCGGCGCTCTAACTGTGTAATGAAAGAGGAGTCAATATTGTGATCCAGGATGACCGCATCCATGTTCTGTTCCCGGAACATATTGATATACTGGCTCTGCTGCTGTTCGTCGGTGACATAGTAAATGACCTTGCGTGTGTCTTTTTCTTCTTCAGGCTCTTCTGCGTCGCTGCCGGTTGCAGATGTTCCGTCGGCGTTTTCGACTTCAACTGTGTCGTTTGTATTGTCGGCATTGTCTGTATTTTCGTTATCTGTTTGTGCAGCGGTTTCTGCTTCGTCTGCTTTTAAGCATTCCGGAAGGGTCAGATATTTGTGGTCCAGATTCTTGAATAAAATGTAGTCGTTCATCTTATCGCAGAATTTGTCGTCTCTTAAGCAGCCGTATTTGATAAACGGACTGATATCATCCCAGTATTTTTCGTAGCTTTCTTTTTCGGTTTTGCACATACCGGTCAGCTTGTCCGCTACCTTCTTGGTAATATATTCGGAAATCTTCTTTACAAAGCCATCGTTTTGCAGCGCGCTTCTGGACACGTTCAGCGGAAGATCCGGACAATCGATAACGCCCTTTAACAGCATTAAAAATTCCGGAATGACTTCTTTGATATTGTCCGCAATAAATACCTGATTGTTGTACAGCTTAATCGTGCCTTCGATCGAGTCGTATTCGGTATTGATCTTCGGGAAGTACAGGATACCTTTCAGATTAAACGGATAATCCATATTCAGGTGAATCCAGAACAACGGCTCTTTGTAATCATGAAATACTTTGCGGTAAAATTCTTTGTATTCCTCGTCGGTGCAGTCCTTCGGCGTCTTTGCCCAGAGCGGATTGGTATCGTTTAACGCAACCGGACGTTTTACGATTTTTAATTTTTCGGTGCGCGGAGAGATTTCAACGATTTCTTTTTCGCCGTTTTCGTTTTCTTTTTCTTCCGTCTTTGCTTCTTCGATTACGGTTTCAATTACGGTATCATCGTCGCGTTTATCGTCCGGATCGATCGTTTCGTATTCCGGCTCTGCGTTTGCCTTATTTAAATAAATCGGAATCGGCATAAAAGAGCAGTATTTTTCAATTACTTCTCTTGCGCGGTATTCGTTGGCAAATTCCAGACAGTCTTCGTTTAAATAAAGCGTCATTGTCGTACCGACGCTGTCTTTGGAGCCGTCTTTCATATCGAATTCTGTGCCGCCGTCGCAGGACCAGTGTACCGGCTGCGCGCCTTCCTGATAAGAAAGCGTATCGATCGTAACCCGATCGGCAACCATAAACGCAGAATAAAAGCCAAGACCGAAATGACCGATAATCTGGTCTTCGTTTGCTTTGTCTTTGTATTTTTCCAGGAAGTCGGCTGCGCCGGAAAATGCGATCTGGTTAATATATTCTTCGACTTCGTCTGCAGTCATGCCAAGGCCGTTATCTGTGACAGTCAGTGTCTTCTCATCCGGATTGACTGTGACCTGAATCTGCGGTTTGTAGTTATCCGCAAGAGCGTATTCCCCCATCATATCGAGCTTTTTTAACTTTGTAATGGCATCGCAGCCATTTGAAATCAATTCACGATAGAAAATATCGTGATCAGAATACAGCCATTTTTTAATAATAGGGAAGATGTTTTCGCTGTTAATTGAAAGATTTCCGTGTTTGTTTTCCATAGAAAATGAACTCCTTTGCTTTTCTGTTATTTAAATGTAATAAGATGCGTTTCGTTCTATGTGAAATAGTAACTCGAAGAAAGAAAAAAGTCAATAGGAAATCAGCACTCTTTTGGGACGAGTGCTAACAACTTTGAGGGAAGGCTGAATTTACAAGGGATTTGGGAATTCTTAAAAATTTATAAATTGCAGGGTTGTTGGGTAAAGACGTCCTGCAATACTTTTGAATACTAAAAGAGAGTTTTCAAAATTTTCGACAGGTAGAAAAAGCATCGCTTATAACAAGGAATTTAAAAAGCTGCTTACCAGGCTGCGAAGTGTTTCGGAGGTTGAAAGCAGAAAAGAAAAAGACATCTATACAGCGTTCAATAAAGCATGGGACTTTTATAGTTTTGGGAAAAAGCAGGACTTGAAAGAGTATCATGAGAACGATATAGCCAAGTATAAGAAAATTTATGAAAATAATTTTTCCTACCTATTCCAATTTGGAATTTCAAGTTTTATGCAAAGAAGCAGAACTTGAAGTCGCAAATTGTGATTTCAAGTTACTCATAGTTTTGAGGTTTCAATCTGGTATTTCAAAATAGAAAGGGCGATAAAGATGGCTGATACAGGACAAACAGCTCTGACAAAGGCAAATAATGATACCCAGGAAATAAGTATTGAATCAGCAGAGTCCGATATAAAAAGCATGATATATGTTATCCGCAACCAGCAGGTTATGATAGACAGCGATTTAGCGATGTTGTATCAGGTAGAAACAAAGCGATTAAATGAAGCGGCAAAACGTAATATCTCAAGATTTCCAGAAAGATTCCGATTCCAACTGACGAAAGAGGAATATGAAATCTTGAAGTCGCAAATTGCGACTTCAAGTTCGGAGGATGATAATGGATATGGCGGGCGTAGGAAACTGCCATTTGTTTTTACAGAACAAGGAACTGCAATGCTTTCTGCGGTTTTGCGTAGTGATGTTGCTATTCGAGTAAGCATTAGGATTATGGACACTTTTGTGGAGATGCGGAAGTATATGGCAAATACATCTTTGCTGTATGAGCGGTTAAATGCAATGGAGGTTCGCCAGATAAATTACCAGGCGGAAACAGATGAGCGTTTTGAGAGAGTTTTTGAGTACATATCCGAACATGAGGAATCCAGTCAAAAAGTATTTTTTGACGGACAGATTTACGATGCGTTCAGTCTGATAGTAAGCCTGATTCAAAAAGCAGAGAAAGAAATCACTCTGATAGACGGATATGTGGATGTTGGGACATTGAATCTGCTTTCAAAGAAAAAGTCTGACGTTGCCGTTACAATTTATACGCAGAAACAGACGAAGCTAACGAAAGCCGATGTTAAGAATTTTAATGCACAGTACCCGACATTGAAAATAAAATATTCCAAAGTATTCCATGACAGGTTTTTGATTCTTGACCGAGTGACAGCCTATCACATAGGAGCGTCTTTGAAAGATGCAGGAAAAAAGTGTTTTGGAATCAATTTAATTCAAGATACAGGCATCATCAAAGACATCCTGCAAAGGTTGGAATTGGAAACGGAGAAATAAGAAGTTCTTTGAGGTCACAATTTGTGACCTTAAAAAAAGCAAAGTGGAATGAGAAACTCTTTGAGGTCGCAATTTGCGACCTTAGAAAAAATGCAAACAGCTTAAACTATTCGGGGATTAGTTGTGAAATGCAGGTATTAATCGGGAAAGGCTTTACAGCGTAACATTTCCCTAAATTCAAGCCCCTTGCTAATCGTCTGTTAAAAGGAGCATCTAAAACACCTTAAAACTAGCAGTCACACGGAGGTACGAGATAACATTCTGAATCCGTGACAAGCAAGGAAATACAGGGATTAGATAACACTAAGAGGGAGCTGCTTACTAGCAAATAGCCCTACTCCTAAGCGATAGGTCGGACGTTCAAGTCGTCTCGGGGACGCTGGAAAGCATTGAAAACACTGGATTTTTCAATGCTTTTCTTTTTTGTCTCAAGAGAAAACCAAAAGTCAGAGGACTCGTTTTTTTGGATATTTGTTATCACTCGTGTTGCTAACAGGGAATCGAACACTAAACTGCACTTTCAGAGCTGTTGCTAATAATCTGCTAATAGCATTTCCTTTCAATGCTTTTGTCAGCATGGCAACCAGTTCCGGAGACTGTTCCAGTGCTGCGATTAAATTTGTCAGGTCAGTGCCGGTTTCTTCAGGCGGCTTTACATCCTTCAAAGGATTAACAGGATTTTTGGCATAAAACGTGGCCTCAAATTTCTGGGCGTTCACTTTCCTGTCCTCATCCACGATATGTGCATAAACGTCGGTAATCATATCAATCTGCGCATGACCGGTATCCCCTTGTGTTGCCTTCAGGTCCCCATGGTTGAGCTTCAGCTTATAAGTTGTGCTGGAGTGGCGCAGGGAATGGATTACAACATAAGGCAGTCCTGCTTTCTCCCGCAGTTTTGAGAACTCTTTTTCCATGATACGGTTTTCCACAGGTCTTCCGTTTGGAAGTGTCAGTACAAGATTGTAATCAGAATAATCCTGGGCCAGATATTCTTTATACTGATCCTGGATTTGTTTCCATTCCCGCAGGATGTAGGCAACCGTTTTTGGAATCCATACTTTTCTGATGCTGGATTCGGTCTTTGGCTTTTTTAAAACAAGGTTGGTATGCGTATTCGACATGACGGAAGGGAATATAAACATAATGTCCTTATCGTCCAACTGCTGTCGTGCCTCCCTTGACACACGGGCAAGCTCCTGTTCGATCCACAGGTGGGAATTGAAGTGCTATAATAAAGTTGTAACGGGAGTGGCTAATGAGATATAATCAATAATACAAGAAAAGAGGTACTCATTATGTCACAAAACTACACTCCCGAATTTAAAAAGAAGATTGTCCGCCTTCATGTGGAAGAAGGACGAACCTACAAAAGTATCACCGCTGAGTATGGTGTATCCAAAGCCAGCATCTCCAAGTGGTGTAGCGAATTCAGCAAAGAATGCCAAACAGATCCTCAAGCCAAAGAAGATTATGACTCTATGAAGGAGAACCTCCGGTTAAAACGGGAGAATGAAGAATTACGCAAGGAGATTGCATTCTTAAAAAAAGCGGCGGCATTCTTTGCAAAGGAAACGGT
>CAJTMV010000036.1 GCA_910577225.1 uncultured Eubacterium sp. | reverse complement strand
ACAAAGGCTCTGCTGAAACTCAATCGAATTATTTTAGTGGAGGACGCAAATGGAAGAAAAAAGAGAAAAAAATTATCGTTTAATCAACATGGAAGATGTAGAAGCAAGAGAAGTGAACTGGCTGTGGTATCCCTACATTCCTTTTGGAAAGCTGACTATTGTGCAAGGCGATCCGGGAGAGGGAAAGACCACTTTTATTTTGCACCTTGCGGCACTTCTCACAAAAGGCGAAGCACTTCCCTGTGAGGAAACAGCAGAGAGCAGAGAGCCGGTCAATGTAATTTATCAGAACGCAGAGGACAGTTTGGAAGATACCATAAAACCCCGATTGTTAGAAGCAGGAGCAGACTGTAACCGGGTGTTGGTAATTGATGAAAGTATTGATTGTTTGAGCATGACAGATGAAAGGCTTGTCCGGGCAATCAAGGAAACCGGGGCTAAAATGGTTGTGTTAGACCCGATACAAGCCTATTTGGGCGCAGATGTGGATATGTACCGGACAAACGAAATCAGAGCAGTGCTGAAGCCGTTCGGAAATATTGCGGAAGAATACGGGTGTGTGTTAGTCCTTATCGGTCACATAAATAAGGCGAGCGGAAGTAAATCGACTTATAGGGGATCGATTGGATATGACGGATATAAAGCAGAAAGTTATGGTGCGGCTGTGTGCTAAGATTGTGGCAGAAACAGACCTTTACGAAACAGATAAGCAAGTGCAAAATCTGATAGACTGGGTATGCCTGTCGGAACAGAGAAAAGAGAACAATAATACTATCCGCAATCTGACTGGGGAATATAAGAAGATAGAGCCAGATTGCCAGGAGGGAGTGCGGGCGCAGTTAGAACGCATAAAAGAACTTTGCAAAGAGCGAAATAGTCGAATAAGAAGCAGAATGACTTGAAAGGGCAGAAATGGAAGATTGGGAAATCGTTGGAGCGATGAAAATGCAGGCAAAGCTATGACCTGTATTTTATAGTAGCGAATAAAGAGTGAGAGTGATATAATCAAAAGTAAATACTTGTGGATTTTGAGCAGAAATAATATAGAGAAATCAGACTTTATTATATGGATAAGGAAACAAAGAATATGGATAAGAATATTTGTGAAGAAATTAGACTTATTGATAATATTTTACAGGCTGAGGATTTTATAAGAATACGCATACAAGCAGGATTTGTTGAGATACCGGTGGAGCATGCTCGAAAGGCTTTGCGAAACGGTTTAATGAATGTTTCTGCCATATATAATGGCGAACTTGTTGGAATGGGGAGACTTGTTGGAGATGGTGCTATGTATTGGTATCTTCAGGAAATAATAATCTTGCCCCAATTTCAGCGAAAAGGTATTGGTACAATGATTGTTAATCACTTGGTTGATTATGCAAGAGAAAATTCTACTACTGGAAAATTTACAACAATCGGAGGCGTTTCAGCCAAAGGAAAAGAACCATTTTATGAGAAAATAGGGTTTGAGGTTATCTCAAATGGGATTATAAAGATGATAGAAATTAAATGAATAAAAAGTGTGGGATAACGAAGTGAGATTTATCACAAAATTTTCTTATTGCGTTTTGTGCCACCGATGTGAGAGGGATTTTTCGCCTATGGGTGCAAATGCAGTCGCTTCTAAAAACCGCCCCCCAATTTATGCAGCCATGTATCAGGCGGCAGGAGAAAATGGATAAAGACCGGGGCAGTTTCCCATGCAATCTGCTTATACGCTCATGATGAAGAACTTCAACAACAGTTTTTCCGTTATGGCTTCGGTTTATGCTGTTTAGATGCTATCCGTCCGATGGAATCGATTAATTGTGAATTTTGCGCCGGATATGATTTAGTCGAATTGTCAGAGGCAGAATATCATTTTATCTATCTGCTTCATTTAGCGTTATATCAACATTACCAAGAAAGCACTTTCTTTATGAATCGTGAGCCCGAGACACAAGATGAGGTTATAGTATCTTCAATGCAGGAAGGGGCACGTTATTTTGTGGCAAAGCAGAACGGAAAAATATGTGCGTTTGTAAAAATTTCGGATCCCGGCGAAACGTTTGCTGCAATGGGTGAAACCTATCGCCATATTAGAGGTGCATACTGTCTGCCGGAATACAGGGGTAAGGGATTATATCAAAATTTACTGAACTTTACCATATCTGTGTTGAAAAGAGAAGGCTATATATAAATGGAATACTTATTTTGATGGAGCCTAAGTGAAGATTATGAAAGGAATTTTGATATCACACAATTAATGATATTAGAAATATTTATATGTGGACAGATAATGCAACTAAAATAGATATGTTATTTTATAAACCATATGCTGATATTGTATCAGAGACAGCCATTAGTTGGGATGATGAGCCGCTAACAGTGGGAATATTTTGATTATGAGGTGCGGGTAAATCTACGCTCTTAAATCTAATTGGTAAGAATTATGAAGAGAACAAGGATGTTATTTATGTCTCTGTTAATGTCTGGATGTTCGAAAATTACGAAGATGAAAAAACCGCCATTATGGAAACATTACTTCGTGAATTAAAGGATAACGAAAGGATACCTGAAAAAATAAGAAAATCTTTTGTTTTGTTGATTAATGGATACTTACTTGCAAAAAGAAAAGTATGGCATGAATTATCAGACCAGGCATAAACCCTGTGATTTTTTGCAGGAGGATGGAAACTGTAAATTGGGAGATTGCAAGCCAGATAGTTGTAAGAAATATCCGTATACTGATCAGCCAGAAAGATTATCAGGTTTGCTGAGCATACTGGATACAATAGAAATATGTCCAGTAGCTTTTGGGATTTTTGAAAGATTAAAGGAAGAAGATAGATTTAGACTGCGTAGATGAAACTGTAATGGCAGATAGGAGGCAATGTGAAAGAAACAAATTTCTTACAGGAAGGATTTCGTAAACCTGAAATTGAAAAAACAGATCCATATTATTATGTATGTGGAGGAAGATATACATATAAAGAACTGGATGAAATGACTTGGGAGGAGTTTGGACTTAGAAGGCACGGAAGTATGCCCTCTAAACTATGCAAGTATTATTCAAATAAAGTGATCGATGGAATAAATTACTCTAAAGAAGCACTGGAGAATAATACGGTATATTTACAAGAGATTAAAAAATTTGATGATAATTATGACTGTACGTTGTCAATTAATATAGAAGAATTTGCAAGACTGCGTATAGCGCATTATGCAAAGATATGTGGAATGGAAATTAATGAGGAATGGAGTTATAACAGATATGTGCTGGAGCTCTCCACTTTTTTATATAATAAGATGCGTGGCGGAATAGACTTAGAACAAATATTTGGAATTAAACAACTGGCAACACAGGAAGATTACCGAAGGAATATTTTTTGTTTGAATTTAAAAACAGTCTTTTTGAGTTGTGAAGGACAGGATAATATTTGGCATAATGCTTTTTATAAGGCGATTTCAGACGAATATGCTGATATAACAAAGATGATGAATCGTTTTAGGATAGCATGTTTTACGACATCTCCTTATATGATCAACATGTGGTCAAGTCAATATGCTGACAATAATCAAGGATTTTGTATTGAGTATGAAATGCCTGATATATACCATAGAACTGATAAACTGTGTTCTAATTTGTTTCCAGTAATTTATAGTGATGCAAGAACAGATGTATTGGATAAATGCCTGGAATATAATGAAAAAGAACGGGATGCAGAGTATCTGTCAGCAATTTATAAATACGGGGTATTGGCAAAAAGTAAGTCTATGTGGAAAGCACAGGATGAGTGGCGTTTAGTATCATGTGACGATTTGCTGGCGGATAATTATAATTGTAAATTTTATCCGATTATCAGAGTATACTTAGGCGTGAACATGAAAAATGATCAGCGGAGAGAAGTCATTGATATATGCAAAAGAAAAGGAATAGACTATGTTGGGGTTGTTAGAAATAATGAAAGATATCAGATGATGAACTGTGAAAAAAAGTGCGACGGGTGTATAAAATAATTTCCTGGCATATCAAATATTTCGTAATAATAAAATGAAATGACAGGAGGGCATATATTTGGTCATAACCGAGTTTGAGCAGGTTCTTTCAAAAGGTGAGAATTTAACCGTTGAATTTAAAACATGGATACACGTTAAGGATATGCGGGAACGTATTTCTTGAGCAGTAGATGAGTCTGCTGCTTTTGCCAATGCTTAAAGGCGGTACGGGTTATATGGGTGTCGAAGATGATGGAACAGTGACGGGTTGTAACAGATATGATGCGCAGAAAATTATGGAAAGCGGACAATATGGACGAGTATGATTCCCGATTGGATTTAAAACAGCCAATCATATCTGTGATTGACCGTTTAGCGGAGATGATACAAATGCGAATAAAATTGTAAATGTACAGGTAGGGCTGCTTCGATTGGAAGTCGAGGATTTTTTAGAAAAGGTATTTCAGGAGGCGCTTTTGAATGCGTTATCACATAGAGATTATCTGAATTTGGGAGCAGTATATGTAAAGCATTATTCTGATAGAATTGTGATTGAAAATCCGGGTGCATTTCCGGAGGAAGTGAATGAAAAAATATAATCGCACACTCGTTTACGACAGGAAACAAATTAATTGCGGAGATATTACAAAGGCTTAAATATGTACAAAGAACAGGACAAGGCGTTGATATCATCTTTCGAGAGATGATTTCTTCAGGGAAACCATACCCGCAGTATCATGTATACAGTGAAGCAGTGACGTTGACTATATTTAGTGCAATTGGAGAGAGCAAAAACAGCAGATAGAGAGCAGGCTGGAGTGGTAAGAAATATGGGAAAGGTGGCTGCTATGCCCTGTATTTTTGTGGTAAATGGAGAATGAAAGTGATATCATCAAGAAAGTAAATTAGATTGAACAGAAAAATGTATTTATAAAATAATTGTTTGAAAAGAATGGTGAAATATATGATAAAGAAAATACAGGAAAAAGACATTGCAGAATGTGTCGACGTTATAAAAGAAAGTTTTCTTACAGTTGCAAACAAACTATGCTATACGGCCGATAATGCACCACGCTTTACGGCATTTGCTACTACAGAGGATGTGCTGCTACATCAATTAAACGGTGAGCATAGACCCATGTATGCATATTATGAAGATAATAAAATTATTGGTTATTATTCGCTGACATTACAGGATAATAACCAATGCGAGCTTAATAACCTGTGTGTTCTTCCACAATATCGGCATAAGCATATTGGGGCAATGCTTCTGGAGAATGCGTATGTAAAAGCAAAAGAAATGAGATGTAAAAAAATGAGTATTGGAATTGTAGAAGAAAACGAAATATTAAGGAAATGGTATGAGGCGAAAGGCTTTATTCACATTGGAACCAGGAAGTTTGATTTTTTCCCATTTACTTGTGGATATATGGAAAGAGATTTGTAAATATTTTAAATAGCGACATAAGAAAATGTTTTTTTCTTATTTTTTGGGGACATATCAGCTCCCATATGAAAAGACGTTAAACGCCTGTCTGCGTGTAAATTATGCACGATTCGAATATTCTCACTTCACATTAGATATTAAGTATTAAACCACGGTTTCAATAATAACAAATAGAAATATCTGAAATTTTTGCGTGACATATCTAAAAACAAATATTTGATCAAATACAAGAAATTTAATAATTCTATTAAAATTCAAATTTTAGGTGGAGTGGATGAAAACAAATTATCTGATGATTGCAGGAGATGCTGCAAATGAGCTGGGTGTTCTCCAAGGTCATGCATATAAGGTAATGGGAGTCTAATGATAAATTGGAAAAGATATTACATGTTACCAGACAGACGGTTTCATATTGGGAAAATGGTGTAACTAAAAAAACAAATCAATATTTGGAGGAATGAAGATATGCTTATCAGAGTGGCAAATATGGGTGACATGGAAAACTTAAGGCGTTTGTATTCTGAATTAGAGATCGATGCTGTAAAATATCAACCAGAACATTTTGTAGTTGGTTATCGTAATGATGACTTTTTTAACTCAATATTTGAGAGTAGTAATCAGGATATTCTCGTGGCAGAAATCGATGGAACGGTTGTAGGTTTTTCTCATGTTATGATATTGAGACAGAAAAATATAACGTGTTTAAAACCACAGACCGCAGTTTATATACAAGATATGGATGTTTTGGAGTGTGAGAGGAGCAAAGGAATTGGAACGCTTCTCATAGATGCAGCTAAAGAATATGGGAAAAAAAGAGGAGCAGATTTTATTAGAACTGAGGTTTTTCCGCAAAATATTGCAGGAATGAGATTTTATGAAAGAAACGGTTTTTGTGAAATGATGAAAACGATTGAATGTCAGTTATGATGGATTACGTATTCAACGGCAAAATTCCAGTTGTATGTGAAACGGATAGGAAATCAAAATCTGAAAGACCGGGTATGCTTATCGGAGCAGATAGAAGAAAATGATAATATTAATCTGCAAGATGAATGCAGATCCTTATTTCTGACAACAAGATGAATGCAGATTCTTATTTCTGGCAGCAAGATGAATGCAGACTCTCATTTCTGGCAGCAAGACCAGGCAAAACATTTTCTGCAAGTGAGATATTCTAATGGTATAATCTGTTCATATGTAAAAGATTTTAGAAGAGGGGGAGAAAACTGTTATGAAAAAATGGTACGAGGAAGAATACGAATGGGAAATCGAAGTGATAGGATTTAATAAAGATAATAATGAAACAGAAAGATTTTGCCGGAATGGTGAGGAGATTGGAGATAAGTATACCTGTACTTATGGTTGTCCGGTAAATTCACAGGGACAGGGCATTTGCTCAAAAGTAATGATGATGATGTATCCTGCTATGGAAGCTGTCAGAAGTGGCGGAGATTTAGAAAATACAGGGGGAGATAGTAAGTACAGTAAGGTTATAATGTGTCCGGATGGCTGCGTTTTGTTTAGAATTACAGCAAAACCATTGGGTAATAAAAATTTTTTCAAGGGGAAATATTTTGATTAACGCAAGGAGCGGAGAATGTCAATGAAAAATGAAAGCGTAGAGATGTTTTCTGACGCAATGGAACGTCAGAGTAGCTGGATGATATAAGCGGTACTCTTTGCCAAAAACAATACGGAGATAAATATATGAAAATATGTAATGATTGTTTTTGTAAAATGGGGAAAGCGCTTGAGGTTGTACGGATCGATTTTTCCTGACTATTCTTTAAAGAAAGATAAAAGAAATGATATTTTTTACGCTAAGCAGATACGAGTTTCAAATAGCATAACAGCAGGTTCAGGGCGAATGACTATGATCATAGAGTCATAGAGTACTTATTGATTTAGAACTTATTCGCATAAATAACTACCGCAATTTCTTGTAAAATCAAGGCATTGCGGTTTCTTAATGTCTAAAAGCAACAGCAAAAATATTGCAGCTGATCAGGAAATCCG
Organism: uncultured Eubacterium sp.; assembly: GCA_910577225.1. GTDB lineage: Bacteria > Bacillota > Clostridia > Lachnospirales > Lachnospiraceae > Eubacterium_J. Next base: position 32,243 of record CAJTMV010000036.1, on the reverse strand, counting down.
ACAGAATGAGACTGGATGTCTGCGAGGAAAATACCTGAAAAATGGTCTGAAAAGTAAATAGCATAAGGACATGTGCGAGGAAAGATATGAGTAGTGGAACAAGTTGATAAAATCAACGCAATGATCGGTTATATAAGTTGATAAAGTCAACGCAATGCTCTGCCATATGAGTTGACAAAATCAACGCAATGTTATATTATACTATTGACAATTACAACTCAAATACAGGGAAAGAAAATATATGAAGAATGATTTAATCAAAAGAATACGAAATTTTAACCGATATTATACGGTTTGGCTGGAAGTAATGAATAAAGGTTATTTGGATACGAATTTTTCGTGGACAGAATCAAGAGTGCTGTTTGAAATTTATATGTATCAGGGGATCAATGCTACGGAATTATGCGAACATTTGAACATCGACAAAAGTTATATTAGCAGAATTCTTACGAAATTCGAAAAGAATGGACTTGTAACGAGAGAACTTGTTTTAGGCAGTAAAGGATTGAAAAAATTAAGTCTGACGGAAATCGGGAAAAAGGCGGCTGAAAAAATAGATTTGAACGGAGACAAACAAATCGCTGATAAAATTAAAACTATAGATGATGAAACCTGTATGAAACTTTGCGAAGCGATGGAATTTATTGAAAAAACGCTGCGAGAATATGAGAAGAGAGGTGCGGAAAAATGAAGGATGAGATTGTTATCCGTACATATCAGCCGGGAGATCCGAGCATGGTTTGTTATTTTCAATATAAACTTTACGAGCAGCAATATCATTTTAACGGATTTTATGAAAAAGAAATGCTGGGCGGGATGGCAGAGCTTTATAATGATTTAGAGGGCAGCCAGTTGTGGATCGCTGAACGCAACGGGAAAATTGCCGGCGATATTGCCGTTATCAAAAAAGGGATGCATCAGGCTCAATTACGTTGGTTTGGCGTGGATTCAGATATGCAGGGTCAGGGGCTGGGAAAGGAATTGTTAAAAACAGCAATAAATTTTTGCAGAGAAAAGGGATATGTTTACATCACTTTAGGTACGCTTGATATTTTAAAATCAGCAAGACATCTTTATGCAAAATTTGGTTTTCACAGAACAGAAAGTGAAGCCTATAACGAATGGGATAAAAATAGAGAGATGTATCACGAGACCTGGGAGTGTGAGCTCAAATAAAATTATGTGTTGTCATGCCTTTGCGTATACCTTTTTTACTGGTAAAGAATGCGGTTTGCGACGAAATAAGCAGAAAGGCTATTCTGCGCGGGCTGCTGCAGTAAGAGAAGGTTTGATGCGGGCAGATACAGAAGAAAAAACATGTCTTTTTACTGCGCAAAGTTAAGTTTCACAGAAGTACAGGCGGGCAGAATCGATGCCGGTAAAGGCTTTTTAGGGAGAAGTTTTGATGAAGAAAAAATACAAAATATGGAATATCTTAAAATGGACAGGGTTTGGGGTTTTGGTATTGGCAGCTGTATTCTTTTTGGTTCGGGCAATAGGAAAAGCAATTTACAGCAAGACTCCTGACGGCGGTATCAATGAATCTATGTATATAGATATAAATGGTACAAAGCAGTGGATAAATATTTATGGGAAAGATGTGGAACATCCGGTCCTGCTTTATTTACATGGCGGACCCGGATCGTCAACGAGTGATATCGATTATGCATTTACAAGAAAATGGGCAGACGTATATACTGTAGTAACCTGGGACCAGCGTAACTGTGGGAAAAGTTACGACAAAGAACAAAAGGATATCGTACTGACACGGGAATTATTTCTGACGGACGGAAAGGAAGTAACAGAGTTTATACTGGATTATCTTTCAAAAGAGAAACTGACGATTCTGGGACACTCATGGGGGTCGATTTTCGGAGCAAATCTGGTGCTTGAATATCCGGAATATTATGAATGTTTTATTGGCGCCGGGCAGCTTGTCGATTACATGGAAAACGAAGAAGAGTTTCGACAGCAGGCGCTATTATGGGCAGAGGGTGACGAAGAAACTTTAAAATTGATCGATCAGTTAACTCCGGATCATGTTACGATGGAACACTTTGCTGCAAGAAATGAAATTATGAAAAAATACGGCTATGATATGATGGCGAATGGTTCTGATTACAATCTGGTTTCAACAATCATATTTAATCCAAATTACTCCCTGACAGACTGGCTGGATTATTTTAAGAGAGATATGGGCGTCTATCTGGACTTTTTTGCTTCTAAAGAATTTGCTTCGTTTTCTTTGAAAGGAAGAACGGATTATCAAATACCATTTTATAATATAAATGGAGATAAGGATTATCAGACAAATTATTTATTGGCGCAGGAGTATTTTGAGCAGGTAAACGCGCCATACAAACAACTGTATTGCATGAAAAATATGACGCATGGTTTATTAGAATCAGACTCGGAAGGTTTTTCTAAAATTATACATCAAATTGCTGAAAAAGAAAAACAAAATAAGCATTAGCAGCAAACATCCGGTAGAACGTCCAATATCAAATACGCTTGAAGATTTGGTTTTCAACAGATTATTTCTACCGGTTGTTGCATATCTGGGACAATCTATGGATCGCTTATTAAGAAATTTTATAGACGGTCTGACGAGAGGAAATAATTGACGGTTTGTCGGGCTGACTGGCTGCATCTTATTCAGGTATGGAACTTAGTTGGTTCTGACGGGTATATTTTGTAAGTGATCATGAAATTTAGAGGTTGGATTTTTATGGAATATGCCGATATAATATATATTATATTCGCTTGCGTAAGGATGCGAACCTGATGTTGGATGATAGAAACTGGAAATGATAAAGGAGAAGGGATATATGGTAGTACAACACAATATACAGGCATTAAATGCGAACAGAATGCTGGGAAGTGTAACGAAAAAGAATGCGGATGCGGCAAAAAAGCTGTCTTCCGGATATAAGATCAACAGTGCGGCGGATGATGCGGCCGGATTGTCGATTTCTGAGAAAATGCGCCATCAGATTCGCGGTTTGGGGAGAGCTTCTAATAATGCGCAGGATGGGGTTTCTTTGATTCAGGTGGCGGAAGGCGCGCTGAATGAGGTACATTCCATTCTCCAGAGAATGAATGAACTGGCAATACAGGCCGCAAATGATACAAACACATCGATTGACAGAGACAGTATCAAGAGCGAGATCGATCAGATGGGAATAGAGATCGACCGGGTTGCAGGTAAAACACAGTTTAACTCCATGAATCTGTTAGAAGGGTCATTTAAAAATAAAAACCTTCAGGTCGGCGCGCTTGAAGGGCAGGGGATCGAGCTTGATATCAAGGCAATGGATACGCATGCATTGGGACTGGCGTTCGTCTTTGATGATCCGAATGCGATTGACAAGATATTACTGCAAAAACCATCGATTGAGTATATCGAAATGATCGATGAAAGAGATACGGCATATTTAAACTGGATGTCTTATGACGTGGCGACAGGTAAGAAAAACCACTATGATCCGGAACACTGTCTGTTTGTCAATTCCTATGAAATGGCTGGAAGAACCATGAAACTGGTGCAAAATGCAATCGATCTCGTATCAGAGATGCGTTCTTCGCTGGGCGTTGTGCAGAATCGTCTGGAACATACGATCGCAAATCTGGATAATACGGCAGAAAATACAGCTGCTGCGGAGTCAGGAATTCGCGATACGGATATGGCAGAGGAAATGGTTGAATATAGTACCAATAATATCCTAGCGCAGGCAGGACAGTCCATGCTGGCACAGGCAAATCAGAACAAACAGGGGATACTAGCTTTACTGCAGTAAAAAAGCAAAATAAATGATGAAAAGAAACAGCAGAGAGGTGAAAAGAAGATGTTATTTATACAATATCCCAAATGTTCTACCTGTCAGAAGGCCAGAAAGTGGCTGGATGCACATCAGATAGAATATACAGATCGTCATATCGTAGAAGATCATCCTGTTTACAGCGAATTAAAACAGTGGTACGAAAAAAGCGGCCTTCCGCTGAAAAGATTTTTTAATACAAGCGGTATCCTGTATAAAGAAATGCAGTTAAAAGACAAGCTGCCGTCGATGAGCGAGGACGAGCAGCTAAATCTTCTTGCGACAAATGGAATGCTTGTAAAACGACCAATTGTTGTAGACGATCATATGGTGCTTGTGGGATTTAAAGAGGCAGAGTGGACAGAAAAGATTTTAGCATAATCTTTAGGCCGGACGGGGCCGCAAAAGCAAGAGAAGGGGTATAGACGTTTTTTAATGAAGGAGGCGTATGATTGAAGAAAATATATTATATTGGCGGCTCGCCTTGCAGTGGAAAAAGTACGATTGCTGAAATTCTTTCAGAAAAATATCATCTGTATTATTTTAAAGTAGACGATTTTCTGGATAAGTATATGAAAGCCGGAGCTGAAAAAGGCTGTGAGCTTTGCAGGAAACTGGAAATGATGAGTCAGGAAGAAATATGGATGAGAGATCCGGTGCTTCAATGCAGAGAAGAAATTCTCATTTATAAAGAAATATTTGAATTTGTATGGAACGATCTGGAGCAGATTAAAGAGAATGATATTATTACAGAAGGGGCGGCATATTTGCCGGAGCTGATGAAAAGATGTAACGTTATGAAAAACAGATATCTTTCAATGACGCCGACTGCAGATTTTCAAATTTTGCATTATAAACAAAGAGAGTGGATTTCGTATTTTTTAGAAGGATGTAAGGATCAGGAGAAAGCGTTTTCGAACTGGATGGACAGAGATCTTTTATTTGCGCAGGAAGTACGAAAACAATGTGAACAGGAACAATATGTATCAGTGATCAATGATGGCAGCATGAAAATGGAAGAATATGTAAGCCTGGCTGCCAGACATTTCGGACTGGACAATCACTGATGTTATCGTATGCCGGCCGGCATGTTCGGGGCGCCAGAGCGAGTATTAAAAATGATTCCTGCCATCTGTATTCCCAGCGTTGCGGGAGGTTTACGTTATATTCAGGTTATAGTCCGCGATATGTCTTTCATTTGGCGCAAATCTCCCATAAATTGTGTAATACTGCTGACAGAAACATTTTTGAAACACGCTCTGGTTAGAAGATTGGAATTTGTAATGCCTGGCAGGATAATTACCCCGGCGCCAATCCAGCAGTTTCTTCCGATATGGACGGGCATATTATACTGATATACCTGTTCCCGAAGCTCAGGAAGGATGGGATGACCGGCAGTGGCTATCGTTACATTTGGCCCGATCATTGTATAATCACCAATGTAAATATGTGTATCATCCACGCAGGTCAGATGATAGTTGGCATAGACCATGTTTCCGAAATGACAGTTGTGTCCGCCAAAGTTTGCATAAAACGGCGCTTCGATATATACGCCTTCTCCGCAGTCGCCAGGCATTTTTTTCAGCATGGCGGCTCTTTTCTCAGTTTCTGATGGTTTTGTCAGGTTATAATCGCATAACAAATCCTGATAAATCATCTGTTCTTTCGTAATCGACTCGTCGCCAGGCAGATATAGTTCTCCGGTATGGAGTTTGTCTTTCATTTTACTCATAGTAGTTGTCTCCTGAATAATATAATATTTGATTTGCGGCAGTCTGGAACGGACTGCATACGAATGATTGAAACATATCAGATTTTGTACGGGAAGTCTATCAGAATCTTGCGTAATCTGATTGAATTGGGTATCGCAGCAGTTGAATCAGTATCTGCTAAATTCCATCGGAACAAATGATGACAATTAAAATTTGCTGTGATAAAATTGAAACAAATGAAAAAAGGAAAGAGTGGATAAATGGGAGAAAAGACTTGTAAAGTGTTTACACCGCCGGCGATCGTTGCATATATGCTGGATAAAGCCGGCTATGTGACTAATCTGCAAGGGAAAAAAGTACTTGAAAATTCATGTGGTACAGGGAGATTCTTAACAGAAATTGTCAGAAGGTATATTGTGGATGCCAGACTAAGAGGAATGTCTGATGAGAAAATAGTGGACGGTCTGGAAAAAGACATTTGTGGTATTGAAAAAGAAGATGACGCATATGCAGAATGTAAGAAAAATCTGGATCAAACGGCTATGGAGTTTGGCCTGACAGATATTTTATGGAATATCAGGCTGGGTGACGCGTTAGCGATGACATATGAACCAGAATATCAGTATGTAGTAGGAAATCCACCTTACATTACCTATTACAATATGCAGGAGAAAGACAGGACGTTGATAAGAAATCAGTACGCCGTTTGTAAAAAAGGCAAGGCAGATTATTATTATGCGTTTACGGAAGCTGCGATAAAAGCGCTTGCGCCGAATGGTATTATGGTATATCTGATACCGAATAATTTTATGAAAAACCATTATTCAGAAGAACTTAGAAACTTTATTCTGCCATATTTAAGCGAACTGGAAGATTTTAAATTTGAGAGAATATTTGAAAACCGTCAGATTTCTTCGGCAATTATTGTATGTGAGAAACAATACAGAAAGAAAGATTTTTTATATATTGACAGAGAGAATGCAAGTAAAAGTATGATCTCCAAGACACATTTACAGGGAAAGTGGATGTTTCATGCTTTATCAAATAAATCCGGCCGCAGCAGAAGATTTGGGGATATGTTTCGTGTTTCGGCGCCCGTCGCGACACTGTTAAATGAAGCGTTTGTAATAAATGATTTTGCAGAGAACGAGATGTGGATAGAAAAGGATGGATTCAGATTAGAAAAGGAAGGACTGCGCCTGGCAGCAAGTCCTAAAAGCAAACAGCTGAAAGAAAAGAGTTATATTATATTTCCTTATTACTATGAAAATGACAAGTGCTGCAGATATGAAGAAGAAGTTTTCACCAGATTATTTCCACAGATTGCCGCATATCTGGAACAATACAGGGATCGCTTATTAAAAAGAAATGCAGAAAAGAAGTGTAAGTGGTTCGAATATGGAAGATCTCAGGCACTGGCACATATCGACCAGGAAAAAATAATGCTCTCTACGTTAATTACAGGCAGAGTGAGATATTATCATTTAGCGAAGGAAGTAGTGCCGTATTCTGGAATGTATATCGTACCAAAGAAAAACAATACGATAGAGCAGGCAGTGCATATATTGGAAAGCAAGGCGTTTTATGATTACATTACGTCCATCGGCATACATGCGAATGGAAAAACATATCGAATTAGTCCCAGAGACGTCGGGAATTATATTTTGGAAGAAAAGTGGTGATCAGTATGCAGCAGATTGAATTTCAGGTAGGCGCGAAGGCGGCCAGATTAATAGGACGGGAAAATATCGCAGATGTTGACGGGGCATTAATTGAACTGATTAAAAATTCTTATGATGCGGATGCAACGTGCGTGTACGTGAATTTTCATATACCATTTCCGGATGTGCCAGTCGAATCAGCTCCCGGCTATTTTTCAAAATATTTATCTGAAAAGGAACTGGACTTTGTTCTGCAATGTTACGAAGAAAAGAAACCAGAATCGAAAAAGCAGGCGGTTTTGAAAAAGAAAGCAGATTTGTCAGATGAAATACAAAACAAACTGAGACAACTATTATTTGCACATAACCGCATTATCGTGGCTGATAACGGATGTGGGATGACGATGGATATTGTGAAATCAGCCTGGATGTATATAGGAACAAGCAATAAAGAATATCAGGTAAAGTCTGATAAGGGTCGTACCAAAACCGGAGCAAAGGGCATCGGCCGGTTTGCTCTGGATAAATTATCGATAAAATCTGCTATGTATACCAAAGCCCGGTCTGAGAAAAAGGGAATTCGCTGGAATATGGACTGGGATCAGTTTGCGAATGTAAGGCTGATTAGCGATGTCAAGGCAGAAATGGATTTGTGCAGCTCAAGGTATAAAGATATCATAAAAAAAATCGTTGGCAAAGATGAGTGTTTACTGAAAGAACATAACTGGTCGACGGGAACGGTGATTGTACTGACTCCAACACGAGAAGCATGGAGCGACAGGCTGTTTCAAAAAGTGAATACGAATTTAAAAAGTATTAATCCGATAGGAAGCGCGGATCAGTTCCAGGTGATTGTAAAAAACAGCTTTTATCCGAAATTCGATTATAAGACAGACAAAGTAGCCATCGATCCTGAAGATTATGATTATAGAATCATGGCAGAATATGATGGGAAAAGCGATCTAAAGATCGACCTGTTGCGTAATGAGGTCGATCTGTCAAAAAAATATATTACGGTAGAAAAGTATGGGAAAGTAGAAAAAAGGTCTTTGGATGAGTTTTGGTCGCGGGAAAAATTACAGGAAGAAGGACGTCAAAGAAACGATTATAAGAAAGAAATTCGTATCATAAAAAATGTAGAGGAAGTACTACCGGCAGACGGACTTGATAGAATACAAAAAGTAGGACCTTTTACTGCTGAAATGTATTTTTTGAGAAATAATAATAATGAATATGAAATTATGAAGAATGTATCTGCCAGAAAAAGAAAAAAGTTACTGACACAGTTTTCCGGAGTAAAACTGTATCGGGATGAATTTAAGGTACGTCCCTATGGAGACGAGGGCGCAATGTATGACTGGCTTGGCTTGTCCTCGCGCGTGCAAAGAAGTCCGGCATCTGTTGCACATCCAAACGGCGCATGGAGAGTACAGCCGTACCAGCTGATCGGACTGATAAAAATCGGGAGGGAGTCAAACCCAAATCTGGAAGATATGGCAAACCGCGAAGGTATAGCGCTTACGGATACTTATTATATTTTTGTCAACCTGATACAGGAGTGCTTAAAAGAATTTGAGTATGACCGACAGTATATTTATAGAGAATATGCAAAATGGATACAATCGATTGAAGATGCAATGACGGATTATGTAAAAAGTATCCAGGAAGAGGCGACACGAAGAGTAGAACATCCAGAGCGTGAAGCGGAAACGATAGTTCAGGAAAATACGGAGGTATCAGAAAAGGAAGTATTAGAAGAAAAGCGTTATATAGAAAAGGATGCCAGATTTACGGAAAAAGAAATGTATGATACGGTATACAAGATGATGAAGGAATCGGAGAAAGATCTTAACAGTAAACAGATGATACAGATTTTAAGCTCTTCTGGTATTCTGCTGAATACGTTTTTTCATGAATTTCAGGCAATTAATACGCAGTTTCATGTACAGGCTTCGCAGATTCGGAGTCGGGTAAACTATATATTAAAGGGAAAAGAATATCAGGGTCTGCCAGCTTATAATCCGTATCATCGCATTGATAATCTGGAGAAAAACGACATGTTAACGGCGGCATTTCTGGATGTCATTATGGATGGACTTAGCAAAGAAAGTCTTAAGATCAGGGAAACGCCGTTAAAGAAACTGATGGAAAGAGTATTATCCAAATGGTCGGTCCTTTTGGAAGAAAAGCACATTTTTCTGAATCTGCAGATAATAGAAGAAGAGAGCATACAGGACAGGATGCCGATTGCGCTGGTAGATATGTATATTATACTGAATAACTTTATTTTGAATTCTGCATGGTTTTTAGAGCAGGAACATAATCTTAAAAGAGAAATTTCCTTTATATTAAAAGAGTGTGGCGATGATTTGCATCTGATTATGGAAAATAATGGCCCTGCACTTGCTAAAAAGTATGAACTTCGGCCGGATAAGATTTTTGAAATGGGAGAGACTTCTAAGGAAGGAAAAGGTACAGGTCTGGGGCTTTGGGTTGTGAAAGAAACAGTGGAACGTTATGACGGACTCATCTTTGTGATGAACAGGCAGCATGGATTTGGATTGGAGATTATATGGAAGAGAAAGAAAACGAAGAAGTAGAATATCGGATCGGTATTATCGATGATGTTAAGAGCGAGAGGGATGATATACAGGTATCCGTGTTAGATAACGCAGGCTGGGATTCTCAAATACAATTTAAGGAATACGAGCTGGAAGCAAGAGCGCGTGAAGATATTTTGGATGAAATCCGCAAAGATATAGAAGAGGACCATATACAGGCGCTAATTGTGGATTATAAACTGGATACGACAAAGGATGTCATAAAAGGATGGGAGATTATTGAATTTATGCATGAGGAAACACCGGAATTTCCTGTTATAATTATGACGAATGCGCCGGATGAAAGTAAAGAATCCCAGCATACAGATGCAGATAAGGTATATGCAAAAAAAGTGTTTTTAAGACCGGAGCTGGATGCAACCAAAGAGCTTGTCCATAACATTATGCTGAATATGCAAAAATATATTACAAGACGCAGAAAACTGGAAGAGAAACTCCGTGCGGGATTAAAGAGACTGGATCAGAATGGAGCGGACGAAGAAGCGCTGGAAATTGTGATTCAGGTGGAAAACGAATTGAGCAGATATAAGCAAATGTATCAGACAACGGTAGACACTGTCTGGAATATGGGTGAAATAAAAGATGCGCTGAAAGAGCTTAAAAAATATGGATCTCTGTAAGGGTAAGGATGATGAAGTACGCAGAATTTAAAGAACATAAGATACAAAGGACATGTACAAAGAAATTTCATACGCCGCAAAAATATAAAAAGTATCTGCAGAAAGATTTTCATGGGAGATGCGGCTATTGCAATATGTCGGAAGAACTGGTAACCGTATCCTTTCATGTAGAACATTTTGTTCCTGAAAAAATATTCAAGGGGAAAAAAGATTATTTACGAACAGATTATAATAATTTGATGTGGTCATGTCCAAAGTGTAATCTATCCAAAGGAGACAAGTATCAGGGAGATCTGTCAGGGAGCAGTGAGATTGTAAACGAGTTGTTTTATAATCCGGCAAAGATCGATTACAATCAGATTTTTTATCGAAACGAACTGGGTGGAATCGATTCGGATGATCCCAAAGGGCGGGAGATGATAAATACGTTGAAACTATATCGCCCCGTACATAATCTGGCATGGCTGCTGGAACAATTAGAAAAATTGTGCGACCGCCTGGAAACGCTGCAGGAACAGGAGCAGGATCCGGTAAAAAAGCTGATATTAGAAGCAGCATTAGGAAAAGTAGCGATGAAATGTGTAAATATAGAAAGACTATTTCGGGTTGTCTATAAGGGGAAGAAAGTGTTTTCAGAACGCAAAGAAACGCAAAATTAAAAAATGACACGCTCTGGAAATGGATATATCTGGCCATATTGTTTTTAAGAAATCTGTAAGATTTTCCCTGACACTTTTGTAAGGAATTTCAGTTAGGATAAAAGCAGGCCAAAAAGGAGAGAACACTCGATGAAAAACGAACGGATACTTGTAGTGGACGATGACAGGGAAATTGTCAGGGCAATTGCGATTCTGCTGGAGCAGGAGGGATTTCATCCTGTCAGGGCGTATGATGGAATGCAGGCGCTGGAGATACTCGCGAAAGAACAGATTCAGCTTGTTCTGATCGACGTTATGATGCCGAAGATGGATGGACTTTCTGCGATTATGAAGATCAGAGAACGGCAGAATATTCCGATTATCGTGCTAAGTGCGAAAAGTGAAGAGACGGACAAGGTATTGGGACTGTCGATCGGTGCAGATGATTATGTGGCAAAGCCATACAATCCTGCGGAGCTGGTCGCACGGGTGAAAAGCCACCTGCGGCGATATACGTGTCTTGGAGACATGAATGCCAGTCCGTCTGCCGGCGATATTCGCAATGGCAGACTGTTGTATCGTACGCAGGATCATGTACTGTATGCAGACGGCGAACCGGTTCATCTGACAGCGACAGAGACAAAAATTGTGGATCTTCTGATGCGCAATCCCGGCAGGATTTTCCCGGCGGAAGAGATCTATCAGCGTGTCTGGGAGGCGGAAAGCTATGCGTCTGAGAATACGGTCATGGTACATATCAGGCGTATTCGTGAAAAAATCGAGCTGAATCCCAAAGAGCCAGAATATTTAAAGGTGGTGTGGGGAATTGGATACAAAATTGAAAAAAGGGAAAGTGGTCGTTAGCTTTACGGTATTTTTCTTAAGTGTCAGTCTGCTTGCAGGGAATGCGGCGATGCTTGCGGGACAGGCGTTTCGGGCAGAGAAATGGAATGAAGATGGATTTTGGGGACTGATGGAACAGGACTATGAGAACACGGCTGGATTCAGACATTATATGGAGGAAAGACTGGGAGATTTTCTTGCAATGGCGGCCCGTGGGAAAGTCAGCGGACATGCTGGTATGGACGGATATTACGAACAGATCCGGAGAAATAAAAATCTGTTATACCAGATTCGCCGCGACGGGGCGGAACTGTATACCAATATGGACGAATCCGACAAGGACAGAGTAAAAAATCCGATTGAGGGATACAATTTTCAGATGTTTTTTAACGGAAAAAATGTAAGCATCGAAAAAGACGGGAAAAAACTGAACATTTACGACGACCGATATTACAAAGACGACAGCCAGTGGTATGTGCCAGGATATGAGAATTTTATGGCAGAGGATGGACTGGAAACGACAGAAATATTGATGCTTGCGGCAGTGGAACCAGTCAGCCATACGTATGTGAGCAATCATAATGGTAATTATGCAATGGGAGAAAATCAGTTATATCATCTGTATCAAAATGTCAGCGAAAATTATGACAGAATGCGCCTGGGATTGTTTGGACTGGCGGCAGGGGCGCTGTTGTTTGCGCTTGGCATTGCTTTGCGAAGAGAAAAAAGGGCAGCAGATGTAAAACTGGCACAGATTACCGGCAGAATATGGTTTGAGCCGAAATTGCTGCTTGGTCTGCTTCTGCTTACAGGGGTTTGGAGAACTATGGATTACACGACAGAGTATACAGAGGATCTTGTCTCTGCTTATGATGAAGCGTCTTTCTATAGTGCGCCGGAAACGTTAGAAATGGCAGTGCCAGCATCACAGGAAACGGCAGAGGAAACATTTGTGGAAACATTAGAAATGACATTTGAAGCGTCACAGGGAACTGCAGACGAATTATGGATGGGGTGGGAAGACAGCCAGGCAGATTTGCGCCGTATCGGAAGGAATCTGACAGAACATCCGGTTTTTATGCTTATCTGTTTATGGTCTGGCTATTTGTTCTTTAATGATTTGTGTAAAAATCGGAGACATATTTGTGACGGTTTCATCAGCCGCCTGATACGGCAGGCCAGGATAAATGGTCTGAAACAGACGTTTGCAGTACGCCAGATGCAGCGTTTGCGAACGGCTGTAGCGGCAGGAATGGCGGCAGGTGCGTCGGGTGTGTTTGTACTGGCTTTTTTACGTGCCGGATGGATGAGTCAGACGGAAGCTACAGGGACGCAGTGCCTGATTCTGGCGGCACTTGTGGCGATAAGTTATCATTGTCTTTCAGAAGAAAAGAGACAGGCGAAAGAGCTCGATCTTCTGGCGGAGCATATCCATGCAGTACAGAATGGAGATTATACGGAAAAAGAAAGTTTTGCAGAAGATTCCTTTTTGAAACCGCTTTCTGACAGTCTTTCCCAGATTCGGCAGGGGATACAGACGGCTGTGAACGAACAGTTAAAAAGTGAAAGGATGAAAGTGGAGCTGGTAGCCAATGTTTCTCATGATCTTAAAACGCCGCTGACATCCATTATCAGTTATATATCGTTCTTAAAGCAGGAAGAAGAGCTGCCGGAGCATGTGCGGGATTATATTCGCATTCTGGATGAGAAGGCGACACGGCTGAACAGTATTGTCAGGGATGTTTTTGCAGTGAGTAAGGCTGCGTCCGGTCAGCTTCCGGTAGAGTTAAAAAAACTGGATTTTGGAAAGCTGCTGCGCCAGACACTCGCCGATATGGAAGAAGAGATTCAAAGAAGCGCCGTTTTGATGAAAACGGATATTCCGCAGGAAGCGGTAATGATTATGGCGGACGGCACACGTCTGTACCGTGTATTTCAGAATCTGATACAAAACGCACTGAGATATTCTCTGGAAGGGTCGCGTGTATTCGTGGAACTAAAACGGGAAGGAGAGTATGCTGTAGCCGGGATTAAAAATATCTCGCAGCAGGAATTGCGTGCCGGAGCTGATTTTACAGAACGATTTGTCCGTGGAGACGCAAGCCGTACGGACGGAGGAGCCGGACTGGGACTTTCGATTGCGAAGAGTTTTACGGAGGCATGTGGAGGGATATTTACGCTGGAGACGAATGCGGATTTATTTGTGGTACATATCGCATTTGCAGTGAAAGACGACGACGGCGAACCGGCGGCTGATGCAGATGCCTGACAAGACACTGCGCGTAAATAACAAACGAAAATAGATACGGTTAAAGTTATAAGATATAACGGCTGTCAGAAAACTTGTTTTCTGACAGCCGTTTAATGATTGTATGATCCTGGATAAATAAAAATCGGAAAAGGGATCCTTTAACGGAAACTCTTAATCCATGCGATCAGAGAATCGTGATATACGTTTGCTTCCACGTCCCGGCGCATCTGGTCGGTAACAGGGCCGTTTTTGGACATAATGGCAAGAATGGCTTCCTGCAGTCCCGCGATCTTTCCATTCTCAAAATCCTGTGAGTCTGCGTGCGGCGCTGGTTCCGCGTTTTTGGATTCCGTCTGGCCTGAAGCGGCAGCGTCAGTTTTGGATTCCGTCTGGCTGGCAGAAGCGGCAGCGCTGGTTTTGGATTCTGGCTGGCTGGCAGATACGGCAGCGTCGTTTTTGGATTCTGGCTGGCCTGCAGATGCGTCAGCTGGCTTTACAGGAGCTGGAGCCGGTTCGCAGGGTTTGTCCATTTTTACAGGGGAAACTGTTTTCTGTGTGTCGTCGGTAAGCGGCAGCCAGATATCGCCGCTGTTTGCTTTGATATTTACGACGATATTACCGCCGCTGACAGAGACTTTCTGTCCGGATAAGGCGCCGATATATTCAGCGGCATTTCCGGCACGCAGCGTCATAACATAGTCGCTGTCGTCATTGTTTACGGTTGTGATCACAGACTGGCCGTTATAATTTCTGGAAAATGCATACTGGCGGTTTGTCAGCAGCAGTTCGTTATAATCGCCATAGGAAAGAGCCGGCGTGCGCTGGCGGATGTTTCCTAACGCTGCAATCAGCATGGTATAAGGGTTCTTCGTTACGGCGTCGGTATAATCAGCCAGAGAAAGAGCCGGACGCAGCGAGTCATCGGAAAATCTTTCTTTTTTTCCTTCGATGCCAAACTCTGAACCGTAATAAATCGAAGGAACCCCGGGAAGGGTATACAGCAGAATATGAACGGGCGCAAAGTGAGTTTTGTTATTCAGTCTTGTATAAATACGTTCCACATCGTGGTTGTCTGTAAAGTTATAGAGCTTTAAGCCGTCCGGACGACTGCCTCCCATTTCGTATAAGCGCTTCACCGTATGCGCGATTTCAAAATAGTTGTGGTCGTTATGGCCGGAATATAGCGCTTTATGCAGATTGTAATTAGTTACGGAATGCAGCGTTCCTTCATTGACCCAGCGGGTATAATCGCCATGGATGACTTCGCCCATCAGCCAGAAATCTGGTTTTACCTCATTTGCGACGTGACGCAGCGCTTTCATATATTCAAAATCCAGTACGTCGGCAGCGTCCAGGCGGATACCGTCGATGTCAAATTCGCTGACCCAGAAACGGACAACGTCACAAATATAGTCTCTGACAGCCGGATTGTGCTGATTTAATTTTACAAGCAGATTATATCCGCCCCAGTTTTCATAGGAAAATCCGTCGTTATATTCGTTGTTTCCCCAGAAATTTACATTACAGTACCAGTCTTTATAAGGGGAATTTTCTCTGTTTTTCTTAATATCCTGAAATGCAAAAAAGTCACGTCCCGTATGGTTGAAAACGCCGTCTAAAATGACGCGGATTCCCTGTTCGTGGCATTTTGACACATAATTTTTAAGATCTTCGTTCGTACCCAGACGGCTGTCCAGTTTTTTATAATCCGTAGTCTCGTATCCGTGTCCGACAGATTCAAACAACGGGCCGATATAAATGGCGTTGCAGCCGATTTCTTTTATATGAGAAATCCACGGAATCAGCGTGTTCAGCCGATGCTCCGGCTCTCCGTATGAATTTTCCTTTGGCGCTCCGGTCAGTCCTAAGGGATAAATGTGATAGAATACAGCTTCGTCATACCATGCCATATGCAAACCTCCTAAATGTTTTCTTTTTTGTAATATGCTGGCAGACTCGCTGCCGCTGCGTTCTATTTTAGCATGAAAGAGAATGAGATTCAATATTTTATCGAAGGAATCGTTACCATTTTTAATATATTTTTTTAAAAATTTCTTCCTTTTTAGTGACAAATGACGAAAAAAAGAGTAACATAGGAATATCAAAAATATTCGGAGGTGCCCAATGAGCGAAATAAAAGAAACAATAGTGAATGGAAAAGCCGTTCTTGGTATAGAGTTCGGTTCCACCAGAATTAAAGCCGTACTGATCGGGGAGGATAATACGCCGATTGCATCCGGAGCGCATGACTGGGAAAACAGGCTGGAAGACGGGATCTGGACGTATACGCTGGACGATATCTGGACAGGCCTTCAGGACAGCTATACAAAGATGACAGAAGATGTCCGCAAACAGTACGGCGTGGAAGTGACAAGCCTTGCAGCGATCGGATTTTCAGCTATGATGCATGGATATATGGTATTCGATCAGGCAGGGGAGCTGCTCGTTCCGTTCCGTACCTGGAGAAATACGATTACCGAACAGGCGAGCGAACAGCTGACAGAACTGTTTCAGTATCATATTCCGCAGAGATGGAGTATCGCACATCTGGACCAGGCGGTTTTAAACGGCGAGGAGCATGTGGCGAAGATCGATTATCTCGTTACCCTTGCAGGCTACATACACTGGCAGCTTACCGGAGAGAAAGTACTGGGAGTAGGCGAAGCATCCGGTATGTTCCCGATCGATATTGCGACAGGCGATTACAACCAGCGGATGGTGGAACAGTTTGATGAAAGAGTGGCAGCAAAAGGCTTTTCCTGGAAACTCAGAGATATATTACCGAAAGTGTTGTCTGCAGGCGATGCGGCAGGAAATCTGACAGAAGAAGGAGCAAAAAAACTGGATGTATCCGGCAGGCTGCAGGCAGGAGTTCCGATCTGTCCGCCAGAGGGCGACGCCGGAACGGGCATGGTGGCTACAAACAGCGTGGCAGTGCGTACAGGGAATGTCTCCGCAGGCACATCTGTATTCGGCATGGTCGTTATGGAAAAGGAATTATCCAAAGTGTATGAAGAGATCGATCTGGTAACGACGCCGACTGGCAATCTGGTCGGCATGGTACACTGCAACAATTGTACGTCCGATCTGAACGCATGGGTGAATTTATTTAAAGAATTTGCAGAAAGTTTCGGCATGACCGTCGATATGAACCAGCTGTTCGGCACATTGTATAACAAAGCGCTGGAAGGAGATAAAAACTGCGGCGGACTGCTCGCATACAACTATTTTTCCGGTGAACATGTAACAAATTTTGAAGCAGGACGTCCGTTATTTGTACGCAAACCAGACAGCAATTTCAATCTGGCAAACTTTATGCGGGTGCACCTGATGGCGTCTCTGAGCGTATTAAAAACAGGTCTGAACCTGATGCTCAAAGAAGAAGGCGTAAAAGTAGACAAGATGTTAGGGCATGGCGGTCTGTTTAAAACAAAAGGCGTCGGACAGAGTATCCTTGCAGCGGCAATAGATGCGCCGGTATACGTGATGGAGACGGCAGGAGAAGGCGGCGCATGGGGAATCGCGCTGCTGGCTTCTTATATGGTACATAAAGCAGAAGGAGAAAGTCTGGACGATTATCTGAATCAAAAAGTATTTGCCGGACAGGAAGGAACCCGTATGGATCCGGATCCGGCGGACGTAAAAGGGTTTGATGAATTTCTGGAAGTATATACAGCAGGGCTGCCGATTGAGAGAGCGGCTGTAGATCATTTATCATAAATTGTAAAACCGGTATCTGACGAAAGAATCCAGTACATTGGAAGGCTGCTAATTGCGCATTTTAAATGGGCTGGATTCTTTGCGTGAATCGTAATACAATGATTGAATTTGCATCTGTTTTTTGTTAAAATAACTATTTATAAATAATAAAGGGAATACAATACGATGAAAAACAAGTTATGGAGCATGACGCTGGTATTTGCCGCTTTGATGGAAATTTCTGCATGTGCGGGTATATATACACAGGCAGATCAAATACAGACGGATACGGTACAGACTGGTAAAATACAGACGGATATAGTACAGACTGGTAAAATACAGACGGATACGGTACAGACAGATCAAATACAGACAGATTCCGTACAGCGGCAGGCAGTGCAGGAGCAGCGCATACAGGATCATGCAGAGCGGAAGTATCAGCTGGCAGCAGATCAAGCGCAAAAAACAGATGGGTATCTGATGAAAGAACGTAAGTCTCTGACGCAGCAGACAACATCTGGAAAAAAGAACTGGATGTTAAACGCTGGTTTTGAAAAGAACGATATTTCCATGTGGAAATTATCTTATCAGGGTGAATCAAATCCAACCAAAATACAAAACGTGGAAGCGGATGCAAAGTCCGGTGTAAACAGCCTGTTTTTTTCTGGTGAAAAAAAGCAGAATTTTAAAATCAGTCAGACAGTGTCCGGATTGGCAAAAGGAACTTATACCGCGTCGGTATATATACAGGGGCAAGATACCGGGCGTTTTTCAAAGATTTATTTGTACGCAGTCATCGATGGAAAGGTAAGACGGTCGAAGAGTGTAAAGTTAACAGGCTGGGGCAATTGGCGCCAGTTAAAAATAAAACGGCTGCAGGCGGATGGAACATCAGATCTTACGATTGGAATAAAAGTAAAATGCGCTGACGGCGGACAGGGGACGATCGATGACTTCGCGCTTATCAGGGCGGATTAGACCAGCGTATACGGCAGGAGTATGATGGAAGAGAGTAATGAACGATCCGGGATTGTGATATAACATTATAATTTAATAATATAGAAATGGAGAACAAAAATGGGAGAAAACAAAAAAATTATATTGACGGGAGACAGACCGACCGGAAAACTGCACGTTGGTCATTATGCCGGCTCGTTAAAACGTCGGGTAGAACTGCAAAATTCCGGAGAGTTCGATCAGATATTTATTATGATTGCCGACGCACAGGCGTTGACAGACAATGCAGATCATCCGTCTAAAATTCGGGAAAATATTATGGAGGTAGCGCTGGATTATCTGTCGATTGGAATCGATCCGGCAAAGTCGGTCATTTTTATTCAGTCGCATGTTTCGGAACTGACAGAGCTTTCTTTTTATTATATGAATCTGGTGACTGTTTCCAGACTGCAGCGAAATCCAACGGTAAAAGCGGAGATTCAGATGCGTAACTTTGAAACGAGTATTCCGGTAGGATTTTTTACCTATCCGATTAGCCAGGCAGCGGATATAACGGCATTTAAAGCCACGACCGTTCCGGTGGGGGAGGATCAGGCGCCGATGCTCGAGCAGACAAGAGAGATCGTGCATAAATTTAACGCAGTCTATGGGGAGACTCTGACAGAACCGCAGATCCTGCTGCCGGATAATCAGGCGTGTCTGCGGCTGCCGGGTACAGACGGCAAGGCAAAGATGAGCAAATCGCTTGGCAACTGTATTTATCTGTCGGAAACGGAAGAGGACGTGCGAAAAAAAATCATGTCGATGTTTACAGATCCGGATCATATCCGGATACAGGATCCGGGCAAACTGGAAGGAAATACGGTATTTACGTATCTGGACGCATTTAGCAAGCCGGATCATTTTGCGGAATATCTGCCGGAATATGCGAATCTGGACGAGCTAAAAGAGCACTATCAGCGAGGCGGTCTGGGAGACGTAAAAGTAAAGAAGTTCTTAAACAGCGTTATGCAGGAAGAACTGCAGCCAATTCGTGCACGTCGGGCAGAATATGAGAAACATATCGATCAGGTATATGAAATCCTGCGAAACGGCAGTGAAACGGCAAAGGAGACGGCGGCGAAAACTTTGGAAGAAGTAAAGCATGCGATGAAGATCGACTATTTTCAGGACGCATCCTTTCTGGCGGAACAGAAAGAAAAGTTCGGAATATAGACGATTGGTTTTCAGATAGAAGAATCGGATAGAAGGATCAGATAGAAGAATCAGACAGAAAAATACTGGCAGGAAATCGTAGAAAAATGATTTTCTGCCAGTATTTTATAGAAAAACAACCCTCGATTACAGGGCAGAATAGGCCCACAGGTTTTTAATCTGTCCGCGCAGCGTTTCAAAATCCCAGTGCCGGCTGCTTCTGGAAATGCAGTTTGGGTCGTTTACGAGAAATCCTTCTGCATCGTAGCCATAGATCAGAATAAAATGTCCCTGTGTCGTAAAATCTCCCGGCCCCATCGAGCAGATAATCGGATGTCCGCTGTCAAGGGAAGACTTCATTACGGATTCGTCCAGGGATAATTCACGGGCAGAAAGCCCGAGTGCGGATGCGCCGTCGGTCATCAACGACCAGGAGGTGCCGCTTCCTTCGACATAATATCCGTTTTCTTCGCTAAATCGGGCAACTTCTGCAGGCGTCATATCGGAGCTGCCAGTCAGGGATACGAGCACCATGGACAGACAGGTCGGACCGCAGCCGGA
Source organism: uncultured Eubacterium sp. (assembly GCA_910577225.1). Classification (GTDB taxonomy): domain Bacteria; phylum Bacillota; class Clostridia; order Lachnospirales; family Lachnospiraceae; genus Eubacterium_J. Next base: position 11,668 of record CAJTMV010000036.1, on the reverse strand, counting down.
AAGGCCGATGATGCTGCCGCCATAGGATACATAACCCCAGCGCTTGTCCCATTGCAGGAAAAGGGGAAAATCCTGCCGCAGTTCCTGTCGGGTAAGGCCTCCCTGCGCCGAATACTGAGGCAGATCAGCATCTAAATAGCCGTCGATGAACTCTTCCATTTCCGGATTATTTAAGTATGCGGCAAGCAGCGTTTCGGAGTACTGATTGCGGTTTTTATATATTTTTGCAGCGGTTTTGCCGGCTTTGGAATAATTTTTCAAATCGTCTGTAATAAGAGAAGAGTGGCGTTCTGCCGGCCGGCTGACAGTGACCGCGGACGCTGCCTGAAGATGAGCGCTTTCCGGCTTTGCAATACTGTTTGTGGGAAGCAGATGATTGCCGGCCATACGCAGGACAGCGACGATTCCTGTTAAAAGTACAGCCATGCATACGGCGCGTTTTATGGCGCGGCGTCTTTTGCGGCGTAATCTTCTTCTTCTGATAACTTCTGGTTTTGTCATTGTTTCCTCCTCAATTGCTATATAGTTATGAAAAGTGTTTTCGTATTTTGTACGAATCTGATTATAAAATTCCAAACAATCAAAATGGCATCAGGCAGGAACTGGTATTAACTTTCGATTTTATGAATAACTTCTTTGAGAATATGAGCAGATTGCTGCAGCAGCGCCTGTTCGTCTGGATTTAGCGTAATGGGCATCTGCCCTTCGGCTCCGCTGGCGCCAATAATGGTCGGCATACTTAATACAATATCTGTCAGGCCGTAAATACCGTCCAGCATTGCGGAAACGGGCAGAATAGATTTTTCATCACGTACGATTGCCTCGCAGATGCGCCGGACGGCCATCGATATGCCATAATAAGTGGCTTTTTTCTTTTCGATTATTTCATAAGCGCTGTTTTTTACTGTTTCTGCTATTTCGCGCATGGAAGATTCGTGGTTAAAATAACCGCGCATTTCGCATACATGACTGAGCGGCACGCCGGATACGTTTGCGCTGCTGAACGCGGCGATTTCGCTGTCTCCATGTTCGCCGATAATAAAGGCGTGAACACTCCGGCTGTCTACGCCCAGATGCTCGGCCAGTTCGCTTTTTAAGCGTCCGGTATCCAGTACGGTTCCGGAACCAATGACACGGTTTTTTGGCAGTCCGGAGATTTTTAACGCTTCGTAGGTCAGAATGTCTACCGGATTGGATACGATCAGAAGAATACCTTCACACCCATATTTCATAATTTCATCGATCACAGAGCGCATGATTTTTGTATTTTTGGCGACCAGATCCAGCCGCGTTTCATCTGGCTTCTGGTTTGCGCCGGCAGTAATGATAATGACCGCGGCATCGGTAATATCCTGATACGTGCCGGCGTATATTTTCATAGGTCTTGCGAACGGAGTTCCGTGGCTGATATCGAGCGCCTCGCCTTCGGCGCGGTCTTTGTCTGCGTCGATTAAAACCATTTCGGAAAACAGACCGCTTTGCATAAGTGCAAAAGCAGTAGAAGAACCTACGAAACCGCAGCCAATCACAGCTGCTTTTCGCAGGTTGATTTTGATACATTCTTTTTCAGACATATATTGGTTACCTCTCTGATAATTTGTACCGGGAAATCTGACAGACTGTACCGGTACAATTTTCCTTTAGTGTTTTCGATTTTTCCGGTATCTATACATCTGACTGCTAATTTTTAGAAATGATCGTCAAAACCATCTCTTTTTTTTAAAAATAGCAAGAAGCGACAGGCAGACCAGAAGGCTGATACCGATAAATACGGGATAGGAATATTTCCAATGCATTTCGGGCATATTTGGAAAATTCATTCCGTACCAGCCGGCAAGTAATGTCAGAGGCTGAAAGACAGTGGTGATGACGGTAAACAGCCGCATCAGATTGTTCTGCTCGATATCGATCTGCGCCTGATATGCTTCCCGCATCTGGGTTACGTAATCGCGCAGATGCAATACGTTTTGCAGATATCTGGTCGTATGATTTGCCAGAATTGTAAAATGACGTATTCCGTCTTCGGAAAGCAGTTTGTTTTCATTTAAGATCAGACTGTCCATAATCGTGTCCAGCTGTTCGTAATAGCGCTTGAGACGCAGCAGTTCTTTGCGGTAAGCGATGATTTTGCGGATATAGTCGTTTTGAAAACGCACCATGGCGGCCATTTCAGCATCGGCAACCTCACATTCGAGATCTTCCAGATTGTCCATATCATTTTTCAGAAGATTTTGGAAAAATCCCCAAAGCGCGCATTCGTTTGTAGCTTCTTTTGAAAAAAGGCTTCGCACACGGTCATAGCCTCTTTTTGTCTCGCAAAACAGCAGCAGATCTTCATGATCCAGATACACCATAATCTGATTTGCCGCAAGACCGGCCTGGTGGATATCATAGAATGGAAATACAAACAGTGTGTATTTTTGATAACTTTCAAAAGTTTCTGCCTGATTGTCACGGATATAGCGAAGGACTCTCGGATCGATATAATCAGTATAGTTTTCTGCTTCGTCGATGTTTAATACTTTTTGCATAAGTCTGAAATGCTCCTTTTCAATCCGACCGCAGTCTGTATTTGGGATATCGGATCGTGTTATAGAATCTCCAATATTCGGTATTTTCATTCAGTTCCGAAAAAGTATTTGTGTTTCGCAAATGTTTCATGGTACAATAACAGGCAAATATAAATGAAAATCAGATCACAGATCAGATGGCGGCAGCCAGGGAGAAGAAAAGTATGAGAATCATTCATCCGGATTTAATTAGTAAGTATACGGCCAGCCGGCAGGTATATGAGCGTGCCAATGAGTTGTTTATGGATGAGAACGTGGGTCGGATTGAAATGACAAAACAGGCGGACCAGACGTATAGTATTCGCGCAAAAGTCAGGGGCAGTACAGGAAAAATCTACCAGACAGAGGCAGTGGTGGCGTTTTTGCATATGGGAGAGCTGATCAAAGAGCATCGGTGTGACTGTGCGGCGCATGCGCAGTATCCCGGTATGTGTAAACATGTAACGGCGATGCTGATGGAATATAACTATGAGGCAGAAGACGGAGAATTTGATTTTTCTGCCGTGGATAAAATGTCTGATCATCAAAATGCCGCTGCCAGAAAGAATCCGGCGAAGCTGGCAAGAGGAGCGAAGCCAAGCGACGCGGCGCTGAAAAATATTGTAGATTATTACGTATTGCAGGATCGAAACCATTTTTGCCAGGAATATGGAAATGGAGATGTGCAGCTAATACCGATTCTTCATCTGGAAGCGGACAGGGAATCTCTGGAATTAAAGATTGGTACGACACAGCTGTATGTAGTCAAAGATATTGGAGAGCTGGTAAGCAATATCAAGCAGATGCGCTATGTTTCGTATGGAAAAAAACTGGCGTTCACGCATAGTCAGAGTGCGTTTACGAGAGAATCGACAGGAATCGTAAATCTGCTGCTGGAATTAGATGATGAAAACGAATTTTCTTTCCGTTACCACAGCTGGGGGTACAGCAGTTCGCAGCAGCGCCGTTCTGTTACGCTGTCGCCGCCGATGCTCGATCGTTTGATGGAAATGTACGAAGGGAAAGAACTGAGTGTGGATGATCAGCTGCTGCAGCAAAAGGCCGGCGTATTGGTTATACGTGAAAATCCAAAACTGCCATTGTATATCAGAGGAAACAGGGCAAAAGGCGCAGATGTGGAAATGGAGCCGGTATTTTTGACAGAAGGGGGCAGGCAGTGGTATTTGCTATGGAGAAACTGTTTCTATATCTGCACAAGAGATTATTATGAGCAGGTCAAGGGATTTTTGAGACTGATGGTGCAGCAGAGAGAAGAGATCAAACGATATAGTTATTACAAACGGTTTGGATATTCCGGAGAGGATTTAACAAATCCAACGTTTTATTTAAGCGAAGCAGATTTTGGAGCTTTTGCAAAAAATGTGCTGCCGATGGTCAGCGATGCGCTGGATGTAAGAATAGAAAATGTAGATTTAACTTCATATGAGCCGGAGGAGGCAGTCTTTCACAGCTTTTTGGATAAAGTCGGCAGCCGGATTGAATGTAAGGCTAAGGTACGCTACGGGCAGATGGAATATGACGTGGCCAAAATTCCTGCAAAAGAAGAGGCTATCCGGGATATTCGCAAAGAATTTCAGGTACGCAGTATTCTGGAAGATTATTTTGAAGTGGCGTCGGATCAGCAGACCTATTATAGCAAAGAGGAAGATTCGATGCTGGAATTTTTGGAAATCGGACTGCCGCGTCTGGAAACAGTGTCGGAAATATTTGCGACTGACCGATTTAAAAGTATGCGTGTGATTCCAATGCCAACCGTTACGACAGGTATTTCAATGAAAGGGAATCTGCTGGACGTAAGATGGGATGTGGAGGGAATGAGCGCGCAGGAAGTAATGGACATTCTTGCGGATTATAAAAAGAAAAAGAGATACCATAAACTGCAGTCGGGAGATTTTGTACGTATGGACGAAAACTCTCTGGCAGTGCTGGCCGAATTAAACGACGGCCTCCAGCTGACAAAAGAACAGCTGAAGGAGCGCAAAGCGGAAGTCCCGTTATACCGTTCCTTATATCTGGATGCATTAATCAGGGATAATGCTGAATATATAAGGATTGAGCGCGATAAAAAATATAAGACGGTGATACGTGAGATGCGTTCGATGGAAGACGGCGATCAGGAGATTCCAAAGGAAATACATGCGGTACTTCGGCCGTACCAGGAGATTGGCTTTCAATGGCTCTGCTCGCTGGCATCCTATGGATTTGGAGGAATTTTGGCAGATGATATGGGACTCGGAAAAACTTTGCAGGTGCTCACGTTTCTGGCAGCGCATCCGGGTCGGGGAGCGCTTGTCGTATGTCCGGCTTCTCTGATCTATAACTGGGAAGAGGAATGCCGGCGGTTTTACCCGTCTGCAAAGGTTATGGCGGTTGCAGGAACGGCCCGGACAAGAAAAATGCAGATAGAAGAATATGAAAAATATACGATTTTGATTACTTCTTATGATTTGTTAAAACGAGATATAGATTTTTATCAGGATAAAAAATTTGATTATATGATTATCGATGAAGCACAGTATATTAAAAATGCTTCGACGCAGGCAGCAAAGGCAGTGAAAGCAATTACGAGTGACTGTCGGTTTGCGCTGACAGGTACTCCGATCGAAAACAGACTTAGTGAACTATGGAGTATTTTTGAGTTTTTAATGCCGGGATATTTATTTGGCTATCGCCGCTTTAAAGAAGAACTGGAAGCTCCGATTGCGGAAAGTAAGGACGAAAGGGCAAGAATCCGTCTGACCCGGTTTGTGCGGCCGTTTATATTAAGACGTTTGAAAAAAGATGTTCTGAAGGAACTGCCGGACAAAGTGGAGGAAGTTATTTATGCAAAAATGGAAGGAGAGCAGAACAGTCTGTATCAGGCGCGCGAAAAACAGCTGCTGATGACATTGTCCAGTCAGTCAGAAGCGGAGTTTCAGTCACAAAAGCTCTGGGTGCTGGCAGAATTAACGGCATTGCGGCAGATTTGCTGCGATCCGGCGCTTGTATACGAGAACTTTTCCGGAGAGTCGGCAAAGACGAAAACGTGTATGGAAGTTGTGGAAAATGCAGTAAGCGGCGGTCATAAGATTTTGTTGTTTTCTCAGTTCGCATCTATGCTGGAGCATCTGGCACAGCTGTTTTCAGAGCACGGGCTGCGTTCTTTTTTGCTGACGGGCAAAACGAACAAGGAAGAGCGGCGCCGTCTGGTAGCGGAATTTCAGGACGGGAAGGCGGATATTTTTTTGATATCGCTCAAAGCGGGGGGTACGGGACTAAATCTGACAGCAGCAGATATTGTTATTCATTACGATCCATGGTGGAATCTTGCGGCGCAGAATCAGGCAACCGACCGTGCGCACCGAATCGGACAGGATAACAAGGTAACGGTATTGCGGCTGATTATTAAAGGGACGATCGAAGAACGGATTTTAAAAATGCAGGAGGACAAGCAAAATCTTGCAGATTCGATTATTTCGGAGGGAGGAGTATCGATAGGAGGGCTGGATAAAGAACAGCTGATTTCTGTTTTGGAGGAAAATTTTTCTTGACAAAAGGAAAAACCTGTGTTTATAATGGGTACATCATAAAAATTAAATATTCGCATAAAACCGTTGAAGCGGAGATAAAAATAGTTGTGCATACCCAGAGAGTCCGGGTTAGGTGAGAGCCGGATTAAACGCAGATTATTAAATGGACCGCTGAGGGCGCAGTCAAAGGCGTTTCTGTATGGACACAGAAGACCGCCAAGTATTCTGCGACGTTGGGCATACGTTAGTTGCCGGAGATATGATGGTATCTCTTCAGAGTGTGCAGGAATTCCTGTAAAACAAGGTGGCACCGCGGATGAATATGAAATCATGATTTTATTTAGCAAGCGATCATGTGGCAAATCAGTTGAATTTTATGATTTAGCCAGATGTGATTGCGATACTGAAACAATTATGAAACTGAAATCATAACACCCGTCCTTGATAATGCATAGTTGCATTTGTCATGGACCGGGTGTTTTTTTGCTGCGCAGCGAAACAGATAGGCGGATATGACAGAACAGGAGGGAAACGTATGTTTTATCAATCTTACAGGCAGATACAGGAATTGTTAGCCATAGAAACACAAAAACGATATGGAAGATTTCCGCTGAAACTGGAACTTTATTCAGATTCCATGACAACGATGATGGCGTTACGCAGGTTAAAACAGGCAGATCATCACTGCTTTTTACTGGAAAGTGCAGAACCATCCAGACAATGGGGGCGCTATTCTTTTCTGGGATACGAACCAGTCATGCAGATTACCTGTCTGAACGGGGAAGTACGAATTACAGATCTGGAAACAGGAAAATCTGTTGTCAGACAGACACGAGATCCGGGGAGCCTGATTCGCGGCATTATGGAGGAAAATCTTGCGCCGCATCTGGAGGAAATGCCGCCGTTTGCAGGAGGTCTGGCAGGATACTTTTCTTATGACTATGTGAAGTATGGCGAACCTGTTTTGCAGCTGGATGCAGAAGATGAGGAGGCTTTTCAGGACGCGGATCTGATGCTGTTTGACAAAGTGGCTGCATTCGATCATTACAGACAGAAGATTATATTAATTGTAAATATAAAAACTGATAATTTGGCTGATTCTTATAAGCAGGGAATAAAAAAGCTACACGATATGGCGATGCTGCTGACGAATGGGCAGATGGCAGAAAATGCTCCGTTAAGGCTGAAAAGTGAATTTCGATATTTATTTGACAAAGAGAAATATTGCGAGATTGTAAGGAAGGCAAAGTCGTATATACGGGAAGGAGATATTTTTCAGGTGGTATTGTCTAATCGTATGGAAGCGGATATGGAAGGAAGTCTGTTGGACACGTATCGGATTTTGCGCTCGACGAATCCATCGCCGTATATGTTTTATTTTTCCGGCAGCGATGTTGAAATCGCAGGCGCTTCACCTGAAACACTTGTAAAGCTGCAGGACGGAGCGTTGTACACATTTCCTCTGGCAGGCACAAGACCAAGAGGGGCCGACCGGCAGGAAGATATGGCATTGGAACAAAGTCTGCTTTCAGACGAAAAAGAACGGGCAGAACATCATATGCTCGTAGATCTTGGACGAAATGATCTGGGTAAAATAAGCCGTATAGGTTCGGTCACGGTAGAAAAATATATGAGCGTCGAGCGGTTTTCACATGTGATGCATCTTGGATCGACGGTCAGAGGACAGATATGCGGGGATAAGGATGCGCTGGATGCAGTAGACGCAATTCTGCCGGCAGGAACGCTGTCTGGCGCGCCAAAGTTACGAGCCTGTGAGATTATTAACGAACTGGAAAATAATAAGCGCGGACTTTATGGAGGTGCAATCGGATATATAGATTTTACGGGAAATCTGGACACATGTATTGCCATAAGACTTGCATTTGCCAAAAATGGTAAAGTATTTGTCCGGTCTGGCGCTGGCATAGTGGCGGATAGTGTGCCGGAGCGGGAATTTGCAGAATGTGCAAAAAAAGCGGAAGCTGTATTGCAGGCATTGAAAGAAGCGGAAGGAGGAATTGATTTATGATTTTATTAATCGATAATTATGACAGTTTCTCCTATAATCTGTATCAGATGATTGGGAGTATGGAACCGGATATCCGGGTGATTCGCAACGACGAATATCTGGCGGATGAGGTAGAGAAGATGCAGCCAGAGGCCATCGTGTTATCGCCAGGACCAGGAAAACCCGAAGATGCAGGAGTATGTACGGATGTAGTACGCAGATTGTACAAAGAGGCGCCCATTCTGGGAGTATGTCTCGGACATCAGGTGATTTGCGAGGCATTTGGCGGCGTCGTCTCTTATGCAAAGGAGCCGATGCATGGAAAAGCCTCGATGATTCAGGTGGATCAGAATAGTAAAATGTTTGCGGGAATATCGAAAGAAACTACAGCGGGCAGATACCATTCGCTCATTGCGCTCAGAAAGAAGCTGCCGGGATGTCTGAAAATAACGGCACAAACGAATCAGGGGGAAATTATGGCGGTGGAACATCGAAAGTATCCGGTATATGGACTGCAGTTTCATCCGGAATCGGTCCTGACGCCAGACGGCAGCCGGATGCTTCAAAATTTTCTAAGCAGCGCGTTATCGGGCAGGAGCAGAAATGTAAGGACATAACAGCTTATGAAGGATGTGTAGCTGGGAATTGTAAGAAAGCGTCAGTCATCAATAGCAGATTGGAGAATTTGGAGGAAATATATTATGATTAAAGAAGCAATTATCGATCTGAGCAATGGGAAAAATTTAAGTTACGATATGGCAAAATCGGTTATGGATGAAATCATGAACGGGGACACCAGTCAGATTCAGATGAGTGCGTATCTGACAGCTCTCTCCATGAAAGGAGAAACGATCGATGAGATTACAGGGTCTGCAAAAGGAATGCGTGAGCATTGTATTCGTCTGCTGCATGATATGGATATCCTCGAAATTGTAGGAACTGGGGGAGATCATTCCGATTCATTTAATATTTCAACGACTGCGGCGCTGGTTATTGCCGCGGGAGGTGTGCCGGTTGCAAAACATGGCAATCGTGCGGCGTCCAGCAGGTGCGGTGCGGCAGATGTGTTGGAGGCGCTTGGAGTTAATATCTCTATTCCGCCGGAACAAAGCACAAAGATATTAAATAAAATTAATATTTGCTTTTTGTTTGCGCAGAACTATCATCTGGCAATGAAATATGTAGCACCGGTACGGAAAGAGCTTGGCATTCGCACTGTATTTAATATTCTCGGTCCGTTAACCAACCCGGCTGGAGCAAATATGCAGGTCATGGGCGTTTATGACGAGGCTCTGGTCGAACCTCTTGCGAGGGTGCTGACCAATCTTGGAGTAAAAAGTGCAATGGTGGTATATGGTCAGGACATTCTGGACGAAATATCGATGAGCGCGCCGACCACTGTTTGTGAAGTAAAAGACGGAACCTATCGGTCGTATCAGATCGAACCGGAACAGTTTGGACTGGAAAAATGCCGGAAAGCAGATCTGAAAGGCGGAACACCGGAAGAGAATGCGAGGATTACAACAGACATCCTGGACGGGAAAAAAGGGCCGAAGCGGGACGCCGTTGTTTTAAATGCAGGCGCGGGACTGTATGTAGCGGGCAAAGCAGCCTCTGTCGATCAGGGTGTGCGTATGGCCATGCAGCTGATCGATGATGGAAGTGCGAAAGAGCGGCTGCGGCAGTTTGTAGAACTGTCAAATGAGGTGACGATGGCAGCCGGATAAGATGTGAATAGAAGTCAATACGATTCAGGGGGACGGAAATAAAAAAGAAAACAATAAAAATTGAGGTGAGATATGACAATTTTGGACGAAATCGTGAAAAAGACAAGGGAACGGATTTTGGAACGTAAAAAACAGGTTTCGATGGAAACGCTGCGGCGACAGGCAGAATCTATGCATGCGGATACAGGATTTCCATTTGAGCAGGCTTTAAAACAAAAGGGGATTTCTTTTATTTGTGAGGTCAAGAAAGCGTCGCCATCCAAAGGAGTAATTGCAAAGGATTTTCCCTATGTTCAGATTGCAAGAGAATATGAAACGGCGGGTGCGGCGGCGATCTCCTGTCTGACGGAACCGTTTTATTTTCAGGGCGATGACCGGTATTTACAAGAGATTGCGCTGCAGGTATCGATTCCTATATTGCGCAAGGATTTTACAGTCGATGCATATATGATCTATGAAGCAAAGGTGCTGGGAGCATCCGCAGTCTTGCTGATCTGTGGAATTTTGACGGACGATCAGTTAAAAGAATATATAACTATTGCGAGAAGTATAGGACTTTCTGCACTTGTGGAGGTGCATAATGAAAAAGAGCTGGAGCGTGCGTTAAAGAGCGGTGCAGGAATCATAGGGGTTAATAACCGGGATCTGAAAACGTTTGAAGTAGATATTACGACAAGCATACGGTTAAGGGAACTGGTACCGGACGAGGTCCTGTTTGTGTCGGAAAGCGGTATACGAAATGCGGCGGATATTGCAAATCTGCAGCGAAACGGAACAGACGCCGTGCTGATAGGGGAAACGCTTATGAGGGCTGCGGATAAGCGGGCAATATTAAAAGAGTTTGCGGATCAGGTGTTTCTGACAGATAAATAGGAAAGAGGCTAAAATAAAAAGGAACGAATATGACAAAAATTAAAATTTGCGGACTGACAAGATCAGAGGACATTTGGGCAGCGAATCGATACAAACCGGACTATATAGGATTTGTATTCGCAAAAAAGAGCCGGAGGTATCTTACGGAACGACAGGCGGTGCAATTGAAACGAATGCTTTCTGATGAGATTCAGGCAGTCGGCGTATTTGTCAATGAGACGAAAGAGACGGTTGCCCGTCTGCTGTGCGAGCGTACCATAGATATCGCCCAGCTGCATGGACAGGAAACAGAGCAGGATATCCGCTGGATCAGGGAACAGACGGGCAGACCGGTTATTAAAGCGGTAGCAGTGCAATCGATCCTGGATATGGACAGATGGCAGGAAAGCAGCGCGGATTATCTGTTGTTTGACAACGGCGCAGGGGGAACAGGATGTACCTTTGACTGGGATCTGATTGCAGGATGCGAAAAACCGTTCTTTTTGGCGGGCGGTATCGGTCCGGATAATCTGGCGGATGCGCTTACGAAAGGCGCGTATGCCATCGACTTGTCCAGTGCGGCAGAAACAAATGGGTATAAGGATCCGCGTAAAATTGGCGAACTAATAAAAATGGTACGCGAGTCCTGAGTCAGATGAAATATCTATAATAAGAAAATTCGTGCAAAATTGGCGAAGAAATAGTGAAAGCGAAGAAATAGTGAAAGCGAAGAAATAGTGAAAGCGAAGAAATAGTGAAAGCGAAGAAATAGTGAAAGCGAAGAAATAGTGAAAGCGAAGAAATAGTGAAAGCGAAGAAATAGTGAAAGCGAAGAAATAGTGAAAGCGAAGAAATAGTGAAAGCGAAGAAATAGTGAAAGCGAAGAAATAGTGAAAGCGAAGAAATAGTGAAAGCGAAGAAATAGTGAAAGCGAAGAAATAGTGAAAGCGAAGAAATAGTGAAAGCGAAGAAATAGTGAAAGCGAAGAAATAGTGAAAGCGA
>CAJTMV010000035.1 GCA_910577225.1 uncultured Eubacterium sp. | reverse complement strand
AAATCATTTTGAAAATTCATGACAATCCTCTTTTGGTAAATTTTTTCACAAAATCATTTTACACGAAAGAGCGTCTGTCATGAATTTTTTATTTTATAAATCTTCTACAATATTCACTTTTTGTATAATTTTTCATTAAGTTCGCGCTTATGGGGATATACCCCGGCAGACATCATCGGGCAATGCCAGAGACTGGACGCAGCGAATATTTCTTACAGCTTCTTTTATCTGGCAGGTATTTCCGGAGCAGGTCGCGGAGAAATCGGAGCAAAATTGACGGCTGCTATATGCAACCAGATACACCCTGCGCGCATCGGGGCAAATATGCTTACGATCTATCCCGATTCCGAACTTTATACTGAAATACAGCATGGGAACTGGCAGGAGGAAAGCGAACTTGAAAAATACAAAGAGGTACGGACACTGATTGAAAATTTGCAGATACCTGTGATCTTTGCAGCAATGGGAACTTCCAACGCATACCAGTTTTGCGGGCAGCTGCCAAAAGACAGGATAAAGCTGCTGTCGTTTCTCGACGAAATCATAGGGAATGTCAGCGAAGAAGAATTACAACAATATAGAAGGAGTGTTCATCATCTGTAATACGATCATTTGTAGAAAACCGCGCATGAACAAAGAGGGGAGGAACAGTCATGCACTTTACAGGCAGAACCTGGCGACCGCCATATGAAGCATATTGAGGAAGATCTGGCAGAGATAAAGAGCTGCCAGCCATATGCAAGAAGAATATTCTGGACAGGGGCAAATCCTTTTGCGATGAGCTATGACAATCTTAAACGCAGAGCTTTAACAGTAAGAGATTACCTTATAAAATGCCAGACAATGGCTATGTTTGCAAGCATCCGTGACATAAAAAGCAAAGAGGTATGGCAGCTTGGAAAATTAAAAGCCATGGGCATTAACGGTCTGAGCATCGGTGTGGAAAGCGGTGATGATGAGACGCTTGCCCTTGCAAATAAAGGATATACTTCAGCTGACATTCTGGAACAATGCAGAAAGCTGGATGAAGCGGGTATGGAATATTATTTTGTTTATATGACGGGACTTGCGGGAAAAGGCGGCGGATATCGAAATGCATGGAACAGCGCAGAGCTTTTCAGTCAGCTTCATCCGTATTTTGTTTCCGTGGATTCTCTCACGCTTTTCCCGGATACGGAATTGTACAAAATGGCACAGCAGGGCTTGTTTGAACCTGCCGGGGAAAAGGAGCGTATTCGTGAATTGCAGCTGCTAATCAATCACTTAAATATAAGGACACACTTACTTGCAAACACGGTTTCAAATTTTGCTCCGGTAACGGCATATCTGCCATATGATCGTGAGAAGGTCGCAAATGAGCTGCAATATATTCTGGATACTGTTGATGAAATGGAAATGCAGGAATATCGAAAAAATTTGAAGTCGCTGGGATAATTATATCATTTTTCTAATGCCCGGTATCAGTTAGTGTACGATCATTGACTTCCCCATTTTCTGTATTTGTGACAGGAACAAAAAATTTTTCTTCGTAACAGATAGCGGTACGGCTGACTGTGAATGGTTTTTCCATTATTTCATAAAGTACGCCTCCATTCCGTCTATTATTATGCGCTTGCAAATAAAAACAAACAATAATAAAATGGAAAGAAATCAATTATTTTTAATCGTTAAAATCGGAGGATGGGAATGGGAACGTTAAGGGAAGACGCAGATCGGATCGTTGCAAAGGCGATACAAAAGGTTTTGCCGGATGAGGCAGTCGCACAGGCAATCAGGCAAAAGCAGTTTGACCGTGGAAATATTTATGTTGTGGCTGTCGGGAAAGCGGCGTGGCAGATGGCAAAAGCCGCGTCTGTCATGCTGGGCAGCCGGATTACGCGCGGTGTGGTTATTACGAAATATGAGCACGTCAAAGGTGAGATTGCGGATATGGACTGTTACGAAGCAGGACATCCGGTACCGGATGAAAATTCCTTTGCGGGCACACAGGCGGCGCTGGATCTTACAAGCGGACTTTGTGCGCAGGATACGGTGTTGTTTTTACTGTCCGGAGGAGGCTCGGCGTTATTCGAAAAGCCGCTGGTTTCGGGAGAGGAGCTGGCGGACATTACCAGACAGCTGTTAGCCTGCGGTGCGGATATTGTGGAGATCAATACGATACGTAAACGGCTTTCCGCCGTAAAAGGCGGCAAATTTGCGAAGCTGTGCGAGCCGGCGCAGATATACAGTATTGTGCTCAGCGATATTTTAGGAGATCCGCTGGATATGATCGCGTCCGGTCCGGCTTATCCGGATACATCCTCCTGTGAAGCCGCATGTTCCATCGTCCGCAAATACGGCTTAAAATTAAGCGACCAGGCGCTTGCGTGCCTGCGGACAGAAACGCCGAAAGAACTGTTTAACGTGCAGACCAGAATTACCGGAAGCGTAAAAAATTTGTGCAGCGCTGCCGCAGAGGAATGCCGGGCGCTTGGGTATGAGCCGGTCATATTGACCGACCAGCTGGAGTGTGAGGCAAAAGAGGCGGGTTCGTTTCTTGCCTCTGTTGCAAAAAGCCACGTTACAAAAGGAAAACGGCTGGCGTTTGTGGCAGGCGGGGAAACGGTCGTGCATCTGACCGGAGACGGCAAAGGCGGACGGAATCAGGAGCTGGCGCTTGCGGCAGCCGCCGGTATCGCGGGATTAAAAGGGACCGCTGTATTCAGCGTGGGAAGCGACGGTACAGACGGTCCGACGGATGCAGCGGGCGGTTACTGTGACTGGCAGACAAAGCAGCGCCTGATGGAACAGGGAATTGATATTTTCAAAACGCTAAAGCAAAACGACGCTTATCATGCGCTGCAAAAATGTGACGGTCTGATCGTGACCGGGGCAACCGGGACGAACGTCAATGATGTGGCCGTGCTGCTGATCGACGGAGAAGCGCAGGGAGAGGAAGTCATTCAAAGGGTTTGCCGGACAACAAAGCAAAACTAAGCGGAGGGAGGAAGAAATTTAACGAAAAAGTAATAGAAAATGGGCTTCCTGTTTCGGGTGGAAAAATAGAAATAACAGATAGGATAGAATTGCTAATTTTCTGGATACAGGTAAAGTATTGTCTGCTCCAATGGCAGCCCCCTGTTCCGTCCGATTTCAAGATTGCTTTTTGATATGGACGATGATAGAGCCATCGGGCTGCTCAGCTTCATCAACAACACGGAATTTTGTGTTCTTGCGTTCAAGCTGTACTGGCAAAATCAGACACGGTTTTTCAAAAGCGATTTTCTCCAAAAATACAGCGTGTTTCTTTTGTGCAAAATGACAATAGTATTATCTCTATATGATTGTTGTTTTCATAGAATTCCTTTGTTTCTTCTTTGTTTGATAAGTCCATCACAAACCAATATTGGTTTATTGCCAAGTACTTTTTAAACTTTATTTGGATTATTTTTCTTGACTTTTTTGTAATATCAAATTAGAATAAAGAAAAGGAGGCTGAGCCATGTTAGCATATAAGATAGATGTGATTGAAACATTAAAGGAATCAGGATATAATAGTACCAGAATATTAAGGGAAAACATACTTAGTCAGTCGGCCATGCAAAAATTAAGGAAGGGAGAAATGATAGGGATAAAAACATTGGGGCAGATTTGCGAATTATTGGATATGCAGCCGGGAAATATAATAAAGTACGTAGAAAATAAACCATAAAAAGTTTAATTTATATATTGATTTTAAACCAAAAATAGTTTGTAATGATATTATCAGATGAGGCAGGTAAATCTGATGAACGGAAAGGAGATTGGAAGATGGAGGTATTAAAAGCAATGACAGCAAGAGAAGTATTAAACCTTATCGAGTGGTTAAAATCAAAAAATTTCACAAGCGATGATATTGTTGATTGTATCGAATCAGTTGAAGGTAAAAAGAAGAAGGATAAAGAAGAAAAAGAAGATTAAGAAAAAGAGCGGGCTTGCCACCGCTTTTTTTCTTTTGGAAATCTCCCACGACAATGAGCGGCAGTGATGCCGCTCTTTTCCTTCTGTTTGTCCCGTATTTGAGTTTTTTCGATTAAAAGGAACACTCTGAAAATGAATTATGGGGCATTGTGGAGCGTTACACAGCCACAAAAGAGAATGAAATAATCAAAGAAATTTTTCTGCATGATAAGACTATGGCGGCGGTTGCGAGGGAACAGGGCGTAACCATATCCAGAATACGCCAGATAAAGGAAACTGGACTGCGGCGACTTCGGATAGGCAAGGTAAAACGTGAACTACTGGAAAAGTTTGATATTGCTGAAGCCGGACTTACCTTCAAATGAAGGAGAGTCCAAAAAGTGATTTCGGAACAGATGAAACAAAGAATGTCAGAGTGCGGAAAGATTGGGGCAGAAATTACCAATAGCGGGGTAAGACCAATTGAACCACCCCCGATAAAGCCAACTTCCAAGCGCAAAGAACCAGCCAAAATAGCAGGGACAAGCGAGGAATAATATATATGGGGTTCGACATTGTGTCGAGCCAGATAATGGAAAGAGAGGTTTATCATTATGAGTGAAACAGCGAAATTTTACACAGCAGAGCAGAAAGACGTGTTGAAAGAGTACAGTGCGTCTAAGGACGCAAAACGCACTCCGATTACAGAATCAATGGGAGCAAGGATTTTAGACGCACTGGGGGAACAACAGAACACGTTGCAGAATATCGAGCGTATTTTACAGAACATTGAGTATCTTTTAAAGGCAGAGGAGTAACATGAAGTAATCAAACAAGCGGTATCTCATGCAATGGTCGGAAAAGCCGGAAAGGTAGGGAACATGGTATTTGTAAAGATAGTTAAGAAAGAAGATAACAAAATAACGCAAGAAACGCTGGATTTGAGGGAAAATGACGCAATTTATATTTCAGATAATGATTATCCTAATTATTGGGGTTTTAAATTGACACAGGAGGATTTTGTATCTCTTTTTAGCAGAAAGAAAGCAGAAAGTAGAGCAAAATATGAAGCACAGCAGACAGCAAAAGAAAGAGAAATAGAAGAAAAGCTACAAAAAATCAAAGAATGGGAAGCGGAACAGGAACGTCGAAACAGCAAATTTCTAAAACAGTTGCCCGATAGCAGAAAATATGTTATATTGTCGATATGGGAAAACCATAGAGCCAGGCGGCTTTACCCCTCTTATTTTTCGGAGGGTTCAAAGTAGCCCTCCAGACGAAAGAAAGGAGGGCGATGCAATGTACGTTACATATCAGGACTTGATTCAGATAGGTATACTCGTTGTCGCCCTTGCTAATTTGATTTATCAGATTTACAAGGGAAATAAAGAAATAGCCGCCACTACTGCAATAGCGACGGCTGACCTCACATGAGGTTTTAGTTTAGTTGTTTAAGGGGTAGAGCCGCTTCTATGGCTTTCCCTTTTTCTACGTCTAATATAGCATATCTGCAATCAGATTTCAAGAGCCGTTTTTATCCGGCACATACTGGAAAATATCCTCTATATCGCAATGGAACAATTCACATATTTTGCAGACAGCTTCAACAGAGAAAGATTATCCTATGTGCAACTGTGCTTTTAATGCGTCCTGTAAAACCTGTGAAAAATTTACATTGTGTTCCAATGCCGCGGCATTAAGCCATGCAGGAATAGTAAGGGTTTTTTTGACGGATTTTTCAAAATGTTCTTTCGCATATGAAGCTACATCTACGGAAACCATGTTGACAAAAGATTCACACATAGGCGCATCTGGGTCAAGTTCCTTTGCAACGGCTTGCGGGTCAATGTCAGATAATTTGGACGGTTTCGGGATGTTATCGCCATCCATTTGACAAGTGTGAAGATAACCAGCTAAACATTCGACAGCCATTTCCATAGATTCTTCAAAAGTATCGCCGCACGTGGAGAGCCAGTTAAGGTCAGGAAACACTACGGAATAACCATTATCTTCGTGAAAAAAACAGGCTGGATACATTGATAACATTTAACACACCTCCTAAATTTATTTAAAGGGTTGCAGGCAGTGGGGCTATTTAAGCCCCGCCTGTCTTTTGATAGAATTTTCTGTACCTTTGGGAAGGTCTTTTTTGTGAAAAGGTATTGTGACTTTTCCTGGTTTAGTCGGATGTATGTAATTTTTGTGAGAACCTTCTTGGTTTTTGAACATCCATCCGTCTGCAAGGATTAGTTTTTCCATCTCCCCTGGTTTCATTGGCATTTTGTTTTCCTCCTTGCATTATTATAATAACATATAGCACGTGTGCTGTAAACACGTATTGTAAAAATATGTGTAAAAATAAAAAACAGGGCGTTAAAATCCCGCCTTTTTTATATTTCTTCCCCGGTATCTCTCATTATGAAACTTCCCTTAAAATCACAATTTAGAATGTCGGCTATCTGTTTTAGTTGCTTTTCGCTGAAATTATCACGTTTTAACCCGGACACCAAAAAGCCGGATACTGAAATACTATACCATATCCGGCTGAAAAACAAAAGAAGTGGCAGAAAAAAATAAAAAATCTTAAAACAAAAGGAACAACACAGACGTTACACAATCAACAGTTTTTAAAGAAAGGACATGATTTTATGGGAATTTTTAAGAAAAAAAGAAAACAGGCAGCAAAACCAGCAAAGGCAGAACTGCAAAGCATTCCTGCCAGCTACAAACGCCAGACAGCAGAAATTGCGGACAAAACGGCAATGGACATGATGGACACGGAAAAGAAAAATGATTTTCTCCTGCTATTGAAAGTAGACGACTATGCACAGATGGGAAAATCGCGGGCGATACTGACCGCTTTCAAGCTGGGGTATCTGAAAGGGAAAACAAAGCAGGAGCCGGATGTGCATAATCTGGAATTTCAGGATGTTATTTCAGAAGCAGCATTAAAACTGGAAAAGGCATCAACCGTGCTGCGGACAACGATAGAAGCTAATTCCCTGAGCAAGACGTGCCTTAAAAGGGATGAAATAGTTGCAATTGGCGGCTGTGCGTCCAATATCTGCGATATGATGTTTGTTGCGGATGATTATTTATACCATGCGCAAAAGGAACTGGAGGGCATTCTGGAATGAGCAGAGTGGAAATGCCGGACATGGAGGAATGTATCACAAGGCTGTCCGTCTGTTTTGGCAAACGAGAGAACCGAAAAGGAAGTACAGAGAATTGATAATGTAATCAATTTCTAAGCAGGAATCCACCGTCAGCAATATCGGCGGTGGTTTTTGTATGTCAGAAGAAAAATATGTCAATCGTATGTCAAAATGGGTAAAATAGAAATAGATACCCTTTAGAAACCGCATAAATTCAGCGCTTCACAAAATTTGTCAGAAAATTTTAGCACTCACCTCTTGCGAGAAGATGTTCCAAAATGTCATCATTCGTCTTTGGTTATCCTTGCAGTAAAATCAAGGGGTTAATAACAGATCTGTCCATTTTGAGAGAGCGTTATTTTTCGTCTTTATTCGTCTTTCTTTTTGAAAAATTAGTCAGAAAGTTAGTCAAAATATCAGATGAAAAAGCGATAGATTATAGTTGTATATTATAAGTATGAAATAATAGAGAAAGACAAAACAGTAAGAGCGCATTGCCGCTCTTATTTTATTGTCTGCAAATATGCATACGGAAGGAGATCACAAATGATGTACAAATGGTTCCCAAAAGAAGAGCTGCACACAATAACTGAGCTTAGGGCATACTATCGCAATCTATTAAAACAATATCACCCGGATAACGGTGGCAATGTTACTATTATGCAGGAGATTAATGCCGAATATGACGCGCTATTTGCCAGTTTAAGACAGGAGGAGGATAAAGACGGACAGACATATACCTATGAGGAAAATGCGCGTTTTAAGGCGATTTTGAATGAAATCACAGGATATAATATGGACATTGAAATCATTGGTAGCTGGATATGGGCGTTTCAATGCTATGCATATAAAGACAAGCTGAAAGAGCTTGGGTTTAAATATGCTGCAAAGAAAAAAGCCTGGATATGGCATGACGGGGAATACAGCAGATATCACAAAAACGATATGTCGCTTAACAGTATCCGATCAAAGTATGGTTCACAGAAGGTAAGAAAGAGAGCAGCTCAGTGTTTGTTGGGATAAGCAGAAGCATAGGTGTTTGTATGAAAATACATAAAAAATGACCATATTGGGTTTGGGCAGGAAAAGAATAACTATTTTGGTGTTTTCCTGCCTAAAGCGAACGAAAGACCATTATAATGATTGCTGGATTTCTTTTTTTTGAAAAATACTTTATTGCGAATTTTCGCTATGAAATGCCTGTATCAGATTATTTAATACCTGCACTTGGGATTCAGACAAGCCCTTTGTAGAAATATAGTCTGATACTGGCTGATTGTTTAATAAATAATCAACCGATACATGAAACGTGCCTGATAATTTTAACAGCATTGTTAAAGAGGGCTGGCGTGAATTTGATTCTATATTGCAAATTGCGGCTGGTGATACATTTAATATTTGTGCAAGTTCTTTTTGGCTGTATTTTCGGGATGTACGCAAGTCTTTTATTCGTTCTCCTACAAGAATCATATGATACTTCCTTTCCTATTAGAAAATAATATATTCAAATAGTGTAACCTTTATCGATATTCTATTGGATAATATAATTATCATAGAGTTAATCATTGCTGTTTTTTGAGTATTCATTTTGAAAATAAAATTATCTATTTGTTAATTTTTTCATTGACATACATGTTGAATGATCTTATAATTTTATTGAGCAGCCTGTTAATTTTTAAATAAAAGCAGAATATGATACATTTTGTATTTATATGACAGGTTTTTCAGAAAAGTTGTAAAGAGATATTATGCTGCATAGTTTCTTTATCTATAGTTCGTAATAGAGTTATGCAGGGGAAATATTATTAAGTATTAAGGAAGGAGAACGTTTATGACGACAGAAAGAGTAGATTCGTATTTCTTAGCTAATAAACAAATGTTCCCGGATGAAAAGATTATGTATATCAGGGAAAAAATGTTAGCAATGGATGACAGCAGATTTGGAATGGTAGACAGTATCACGTTTAAAAATCCTACAGTGGTGTTAATCGTTTCCATTTTGGTTGGATGGTTAGGGATTGATCGCTTTATGGTGGGCGACATTGGATTAGGAGTTTTAAAGTTTATCACAATGGGTGGTTTTTTTGTATGGTGGATTGTAGATATATTTGTGACCTATAAGAAAGCGCGTGAACAAAATTTTGCAAAAATCATGACTTTGATATAGAAATGTAAACAAATGCAGCATTTTACAACTTTTAGAAAGCACGAAAAATAAAATTAACAGTTAAAGGGGGAGTGTAGAAGTGAATAGGATTAGTACAAAAAATAAGCTGGCTGGAATACTTTTTGGGCTTGCAATAGGTACATGAATGGTTTGGATGTTCTTACATCAGGATACAGAGTGAAAATAACAAATTATAGTTATATATAATAGATATGACAGGAAATACTGCAATCGGTATTTCCTGTCATATTTTATTATGTCAGGAGGAAATAACGATGGAAATTGGAGCATTTATTTTCGGAATCATAGCGGGTCTTGCTGTGATCGCAACAGTGGAGTCATTATCACAAGGAGGTGCATCATGTTAAGCGCAATTTTCGGTACATTTTCATTTGCTGCATTCGCAGAGGGTTTTACCGCTGTAATCGCCGTTTACAGCCTGTACAAAGATAAAGACATATCTGCATACAGGAGAAAACCGGGGAATAAGGACAAAAAGTATACAGGGGGCAGGAAACCATGATGGAATATGAAGCTTTTGAGAAAGAGATCGTAGACATGCTGCAACGGGAGCTGGGAGAAGGATACCAGGTGTATATTTATCCGGTCAGCCATAATAACGGCGTGGAGAGCAGGCAGGCGGTGATCCTTGAAAAAGGGGAGCTTGTTGCGGAATGCCTTCCAATAGAGCATTATTATGAATTGTGCAGGAAACCGTCGGATTTAGAGGTTGCTGTGAGGGATATCCTGCGGGAGTACCAAAAGCGGAATAGAGAAAGCGGGCATCTTTGCGTAGACCAACTGTATCACTGGGAATGTGCAAGGGACAAGGTTCTGTTCCGGCTGGTCAACTCTGATACAAACAAAAAGTTCCTGCAATCGGTTCCTTCCGTAGAAACCTGTGACTTGTCGCAAGTTGTTTACATGGTGCTAAATGCTGGAAATGCATATAGCAGGACACTAACGGTAAACAAACGCCTAATGGATTTATGGGGCGTGGATACAGCGGAGCTTTTGCAACAGGCAAGGGAAAATACGCCGATGCGCCTGCCAGCGCGGTTTATGAATGCAGGCTTGTCTGTATCCGGGAATATCCTGGATGTTATGGATACAGCCCATACAGCAGGGGCTTGTATGTATGTCCTTACAAATACGGAAAAAGTGTATGGGGCGGCTTGCATCTTTTATGACGGATTGCTGGAAGACGTTGCTGAAAAGCTTGGCTGTGGCTTTTATATCCTTCCAAGTTCCATCCATCAGGTGATCATTATCCCATCGTGTGTTTGCGAACCGGAATATTCCATGCAGCTAAAGCGCATGGTCACAGCGATAAACCTTAAGGAAGCTCCGAAACAAGACATCTTGTCGGACAGCATTTATTATTATAATAAGGAAGAAAAGCAATTTTCTATCGTATTGTAATTAGGTTTTCGTTGTATCTTTGTAAAAAAATATATCTGTAAGGCGAAACAAATGGATGCATACAGGAGTGGACAAAAAACTGTACATATCAGTTGAAACGTTTGTTTATCTGTATGCATACATTTTGGGACGCCTTCAGGTATATTTTTTGCGTGTATCAAAAAGTATACATTTTGGGAGGGAAAGTTTATGGCATGTTACGGCTACCACAGGACAAGCACAAGGGAGCAGCATTTAGACCGCGGAATCAGTGAAATTGAAAAGTTTTGCAAGGAGAATATGCTTAACCTGGAAAAAATCTATACAGACCAGCAGACAGGAAAAAATTTCAACCGACCGCGCTATACGGTGCTAAGGGACGATATATTGCGTAAAGGAGATACATTAATCATTACAGAAGTAGACCGCCTTGGACGCAATAAGAAGGATACATTATGCGAACTGCGCTATTACCAGGAAAAAGGAATCCGGGTTATGATCTTGGAAATACCAACGACATTACAGGATTTAAGTAAGTTGGAAAATGGGATGGCGCGTATGGTGTTGGAGACAATCAATAACATGTTGATTGAACTATATGCAGCAATGGCAGAAGCGGAAATCCAGAAAAAAGAGAAGCGGCAGCGGGAAGGGATTGAAGCGAAAAAGCGGCGTGGTGAATGGGAAGAATATGGAAGACCAAGAATCTTAAAACCGGATAATTGGGAAGAGGTAATCGGGAAATGGAAATCAGGAAAGATTACAGCAGTAGAAGCAATGCGACAGACGGGGATTAAGAAGGGGACATTTTACAGGCTGGTGAAGGTAGAATAAGTATAATGTAACGCAAAAAAACTCGAAATCCTATATTATAGGATCGAGTTTTTTACGTTTGCGTGTCATTTTAGTACATTTTCTATTTCTTTGTTTGACAATAGTTCAGATAAAATTTGTTTACCATATTCCTTGAGGTACGAGTGAAAAGTATGAAAGAATACATCAGGATAATCTAATTTTGTTTTCAGTTCCTCTTCAAAAGACAAATATAATTTATTGTAAAATTCAGTTACATCTAATAATTCATTTGTAATGTTTTCATAGTACATCTCTAAATATTTAGGGTTCTTTAGTTCAATGGGTGGTATTTTTTCAAAGTGTTTTTCTAATTTAGAAATGTTTTCTAAAATTATCCTAAAGGTATTCTCATAAATTAGGTCTGTTGTAAACACTTGTTTTGGTGGTTTATAAGATTTAGTAGATTTGCTTTCAGATCTTTCTACAGATATTATACCACTCTCAAGTAATTTTTTATGTTTTTCAACCGCGTTTATTAAAAGTTCCTTAGTTTTTGAAAGGAATTCATTTAAAGTTTTTTCGGTTTGTATCAGATTAGAAGCTTTATAGGTATTGAACTCTAAAGTTTTCTGGTAGGTCTCGATTTGCTTTAGTAATTGTTGGCATAGCTTATACATAGCATCTACATAGGTATCATTATTAAATATTAAAAACTTTATGTATGTTTGTAGTGACTTTGTAGCTATATGTATAATTTGTTGATCTTGCGTATGTTTTAATCTTAATAATTCTTTCTTCATAATATCGTTTACTTTTGACAATTCCTTTTCCGTAAGGCTTATTAAATTTTCAAAAAAAGCATTTAAAAAAGCTTCTATTTCTGGGCAGGCTGTATATTCTGTTTCTGGTGCCAATATTAATTGAGTATTATTCTCTAAAATACGGTTTGCTAAATCTATGGCTGCCGATTTTAAAAACAGATATGGTGCAACGGTCGTTATTTTATAAAGAGCATTTGTATAGTTTTTATGTTCATTTTCTAAAAGTACCATAACTTTCCGATTTCTTTGGAAAACGGGTATTTGAAGGTAGGCAAAATATTCATCATTAAAAAAATAATGCAGAAAATACAAAGTAAACAGTTTGTAATCTTTGGCAAGAAAGCCAAAACTGCCTAATTTCTGAAATACTGCTTTTTGAAAGTGGTAAAAAGATATGTTATCCGCCCCAATATTATTTGGATAGGCAACAGGTGAATATTTCCAAGCCATAATAATACTAATAATGATCGGCACAAGATGTCCTGGTACGGCATATTGCATCCGCTCTGGTTTGTTGTGAATAGTTCTGCTATTAAGTAAAAAGTTATAAAACCTTTGCTGAAAATTTGTAAAAGCCATATGATAGCTGGTTCCAGGCTTTAAGGCATGATAATAAATTTTATAAGAACTTTTAAAAGCTGTGATATGGTTAGAAAAATGGGAAGGAGTTCCAACGTATTCCTCATAGATATCCCGCAAGTCTTTATTAGAATACAGCCATTTCATAGAAGTATCATATGAAATAAGCGATTGCAGATAGGTTTGAAAGATGCATTCTGGGAAAGCCAGTTCCATAATCTCAGGTGAAATTAGTATTTTGTTAGGCATATTTTTACGTGCTAATGTGATATGGTTTGCCCATTCACTATGTAAATGGACATTGGTGTCCACTGTATTTTTGATTTTAAATGGTTGCTCAAAACGTTCTTTTTCTGATTTTTTCATATTTTTATCATCTCCTTTTTATTATTATCGACTAAAAGTAGAAGAAGGGAAAGCTGAAATGACAGGATTTGCACATGATTTTACTGTGGGAATCCTGTCAGATTCATGTCAAAAGATAGAAAAAGAAAAAAATCACATCAGCTTTATACTTATCTTATCAGCTTGAGACAAACAGGAAAGGAGGCGCCGGTATTAAGCTGTTATCAGGCAAAAGAAAGGAGAATTTGTCAGTCATAAAAATTATAATTGAAAGATAATTAAGAAAGGATGGGAAGAATGTATTTTGAAGATTTTATCGGAAAAGAGTATGAAAGTTGGCGTGATGGGCAAGTTGTAATTTTGGATGTACCGACAGGATGTGGAAAAACGACGTTTTTCGAGACAACCTACAGGGAGTATGCATTTTCACAGGGGAAACGCATCCTTTACTTGGTCAACCGTATTGTTTTACAGCAGCAAATGCTGGAACGGCAAAAACAACGTGTTATTGCATGGGAACAATTTATTGAGACGCAGTCTTTTTGGTTGCATGATATTAGAAAGGAGCCTGGGAATTTTGTGATTTCAACGTATCAGGCTTTGGAGATGGCGATAGTCACAAATAATGAAGCTGATTTAAACTATTTTCTAAGTTTTGATATTGCTGTTGCAGATGAAGCACATTATTTTCTAGCAGACTCGCTTTTTAATCCGAACACTGTGCATTCGTTTGAGTTTTTGGTGCAGAATTTTCGTAACCGCCAGTTAATATTTATGTCTGCCACGATGCAGAACTTTTATCCGGTTTTATCTATTTATTTGATTCAAACTGCAAACCAAAGCTATTTAGCAAAAAACGGGATGTTTGAGTCTTACATATATAAGCGCATGGAACCGGACTATAGCGGATATGAATTTTTATGGTTTTATAACAACCAGGAGATAGCGCAGACAATTTCTGGATTTCCAGATGAGGAAAAAGTACTCGTCTTTGTATCAAGCATCGCGGAAGGAAAAGAAGTCAAAGGATTGTTAAAGCGGAAAATACCAGGAGGTGACATTTTTCTTTATTCCTCAGATTCATCTCATTCAGAGGGTGGGACGGAACTTGAAGAAGAACTAGTGACGGTGCAGACATTTTCACATCGAGTGCTTTTGGCAACCGCAAAACTCGATGTCGGCGTTAATATTGTGGATAATTGTGTGAAACATATTTTCATTTTGCAAGATAACGCGGAATCCATGATTCAAATGTTGGGCAGGAGACGCATCCAAGCGGGTGATACAGTGAAGGTCTACTTACACGCGAGAGATAGACTTTATTTCAGCAGACGCTTACAGCAGTTGAAATATCAATTGCGTTACGTGGATTTTGTTTTATATCATTTATCTCAACCCTATGCTGACATTTTTGTTGCTACCGAATTCTATGACGAAAAAAAAGCTGCTGTTTTGCGAAGATTCGTAGGTGTTTGGCGAAATTTATATGTTTCTAGGCGTTATTTTTGTAATTGGTTATCATTAAAGCGTATGGGAGAATTGGCTGCTGAGTATGGAGCTATTTTGGAAGAATTTGACAATAATGGTCCAGAAGCATATGTACTGCACCAGGGACTTTGGTTGTGTCTGCCAGAAAGTCACATGCGTTTTTCAATGCCAACTACATATATAGAAAATATTGCGGTTTTCATGTCGACTTATGCAGGTAAAACATTAGCGATTGAGGAATTTAATCATTTTCGAGAAAAATTAATGCCGATGCTGCACGCAGCCGACAGAGTTGGTTTCCCGAAAATAACAGAATTGGCGAAATGGCAGAGAATAAACGAATTTTTTGAAAAACATCGTTTACCATATGCAATTTGTATGCATCCAAAGTCAAAGGATAGTGCTAGGCATTATGAAATTAAAAATGTAGAAAGAGGGCTAGGTTATGAATCGGAGGAAATTTAAGGATATAGAAATAGATGAAATTTTGATTACGGATATAGATGGTTTGTGCAAAATGTTATCAATGGGAAAACAGACAGCTTTGAAAATTGCACAGTTGGCAGAAGCACAGGTTCAATTACCCTGTACAAAGCTAAAGCGGTACAACATTGATAAAGTAAGAGCTTATATCTCCGAAAATTCTTTTTGAAATTCATCGAAAATCAGGCAGAACCTTAATTATAGCAGGGTTTGCCGACTAAAGCGGGAAAGCATTTTGCACATTCTAATGTTTTCCTGCAATAAATTATAAGAAACGCAGTTCTATTTAAGGAAGGGAGGAAAATATGTACAAAGACAGAGTAACGAATGGAAAAAGAAATGAGATTGCAATGGCGATCGCACAGAAAATGTTAGATGAAGAATTATTAGAGTTAAATAATTTTTCTCATGATACAGATGCGATATTGCAATGTGTTTCTAGTATGATCTTGAAGCACTTGGAAGATTATATATTGGTAATTGGCACAGTATTATAGGAGGTAGATATGGCAAATAATAGGAAAGACAGCAAGGGACGTGTACTGCGTAAAGGAGAGTATGAGCGTGTAGACGGGCGTTACTATTATGTATATATAGATATAACGGGAAAGAGAAGTTATGTTTATGCTAATAATTTGCAAAAATTGCGCAGGCTGAAACAGGAAGTAGAAAGAGACTTAGCAGAAGGAATCAGTAATGCTAACAGCAAAATTACATTGAATCAGTTATTTAAAATGTATATGGAGCTTAAAAATGATTTGCGTGCTACTACACGAGGAAATTATATGTCGATGTGGAACAGTAATGTAGAACCATCTGCTATCGGAAGAAAGAAGATTTCTGAGATAAAAAAAATACATATCAAGGGATTTTATAACGATTGCTTAAAGCTTGGAAAAAAACGGAATACAATTAAGCTTCTGCACAATCTGATCTTTGCATCTTTGGAATTAGCAGTTGAAAGTGATTTTATTCGGAAAAATCCAGCTAAAAAAGCAATGGATTCGATTAAGGTAGATACAAAAGAAAAAATACCATTATCGGTACAAGAAGTGCATAACATAATTGAATTTTGTTCTGAAAGTAACACGTATGCACAATATGTTCCGTTTATAATTGTAGCAGTTGGGACATGCCTTAGATGTGGAGAAATCACCGGATTGACCTGGAATGATATTGATATGAAGAAAAAGACAATTACGATCGACCATCAGCTCATATATAAAAATCTGGGTGATGGATGCAAATTTTATATTTCCAAACCAAAGACAGATGCAGGAAAACGGATTATTCCAATGACAAACGCAGTATATCAGGCTTTGATTGATATAAAAGAACATTATATTTTATCAGGCAGGAGGAGTAAAGTTGAAATTGATGGATACAGTAATTTTGTATTTATCAGTGGAACAGGTCATCCATTTGCGATCAATGCAGTGAATAGTTTTTTACGTAATATGGAAAAGGCATATAATAAAAGATATCCAGATCAGAAGATACCGCATTTATCAGCACATATTTTGCGGCATACAGGGTGTACTTTATTTGCATCTGCTGGTATGGATGTGAAGACTTTGCAAAATATTATGGGACATTCGGACGCAAGTATTACCATGAATGTATATAATCATAGCAGTTTTGAGCGAACGGAAAAAGAAGTGAAAAGAATAGAGCAAGCGATGAATTTTTAAAATAAAAGCCGCTGTCTTTGTATAGCGGCTTTTGTCAAAAATAAAAAATTAGTCAAAAGTTAGTCAAACGCTAAAATCCTAATTTTTTTTATTATTTTATCTATCACAAACCCGCTAAAATCAAGCCTTCACAAAATTTGTCAGAAAATTTTAGCACTCACCTCTTGACGTGGCTAACAATTCGTGCTATATTTCACTCAGACAAACAAAATTCCTGTTTTGAACGCATAAGCGTTCGCTCTGAAAAAGGAGGCAAACGGATGAACATTCAAAAATTTACACAAAAATCTATCGAAGCAGTCAACGATTGCGAAAAACTTGCATACGAATACGGAAATCAGGAAATCGAACAGGAGCACCTGCTGGTCGCGCTGCTGCGGCAGGAAGACGGCCTGATTTTAAAACTGATTGAAAAAATGGAGATACAAAAAGAGCACTTTATGGATAACGCGATCCGCCGTCTCAAGGCGCGGGTAAAAGTGTCTGGGGGACAGATCTATATAGGAAAGAATTTGAACCAGGCGCTGATTAGCGCAGAGGACGAAGCGCGTCAGATGGGCGATGAGTACGTATCGGTTGAGCATTTGTTTCTAAGCCTGTTAAAATATCCAAACCAGGCGATGAAAGAGATTTTCAGAGAATACGGGATTACAAAGGAGCGTTTTCTGCAGGCGCTTTCGACGGTGCGGGGGAATCAGCGTGTAACGTCTGACAATCCGGAAGCTACCTATGACACATTGGAAAAATACGGCTATGACATGGTAGAGCGTGCGCGGGCACAAAAATCCGATCCGGTGATCGGACGGGACAATGAGATTCGAAACGTTGTGCGCATTTTATCCCGTAAGACCAAAAACAATCCGGTTCTGATCGGAGAGCCCGGAGTTGGAAAAACGGCGGTGATCGAAGGACTGGCACAAAGAATCGTACGCGGGGATGTACCGGAAGGATTAAAGGATAAAAAACTGTTTGCGCTGGATATGGGTGCGCTGGTGGCCGGAGCGAAATATCGCGGAGAATTTGAAGAGCGGCTAAAAGCAGTTCTGGAGGAAGTAAGAAAGAGCGAGGGACAGATTATTCTGTTTATCGACGAGCTGCATACGATCGTAGGCGCAGGAAAGACAGACGGTGCGCTGGATGCCGGAAATATGCTAAAGCCGATGCTTGCAAGAGGAGAGCTGCACTGTATCGGCGCGACAACACTGGACGAATATCGCGAATATATCGAAAAAGACGCTGCGCTGGAACGCCGTTTTCAGCCGGTTATGGTAGACGAGCCGACCGTAGAGGAGACAATTTCTATTTTAAGAGGCTTAAAGGAACGTTACGAAGTCTTTCACGGCGTTAAGATTACCGACAGCGCGCTGGTGTCCGCGTCCGTATTGTCGCATCGCTATATCGCGGATCGTTTTTTGCCGGACAAAGCGATCGATCTTGTGGACGAGGCGTGCGCACTGATTAAGACAGAGCTGGATTCCATGCCGACCGAACTCGATGAGCTGAACCGTCGTGTGATGCAGCTGCAGATAGAGGAGACGGCGCTGAAAAAAGAGTCGGATCATTTAAGCCGGGAGAGACTGGAACATCTGCAGAAAGAGCTGGCGGAGCTAAATAGTCAGTTTCAGACGAAAAAGGCGCAGTGGGACAACGAAAAAGCGATGATCGAAAAGGTGCAGGGGCTGCGGGAAGAACTGGAAAACGTAAAAAAAGAAATTACGCAGGCGCAGCAGCAGTATGATCTGAACAAGGCCGCGGAACTGCAGTACGGGAAACTGCCGCAGATACAAAAGCAGCTCGAGACAGAGGAGGAAAAGCTAAAGAGCGAAGATCTGACGCTGATGCATGAAAATGTCAGCGAAGAAGAGATTGCAAGGATTATTTCACGCTGGACAGGCATTCCGGTCGCAAAGCTGACCGAAGGGGAGCGCAACAAGACGCTGCATCTGGATCAGGAGCTGCACAAACGGGTAATCGGGCAGGATGAGGGCGTGACAAAGGTGACCGAAGCGATTATACGTTCCAAAGCCGGTATTAAAGACCCGACAAGGCCGATTGGTTCGTTTCTGTTCCTTGGCCCGACAGGCGTTGGGAAGACCGAGCTTGCCAAGGCACTGGCAGAAAGCCTGTTTGACGATGCGAATAATATGGTACGCCTGGATATGAGTGAATATATGGAGAAATATTCGGTATCCAGACTGATCGGAGCGCCTCCCGGATATGTCGGTTATGAAGAAGGCGGCCAGCTGACGGAGGCAGTACGCAGAAAGCCATATTCCGTTGTGCTGTTCGATGAGATCGAAAAGGCGCATCCGGACGTCTTTAATGTGCTGCTGCAGGTGCTGGATGATGGACGGATTACCGATTCACAGGGAAGAACCGTGGATTTTAAAAATACAATACTCATTATGACATCCAATATCGGTTCTGCGCATCTGCTGGAGGGGATCGACGAAAAAGGAGATATTCAGCCGGCATGTGAAAAGGCGGTAATGTCTGAGCTGCGGGGCAGTTTTCGGCCGGAATTTTTAAATCGTCTGGATGAGATCATTTTATTCAAGCCGCTGACGAAGAGCGATATAGGCAGTATTATCCGGCTGCTTATGGCAGATCTGAACCGACGGCTGTCCGATCGAAGTCTCTGCGTGAAATTAACGCCGGAGGCGGAGCAGATGATTGTGGAAAACGGATATGATCCGGTATACGGCGCAAGACCGCTAAAGCGGTATCTGCAAAAGACGGTAGAGACGCTTGCTGCAAAAATAATACTGGCAGATCAGGTCGGAAGCGGGGATACGATTCAGATACAGCTGACAGACGGACAGCTTGAGGCTGTGCGCAGATAAGAGGTTTCTGGTTTGAAATATTATGTAAAGAGACGGTAGCGGGATTTACTGCCGTCTCTTTTGCATGCGTGAACTTCGGATAAAAAAAGTTGTCCCGGGATATAAATAAAAAAATGCTGAATACAATAGAGTAAGATCATATCGTACTGGAGTTTTGGGATGAAAGCTGGAAAAAAACGATACGGTATCGTTCTTTCGATTACGGTAATTCTTTTTTTTATGGGAGTGGCAAAGCTGTTTACGATGACAGAAGCGCAGCACGGTGATTCCAAGCCGCTGTCAGGCGCCAGCGTCCGGCAGGAAGACGCAGACAGCATTCCAAACGAAAAGAAAAAAATCGCCCTGACGTTTGACGACGGTCCGGATTGCGAATATACGCCGATGCTTCTGGACGGACTGGCACAGCGAAATGTAAAAGCGACGTTTTTTGTAATTGGGAAACAGGCGGAGGCGCAGCCGGAAATTATGGAGCGCATTGTTAAGGAAGGACATCTGATAGGAAATCATACTTATAACCATGTGGACATTCGACATATGACAGCGTCAGCCGCCAAAGAAGAGATCTTAAAAGCAAATGAGGTGATTACAAAATATACGGGGGAACAGCCGTGCTTTTTGCGTCCTCCGTTTGGCAACGGTTCGAGCAGACTGGAAAAAGATATTGAAATGATACAGGTTTTGTGGACGATAGATACCATGGACTGGGCATGTAAAAATGAGGCAAAAATCTGCAGCACGGTTTACCGTGAGGTCAGAGAGAACAGCATTATTCTGATGCATGACGAGTATCCGTCTACCGTTCGTGCGGCGCTTAGCATTATTGACCGTCTGACCAAAGAGGGATATGAGTTCGTGACAGTGGATAAAATCGTGATGGATTAGACAGCCTGCAATTCTTAAGTTTCATTCCGGATAAAATTTTAAATTTGCATTGAAAAAATTAGCAAAAGCGTTATACTGAAATTAATTATAAGATATAGTTTTTAACTTAAATTTAGCTTAAAAATGAATGCAAATGAAAAAGAGAGGTGAAGATTTCCGCAAAAGAGGAAGGTTTTTACAGAGTATTCGTGGAAAAATATTTTTAATGGGAATCACCGCGGTCACGGCATCTTTGATTCCCGGGGCGGCTGGTATTTATTCTCTGAATCAAAACAACCGGAATCATGACGTATGAACCTGGATGAATCGGATCCATCTGTATCAATATGAAAATCAGAGTCTGGGCACGTCCTATCTCTATTTTCTGGAAGATTCTTATCTGGCGGATATTGTCAAAAATATGGAAAGTATGGAAGCTGACGCCGTTTCTGCAAAGCAGGCGGCAGGCAGCAGGTTTGAGGATGAGTTAACAGGCATAAGCGGCAGCCTTGGCGAATGCAAAGAAAATTACCGTTCGATCCGGGAGCTGAGCAGTGAACGCAGATATACGCCGCATGCAGGAAATTACGGGAAACTTCTGGAACAGGATGAAAAGCTCAGGGAAGGATTCGCGGCTGTCGCAGACGATCATTCCTGGGTGGACGGAACCTGGGTTACCCAGCCGGCATGTGGTGGAAGGAGCAGACGTGACAAAAGAGGCGGAAGCAATTTTGGAATTGTCTGCGCAGATACGGCAGAATCTTGAGACATATGTAGCAGATGAGCAGCTTCGTACCAGGCTGGC
The DNA here is from genome assembly GCA_910577225.1 of uncultured Eubacterium sp. GTDB lineage: Bacteria > Bacillota > Clostridia > Lachnospirales > Lachnospiraceae > Eubacterium_J. The sequence continues at coordinate 21,486 of CAJTMV010000035.1, read as the reverse complement.
ACGTATGACAGACAGACGGGAGCAGATATTTGAGACGATGGCAGAGACGGACGCTTTGGTGCTGGAGCTGAAACAGGAAAATATAAATTTATCGCAGCAGCTGACAAAGCTGACCGGAGAAGTGCGTAAGAATGTGGAAGATATCGCGTCTGTTTCCCGGCAGAATATGATTGTAATGATTGCCATGGTACTGGCTGTCAGCTTTTTGTTACTTGTTGTTCTTACCACTATCATCAGCAGAAGTATGCAGGTCAGTATCCGTGGATTTAAACATGCGCTTTCCGAAATGACGCCTGGAAATCATACCGTCCGCGCGCAGGAGGACGGGAAAGATGAATTTTCTGTATTTGGACAGTTCGTAAACGGGTTTTTGGACAAACTGTACGGGATATTGAAAGCTGTAAGAAAAAAACAAATCTCCTTGTTGACTAAATAATAAGTAAAATATATAATTAAAGAAAGTAAAAAACGTTTATTTTGGCGCAGGATAGTTGTGTGCGGATAACAGGAAGGAAAGGAAGAAGTTGTGATGGACGATAGAAAAACGTATGAACAGTGGTGCACCGATTCTTATTTTGACGATCAGACAAAAGAGGAATTAACAGCGATTGCATCCGACGAAAAGGAGATCGAAGATCGGTTTTACCGCCGGCTGGAGTTTGGGACCGGAGGTTTGCGCGGCGTGATTGGCGCCGGTACAAACCGTATGAATATTTATACTGTGCGTCAGGCCACACAGGGGCTTGCAAATTATATTGTTTCACAAAACGGACAGCAGAAAGGCGTAGCGATTGCATATGATTCCAGACGCATGTCGCCGGAATTTGCGCAGGAAGCGGCGCTTTGTCTGAACGCGAACGGGATTAAGACCTACCGGTTTGAGAGCTTAAGACCGACGCCGGAATTGTCCTTTGCGGTACGGGAACTGGGCTGCATTGCCGGAATCGTAATTACTGCGAGTCACAATCCGGGAGAATACAACGGATATAAAGTCTACTGGGAAGACGGGGCGCAGATTACGCCGCCGCATGATAAAAACATACTGGCAAAAGTGGCGGAAGTAACCGACTTTTCCAAAGTAAAAACGATGGATGTCAAAACCGCAAAAGAGCAGGGATTGTATCAGACGATTGGGAACGACATCGACGATCTTTATATGGAGCAGTTAAAAAGGCAGAGTATTCATCCGGAGCTGATTGCAAAGGCTGCCGGCGATATGAAAATCGTTTATACGCCGCTGCATGGAACCGGAAATCTGCCGGTACGACGTGTGCTGAAAGAACTTGGCTTTGCGCATGTCTATGTGGTAAAAGAGCAGGAGCTGCCAGACGGTACATTTCCAACCGTTGCCTACCCGAATCCGGAAGATGAAAAGGCCTGGACGCTTGCGCTGAAGCTGGCAAAAGAAGTAGACGCAGATCTGGTACTGGCGACAGATCCGGACGCAGACCGGCTGGGCGTATATGCAAAAGATACAAGGACCGGCGATTATGTCAGCTTTACAGGAAATATGTCCGGCATGCTGATTGCGGAATATATATTAAGAGAACGTACGAAAGCAGGCACGATGCCTGAAAATCCGGCGCTTGTAGAGACGATTGTAACGACCGATATGGCAAAAGCGATTGCAAAAGATTACAATACAAAACTGATAGAGGTTCTGACCGGTTTTAAATATATCGGCGAACAGATCAGGCTGTTTGAGCAGGAACAGACGTACCATTATGTATTTGGACTGGAAGAAAGCTATGGCTGTCTCGCCGGAACGTATGCCAGAGATAAGGATGCCTGTGTGGCGGTTATGCTGCTGTGCGAAGCAGCCGCGTTTTATAAGCTGCAGGGGAAAACGCTTTGGGACGCAATGCTTGCCATGTATGAAACGTACGGATATTATAAAGAAGGACTGGCAACGCTGACACGGAAAGGAATCGACGGTGCGAAGCAGATTCAGGATATGATGAGCCGGGCCAGAAGCAATCCGCCAAAAACACTGGGTGGCTTAAAGGTACTGGCAGTGCGCGATTACAAAGAAGATATCAGAAAAGATCTTGTTACGGGAGAGACAGCGCCGACCGGCCTTCCGTCGTCCAACGTGTTATACTATGAACTGGAAAATAACGCGTGGTGCTGCGTACGGCCGTCCGGTACGGAGCCAAAGATCAAATATTATTTTGGTGTGAAAGGCAGCTCTTTGGAGGATGCGGCCCAAAAGCTGGAGACGCTGAAGCAGGATATGCTGAAATAGAAGATGCAGAAACAAAAATGAAAACTTTCCAAATCAAACCGGAGTGCGTAAATATTTTTTGACGTACTCCGGTTTGTTTCTGGTTACTGTTCACACCAGGACTTTGCACTCGCTGCAAAGTCCGTAAGAATGCGTAACATATGCCAGGAGGAAATCCGGCCTTTGCCAAAGGCAAACTTCTAATGGCTGGATTTCGTTGCTGTTTGCAGGTTTACCTGTGAACAGTAACTGTTTCTGTATTGGTATGCGATGGATTTCCAAAATTTTCTTGGCAAATTCATAGCTTTATGTTAAAATAACTAATAGTTTACCTGTTGTGTGATAATGGAAACAAATATGTAGGTATTTTATTACAAAACCGCACATTGTCTGAAAATAATAACATTGAAATAATAAACAATGGAATTACAACAATAAAACCACAATAATCAGAAAAGCAGACAAAAAGAGCAGATCAAAGAATTGCCAGGAAGAGGGATGAATAAAAATGATGAAAAGTTTCTAAGGATGATTCAGGATTAGAAAACAGTTGTTTTTATCGGCAGCAGGGAAATAACAGAAAAGCGCAGACTGTGTGAGGAGAACAGGGAGGAGTATTCAGATCATGTTAAAAAACGAAAAGATTGAACAAAGGCTTAAAAGGTCTTTTTTTGTTGTATCATCTATTACGTCGATGGCGGCCCTGGTCGCAATCATTGCTGTAATGGTAATATCCGGCAGATATTCATATGCGCTCAATAATTATGGATTTGCGCAGGGGGATATTGGAAGAGCGATGTTTGAATTTGCGGATCTCAGGTCTTCTTTGCGGGCGGCAATCGGATATGACGACGCGGATGCAATCGCGGAAGTTGTCAGTCAGCATGAAACGATTAAGGCGGATTTTGAAAAGAGTCTGGCGCAGGTAGAGCATACAATTGTATCAAAGGATGGCAGAGCGACCTATGACGCGATTCTGGCTGATTTGGACGAATACTGGGAACTGGATACGCAGATTATGGAGCTGGGAGCGACGACAGACCGTGTGCTGTGCAGACAGGCGCAGGAGATTGCCCTGAATGATCTGGCGGGCGTATACAACAGTATTTATGAACGTCTCGAGGAACTGTTGAACGTGAAAGTGAAAGAAGGGAATAAATTAGCGTCCACACTGTCCGCGACCAAATGGGTACTGGCGATTTTAATTGTCATAGCGATTGCGGCAGCGATGACGCTGGCTATGCAGATCGGAAGAAAAATAGCGAAAGGGATTGCCGATCCGCTCAAAAAACTGGGAGAACGCCTGGAGACATTTGCGGCAGGCGATCTTTCCGGAGAGTTTCCACAGATAGATACCGGCGATGAAGTGGAAGAAATGGGGAAACATGTCGTACATATGGCGGATAATCTGAGCGCAATTATTTATGATATCGAAGAACTTCTCGGAGAAATGGCTGGAGGAAATTATACGGTCAGTTCCGCGATTACTGAAAAATATACCGGTGATTTCGAGAAAATGTACGGTTCTGTCAAAGGACTCAGAGATCAGATGACAGAAACGTTATGTGCGATCGGAGAGACGTCCGGTCAGGTAAATTCCGGCTCCAATGACGTTGCGGCAGCGTCACAGAATCTGGCAGAAGGCGCAACAGAGCAGGCAGGCGCGGTACAGCAGCTGCATGCGACGATCAGCGATATTACGGGTACGATGCAAAAAAGCGCGCAGAACGCAGACGAATCTTATCGTAAAGCGCAGCATTATGCAACGGAGGCGGATAACAGCCGGGAAGAGATGAATACGCTGATGCGGGCGATGGAGCGGATCAACGATGCGTCTACAAGAATCGGAGACATTATATCGGAGATCGAATCGATTGCATCTCAGACAAACCTGTTGTCGCTCAACGCTTCGATAGAGGCGGCAAGAGCCGGAGAATCCGGGCGCGGTTTTGCGGTAGTTGCGGCGCAGATCCGCGAGCTGGCGGATCAGAGCGCAAAAGCCGCTGTCGATACAAGAAAGCTGATCGAAGGCTCTGTCAGAGAAGTAGAGCAGGGAAATCAGGCGGCAGAACGCGCGTCAGTAGCGATTTCAGGAGTCGTAGACGGTATCTGGCAGATTGCCGATTTTTCCAAAAATCTAAAGATCATGGTGGAGGATCAGGCAGAAGCCATGCGTCAGGCGGAAATAGGTGTAAACAAGATTTCAGAAGTTGTGCAGACAAATGCGGCGACAGCCCAGGAAGCCTCGGCAACCAGTCAGGAGCTTTCGTCACAGTCCATTGTGCTGGATGATCTGATCGGTCAGTTTATACTGAAAAAAGGAGATACCAGAGAGAACCGGCTGGCGGCAGATGGAGCTTTATAATCGTATATGATAAAATAAAAGGCAGCGGACCAGTCTGGGAGGCTGCCTTTTTTATCCTGCGGACAGCAACGCGTCCATGCAGAAGTATCTGGAAGATTATACGAACAGAGTCAGTCCGGAGCTTGACTTTGAATCCAGGCAGACGTATGTGCAGGCATTTTTAAAATCCCGGGATGTTGTGATCAGCAGCGTCTTCTGGTTTGTGACGTATCGCTATGCGATATGGCCGATTCTGATCGTACTGCCGGTGTTTGCGGCGCCTGGGGTCATACTTCCTCTGTTTTGTTATCGTAAGGCGGTGAAGCAGACGATTGTGGAGCGGTTACGCGAGAGCAGTGAGTGAGCGAATAGGATTGAATCGGTCCCAGGAGTATGTTATACTGGCTGTATTTACAGTGTATGCGAACAGTCTGCCCTGGCTGGAAAAAGACCGGAGCAGGGGATGAGGGAAACGAAAAGCTGGTTCGTGCATATGATAAAAAGATGCAAGGTCTGCGCGATTTTCCAATTGGTGCAGATTTTATGGGATGATAATTATCAAAAACGAATATAATAATCAGGAAAAGAGAGGGGATAACAATGGATCAACAGCTGGATGTATTAATTATAGGAAGCGGACCGGCCGGACTTGGCGCGGCGGTGTATGCAAAACGGGCGGGGCTGCGCGCGCTTGTGATGGAAAAGGAATATCGTGGTACCGGACAGATTACAGAAAGTGATCAGGTCGATAACTATCTTGGATTTTCAAAAATAAACGGTTATGATCTGGGAGAAGCGTTTTTGAAACATGCGGAGGAGCTCGATGTACAGTTTCAGGAAGGCGCCGCGGATGCTTTTTCAAAAAATAAAAGCGGCTGGAGCGTGCATTTTGAAGATGGCAGGACGATCGATGCAAAAACGATTATTTATTGTGCAGGCGCTTCACATCGACGGCTCGGCATCGACGGGGAAGAGGAATTTGCTGGAAAAGGAGTCTCTTATTGTGCGGTTTGTGACGGTGCATTTTACAAAGGAAAAGAAACGGCGGTTATCGGCGGCGGCGATACAGCGTTAGGCGATGCGTTGTACTTGTCTGATTTGTGCGATAAGGTTTATCTGATTCATCGCAGAGATCAGTTTCGGGGCGCGGCGTCTACCGTACAAAAGCTGCAGGAAAAAGAGAATGTGGAAATACTGACAAGCGCTGCTTTGTCAAAAATTGTAGGGGAGCAGACGGTAACAGCGCTGGAATTAAAAGACGGCAGATCGATTCCGGTGAACGGGGCGTTTGTAGCGGTCGGCATGAAGCCGCAGACGGAATCGCTGCGAGGCGTAGTGGATCTGGATGAGGCCGGATATGTGATTGCCGATGAAACAGGCGTTACATCCGCGCCAGGATTTTTTGTTGCGGGCGATGTGCGCACGAAAGCGCTGCGACAGGTGGTGACAGCCGTTTCAGATGGCGCGAACGCGGCAGTTTCTGCTTTGGAATATATAAGACGGCAGGAGGATGTTTCCGATGAATCAGTTTCAGGAGATGTGGGATTTTGATGTAAAAGAAGGCGTTGACTTTTATTATATATCGAAAAAGAAAATCCGGCGCTGCCGCTGGAGAAAGAACCAGTTTTGGATTGTGAACTGGATCTGGTTATGAATCTGGACCGTGAAAACCGGCTGTATCAGGAGATTGACCGTACTGGCCTGCTATTGTTTGAGAGGGGGAGAACAGTGTGTGACGTACGTTTATTTAAGAGCGCCTGGATGGATGATCAGGCGGCTGTCCAATTATATCAGATACCATTTCCGGATGAAATGTATTTGAATATTGTAGCATACCATCTACAGCAGTGTGTGGAAAAAGTTTTGAAAGGAGCGCTGGAATGCGTTGGCGTTACTGTTCCAAATACACATCGGATTTCTAAACTGCTGCAGATGGTCATACAGAACGGTGCGAATCTTGTCGTTACACAGTGGCTGGATGACCATGCGGAAATGCTCAGTGAATGGGGAGCTGAGTCTCGTTATAATATGGATTTTATTGTGGAAAAACGAAAAATAGACTGCGCAATCGTACAGATAGAAAATTTTTTGAATCAGAACGGCATCAGGCAGCAGCTTCGCGAAGAGCTGAAAAATGAGCAGATAATGGAAAAACTACTGTCGTTTCTGCCGCAAAATACAAAGCGCTCATGCAGTGAATTTGATTTAAATTGTTATTACATTATGTTTGCAAAAAAGATAAAAAAGCAGGTGAATACATATGAACCAGAAGCTGGAGCAGTTAAAACAGAATCTTAAAAAACAAAATTGTCTGGCCGTTGCATTTTCGGGAGGTGTGGATTCCGCGTTTTTGTTAAAAACGGCATTTGACGTATTAGGCAGCAACGTACTTGCCGTAACGGTACAGTCGTCCATTTTTCCGATGCGGGAAACAGAGGAAACGAAAGAGTTCTGCAGGCAGTATGGGATTCCACAGATCGTGTGCCAGGCGGACGAGCTGTCTATCCCGGGATTTGCGCAAAATCCGGCAAATCGTTGTTATCTGTGTAAGTGCAGAATGATGCAGGTGATAACTGATACGGCAAAAAAACAGGGAATTTTTGACGTGGCGGAAGGCTCGAATATAGACGACCAGGCGGATTATCGTCCCGGACATCTTGCAGTGGAGGAATTTGGCGTGTTAAGTCCGCTTAGGGAAGTCGGACTTACAAAGGCGGAAATCCGGGAGTTATCCAGACAAATGGGACTGCCGGTCTGGGATAAGCAGTCGTTTGCCTGTCTTGCTTCCAGATTCGTTTATGGAGAGGAGATTACAAGGGAGAAACTGGAGATGATCGATCAGGCGGAGCAGCTGCTGCTGGATCTTGGGTTTTCACAGGTGAGAGTGCGGATGCATGGACAGATGGCAAGAATCGAAATACTGCCGCAGCAATTTGAGCGTCTGTTGCAGGAATCTGTACGCAGATGTATTACGGAAAAGTTTCGGGAGTATGGGTTTTGTTATGTGACGATGGATCTGCTTGGGTATCGGACGGGGAGTATGAATCAGGGAATTTTAACTGGAGGAAACTGAAAAATATTCTGTCCACAGACCTTTACTACACGAAAAAATACCGCTATAATAAATGCATCTATCTTTTTTAGGTATTTTACAAGGTATTTTTATTTATGAGGCCAGCACAATGCTGGCAGATGGAAAAGGAGAACATTTATGCCAGATTTTAATTATGAACAGGTAAAAAACCCGCAGTATTTTGCAGAAGGCAGAATGGAAGCGCATTCCGACCATGTATGCTATGCAGACAGTCAGGAGGCAGCGACAAAGAAAACGAGTTTTCGTTATTCGCTGGATGGGATCTGGAAATTTCATTATGCGCGTAATTATGCGCAGACGATTCCGGGCTTCGAACAGACGGACTATGACTGCCGGACCTGGGACGATATTCGCGTGCCGGCACATATTCAGATGGAGGGGTATGATATACCGCAGTATGCGAACGTACAATATCCATGGGATGGCCGGGAAGAAATCTGGACCGATCAGATTCCATCCGAATTCAATCCGACAGCCAGTTATGTAAAATATTTTACTTTGCCAAAGGGATTTTCGGACGGGCCGGTTTACATATCTTTTCAGGGAGCAGAAAGCGGAATCGCGTTATGGCTCAACGGCCAGTTTGTCGGCTACAGCGAGGACAGCTTTACACCGGCAGATTTTGAACTGACGCCATACTTAAAAGAAGGAGAAAACAAGCTCGCCGCGCGTGTGTTTAAATGGACGTCTGGCAGTTGGTGTGAAGATCAGGATTTTTATCGGTTTTCAGGTATTTACAGAAGCGTATTTTTATATACCGTGCCAAAGACACATGTATGGGATTTAAAGACGGAGCCGGTAGTTTCGCAGGATCTGGTTCATGCAGATTTGAAACTGACGCTTAAGACGCAGGGGGCGGGAAGCGTTCATGTAAAAGTGTCAGATGGCAGTCAGGTGCTGATCGATGAAACCGCGCCTCTTACCGAACAGACGCTGCTGTCCTATCCGGTCGATCAGCCAAAACTTTGGAGCGCGGAAACGCCGTATTTGTACGATATGCAGCTGGAGATATTTGACGCGTCTCAAAATCTGACCGAGGTGATCCCGCAAAAAATCGGATTCCGCCGGTTTGAGATGAAAGATGGTCTGATGTGCATCAATGGGAAACGGATTGTATTCAAAGGTGTGAACCGTCATGAATTTTCTTCCAAAACAGGACGTGCCGTATCCGACGGAGAAATACTGACGGATATTCTTACAATGAAACGCAATAATATCAATGCGATCCGTACCTGCCATTATCCGGACGATTCCAGAATCTATCAGCTTTGTGACGAATATGGTCTGTATCTGATCGCGGAGAATAATCTGGAGTCGCATGGATCCTGGGACGCAGTGGAACAGGGGCGGGACGAACCGCATGTGGCAGTGCCGGAAAATCATGAAGAATGGATGGGAGCGATGCTGGATCGTGTCAATTCCTGCTATCAGCGTGACAAAAATCATCCGTCCATTCTGATCTGGTCGTGTGGCAATGAGTCTTATGGCGGGAAAGTGATTTACGAAATGTCGCAGTTGTTCCGCAAACTGGATCCATATCGTCTCGTACATTATGAAGGCGTATTCCATGATCGCCGTTACAACGACACCAGCGATATGGAGAGTCAGATGTATCCGTCTGTAGAAGAGATTCAAAGATTTTTGGAGGAACATCCGGATAAACCGTTTATCTGCTGTGAATATACGCATGCAATGGGCAATTCCTGCGGCGGAATGCATAAATATACCGATCTGACCGATACGCAGCCGCGCTATCAGGGCGGATTTATCTGGGACTATATCGATCAGTCGATTTTGAAAAAGAACCGTTATGGAGAACCGTTCCAGGCATACGGCGGTGATTTTGGAGAACGTCCGACCGATTATAATTTTAGCGGCAACGGAATTGTATATGGCGGCGAACGGGACGCATCTCCAAAAATGCAGGAAGTAAAGTACAATTATCAGAATATTTCGGTAAAATTTGACGCAGATACGTTTACGGTCATCAATAAGAATCTGTTTGTCTGTACCGATTTGTATAAATGCGTTGCCATTCTGCAAAAAGACGGTGTAATAGCGGAAGAAAAAGAACTGGACGTATGTGTAGAGCCATTGAGCGAAGCACAGTTTGCCATGCCGTTCCAGGATCAGGAGGACGCAGAGTGCGCGGTTACGATATCGTTTCGGCTTAGAGAAGACACATGCTGGGCGAAAGCAGGTCATGAAGTCGCATTTGGCCAGCATATATATAAGAAACCGTTTGTATGGAAAAAGAGCGAAAAACCGTTGCGGGTCATTCATGGCAAGCTGAATATCGGCGTCAAAGGCGATGGATTTGAAGTGCTGTTTTCCGTATTAAACGGCGGGATGACATCTTACCGTTACGCAGGGAGAGAGATGATTGAAAAAATTCCGATGCCAAACTTCTGGAGAGCGCCGGTTGACAACGATCTGGGCAGCCTCGCACAGACACGCTATGCGCAGTGGAAGATTGCCAGCATGTATATCAGCCATAAATCGATCGATGCTGAAAAAGACGATGCATATCATACCGCGTTTGCGGATAGCCGGTTAAAAGTAAGCGAAGGAGACAATACGGTAACGGTTAGCTGGGTGTACCATATGCCGACGACGCCGCATAGTACCTGTGAAGTCGCGTATACCGTTTACGGAGATGGAGCCGTGCAGACAACGCTTACATACGATCCGGTCAAAGAACTGGGAGATATGCCGGAGTTTGGCATGCTCTTTACACTCAACGCGGATTACGATCATGTAAAATGGTATGGACTTGGTCCGGCAGAGACGTATGCAGACCGCAGGAAAGGTGCAAAACTTGGCATTTACGAGAACAAAGTAGCGGATAACCTGGCGAAATATCTTGTTCCGCAGGAATGCGGCAATAAAATGGGCGTACGTTATGCTACGGTGACGGATGCCAGAGGCCGGGGGATGCTGTTTGCGGGAGATGCGATCAACTTTTCCGCATTGCCTTATACGCCGCATGAAATGGAACATGCGACGCATGCCTATGAGCTGCCGAACGTGCATTACACGGTGGTACGTGCCGCGCTGGCGCAGATGGGGGTTGCCGGAGACGACAGCTGGCGGGCGAGAGTGCGTCCGGAATACCGCATCGACGTAAGTCAGAAGTTAGAGTTCCGGTTTGTGTTCAAAGGAATTTAATATTTTTTTGGATTTTCTGTTTTTCCCACTTGTCATATGGCACAGGTTACGGTAAACTGATTACATAAGTGCTGGCAGGTCTGTGCACAGGCTGCGCAGATCTCAGATTAAAATTACATCTATGGATCAGGAGGCGTTATGGAAGAGATGTTTTCGCAGCAGCAGGCTGCGGGTACCGGCAGTATATACAGCGAAAGATATGTAAATACACAAAAAAAAGCGCGGCATCGAACAAAAACCGGCGCAATTGGCAGCAAAACGAAAACAATCACAGCGTGTATCCTGTGTCTGACATTTTTTCTAAGTCTGCCGGTACAAAAGATATCTGCTCAGACAGAAACGGTGCAGGAAGAGCAGACGCAGCAAAAACCGACGGTTACGTTTTCTCAGCTGAATGACAGGGAAGTGTTTTTAAAGCAGTCTCAGGCACGCGTCTGTACGCTGACGTCATGTGCGATGATGATCCGCAGAGCGGCAATGCTTTCCGGAGATACAAACTGGCGGCAGATAACCGAGCAGTCTGTGCGAAAAACCGCATGGGCAGAAAAAACCGGTCTAAAATGGAATTTTACCGCGGCAGGAATGACTGTAGCACATCGATCACTCTCTTCCAAAGATGAGCTGATCCGGCTTTTGAACAGTCATCCGGAAGGAGTTGTCATTTATAATTCGCGTAAACCGCATGCAATACTTGTGACAGATTATACGAATGGCGTTTTTTACTGTTCGGATCCATCGAATGATAAACCGGACGGCAGATATCCGATCGCGCAGGCATCCATAACGCTGGAATCCGCAGGACGGTGCTGGTATGTGAAAAATCCGGCAAATTTAACCGTGGATATGTCTGACGCAGGACCGCAGTCTGCGCAGCTTTCAGGCGGTCTGCTGTACCAGGTTTTGGATGAGGAGAAAAAAACAGTCGTCTGTACCGGGCGTGCTCTGGATGGGACCTCTGTGACCGTGCCGGAAACGGTATTGTTAAATGGGATGGAATATCAGGTGGTGCAGATCGCAGAGGGAGCGTTTGCGGATTCTGCCAGTCTGAAAGAAATTACGATCGGAGCAAATGTAACTGCCATCGAGCCAAAGGCGTTTTACCAGTGTAAGAAACTGAAAAAAGTGACGATATATGCGGCCAGCCTGCAGAAGATCGGTGCAGATGCGTTTGCGAACATACATAAAAAAGCGAAAATTTTAATTATCGGAGAGACGGTAGAAGAATTTGCGGCTCTGCTGACAGGTACGTCGGTGCCCGTTACAGCTACCGTTGGAACCGGACAGAAATAAAAGAAACGCTACGGTTTTCATGTCATAGGAATAAAAGGAAAAGCAAAAAGATTCCATGTGGGACAGACAGAAAGGAAAAGGGGAAAGACGGGTATTATGAATGTAAATTCTGTATTAAATGCGGATGGAACCCTGATGCCGGTGGGGACGGAGCAGAACGCGGGCTCCACAGGCACATATTTTTCAAATTATATCGATCAGGCGTCAAACGGATATGGCAATTATCTGGAGCAGATTTTTCAAAAGGCTTCCGATACTTACCATGTATCCAAAGATTTGTTAAAAGCGATGGCAAAAGCGGAGTCAAATTTTCGTGCAGACGCGACTTCTCACTGCGGCGCGATGGGAATTATGCAGCTGATGCCGGGAACCGCGGCTTCGCTTGGCGTTTCGGACGCTTACGATCCGGAACAAAATATTATGGGCGGCGCGCAATACATCAGCCGGCTTTTGGAAAAATACAACGGCAATCTGTCTTATGCGGTTGCAGCTTATAATGCAGGCAGCGGCAATGTAGACAAATATGGCGGTATTCCGCCGTTTCGTGAAACGCAAAATTACGTTGTAAAGGTGTTAAACAATCTGGAAGAAGGCGTTACGATACCGGACAGTTCGGGAACGGTCAGCTCTGGTACGGGTTCCGTATCCGCAGCAGGCTGGCCGTCCGCACAGACAGCGGGTACTTCTGAGAATTCTCTGCAAAAAATGATGAATCAGTATTTTGATTACGATGATTATCTGGAATTTTTGCAGCTGTTTACAAGAGTCATTTATGAAAAACTGACGGGCGAAACAGCGGATACGGACCAGACCGACAGCCAGCGGCAGGAAAGCGTCAGCCAGACTGCGCAGCAGCCGTCACAACCGGTACAGGCGCCGCAACCGGAACCTGCCAAAATTCTGACCATGAAAGTCAAAGATGCGCAGGGACGCATGAACACTTATCGGCAGGAAACTGCCGTGGCAGGAGATGCGCAGCAGGCATTTGAATATATGACAGCCGGCGGTATGAACCGGATGGCGGTATTTTTGAATAAAACGGTATAAATCAGCTCAAAGAAGCGTATGCTGAAAATCATAATTCAAAATAGTTGCCACTAAAATCGAACCGGTGAAGAATATGAGTTTTTATTTCATATTCTTCACCGGTTTTACTGTTTGGAAATATCAGTCGTCAGTTGTTTCCATGATCGCAATGCCGTAAGAAATCTGCAGCAATGTCGGATCCATCTGCGTCGGCGCGAACTGAATCAGCCGGCTATCATTTTCAATGACGGCCATTCCCATACTCCATCCAGCCTGATGGATGCGGGAATCATAAGAGACAAGCATATCGGCCTGTTCCCAAGGCCCCTCTCCAAGGTGATAGTTCACAAGAAACTTTCCCGGATCGCGCATGCCGAGCCAGCCATTGTCACGCTTGCCGCTTAAAATAATGGCGCCGTTTGGACCGCCGTTTTTTGTCCAGACACAGTAAGGCATGCTTCCCACATAGTTTCCGTCGGCTGTTTCTGCCCGTGTGCCGTACAGTGCCGGATCGCCATAATCGAGTCCGTCGTCTGATATTTTAAAATAAATACCTTCATCCGGATCATTTACAATCTCGTAGCACATAAAATATTTACCATTCGGCAGTTTTGTCACGATTGCCATGCCGGGACGCCTGTGTCCATCCGGAATAGCGACAACAAGTCTGGAATCGCTCCAGGATTTTCCGCCGTCAGAAGATGAAGTAACAGCCAGACACTGATTGAAAATATGATCGGTATGTAACTTTTCATCGGAATAAACGATCGTAATATCCCCATATGCATTCAGATAAATGAAAGGCTCCCAGACGGGTCCGAGACAGTCCCAGTTGTATTCTACCGGAACGCCGCCGTATGCAAAGCTGGAACGGTATTCCCATGTCCTGCCATGATCACGGCTGATATAAAGCTGGAGTTCTGTTCCGACGAAATCCGGAGGATTGTCCTTTTCAAATGCCTGCAGCGGAATCGAATTGCCTGCGAACAGAATTGTTCCGGCGGGCAGATCGCCACATGGCGCGGGCAGTTCGAACAAAACAGGCTGAAAACGCATGCCGTGGTTATTTTTCGTATCCTGTACGTCGCTGAGATGTTTCCACGTTTTTCCGCCGTCTGTGCTTTCGTAAATCGGCATTGCGGCGGGTTCTTTGTCTGCATAATATTCAAAGGTGGCAAGGAGCGTACCGTTTTTTTCGCCGGCGCAGTGCAGCTCGACCACTCTTGGATAAAGTACGCCGCTGCCAGGCTTGATTTCATTTTTTCTTGGGGCAAAGAGCACACCTTTAAAATCGTTTGTTAATTTCAAAGCCATAGAGATTCCTCCTATAAAAATGTATAAAATGTCTTGGAAAAAATAGTTTCTTTTGTCTATTATACACAGAATCAGAAGAATTTTCCAGCTTTATTTTTTAACTGGGTATGCGTTTGCCTTTGGCAAAGGCCGGATTTCCTCCCAGCTTCATTTACGCGTTCTTACGGACTTTGCAGCGAGTGCAGAGTCCCGGTGCGAACCGTAACGGCACAGCGTCAGACAACAGCTATTCCAGAAGCGTATCCAGTCTGCTCCGTCCATCGTCACGGGAGGTTTTTACTTCCTGATAAAGCGCCTGATAAAAATCGGCTGCTGCCTGCTGCCGCTGTTTGGCGATAGCGGCGCCTTTTACCGTATAAAAATGTTCGTAGATATGTTCCAGCTTGTATTTATATTCATGAAAAAAGGAAGGCGTTGTATCTGCTGTTCCATCGGATATCGTTCCATCCGGCAGCAGAGAATAGATCGGTGTGGACATGGAACCCTGATAAATCAGCGTTCTGGCAATTCCGACGGCGCCTGACACGTCAATTTTATCTGCATCGAACAATATTTTTGCTTCCAGACTTTGCGGAGGACGGTTTTTTCGAAAACGATGGGAACGGATACAGTCGCTGACTTTTTCAGCAAATTCTTCTGAAAACTGATGATCGAGTAAAAAACGAAAGGCCTGCTCAGCGCCAGCCTCTGCGTGATTCAGGGCAGGATTTTCAAATTGTGCGCGTCTGCCGATATCATGCAGCAGACAGGCGCAGATCAGTACATCATAGTCCGTTTCCGGTTCTGTTTGGGCAATCATAAGCGCAAGATGCAGGACACGGTAAATATGTTCCTGATCATGAGCGCTGTCTTTCATACAGGAAATCATGTAATCTTCAATAAGATGAAAGGTAGTTTTTTTCATGATTATGCACTCCTTGTGGCAGAATTTGTGATATATATAGTAACATTTTGTTTATTATATATACTATTTTCGTATCTGTCAATTTGCAGGATGATGCTATTGTACATTTAATTATAATTATACAAAAGAATGTATATAATATACACAAAAATATTGACGGATATAATTTATTTTGCTATCATATTACACGGTTAAACCAAAACTAAATATAGGAGGATCGAAGTATGAAAAAATTGCTACAAAAAGCAGTAGTGATAATGCTTGTAATTGCCATGTCAGTTACAATGATTCCGACTACTGCAAGGCCTGCGGGTGCAGCTGTAAAGCCGATGTTATCA
Organism: uncultured Eubacterium sp.; assembly: GCA_910577225.1. Lineage (GTDB taxonomy): Bacteria > Bacillota > Clostridia > Lachnospirales > Lachnospiraceae > Eubacterium_J. The sequence continues at coordinate 5,784 of CAJTMV010000035.1, read as the reverse complement.
AAAAAATCGGTCAGTATTTTAATTGGTGAAACAATCGAACTGAAGGTAAAGAATGCGACAGATGCAAAGATCACTTTTCGATCAGCGAAGCCAGCGGTGGCCGTTGTTTCTCCGAAAGGAAAAATAACAGCAAAAACAGCAGGAAGTACAAAAATTGTAGTCACAGTCCGTAAAAGCGGACAGAAAACAAAACTTACATGTAAGACAACTGTAAAAAAACCGGCGGTTTCCGTAAAAAAGATCAAAATAGCAGCTGGCAAAAGCCGGACGCTTAAAATTAAGAATCAGCCGAAAAAAGGAACCGTTGTATGGTCGTCGAATAATAAAAAAGCAGCGACGGTATCCAAAAAAGGAAAAGTAAAAGGCGTCGCAGATGGGACAGCGAAAATAACCGCGAAAGTGACGGCATATAAAAAGACATACCGGTTAGCCTACCATGTCACGGTGGCAGATCTGTCTGATAAGCAGGAAGAAACGCCGGCCATACAGGAACCAGAGAAAGAAACGCCGCAGACGAATCAAAACACGCAGACATATCAGGTAGTATTTGAGACAAACGGCGGCAGTAAAGTCGCAGCCTGTATTGTGGAAAGCGGTAAGACGGTAGAAAAACCGCAAAATCCGAAAAAAAACGGGTATGTCTTCGACGGCTGGTATAGTGATGAAAAATTGTCAGTCAGATATGACTTTTTAACAGCTGTTACGAATCATCTGACATTATATGCAAAGTGGACGCCATATGTTCCGTCGGGAAGCAGCGCGGGTTCTGTCATAAGTCCGGGCAGCAGTAATTCGGGCAATGGCAGCAGCGGTTCCGGCAGCAGTGGGAACGATAATTCCGTGCAAAAGCCGGTAACCTTTCAGGTGAAATTTCAGACCAATGGCGGCAGCAAGGTGGAAACTGCAATCGTGGAAAGCGGGAAAACGGTTGTGCAGCCGAAAAATCCTGTTAAAGACGGTTATGTATTTGCAGGATGGCACAGTGATGCCGCTTTAAAGAAAGTATACGATTTTCGTATGCCTGTGACGGCTAATCTGACATTGTATGCAAAATGGACAATTCGCATCGTGGATGAAGACGACGATGGCGTTGAATTATGGGTTGAAAAATTATTCCAGACATCGGATCTGAAAGATGATACGGATGGAGACGGACTAAGCGATTATATTGAGATCTATTTTTCCTGTACGGATCCGACACTGACAGACACAGATAATAATGGAGTGAGTGACGCAGATGAAGACTTCGATGGAGACGGATTATCCAATATCAGAGAAGTGCAGCTTGGGACAGCGGTGAACAGGACAGATACGGATTTAGACGGACTATCCGACAGAGAAGAATTAGATGTCTATAAAACAGATCCGTGCAATCCGGATACGGATGGAGACGGACTGCCGGATGGCGATGAGATATTACTCGGATTAAATCCTCTGAAAAAAATGTCTGATGACATAACACCGGATGCAGAACGAACATTTTCGCAGGAGATCAGCGAAGATAATATCGACAGTCAGCTGCTGGCGGCAGGGAATGCAGCAGTTCCTTCCCTGGAAGCGGATATGAGTGGAAACATCAATCGGAAAGTGATGATCGATAAGGCGGCATCTACAGAGTTTAGCGACAGCAGAGCGCTGGTTGGCGAAGCAATCGAGGTTTCAGGGGAAGATCTTACCAATGCAAGATTATCGTTTCGGCTGACAAACGGTGCGCCAGCGCTTTTGTCAGTGGATGGCGCGGCAGATACATTTCAAACGACCCTGATATGCAGGTATCGGGAAGACGGTACAACAGAGTACTTTGACACAGATTATAACGCAGATACAAATACAGTCTCAGCACAGGTTGATGGAGACGGCACCTATTTTGTTATGGACGTTTGCGCATTATTTGATGAATTAGGTCTGAATATGCCTCAGGTGGCAGATGTCAATGCCCTGGAGGACGTAGTACCATATGCAGCGAGCAGTGACGATCAGCAGGATTCGTCCGATGACTGGAATGCGAATCAGCAGTATGATACTTCGAATAACGGTTTTTCGGATGAAAACATTTCGACTGCCGATCGTTCCGAGGTATCGACTGCAGCGGCATTTTCGATAACTCCGGCAGCGTACAACATTTTGCCTGCGTCTGCAGACAGACAAAAGCAAATCTCCTCGCCAGGAGTTCAGGCACAGGCAGATATCGTATTTATTATAGATACGACAGGCTCGATGCAGCCATACATTGACAATGTGAGAAATAATCTGGTGTCGTTTGCTGACAAACTGAAAGAAAAAGGAATCTCCGCCGGTCTGGCACTGGTAGAGTATAGAGATATTGGTGTAGATGGTTTAAACAGTACGTTTGTACATACAAACGGCACTTCGAACTGGTTTTATGATACTGAAGCATACAAGGCGGAGATTGCGAAGCTCGGAGCCACTGGGGGAGGAGATGCGGATGAGAGCGCTGTAGATGCTTTGGAAACAGCCAGATTGTTGGACATGCGGGCATCTTCTGGAAAAATATTTATTCTTGTTACGGACGCTGCATACAAAACGGAGAACAGATATGGTATTCCGTCCATGGCATCGGAGATTGCTTTGCTGAAAAATGAAGGAGTCAGCTGCTGTGTGGTATCTGCCGCCAGAGAAGAGGGAACATACAGGGATTTGTATGAGGGTACCGACGGTATTTTTAGCAATATCCATGATGATTTTCACACGGAAATTATGGAAATCGCAGATCAGATCGGAAATCATGTAGTGGGTGACGGTCATTGGATTTATCTGCAGGGACCAGTTCCGGTTCCGGTGAGGCTGGATGAAAAACCATATCAGGGAAGTACAGTTGATACGGACGGCGACGGTGTGCCAGACATCGATGAGCTGGAAACCATAGAGCCGCAGGAGTATGTGGACCTGGATGAAATTATTCGCGTGGTAAGTAAAGGAACGATTAAGAACACAAGTTATGGAACCGTATCTGCATATAAATACAGGAGCAATCCGATCATTCCGGATACCGATTTTGACGGTCTGCCAGATGATAAAGATGAAGAGCCGAAAAATCATAGCTTTACCGGAAGAATGGAACGATATAATAAGGCGGATGAACTGCAGTATGACAGCGAAAAAGGCAGACTGGCATTTCAGGTGGACTATCGGTGGTTTTTTGAGGAGCCTGCAAAATATCAGGAAGATTTAAGCGTGCTGTCTTCTCTTTTTGCAGCTGACATTTATGAAAATAAACCGGATGTCGACAACGATATTGACGTGCAGATTTATATAGACGATTTGCTTACCAAACGTCATAAACCAGAAGCGTTACTGGAAGCACTTGGTATGCAGGATGCAAAAGTAGTAAGAACAGAAGGTACAGATAATGATTGTGCAGAAATTGCGATCGGACATCATTATGTGGAATATAACAAAGAGAAAAAAGAGGTCATACTTGTTGCAGTGCGCGGTATGAACGGGTCGTTGGAGGAATGGTCCAGCTACTTTGATGTAGGAGCGGACACGGAGGAGTATTACACGCTGACAGGAGATCATCCGGAGTGGACAAACAAAGAAAACCATAAAGGATTTGACGTTACGGCAAACCGGGTCATGCGGGCGATTGAAGCATATACGTCGGAAACGGCTGGCATTCGCGAAGACGCTCAAAAGATGTACTGGATCACAGGACATTCACGCGGCGGAGCAATTGCCAATATTGTAGGAGCCGCACTGGAAGACGCGAAAGAATCTGTAGTGACCTATACGTTTGGAGCGCCAGCCACAACGACTTCTGCAAAGAAGTATGCGACGATTTTTAATATTGTCAACGAAGACGATGCATTTTCCGGACTGCCGCTGGAGAACAAATGGGGATTTGTCCGTTATGGAAACGACAGAAAAGTAAGCGTGTCAAAATGTTCCGGAGACGAGACGCTTTTGGATATGGGAGGCTCCTATAAAGGCACTGCATTCAAAGAGTTTACAGGTCTTGATTACGTAAGCAGTGAAAAAGTGGAGTGGTTTTTACAAAAATTTGAATCGATTGCTGGCAGCAGAGAAGATTTGTATCATGTTACAGATGCAATGAATACGCTTGTCATGGACAGAAAAGCGTATGAATCTTCGTCGGATGCCAGGGATGCAATCAATGAAAAAATGGCGACTCTGAGGCCGGAGCTTTCACAATTAGGAAAATATGAAGTAATTACTGGAAAAAACTGGTCTGGAGAACGGGAATACTATGTAGGATGCTATCAGACGCCGGCTTTCTTTATGCAGTCTCTGGCTGACTGGTCAGCGGATGGTACATTACAGGAAGTTGCGGCTAAATATGAAAATGCCCGAAAAGCATTTGTCGCTACCTATTTGAACGGTATGGAACATCCGCAATGGACAGAGACTTACTATCTGATTGCAAACGGTATGTATGAATATGGAGATGATACGAGTGGATTGTAATCGGTAGTTTGTACTGAAAAAACAGGTAACGGAAGATTCATGAATCAGAATATATAGTTTTAAAAGAAGCGTCAAAATGTATCGACGGTATATTTTGGCGTTTCTTTTTGTGCCGGGAGAAAGGGGAGACAGGCGTACTCTTGATTTTCGCTAAATGAAAATACAAAGTGCAAATTAAAAAACGGATAATTAAAAAATCAAAACATCAATATTATAAACTCATAAAAATATGGAAAAAGGAACTGTCTGATTCAGATAGATTCACATATGAAAAATAAAAAGAAATTAAAATTTAATAACGAAAGCTGCTAACCGGAATCGAACCGGTGACCTCAACACTACCAATGTTGCGCACTACCGACTGTGCTATAGCAGCCTGTATGCAGAAATTATTTTCTGCAATCGACTTAAATTACTATACTATAAGTTTTTGGGTTTGTCAATATATTTTTTATGTGTTTTGCAAATATCGTACGAACATTATTACTATAAGGAAAGCGTAAAATGATAAAGAATTATATTGAGAAAGCAAATTTTGAAGATACCGGATTTAGTTATGCGCTGTCACTGATATCCGCAAACACAAGATGGTTATCTTATACTGCCTGATGGAATTCAAGGTGGTACGGTTCAATGAACTGAAACGGGATATGAAAAACGTGTCGGATAAAACGCTTAGCAGCAATCTGAAAGAGCTGGAAACAAACAGGCTCATTATCAGAAAAGAATATCCACAGATACCGCCAAAGGTTGAATACAGCCTGAGTGAAAGGGGAAAATCACTGATGAGTGTCCTGGATCAGTTATGTGTCTGGGGAGAAGAGAACCGGGAGCGGGAAAAATGATGTCGACAAGGGAGATTGGTCGATTCTTTCACAGTAAGAAAAAAATAAAAAAATTTGTAAAAAGTTGTTGACAAATAGAAAAAAAGATTGTATTATATCTCTTGCGTTGCGGATGCAGCGAATACATCGCAGCAAATACTGTTGGATGAGGGCTTATAGCTCAGCCGGTTAGAGCGCACGCCTGATAAGCGTGAGGTCGGTGGTTCGAGTCCACTTAAGCCCATTTGCAAATGCTTAATTGGAAGTCTTTAAATGACAAAAAAAGAATTTGCAAAAAATGTAAAAAAGCTATTGACAAGTAAGGGAAAACATGTTAGTCTATAGCAGTTGCAGCAAGTCAGAAACAACTTGAAATAAAGAAATAAAAAAGTTGAAAAAAGTGCTTGACAAACAAAACAAGAGCTGATATAATGGCTGAGCTGTTAAAAACAAAAAAGAGAACATTGATAACTGAACAGTGAAATAACCTTGAAAGATTCAGAAAAGAATTTGA
>CAJTMV010000034.1 GCA_910577225.1 uncultured Eubacterium sp. | reverse complement strand
CGGGCTGAAAATCGGTGAGATTGACGGGGAAATCTGCCTGCGCCTTGACAAGTCCGACTATTCCACTTATACGTCCATGTTCGATATGTTCCACACATGGCAGGAGCAAGCCGCCAAACTGGAACAGGGCGATATAACCAAAGAGGAATACGACCAGTGGCGGTACAAGTACCCCGAACTGGACACTTCAAAGCATTGGGCGAAAGTCCCCTCACAGGCGGTCAGTGATATGCTCATGGAAGAATTTCAGAAAATCGAGAAAGAAGAAAAGAAAACAGCTAAAAAGAAAAAGCAGAAATAACCATAAAAAGACCTTGCCGATATTCAGTTACATATCTGAAAATCAGCAAGGTTTTCTTTATGCCAATGATGTAATTATTTAGTGCGTGATGTGAAAAATGTTGCCAAATCGTTGCCAGTTCCTAAACATATTTGTTTGGAATTCGCATAAACACTGGGTTCTTAAAGCCCATTTCATCACTCGAACTCAATCGTCCCCGGCGGCTTACTAGTCAAATCATACACAACCCTGTTAACCCCCTTCACCTCATTCACAACCCGATTCATCACCCTCTGCAGCACCTCAAACGGAATTTCCACACACTCCGCAGTCATAAAATCCGTCGTGGTCACTGCACGCAGGGCTACCGCATAATCATAAGTCCGCAGGTCGCCCATAACTCCCACAGATCTCATATTTGTCAGTGCCGCGAAGTACTGGCTAATCGTCCCCGACAGTCCTGCCTTTGCAATCTCTTCCCTGTAAATGGCATCCGCATCCTGCACGATCTTTACCTTCTCTGCCGTCACCTCACCGATGATTCGTATCCCCAGCCCCGGGCCAGGAAACGGCTGACGGCTGACGAGATGTTCCGGAATGCCCAGTTCACGGCCCGCCTGGCGGACTTCGTCTTTAAATAAAAGCCGAAGCGGTTCGATAATTTCTTTAAAATCTACATAATCAGGAAGTCCTCCTACATTATGGTGGGATTTTATCGTCGCAGACTTCCCAAGTCCGGATTCGATCACATCCGGATAAATCGTTCCCTGTACCAGATAATCTACCGCGCCGATTTTTTTTGCCTCTTCTTCAAATACGCGGATAAACTCTTCGCCAATAATCTTTCGTTTTTGTTCCGGCTCTTCGATGCCTTTCAACTTGTTATAAAAACGATCCTGCGCATTCACATGAATAAAATTCAGGTCGTACGGCCCGTTCGGACCAAAGACTTCCTCTACTTCACTTCCCTCGTTTTTGCGCAAAAGGCCATGATCTACAAATACGCAGGTCAGCTGCTTTCCTACCGCCCTGGCTAACATAACTGCTGCCACTGAGGAGTCCACGCCGCCAGATAACGCGCACAGCACCTTCCCGTCGCCAACCTTCTGACGAATTTGCGCAATCGTTTTTTCAACGAAGGAGTCCATTTTCCAGTCGCCATTGCAGCCACAGATTTTATAGACAAAATTAGACAGCATCTTTTGTCCTTCCACTGTGTGCATGACTTCCGGATGAAACTGCGTTGCGTAAAGTCCGCGCTCCGGACATTCCATTGCAGCTACCGGACAGACAGTCGTATGTCCGATAATCCGAAAATCATCCGGAGGCGTTTCAATATAATCCGTATGGCTCATCCAGCAGATCGTGTTCGCCTGTACACCATCAAACAGCATACTTGTCGCGTCGATGTTTACTTCTGTTTTTCCATACTCACTCGTAGGCGCGGTTTTAACAGCGCCTCCCAGCAAATGCGCCATAAGCTGCGAGCCGTAACAGATACCAAGCACCGGGATTCCAAGCTCAAAGATTTGTCTGCTACAGGATGGAGAATCCTCCAGATATGCACTGTTTGGTCCTCCTGTAAAAATAATTCCTTTTGGACTCATCTTTTTAATTTCATCCAAAGAAATATAATGAGGATGCACTTCACAGTACACATTGCATTCTCGTACACGTCGTGCAATCAACTGATTATATTGTCCGCCAAAATCAAGGACAATGACTTTTTCCTGACTCATCGTTTTCTCCTCTCTTATGTTTCATGACGGCAAATGACGACAAACCGGTTATTTGTTACCATTTCACCTGCAAACTTACAATCCCCTGCCTGTATCCGCCGTCTGCGTGTAATACTGTTATTCATTATAAAATAGTCCACCCGGAAACACAAGAATATTTTACATAACCACAAATATAAAATCCACTTCCAAACCATTGATAAAAAACCTGTCACCCATAACCGGAAAAATTTTAACCAGCAGCGTATAATAATTTCCAACTGACACATAATATCTCTGCATAAACAAGTTATTCTATTAAGAAAGAGGTACGAAAATATGATTTTAACAGAAAAAGAAACAACCGCAATTAAAGACTTACAGACACAGGAGCAGAGCTGTATCGAAAAATATAACAGATACGGCAAAGAAGCAAAAGACACTGTATTAAAAGACCTGTTTCAGAATCTGGAAAAAGAAGAAAAAAAGCATCATGAATCCCTTGGCAAAGTCCTTTCCGGTAACGTACCGACCTGCAACTGCAACGATTATGACGGTAAAAATTACAATCCACAGGCAACCTACAGCGCTTTAACAGACAACGAAGATAAGAAAAATGACTGTTTCCTTGCAACAGACTGCATCGGTACTGAAAAAATGGTCTCTTCCGAATACAACTCTAACGTATTTAAGTTTTCAGAACCAGGACTTAGAAAACTGCTGGCAGATATTCAGATCGAAGAGCAAAATCATGCAGAAATGCTGTATAAATATAAGACAGTAAACGGAATGGCATAATGCATCCGTGCATACTCATTGTTCCATGCTATCATCCTCAAAAAATCGCCATGTTTCTGTATCCATGGATGCAGACAGCCATAATAACCAGTTAACGACCTGCAGATTTTAGAAAAATCACGTTTGCAAATTCATGTAGAAAATGTAAAATAAAGTGTGTAAGTGATTAAGAACAAAATTTCTTACGCGCTTTATTTTCATTCGCTGCACTATATACTTTTCCGAACACCTGACGGACGTTTCAATGCAATAAACAATAAAATAACAGATATCGCGCCAAAAAATAAAAAGGACTGTATCATAGGCATAAAATTATATTGTTTTCCGACCCAGATCTGATAAAAATCTTTGTTTATATACGTGACTGGCAGAAGTTTTGCAGCATGCTGCGCCCACTTCGGCAGATCCTCATACTGGATACCCATCATCCCGCCCAAAATCATAAAAGCAAAATACAGGATCATGCAAACACAATACGTCTTGCCAAAGTTCCTGCAAATACTGGCAATTCCATGTGCAAGTGTCAGACAAATCATGCTAAAGAAAAAAATACACAAAATATAACTTATTAGTCCGGATACTGTTGGTATTTTTATTCCCGAAATAATAATTCCTGTCAGAAAAAAGATAACAAGCGCAATGAGCAGAAAAAGCATCTGGGCTATTGCACAGCTGCAAAACAGTACACTGTTTTTAAATCCAAACAAATGCATCCTCTCTGGTATGCCTTTGGAAAGTTCCTGTGCATAACTGACAGCATAACCCATTAACAGCACCGCCATCGGAATCAGAGTTCCCATTCCAAGATAAACAGAAGTCGATACCATTATAATTGCTGTATTCCCCTGCAGCTCCATGCAGGCGATTCTTGTAATCAGCATTGCCAGTAAGACTGGCAGTCCAATGCCGAATATATGCACATAAGGATTTCCTATAACATTGCGCATTTGAAATTGTATCAGCTGAGACGTGCACTTATTTTTGTGTTTAAACCGCATATTTCGATTCCTCCTGCTTCATTTCATACGACAGTTTTGCGTTCATATAAATACTTTCAATATCATGGTTGCTTCGTTTAAAATTAATGTTATGTCTGACCATACGCTGCGTAATTTCCAGCTCCTCTTCTTCCGACGTGCAGGACAGCACGATCTGATGTTCCGGTGAAGCCAGTTTTTTGTACGGTTCTGTCAGTTTCCGGTTTTTCTCACTGAAATCAAGAACAATTACAGATCTCTGACAGTATTTTTGAAACAGCTCTTCCCGGCCGCCATAATCGATCACCTGGCCCTGATCCAGAATCAGCAGCTTATCTGCCAGCTGTTCCAGTTCTTCATAATAATGCGAAACCATACACAGACCGGATGTCTTTCCCCGATACCATTCCGCCAGTTTTTCCACCAGTTTTTGTCTCGTCTCGAAATCCAGACCAGAAGTCACTTCATCATAGAACGTGAGCGGAGCATCCTGCATCAAGATCATAATAATTGTAAAACGCTGTTTCTGTCCACCCGATAATTTACTATACCTTTTTTTCAAACAGTCGCTAAAATCAAAGTCATCAATCAGATTCTGCAGCTTCTTATTTTTAGAAATTTTTGTATGCAGCACTGCCTCCATAATATATTTAACAGCCATATTATCCGTATATTCATTGAACTGCATATGTGTGGCGATATCTTCCGGCATCAGATTGCTTCGAATCGTTCCATGATATGGGACCAGGCCAAGAATACTTTTAATAAAAGTACTTTTTCCTGCCCCATTCGAACCTATAATTCCGATACGGTCTCCTTCTTCGATACAAATCGGTGTGCGAATATCCAAAACAGTAGCGTTTCCAAACCGCACCCTCAGATTTTCAATTTTAAGCAACATAATCAGACTCCCTTTCTTTTACATCTGCGTTTCTGCTAATCCTTTCCCAAATAAACTTTTTCTCTTATCCTTTCTCTAATGAACTTTTCCTCATATCCTTTCCCAAATAAACTTTTCCTCATATCCTTACCAAATAAACTTTTTCTCATATCCTTTTCCAAATGAACTTTTCCTCATATCCTTTTCCAAATGAACTTTTCCTCATATCCTTTCTCAAATTATACTTTCCCTTTCCCTCAAACTCCGTTTATTTTTGTACTATACACCCACGATATGAAGTACGTATGAAGATCATATGTAAATTCCATGCAGTTCTGTAACCGTTTAAATGTTCCCAGATAATCCCGTTCTACACTACATACACACATAAAATATGCCACCTTTTACCACTACAGACAACTCAGGTTTGTTTCCCAGATAATCCCCCTCTACACTACATGCTCACATAAAATATCCCACTTTTTATCTCTGCACACAACTCAGGTTTGTTCCCAAAATATGACGCTTTTTACCTCTGCAGATAACTCAGGTTCGTTCCAAGATAATCCCCCTCTACACTACATGCTCACATAAAATATCCCACTTTTTGCCTCTGCAGATAACTCAGGTTTGTTCCCAGATATTCCCGCTCTACACTACATGCTCACATAAAATATCCCACTTTTTATCTCTGCACACAACTCAGGTTTGTTCCCAAAATATGACGCTTTTTACCTCTGCAGATAACGTAGGATTGTTCCCAGATAGTCCCACTCTACACTACATGCTCACATAAAATATCCCACTTTTTTTCTCTGCACACAACTCAGGTTTGTTCCCAGATAATCCCATTCTACACTACATACTCACATAAATTATCCCACTTTTTACCTCTGCAGATAACTCAGGTTTGTTCCCATAATATGCCGCTTTTTACCTCTGCAGATAACTCAGGTTTGTTTCCCAGATATTCCCCCTCTACACTACATGCGCACATAAAATATCCCACTTTTTTTCTCTGCACACAACCCAGGTTTGTTCCCATAATATGCCGCTTTTTATCTCTGCAGAAAACTCAGATTCATTCCCAGCTATTCCCACTCTACCTACATGCTCACATAAAATATCCCACTTTTTATCTCTGCACACAATTCAGGTTTATTCCCAGATATTCCCGCTCTACACTACATGCTCACATAAAATATCCCACTTTTTATCTCTGCAGACAATTCAGATTCATTCCCAGATAATCCCCCTCTACACTACATGCTCACATAAAATACGCCACTTTTTATCTCTGCACACAACTCAGGGTACGACCCACAATCCGTAAATCCCCGCCTGCCTGATTTTGTTAAATATGTCCATGGCTCTTTCCAATCATTTGCGCTATAATTTCTTTCAAAAGACATTATCAGAAGATTGGATGGATAATTATTTATGAAAATACGCAAATCAGTATTCGATGATCTAAACGAAATTCTTGCAATCTACGCATATGCCCGCGATCAAATGCGTCGTTCCGGAAACCCTGATCAGTGGGGAACGGATCGCCCGTCAGCAGATGTTGTAAAAAACGACATACAGACTGGCTGCAGTTATGTCATTACAGATCCTGCAGCACACGACATTGTCGGCGTATTTGCGTTTCTAACCGGCGATGAGCCCACCTATCAGACAATCGAAAATGGCAGCTGGCTAAATCACGAGCCCTATGGCACCATACACCGCATTGCCAGCAATGGCAGACAAAAAGGTGTTTTTCACTGCTGCATACAGTTTTGCGAATCCAGAGCAGCGAATATCCGGATAGACACGCATAAAAATAACACGCTGATGCAGCATCTGCTGGAAAGCAGCGGCTACCAAAAATGCGGCATCATTTATGTATCTGAAAACAGTCCAAGAATCGCTTACCAGAAAGTGCTGAAACACTGTCAGAGCCTGTCTTAAAATCATTCCAAAATCTGCTCTCCCCACTTTGGGGAGAATGCATCCCAAATTTCATCCGTATCACCCACGATGCCTCATAAATTTGAGATACCTTCACGAATTTCTTTTCCCCGCAAACATCAAAATCGCCTCTACACGTTTTTCCCGATTATAAATCCGCAAATCCGCACCCATCATCCTCGCATAATACGCGGCAATATATAACCCCAGTCCATGCGAGCCGCTTCGATGTTCCCCGCTGACAAACGGCTCAAAAATGTGCGGAAGAATATCCGCCGGTATCATTCCCTGATTTTGAATCGTCACGCTCTGCTCAGAGAGCATCAGTCTGATGCACCCTCCCTGCGGGGTATATGCTACTGCGTTTGCCAGCAGATTGTCAATGATTTTCGCGAGCAGATCAGCGTCTGTACGGATACAAATCTCTTTCGTTCCTTCCACAGATATTTTGAGCTGCCTGGCTGCCGCGGCCACCTGATAAGAAGCTGTCTGCGCCTGAATCAGCTCATACAGATGAACAGGTTCCTGTTTTAGTTTGCTGCACGTCTGATTCAGCGACAATATTTCTTCCGCCATCCTTCGCATAGATAACAGCTGCTCTTTTACTTTAGGCAGATACTTCTCATAATCTTTGTATTTACCAATCTGCCCAATCATGCCGTCGATTAATAAAAGCGCGGCTGTGATCGGTGTTTTTAGCTGATGGGACGATGCTCCGAGAAACATTTCCTGGCGTTTATTTTCTTCCATAAGATGCTGATTCACATCTTCCAGCTTTTTATAGACCGGATGTACAATACCATTCGAATACAGCTGTGAAAATATCAGTACCAGCATAAGAATGACTGCGCACAGCATCGGTATGCTCTGCATGACGACCGGCCGGATCTCCTCCATCTGAGGTGTAATAACGGGAAGTACCGTAAATACGATCGCATCAGCCGCCTGTTCAACCGCCAGATAATTCGTATACTGATTATTGTCGTCAAATACTGTGGTTTCTACGATCATTCCCTGATCAGACAACGGATAAATCCGAAACGATTCATTATAGTAAAGCTCTTTTTCTGCTGTCAGATCGATGACTTCCAGGGCAAACGGAAGACGGATCTGCTTTTCCCATATTGTATTCAGTCTGTCCTGAATCTGACGGATCTGCTCTTCGATCTGCCAATTTAGCGAATGTTTTTTCAGCTCCTGATCATCCATGCGGCTCCATGCTCCTGGCGTCATTTTTTTTGCCAGCGACTGTATCTGCTCCATCAGCTCTATTGTATCTGCGTTTTCTGCCGTAATTATTACCGCGATTCTTTTTGAAGTCAGTTCCACACAGGCCTTCTCAAATGGAATACGGACTGAGACGCAGGCAGAAGGATTTTTGACGCGGATATGATCATACGTACCGGTTTCCATAAACGACTGATGCTGTGTTCTGACCGCCTTCAGGTTTTGTTCTTCAGTATAAGATACATACAGGGAAGGCAGCATCCATATAAAGTAACCTGTTAAAAGCACCATCAAAACCGCAGCCAGCAGCAGACTATAACATAAATTTTTCCGTCCCAGCTCCCTCATCGGTCCGCCTCCCTGTCAAACTGATATCCGACTCCAATTACCGTTTTGATACAGGCAGTCGGCAGCTTTTTGCGCAGATTTTTCACATGTGCATCGATGATTCTGTCGTTGCCGATATAGTCTTCATTGTAAATACGCAGAATCAGCTGTTCTCTCGTAAACACGCGGTTCGGTTCTTCGTAAAGTGCCGAAAGCAGCAGATACTCGCTTAATGTCAGCGGCAGCTTCTCTCCCTGATAGTATGCCGCATATGCTTCCTGCTGCAGACAGATTCCACGATTCGGTTCTTCCTTTTTCGACTGTGTCAGACCGGCTGTCCGGCGCAGCACCGTTTCCATTCGTTTTAATAAAATAATCGGAGATACCGGTTTAATAATATAGTCATCCGCATAGAGATTAAACGCCTGTACCTGTGTTTTCTCATCATCCAGCGCCGTCAGCATAATGACCGCCATATCGGGCGTATGACTGCGGATATGGCGCAGTACCTCAAAGCCGTCGATTCCTGGTACCATAATGTCCAAAACAGCGGCATCGAATTTTTGCTGTTCCAGAAGTCGTACCGCCTCTTCTCCATTTTCTGCCGTTGTCACTTCATAACCGGATATGGTCATATATTCTTTTAATACTTCACGGATCACAGGTTCGTCTTCCAGAAAAAGTATCTGATAAGCTGTCTGCATATCTGACGTTTCCTTTCTGTACATCTTATTTCATTGTATTATCAGCTGGCATTATCATATCACATCCATATGAATTTCGTATGAATTTTTAGCAGTCATCGATACGAACGTTTTCACCCAGCACTTCCCGCTTCACATAAACGGTCTGATCGCTTTTTGTTCCCAGCGACCATTTAACAAGCGTTATCGTTCTGTGTTCGATCTCAATTCCGGTAATTCCTGCAGGATGCACACAGCTTCCGGTATTAAAATAAGGAGAATTTTTAGAGCCTGTCATTGGCCGGTGCGTATGTCCGGCAATGAGAATCAGATTGTTTTCAGAAGCCCATGCGCACAGGCGTTTTTCTGCACGATCTTTTTTCGTATTATTTTTCGCGGCGCTCGTCGGGTCCGGCGCCCCGAGCAGTTCGAGATTTTTCCACAAATAGCGCACAAGAAAGCGATTCACTTTCCAAAACGTACTGTTCATAATTTCTACCTGATGTCCATGGGTAAGAAAAATATTTTTTTTATGAAGCGGATCTTCCAGAAGTATTCCCGAATAAAAGCAGCTGTCCGGAAATAAGGGATGATCGCGTAAAGAATGACTGTTCCTATACGTAGATAAATACTTTTTACAAAATCCGGCGTCTTTTTTTTGCAGATCATGATTTCCATAAATAAAGTATGCCCGCCGTTCGCTCTGCAATCTGGCAAGCAGCTCAAAACTATGAGGATGCATCTCTTTGATCTTTTCCATCGAGCGATTCTCCCATAATTCATCGCCGTCGCCAAGTTCCAGATACGTATAGCCACGTCGGTCATAATAACGCAGTGCAGCCAGATAAAGAAATTCATTTTTTAGAAAATTATCGTTTGCCCTGCCGTCTGCGCGATGACAATCGCTAAACAGAATATATCCGGAATCCGGATGCAGAGGCAGCGTCAGCGTATGCAGCCAGGCCTGATCCAAACGTGTTCGGTAGCTCATATCGATACCCCTTCGGGGTTTTTATTATCTTATGCAAAAATCAGGCTCTGGTATCCTGTTTCCAAAAATCAACCGGTTCGTCTTCTACAAGAGGCGCCAGCATTCCTCTTTTTGCAAGCGCGTCCTGAATGGCATCCAGTGTCTGTACATCGTCTGCAAAGATCGTATGATAATGATACCCGGACGTTGCGTTTTTTAACAGTCTGGATTTTCCTGACTGAATATTTGTCATAAAATCCGAAATATCTTTGCGCGAACGGATATTCATTTCTGCGCGCACAACTCCGTACGCTTTATGATAAATAAATACATCCCGGATTTTCCCACCCATATCCACAATCATCGTCAGCTCTTCTTCTGCTTCGTCATCAGAATGGAGCACTTTAAATACCCGGCTGGCTTCACGATCTGCCGGCAGTATCAGATAGCCGCGGTTTGCGGATAAAATATCTGCGCCATTTGCACGCAATAGCGCAATATCCTGTACAATTACCTGTCGGCTGACCTGCAGCTGCTGTGCAAGCGCCGTTCCGGAAATCGGTGTTCTGCTGTGTGACAGCAATGATAAAAGCTGTTTTCTACGTTGTTCCGGGGTCATCTGCCGCATCTCCTTTCTATTCAGCCTTTTTTACTAATTCTGCACCACATGCAGATTTTTCAGTGAAAAATCCAGGATTGGCGCAGAATGCGTCAGGGCGCCGCTGGAAATATAATCCACGCCGAGACTGGCCAGATCCGCAATCTTTTCTTTTGTAACATTACCAGAGACTTCTATCTCCGCTCTGCCGTCGATCAGGCAGATTGCTTCTCTCATCTGTTCCAGCGTCATATTATCCAGCATAATAATATCCGCGCCTGCTTCTACGGCTTCTTTTACCATGGAGAGCGTTTCTGTTTCCACTTCTATCTTACGTACAAAAGGCGCGTATTCTTTTGCCATCTGCACCGCCTTTTGAACGCTGCCCGCCGCGCCGATATGATTGTCTTTCAATAATACGCCATCCGACAAATTATACCGATGGTTATTGCCGCCGCCGGTACGTACGGCATATTTTTCAAAAATGCGATTATTCGGAGACGTCTTTCTCGTATCCAGCAGCTTAATATTCGTTCCTTCCAGCAGACTGACTGCCGCATGCGTATCCGTCGCGATTCCGCTCATACGCTGTAAATAATTTAACGCCGTACGTTCCGCGCAGAGCAGCGTACGGATATCGCCCCGTACTTTCGCTACCAGCTGCCCGCTGCTGACACGGTCGCCGTCTGCCGCAAATCCCTCCATTTTTACCGCCTCATCCAGCAGTGTAAATACCCGTTCAAAAATCTGCAGGCCGCAGATAATTCCATCCTGTTTACAGATCAGATCCGCTTCTCCGGTCTGCGCAAACGGCATAACGCTGTTCGTCGATACGTCGTCGCTCGTGATATCTTCCCGCAACGCGCTTAATAACAAAGGATCTGCATTCAATTTCATTGTAATTGGGTCCATCATCGTTCTAATATTCCTTTCTGTTTTTAGACTCGTCTTTTGCAGCAGCCGCCTTTATTTCCTGTCGTACCAGGACTTTGTTTTCTTCCATCAGCTGCTCATAATTTTCATATCGCTTCAAATCTGCAGACATATCCGGCCAGACCTCCGTCCCGCTTCGCTTCCAGGATGAAGCGATATCCTGCGCCGCTCTTTTTGCAAACACAAGACTCTCCAGCAAAGAATTGCTTGCCAGACGGTTTTTCCCATGTACTCCGTTGCAGGCCGTCTCACCGACCGCATACAACTGCTCCATGGATGTACGACTGTGCCCGTCGGTACGGATACCACCCATAAAATAATGCTGGGCCGGAACGACTGGAATACATTCTTTTGCAACATCATACCCCATCGCGGCACAATGCGCAATAATATTTGGAAAATGCGTCTGTAGCTCTTTTGGTGGAATGGGTCTTAAATCCTCCCATACAAACGCCGTATCATCTTTTTTCATCTGCGCCTGTATCGCTGCTGTAAGTTCATCCCTCGGCAGCAGTTCATTGACAAAACGACGCATTTGTTTATCATAAAGTCTTGCCCCCTCCCCTCGTACCGATTCAGAAATCAGAAAACTGCGTTCCTGCTGGTCAGCTGTCCAAAGCGTCGTTGGATGAATCTGAACATAACTCATATTGTAAAGCGCCACCTTATGCCGGAGCGCTGCCGCTACCCCATCGCCTGTCAGATGCCGGAAATTGGTCGAATGCCTGTAAAGCCCGCCGATTCCGCCTGTAGCAAGTATGGTACGGGAGGCCCTGATGATTCCTGTCATACCGTTCGCTTTGCGCACAGCCGCCCCGTAACATCGGTTCTCCCGGCTGATAATATCCAGCATAACCGTATGCTCCAGCAGCCGGATATTCGGCCGTTTTTTTACCTGTTCCAGCAGCTTTTGGGTAATCTCTTTCCCTGTAATGTCCTTATGAAACAAAATCCGCTTATCTGAATGCGCCCCTTCTTTTGTAAACGCCAGACGACCGTCTTTTTCCCGCTGAAAATCCACACCATACGATAACAGGTCCCTGATCACCTGTCCGGAAGAACGTATCATAATCTCTACAGACGTCCGATCGTTTTCATAATGGCCGGCACGCATCGTATCCTCAAAATAATCCTCATAATCCGCCTCATCTTTGAGCATACAAATTCCACCCTGAGCCAGAAACGAATCGCTGCTTTCCAGATCTGATTTTGTAATCATCGTAATCTGCATTTTTGCTGGCAGATGAAGTGCACAATATAAACCGCTGCATCCGCTGCCAATAATTAAAATATCTGTCTTCATAGACACCTGCTCTTTCTTCACTGATATGCTTTATGCACGCTGCCGCCGAAACAATACGCACATTATAGCACATGACTATCTATCTGACAAGACACATGACATAACTATTGACAATACGAACGCCTTCCTATATAATCTATGCAGTTTCTAATGTTTCTCAATTGTCAGGAAAGGTATTACTATGCATACGACAAAAACCATACAGGATGAGATCCTGAAGCTAAAAAAAGAACGGGATATCTGCATTCTGGCTCATGCGTACCAGAGTCACGATATCTGGGAAATTGCTGATTTTGTAGGCGATTCTTACGGACTCAGCCTGGAGGCGGCAAAAGCCAGCCAGAAAACCATTTTATTATGCGGCGTTCGTTTTATGGCCGAAACGGTAAAAATACTTTCTCCGCAAAAAAAAGTACTTTTATCCCAGCCACAGGCCGGCTGTCCGATGGCCGAACAGATCAGTACCGATCAGCTTATGGCTCTCAAAGAACAATACAAAGGCTATACGGTTGCTGCTTATATCAATACAACCTCCGCGCTTAAGACACTTTGCGATGTCTGCGTAACCTCCTCCTCTGCCGTACAGATTATCCGCAGCCTGGAAAATTCCAAAATTCTCTTTCTTCCAGACTGCAATCTTGGCGCGTGGGTGGCAGACCAGGTACCGGAAAAGCAGATACAGCTTGTAAACGGCGGCTGTCCGGCACATGCCGGTATCCGGGCCGAACAGGTCAGCCAGATGCGTGACCTCCATCCTGACGCCCGCCTGCTCGTACATCCGGAATGCCTGCCGCAGGTTACCCGACAGGCAGATTATGTCGGAAGTACGACCGGAATTATGGATTATGCCAGAAACAGTACCGACCAGTCGTTCATCATCGGAACTGAAAACAGTATTGTACAGCATCTGCAATATGCATGTCCGGAGAAACAATTTTACGCTTTATCCAAAGACTGTATTTGCAGCAATATGAAACTGACAACTCTGATGGACGTCTGGCATTGTGTACAGGGAAACGGCGGAGAAGAAATCCGGCTGCCTGATCCTGTCATGACACAGGCACGCCGCTGTATCGATACGATGCTGGAGCTGGCACATCGTCCGCAAAATAACTCATAGTCAGTCATCGGATATATAACTGCATGCTGTCTGGCGGCGACGTACCAGGACAGCTGCATACCATAACCCCCAACAAACCGCCTGTCGGGCAGGCAGAAAAGGTGTATTTATGAAGATAGGATTTATCGGAGCCGGCCGTGTCGGCTGTTCCATAGGAAAATATTTACAACAATCCGGTATCTGTATCGCCGGATACTACGATCCACAGACAGAAGCTGCCGACAGCGCCGCGGCATTTACCGGATCCAAAAGCTATCCCATACTGGAAGATCTTATCTTCCACAGCGATCTTTTGTTTATCACGACTCCTGACAGCATGATTGTGCCCGTCTGGGAAGAGATCCGGCAGCTATCCCTTGCAGAGAAAGTGATCTGCCACTGCAGCGGAGCGCTTCCGTCCGATGCATTTGCCGGTATTACGGAAACAGGCGCCTCTGGCTGTTCTTTCCATCCCATGCTGCCATTTAGCAGCCGTTTTGATTCCTTCGGGCAGTTAAAACACGCCTACTTTACCATCGAAGGACAGGATCCGGCCGTAGAAGCTGTTACAAACCTGTTTGCCAGACTCGGCAATACCGTCTGCCGCATCCCTGGCGAACACAAACCGAAATACCATACCGCCGCAAGCATACTCAGTAATCAGGTAATCGCAGTACTGGATACCGGATACCGGCTGCTGGAGCAATGCGGCTTTACAAGAGAAGAAGCCAGAAACGCAGCTGCCGGACTCATCCGTCAGAATATCGAAAACGTCATTCAGCAGGATTGTATTTCCGCGCTGACCGGCCCCGTCGAGCGTAACGACCTCCCTACCGTGCAGAAACATCTGAACTGTCTGTCCACGGAAGACAGACAAATGTACCAGATGCTTGGCCTAAAGCTGGTACAACTCGCAGAAAAGAAAAATCCGGGACAGGATTATCAGGCAATGCGTGCACTGTTAAATAATTTTTCCTGACCTCCAAAAACAAGAAACAGAATTTGTGAAAAATCAGACGCGTTACGTGTAAAACAGGAAAGTCATACCGTTATTATTATCTGTTATAATAATAACGGTATTTTTATATCTGTTCCGCTTTTTGGACAGTTACGCATTTTTATTGTTGCAGACTATATAATGATGGGGGAAAAATCATGAAATTACGTACAAAAATCCTGCTAATTGCACTGCTGCCCGTGTTTCTGCTTGGAATCGGTATATTTATACTCGCCGCCGATCATACGGCAAATGGTATTTACGACCAGGCCTACGCCAGCATGGAAGCCGCAGCTCTGGCTGTCAGGGATATTTTTGAGGCAGGAAACGACGGGCCGTATCAGACAGATGAAAACGGGGATCTCTGGAAAGGTACCGGCCTGAATATTTCCAAATTCTGACATCGATCAAAGACCGTACCGGCGAGCGTCAGATCCATTCCAGGGCATCTGACGAAGTGATTCAGAAAGTGTTGAAAAACGGAGAATGTTATCAAAATCGCGACGTGGAGATATTGGGAACAAAGTATGTCGTATGTTACGCGCCATTTTATCAGGAAAACACGAATCAGCCGGTCGGCATGATATTTCTTGGAACGCCGCGCGCAAACGTATCGGCAATTATTAATGAAATCCGTCTGCAGATGCTCATTGTAATTGCCGTTGTTTTGTTCGTGACCACACTGTTTCTGATCAGAGTCATAAACGGTATGATAAACGGGCTGGCATCCGGTATGAAAGTACTGCAAAAACTTTCTGAGGGCGATCTGACCGCCGAAGCCGATACAGCCATTTTAAACCGTACGGATGAAATCGGAATGCTTGGCAAAGAAATTATCTGTACAGGCAAACGCTGCCGTAGACGATATCCGGATCATCGTAACCAACCTGATTGAAAACTCCAGTCAGGCCGTGCAGCGTATGCAGGAAGTGCAAAGCATTATCATACACCAGGCACTAAATATCCAAAAGACCGGCCAGGTATTTGAAGCAGTCAAAGACGGCATCCAGACATCTACAGAGCATATCCGTACGGTTATTACAAAAGCAGATCGGATGGAAGAAGCACGCGAAGATATGATAGACGCTGTACAAAGCTCCGCAGCAGCCGCACAGGAAAATGCCGCCAGCATTGAAGAAATGATGGCTTCTGTAGAAATGGTATATCATGAGCTTGCATCGATTACAGAAAAAACAAACGCTCTCGGACAACTATCGGCTGAAATGAAAGAACATATCGCCATATTCAAAACCGCAGCCGCTTAAAACAACAGGATCACATACTGCAGATACGATCTTTGTTTGCCCTGCAAAGCTCGTATCTGTATTTTATTATTTTTTTGTTGACATATATAGATGATCGATGTATTATATATTTATGCATCGATCATCTATATATGAAGAAAGGAGAACAATATGACAATTAACAAAAGCCTGATCTCAGGAAGTACTGAAATCCTTATTCTCCGTCTGCTGGAAGAAAAGGATATGTATGGTTATGAAATGATCGACGTGCTCAGACAACGTTCGAAAGACGTATTTGAACTAAAAGCCGGTACGCTCTATCCGCTGCTTCATTCTCTGGAGCTAAAAAAAATAGTAACTTCCTATGAATCTGAATCAAATGGCAAAATGCGCAAATATTATCAGATCACAAAAAATGGGCGCGGCTATCTGCAGGATAAAAAAACCGAATGGCAGACCTATGCGCAGGCCGTCGCTGACGTACTTTATCTGGTAATCCGGCCTGCATAAGGTTCCTGTGGCGATACCTGCCGCCGCAGAAAGACCGGATAAGAAAGGGGATCATCAAAATGGAAAAAAATTATATGGAACAATTACTTGCACAGATTCGGGAAAAACGAGCAAGAGAAAGTGTACAACGTGAAGTGGAAGATCATATTCAGGAACAAAAAGCATCTTATATGGCTGACGGAATGACAGAAGAACTGGCCGAAAAAAAGGCCGTTGCCGACATGGGCGACCCGATAGAAACAGGCATCGCACTGGATCAGATTCACCGGCCAAGGCCAGCCTGGGGAATGCTTGCAATTATTGCCGCCTTATGTGCCACCGGCGTTTTCCTTGAATACATGATCCAGACCACGCGGTTTTCTACTGAGCCGAATCCGTCAGCTTTTCAGAATCAGTGTATTTATGCCACAGTCGGTTTCCTGATTTTATGCGGCGTTTATCTGATGGATTATACAAGAATCGCAAAATACGCCAGACATATCTGCACAGGCATTTTACTTCTCCTGCTTATTACGCTAACCGGCTGGATTCCGGTTTTTCAGATACGCAAATCCTTGTATCTGACAAATTTTTATATCAGCATGGACATCCTTTTTTATCTATACCTGCCTGTGTACGGCGCTGTTTTGTATTCCTTGCGAAGCTCTGGGACGCGAAAGCTGTGGAATCTGCTTTTTTATACAATTGCACCGATTTTCCTTGCGTTCCGATCCGCACATTTGTCAGTTGCCATAAATATAACAGTAATTATATTTATCTTATTTTTAACCGCTCTGACAAAAGAATGGTTTGCCGCTTTATCCGGTAAACGTCCGGCATATACCTGGCTTCTCTGCTTTTGCGGCGCCGGATGCCTGCTATTGCCGATACTGTTATTTACTACTGGACACTTAGCCCCCTACCAGATCACTCGGCTGAAAGCCTGGCTGCACCCGGATGCATTTGCAAAAGAGGCTGGCTACATCAGCACCATCATCCATAATATTTTAAACTCCAGTCAGCTTATTGGCCAAAATACCGCCCTCCTGGTTTCTGATTATCCCGTGGAATTTACGAGATCCTACCTGCTGACCTATATTACAGGCACGTTTGGTATACTGGCCGCTGTTGCTCTGATTGCTCTGATCGGACTGCTTGGCGCAAAATTTCTGCACATCTGCATACGTCAGAAAAATCAGCTGGGTATGATCATGGGACTTGGATGCAGCCTTTCTTTTATCCTTCAGTCCGTAGAATATGTTCTCATTAACCTGTCCTTACTGCCGCCGGGCGGTCTGTATTTTCCGCTGGTTTCTTACGGAGGCAGCGGGATGTTGCAGACATGTATCCTGCTGGGAATTTTGTTAAGTACTTATCGTTATGAAAATATTTTGTCGGAACCGCCTTATCGTAACGCTTCGGTAAAAATGTGTAGAAAAACCGAAATTAAAAATATATAATTTTGTAACAATATTCACAAAATTGAAAGGTTTATGCAAATCCGGCTAATCAATCGCTTCTTTTGTGCCGAAAAATATTTATAATGGGTGCCAGTAACAGATAGAGGCAGGAAACGTAGAATTGTAAGACTATTTGTCAATAACCCTGTAAATATTTGCATATTTGTCTGCAAACCTTTATCTGACAACCCTTTTATGATATGATCATAACAGCAGTCATTGTCCAGCCAGTTCATGCCTGACAAATCAGGCATGCCTGAATTTAAGAAAGGGTGAAAGAAAGAGCGTGAAACAGGTGAAGAATGCAAAAAGAATTGTGTTAGGATTCATTGGAACGATTGTGTTAACATCATTCATTTTGTTTGCTCTGGACGCATATTCCGCGGACCGGGCAGCTTCGCACTTAACGGTGCAGACAAATTCTACTCTCTCAGATACGGCTACGTTAGCGAAAGAGACGAACATGCACACAAAAGAAGAAATGCTTTCCATTGGAACAAATGAACGGCAGATGCTCTACCAGCCACAGGTCTCAGATACCCCGGATGATGTGCCGTCCAAAGCAAATGACCAGCCATCTGTACCATCCAGCACAGATGACGGTACATCGTCTGCATCAGACGAAAAACCAGCGGCAGCTAAAAAATCCGATACAGATACCGCAAAATCCCAAAAAAAGAAAAAGGAATCTGACAAAAAACGCCTGACATTCACTGCCGTAACAGAGGATTATTTCTCTGATGCGTTATTTATCGGTGATTCAAGAACCGTGGGTATGATGCAAAGTCATCTGCTGCCGGAATCTGCTTATTATGCCAGGACAGGTATCGGTATCGGTGATATTTTAACAGAAAGAATTGTCAGCGAAGGAGGACGGATGATTTCTATCCAGGAAGCTCTTTGTCTGCATTCTTTTGGCAAAGTGTACATTATGATCGGCATCAATGATATATCCAGAGGCGATACCGACTGGTTTCTGGAACAATACCAGAATATTTTGACGGCCGTACGGCAGACACAGCCGGATGCTGTGATCTACATTCAGGGCAACATCCCAATGAGTTATGGCACGCAGGATTTAAACGGCGCTTTGAATAACCAGAATCTTGCCAGCCGCAATGAAGCGTCCCGGACTCTGGCAGATTCTCAAAATATTTTCTATCTGGATATTGATAAAATATATGCCGACAATAACGGTAATCTGCAATCCGGTTACACAACAGACGGACTGCATGTAAGTTCCGGATATTATCCTTTATGGGTGGATTATCTGATGCAGCACGCAATCGTACGCGGGTAACTTTGGACTGTCCCTTTTATTATCAACAGAAAAAGTAAGCAAAGAAAGCAGGAATATACAAATGAAATACACAGTCGTGGTTTTTGATCTGGATGGAACATTATTATACACCTTAGAGGATTTGATGGACGCTGTAAATTACGCTTTAAACAGATACGGGTATCCGATCCGTACGCTGACCGAAATACGAAGCTTTGTAGGAAACGGCGTCCGCAGGCTGATGGAACGCGCGCTGCCGGACGGCGCTGCAAATCCCGATTTTGAAAACATATTGTCCGCATTCCGTGAATATTATACTGCGCACTGTGAAGATAAGACGCACGTTTATCAGGGTATCCTGCAGTTAATGCAGCAGCTCAAAAGCGCCGGATGCCGGATGGCAATCGTATCCAACAAGCTGGACAGCGCTGTAAAAGAGCTGAGTCAGAATTATTTTAAAGACTATGTACAGGCAGCCATTGGCGAAAAAGAAGGCGTCCAGAGAAAGCCGGCTCCCGATATGGTCGAAAATGCTCTGGCCGAACTTGGCTGCAGTAAAAAAGATGCCGTCTATGTCGGAGATTCTGATGTAGACATCCAGACAGCTGCCAATGCAGGCCTTGACTGTATTTCGGTATCCTGGGGATTTCGGGACGCAGATTTTCTGCGTAAATGCGGTGCATCGGTCATTGTGGACACACCGCAGCAGATCTATGATCTGATTTGTGGCGCAAAAACTACCGGTTAGGATTCTTCTGGTTTGGCAGGTACTTCTATGATCGGAAACACCTGCCAGACCGAAGTATAATTGGTTATCCCATAACCGCTATGCAGAAAAACCTCTCTCTGCATAGGCGTCATCGCACGAAACAGACACAACAGACTTTCTTCCTGTTCCATCGCAGGCACTAGCGGAATGTCCGTTTCCGCGGATGTTACACATAAAATATAGTCGGCTGATACCTGAAAGTAAATAGCCATAGTTCTCAGCATATCAGCGTCAGGGCAACGGCGTCCGGTAATATAATTTCCCAGACTGTCTGCAGAAATATGCAGATCTCCCGCGATCTCCTGTCGACTTTTCGGATGTCTTTTCACAAGATAACGTATTCTCTCTGCCATTGTCATAATATCACATTCCTTCCAGTGACAGTAAAAGTTAAATCCAGCCTCCGTCCAATCGTATAATTTGTCCGGTAAGATAATCGTTGCCAGATAACAGCTGCCAGGCAAGCTGCGCGACCTCCTCCGGCGTCCCATATCTGCCGGCAGGAATTTCATTTTCCAGCTCCATCCGCTCCTTTGGATCAAAGCAGGCGTTCATCCGCGTATCGATACATCCGCAGGCAATTGCGTTTACCTGTATCCCGCTCGGCGCCAGCTCTTTGGCTAACGCTTTCGTAAGCGCGTTTACGCCGCCTTTCGCGGCAGAATAAGCTGCTTCGCAGGACGCTCCCACTTCGCCCCATACAGAGGAAATATTCAGTATTTTGCCAGACTGCTGCCGTACCATACCCGGAATCACCTGTCTGCAGCAATAAAATACGGATGACAGATTTGTATCCAGTACCCTTTGCCACTCTCTGACAGACAGATCGCTTAACAATCCGATCTGTGCAATGCCCGCATTATTTACAAGCATATCCACCCGTTCAAAACGTTCCCTGACAATCGTAAACATGTGACTAACGACGCTGTGATCGCCGATATCCCCTATAAGCGGCAGTGCTGTAACGCCATAATCCCCACTGAGCCTGCAGCAAAGTTGTTCTAACTGTTCTTTACTGTTTTTACAGTTTAATACGAGATTACATCCCTGAGACGCCAGTTTACAGGCAATTGCTTTTCCAATGCCATGTGAAGCGCCTGAAATAAATGCCGTTTTCATGTAACGTATCCCTCTCTCTTATCTTACGATTCAAAAATGATTGTACACTATATGACCATTTTAGCAATGGGCCATAGGAAAGTCAATAAATTGATATTAATAATCTGTTATTATCAGAATATTTCCCGGAAAGTAATTTTTTTCCCAATAACTTATTGCAGTATGGCTAAAAAGAGAATAAAATAATAATATACCTGCTGCCTGCATAACAGAACCTCGTCCGAATCTCTTCAGGGCTCTGCATGAATGCAGCGGCATAGGAACGGCCTGAAAGGAGGAATTATTATGAGTGTGCAGACGATTTATCTGACCTGTATAATAGGGGGCATCTTATTATTATTATCGTCTATCATTTTCAGCGCAGCAGACGATTTTTTCGATTTTGCAGCGTTTGATCTGTTTAGCGTGGATCTGGGTGACTTTGATCTGGATATTCTGCCGATTTCTATGAAATCACTTTGTCTGGCAGCTACGGTATTTGGCAGTGTCAGCATGCTGTTATCAGACCAGCCGGCAGCAACAAGGCATGTGATTGCAGGCGTGTGTGCATATATCGGCGCATTTATCGTACAAAACATCACAGGTTTTTTGAAAAATCATCAGTCTGAGGCAGACACAATGGAAAGTATCT
Source organism: uncultured Eubacterium sp. (assembly GCA_910577225.1). Taxonomy (GTDB): domain Bacteria; phylum Bacillota; class Clostridia; order Lachnospirales; family Lachnospiraceae; genus Eubacterium_J. The sequence goes on along the minus strand of CAJTMV010000034.1, from coordinate 28,259 downwards.
GCAGCCGGAATTTCGTAGTAAATATAGCCATTCCGGAACAGGGATACGGTTCTGTGGCAAGTTCCGATCAGGATTGTTCCATCATTACCCTGACTGCAAAATCTATGGATGGCAGTGCGATTTCAGCCGGAACAAAGGTAAATATTGTCAATATTACTAATCACGTAGCAATTGTAATGAAGTTATAGGAGGACCAAAGATGTTAAATGAATTATTACCAATTATTGCTATTCCACTTGTCATTGTCCTGGTACTGATCGCCATTTTTTCAATGTGGAAAAAAGTGCCTCAGGATAAAGCCGGCGTCATTACCGGTCTTAAAAGACGGGTAATTACCGGCGGAGGCGGACTTGTGATTCCGGGCGTAGAACGAATCGATTATATCTCTTTAGGTAATATGCCGTTACGTGTCGATACAAGAGGCAGCCTGTCCTCCCAGGGCGTTCCGATTTCGGTCAGCACGACAGCTGTGATCAAGGTGCGTAATGCACCGGATGCCATACTGACAGCCATCGAACAGTTCACCGGAAAAAACGAACAGGAAATTATTAAAAATATCATGTCAACCGCTACTGCCGTACTGGAAGGCAAGCTGCGTGAGATTATCGCAACCATGACGGTTGAAGATTTGTATCAGAAAAGAGAGGCGTTTTCCAGCCAGGTACAGGAAGTTGTCGGTACCGAACTCGGCAATATGGGACTCGAAGTTAAGAACTTTACAATTACGGATATTTCCGATGAAAACGGATATATAGAGGCTCTGGGCGAAGGTATGATTGCACAGCGTAAAAAAGATGCAGAAATTCAAAAGTCCGAAGCAAAGCGGGAACAGGATGAGCGCACTTCTGAAAATATCAAGATCGGCGAACAGGCCAAGCTGGAAGCCGCTACTGCCATCAAACAGGCAGAAAAGGAAAAGCAGGTTGCAGAGGCCCGCTATCAGAAAGAAATCAGCACTGCAAACGCAGAAGCCGAGCTCGCACATGATATTCAGCGAAAAAAAACGCAGAAAGAAGTGATTCAGGCTGAAATGGACGCCGAGCTCATTCGCCAGCAGCGGCAAAAAGAAATTTCCGAAGCAGAGATCCAGGTTCAGATTACACAGGCACAGAAAAACACAGAACTTGCGGAACAACGGGCACTGGAAAAAGAAAAACAGCTGCTTTCTGACGTCGTAAAACCTGCAGAAGCCGGCAGAAAACGTCTGGAACAGGAATCCGAAGCCGATAAGTATGCCGAAATCAAAAAAGCAGAGGCCGAAGCGGAGAAAAAGAAAATCGACGCACTGGCCGAAGCCGAAGCGATTAAAGCAAGAGCCTCCGCAGAAGCACAGGCTATCGAAGCCCGCGCAAGAGCCGAAGCCGAAGCAATCGCAAGAAAAGGTAACGCAGAAGCCGAAGCAAAAAAAGCGTCACTTCTTGCAGAAGCCGAAGGTCTGGAGCGAAAAGCCGAAGCCATGCAGAAATTAAACAGTGCCGGCGTCATTCAGATGGTAATCGACAAACTGCCGGAAATGGCCAGCGCAGTCGCACAGCCTCTGACCGCCATCGATAAAATATCGATTATAGACAGCGGCAGCGGAGAATCCGGCGTATCCAGAATGGGCAGCTACGTACCGTCTCTGCTTGCAAAGACCATGGAAACCGTCAAAGAAACGACCGGATTTGATATGCTGGACGCAATGAAATCAAACACCATTCAGGCACAAACCGAACGAAATATTAAAGTAGAACACTGCAGCCAGGATTCTGAAAACTAATCTGCGATTATTCAGACGAAACCTGATATTACAGACATATAACACATAACCCCTGCATACAATGAAACAACAAGGATTGCAGGGGTTTCTTTTGAAGAATTATATTGAAGAACGAGCGATTGAGATTGCGAATTATATCATACAATATAACGCTACCGTACGCCAGGCAGCTAAAAAATATGGAATCAGCAAGTCAACGGTACATAAAGACTGCACCGAACGTTTAGCGCAGGTAAATCCGTCGTTAGCCGCAGAGGTCAGAAAAGTGCTCGATGTCAACAAATCCGAACGGCATATTCGCGGAGGACTTGCCACAAAAGAAAAATATCTTCATCAGCACTACGTATAAACGATATTTATGGATGACTTCCTATAAGATCAATGTTATAATACTGTCTGTACAGACAGATACAAAAGAGGACCGAACTATGGATGAAAACAGCAAAGAAGAACAAAGTATTTCTATAAACGATATGGAATATCTTCCAGTAACAAAAGGCGTCAAAGAGAGCATGCGCGTGCAAAAGACCGAATATATCCGGCAGCAAATGCGCAAACGCCAGGAAAATGAGGACGCGCTGATGGTACAGTTGCTGGAAGAGCAAAGGGTCATCGACGGACTGCAAAAAAAAATCAACGAAAATCTGGACCAGACAAAAGCATCCAGCCAGTATAATAAAGAATTTAAAGAAAGCATGAACGCACAGATTTATGCGCTGCACGGAATATCTGAAGATAAGCTGGAAGGTATGCGTGAATATAAAAATGCCTACTATCAGGGCAGTGCGTTTTCACTATTTCTGTTATCTGCGGCACTCATCGTCTTATGCGGTGCGCTGCACGGATTTCAATCGGAAATCTGTATATTTGCGCTGGCATATACCGGAATCGAAGGCGCACTGCTTGCACAGGAACATAAACGCGGCAAAGCCGCAGGCTTTCTGTGCAAGCTGCTATATCTGCTGATGTTTCCGACAATGATGGCAATGTTTGTCTGTTATGAACTGGGCTATCCGGAATATGACATTTTTATGCCATACGCAACCATTGCCGGCGTTGGCGTACTCATTTTCGCAACCATTTCCTACTTTTTATACAATCCGTATCAAAACATGCGAAAAAACGTACGCGAAGCAAAAAATCATATAGAAGATATTGAAAAAACGGCCAGAAAAGAAGTTCGTAAAAACGAAAAAATCCGTATAAAAGAAGAAAAGAAAGCAGACCGACAGCAAAAAAAAGAAGACAGGCCCGCAAAAAAACCTCTCCGGGATCTTTTTACAAAAAAGTAATGTTCGTTCCGCTGTTCGGCAGCATCAGCGCAAAAATAACGTCTGTGACCAGTATAAGATCAGACAGTCCGACAAGAAAACACTGCATGGGCGGACGCAGTCTGCCCCATGCACGCATCAGACGCGGCGCGATCCACCGGATCCATACTACCGCAAAAAATCCAAATCCAAGCGCCGAATACAGACATACATATCCCGCTATATTACACGGGTATCCATGATAATCCCAATACTTTTTATGAAACACATGCCAAAGCAGCCATCCCGTGCATAATTCAGTCAGACTGCCGCCGCACATGCCAAACAAAAAAATAAAACAACTTTCCCTGACCGGATGTTTCTTTTGAAGAAACGATTTCCCACATCTCCTCCAGCTATAATACAAAACGGATAACATTACCGCTCCAATACCATACACCGGCAAATATGGCCCATACAGGAATCCACGATTCACAAACCGGCGATCTTTTACGAAAAAAATCAGCACCTCCCAGATCCACCCACTTACGGCAACCGTCATTCCAATAAAATTATATAACAGCATATCTGCAATCAGTTTCTTTCTTTTCATAAGAATAGTTTGACGCGATAGCAAAAAATTATACCCGTTTCTGACACTCCTTTTTTTATCGATCGTTACAAATTCAAGGGACAGATATCTCTTTTCTTATCATTTCAATAGTAATAATGCACAAAAATGAAAAAAGAAAACTGTATATATCAGAGAAATTTTATTTAAATTTCAAAAAAGGGACATGTGTCCTATCTGGAATGTGGGACATATGTCATTATAGGCGTATAGGCTGGTACTGCAAATCCTGGCAGAATATAAAATCCATGGCAGCACGCCAGCGGATACAGCCAGCAAATATGAATAAATCAAGGGAGGATAAGATTCATGAAAAAAAGAATTTTTGCAATGTTGCTTGCGGGCATGATGGCTTTCTCAATGGTAGCATGCGGATCCGGTAACGACGCAAACAATGCCGGCGACAAAAAGGATGAAACAGCTACATCTGACGATGCAGCCGGTGCGGACGATGAAAGTGCAGGTACAGACGACGGCAGCACTGAAGGCGATGGCTCCGACGCGGCCGTTTCTGATATGAATATCGCCATGATCACAGATTCCGGAGATATTACAGACCAGAGCTTTAACCAGACAACCTATGAAACCGGCAAAGCATGGGCAGAAGCCAATAATGTACCGTTCACCTATTATAAACCGGACAGCGACTCCGACGAATCACGCAGCGCCAGTGTCGACCAGGCAGTTGCTGGCGGAGCAAACGTATTGCTTCTCCCGGGATATATGTTTGCGGCTGCAGTCGTTTCACAGGCTGAAATGTATCCGGACGTTAAGTTTATCGCGCTCGACGTAGGAGCAGGCGATCTCCTGGAAAAAGGCGTAGGCGAAGGATATGATTATAATCCGGATAACTACGATGTAAAAGAATACTATCATTCCGATAATGTATACTGCTGTACATACCAGGAAGAGCTTTCCGGATATATGGCTGGATATGCAGCTGTTAAGCTCGGTTACAAGCATCTTGGATTCCTTGGCGGTATGTCAGTTCCGGCAGTTACCCGTTTCGGATATGGTTACCTGCAGGGTGCGGACGCAGCTGCAAAGGAACTCGGCATTGAAGGCGAAGTAGAAGCTGAATATGTCTGCGGCGGACAGTTCTACGGTGATGCTGATATTACAGCAGCCATGGATACCTGGTATGGTACAAAAGGTGTCGAAGTCGTATTTGCATGCGGCGGCGGTATTTTTACATCTGCAGCAGAAGCCGCAGTCAAAGCAGACGGCAAAGTCATCGGTGTAGACTCCGATCAGGCTCCGATCATCGATCAGAATAAAGAAGGCCTGACAGTTACATCCGCTATGAAAGGTCTGGCTACTACAGTAAATACCGTACTTGGCGATATCAAAGAAGGCAAATGGAACGATTATGTAGGAAAGATCGACAATCTCGGTCTTGTTTCCGAAAATCCGGAAGAAAACTTTGTACAGCTTCCAATCGCAAGCACACAGTGGGGCGAAGGCTTTACAGAAGATGATTATCGTACACTCGTAAAAGCGATGTTTAACGGCGAAGTAACAGTATCCAACGATATTACCGCTTTACCGGAAACTTCTATAAAAGTAACAGATTACGGCAGCATTAAATAAGGATGGACTGCAAATCGGGCTGGCAAAAGGAGCAGGGCTGTTGTCCTGCTCCTTTTTGTACGAAAAAGCCGGAACACCGAGAGGAGGTATGCAAAATATGGCTGAGTATGCAATCGAAATGTTAAATATCACCAAAAGATTCCCAGGCATTGTAGCAAACGATAATATCACATTACAGTTAAAAAAAGGGGAGATTCATGCGCTGCTTGGTGAAAACGGCGCCGGCAAATCAACATTGATGAGCGTTTTGTTTGGCCTGTATCAGCCTGAAGAAGGTGAAATTCGAAAAAATGGTCAAAAGGTAACCATCAATAACCCAAATGATGCCAATGAGCTTGGAATCGGAATGGTACACCAGCATTTTAAACTCGTAGAATGTTTTAGTGTTTTAGATAATATTATCCTTGGCGTGGAGACAACCAAAGGCGGATTTTTACAAAAAGACGAAGCAAGAAAAAAGGTTGTGTCACTTTCGGAAAAATACGGACTGGCAGTAGAACCAGACGCGTTGATCGAAGATATTACCGTAGGTATGCAGCAAAGAACAGAAATCTTAAAAATGCTCTATCGTGACAATGAAATCCTGATCTTCGACGAACCGACAGCCGTTCTGACGCCTCAGGAAATACAGGAACTGCTGGCTATTATGAAAAATCTGGCTGCGGAAGGTAAAAGTATTTTATTCATCACACATAAACTGGCCGAAATTATGCAGGCTGCAGATACGTGCAGCGTTATCCGCAAAGGGAAATATATCGGAACCGTATCCGTTAAAGACACGACGCCGGAAAAACTTTCCGCAATGATGGTTGGGCGTGATGTCAATTTTGTCGTGGAAAAAAAGCCGTCACAGCCAAAAGAAGTCGTACTCGATATCAAAGGCATGACCGTCGCTTCCAAACGCCATAAAAATAATGCCGTAAATAATGTCTCGCTGCAGGTGCGCAGAGGAGAAATTGTATGCATTGCAGGAATCGACGGCAATGGACAGACCGAATTCGTATATGGTTTGTCAGGTCTGGAGCCTTTACAAAGCGGTACCATTACAATGAACGGCAGGGATATTACGCATATGCCAATCCGTCAGCGTCTGACCAGCGGCATGAGCCATATCCCGGAAGACCGGCATAAATATGGAATGGTACTCGATTATTCACTGGAAGATAATATTGTACTCCAAAGATATTTTGAACCTCAGTTTACCAATTCATTCGGATTTTTAAAGAGGAAAGAAATACGGGAATATGCCAACCGTCTGATCGATCAATATGACGTACGATCCGGGCAGGGACCGGTTACAAAAGCAAGAGCCATGTCCGGCGGAAATCAGCAAAAAGCGATTATCGCTCGTGAAATTGACAAAAATCCGGAATTGCTGATCGCGGTACAGCCAACACGCGGACTGGACGTCGGAGCTATTGAATATATCCACAAGCAGCTCGTTGCCCAGCGTGATGCCGGAAAAGGCGTTCTGCTCGTCAGTCTGGAGCTGGATGAAGTCATGAATGTATCTGACCGTATTCTCGTTATGTATGAAGGCGAGATTGTCGGCGAATTTGATCCAAAACAGGTAACAGTAGAAGAACTTGGTCTGTATATGGCAGGTTCCAGGAGAAAGGGGGCATCCAGATGAACACAGAACGACAAAAAAAAGAATCCCTTTTAAGAAACAGCGGTTTTCAGACGATTATAGGCTCGCTGCTCTGTATTGTAATCGGCCTTCTGGTCGGCTATCTTGTCCTGCTGATTATCAATCCTGGCGGCGCGGCAAAAGCGATCACCGCGATTTTAAAGAATTTTCTGTATTATCCGAGCGCAATCGCAGCCAAAAAATACTTTGGTACAACGCTCGTAAAAGCCTCTGCGCTGCTCATGTGTTCTTTGTCTGTACTTTTCGCATGGAAAGTCGGATTATTTAATATCGGAGCTGCAGGACAATATGTCGTAGGCGCCGGTGCTTGTCTGTACTGCGGGTTAAAGTTCAGCCTTCCATGGTATGTCTGCCTGATCGCTGCAGTAGTTGCAGCAGCTGCTGCCGGCGGTATTTCCGGCGCTCTGAAAGCCTACTTTAACGTCAACGAAGTCATTTCCTGTATCATGCTAAACTGGATGGGACTGTACAGTGTCAATATGCTGCTGTCTGCCGTGAAAGAACAATCCACACCTTACACAAAGCCTCTGACAAGCACAAATAAAAGCGCGCTGCTTCCGAACGCCGGACTGGACCAGATCTTTTCTAAAAATGAATTTGTAACAATCGGCCTGCCGCTTGCGGTTTTAATGGCTGTGGCAGTCTGGATTATACTGGAAAAGACCAAATTTGGCTACGAGCTTAAAGCGACCGGTATGAATAAAAGCGCGGCTAAATACTGTGGTATGCGTGAAAAAAGAAACATTATACTAACCATGGTAATCGCAGGCGCACTGGCAGGTTTTGGAGCTGGTATTTTTTATCTGACAGGAATCGAACAGTGGATGGTTCAGCAGACATCTGTTCCTGCAATGGGATTTAACGGCATCGCGGCAGCATTTCTGGGAGGCTCCAATCCAATCGGAGCTGTATTCTCTTCCTATTTTATACAGCATATTACAAGCGGAGGCACCTATGTAGATAAAACGATGTACTGTTCACAGATTTCAGATCTGATATCGGCATTTATCATTTACTTATGCGGATTTGTACTTTTCTTTAAAGTCTGGCTCAACAGATATCTGGACAAGCGCAATGAGAAGCAGAACATCCAGAAAGGAGGCGCGGCATAATGTTATTATTAATACAGTATACATTAATCTTTGCGTCAGTGCTGGTACTTGTAGCACTTGGCGGATGCTTTTCTGAGCATGGCGGTGTCATCAATATCGGTCTGGAAGGCATTATGGTAATCGGGGCGCTGGGAGGCGCGCTGACTATGAAATATCTCCCGGCAGGAATGCCAGCGCTGTTAATCATTCTCATCGTCGTACTGGCAAGTGTCGTCTGCGGCATGATCTTTTCTCTGCTGCTCGGCATTGCAGCGATCAAATTTAACGCCGATCAGACACTGATTGGAACCGCTCTCAATCTGCTGGCGCCTGCAGCTGCAGTCGTACTTGTAAGAGCTATCAATACTGCGGAAAGCGTAGATAACGTATCCTCAACCGTCGCATACGGTCAGGCCAAAAAAGCGTTTATCCTGAATATCGGTTCCTTCGAATTTAACTGGTTTATGCTGATCGCTCTGCTTGTGCTGGCCGCATCTTATATTGTATTATATAAGACAAGATTCGGCCTGCGGTTATGTGCCTGCGGCGAACATCCGCAAGCCGCCGATTCTGTCGGTATTAATGTCTATAAGATGCGTTACGCAGGCGTTCTGATCTCCGGCGCGCTGGGCGGACTAGGCGGACTTGTCTATATTACGGCAGGTGTCAGCGAATGGAAATTTGAAAACGGCGTGGCTGGTTTTGGATTTCTGGCTCTGGCCGTTATGATTTTTGGCCAGTGGAGGCCAGTGAACATTGGACTGGCTGCACTGCTGTTTGGATTATTCCGCGCCTTATCAAACGTTTACACTGGTTTTGACGCGCTGGTAGCTCTGAGGCTGCCGAGTACCGTATATAATATGCTGCCTTACATTATTTCTCTGATCGTACTCGTATTTGTATCAGGCAAATCCCGAGCTCCAAAAGCGGAAGGCATCCCGTACGATAAAGGTCAGCGTTAGGCAGTCCGAAAAAATACGGCCGGCAATCATACATATGACCCTGCCGGATAAATATACAGGTAAACAGAAAGCAACGTAAGAAAGGAGAAACCAGCATGAAGCATAAACCTTTATACGATGCGTTACCATTTCTAAAAAACGTTGACAGGGATAAACAGGAACAGTTTGAAGAATATTTTAAAAGCGCCCCGCTATGGCTTTTCGACGCGCTCCAGATCGACGATATGAAAGAAGGCGAGGTTTTCGTCAGAGAAGGCGAACCGGCAGATACCATTTTCTTTATCGGCAGAGGCATTATTGAAGCGATCGATTACCGCATCTATGGCACACCATACGACTATATGCAGTTTGACAGGCTATACGCTTTTGGCGGCATGGAATTTTTGATGGATCTAAACGTCTACATGACGACTCTGCGGACAATTACCAGCTGTGCCGTTGTAAAGCTGTCACGGGCAAAATTCGAAAAATGGATGTATTCTGATATCCGCGCGCTCAAATATGAAGCAAAACTGGTTGGCGAATACCTGCTCAAAGAAGGCAGAAACAGCCGTATCTATCTTTTTCTTCAGGGTTCTGACCGACTGGCCATGCTGCTCGTAGACCGTTTTGAACGATACAGCAAGAGCGGAATGCTGTACGTTAAAGGAAACCGGCAGAATCTGGCCGATGCGACCGGTCTTTGCGTAAAGAGTATCAGCAGAAGTGTAAAGAAATTTTTAGAAGAAGATCTGATCACTAAAGAGGGAAATAAAATCGTAATTACGCAGGAGCAATATCAGCAGCTGAAAAATATTGTTTCCGCCAAAATTGCCCTGGATTAAATCTCTTACTTTTCACACAAAAAAGCATCTGAATCATTTCATGATCAGATGCTTTTTATATTCCATACTTTCTTATTATACGCCCTGTTTTTTTCCAACAATCATAAGTCCGCATCCAACAAATACCAGACCAAATATCAAAAACAGCTTTGGATCGACAGAGCCGTCCCCTGTCTTTGGCGTCTCGTCTAACGTATGACTATTCGATGTCGTCCCTGCATATGCTCCCGAAGAGCCGGTACTGCCAGACTTAACGACTGTGCTGCCAGATGAGCCGGAACCTGTGCTGCCAGTGCTGCCAGATGAGCTGCTGGCTGAACTGCCCGAACCGCTGCCGGATGAGCCGGAACCTGCACTGCCGGACGAACTGCCTGTGCTGCCAGATGAGCCGGAACCTGTGCTGCTGCCCGAACCGCTGGAAGAGCCGCCCAGATCGATCGAAGTACTTCCTGCTCCTTCTTCATCGACATCATCATTCGAACCGCTGCTGCCAGAGCTGGAGGTATCTTCACCCAGATCCACACTTGTGCTTCCCGTTGATGAAGAGGAATCATCTTCCGCACTGTCATCGCTGCTGTCAGAAGAGCTGCCGCCATCCAGACTGGAAAATGTATATCCTGCAGATGCAGCAAATGTCTCCGCTGCAGTATTGCTGTATCCGGTAATCACATCCGGTGACCAGCCAGACTGTGATCCTATGGAAGTAACCGAACGCGGAATCGTAATCGAACGAATCCCGCTGCCGGAAAAGGCGCCGCTTTCAATCGTGGTCAGACCATTCGGCAGTGTTAAAGACGTGACTCTGCTGCATCCTGCCAGCGCGCCGCTGCCAATAATCTTTGTTGCCGAATTAAGCGCTACGCTCGATTTTCCTACCGGAACCATAATCAGTCTCGTTCTGGATGCATTATAGAGGCATCCCCCGTCTGATGCATACGCTGAATTGCCTGACGCAACATTAATCGTAGATAACGACGAACAGCCCGATAACGCGCTGCCGCCAATATTAGTCGTACTTGCCGGAATTGAAATAGCAGACAGATTCGAGCAGTTTGCAAATGCACTGTCTCCAATACTGCTGACTCCGGCAGGAACAGACATTGTACTCAGGCTGCTGCACCCTGAAAAGGCGCCGCTGCCAATGCTTGTAATCCCGGCAGAAATCGCTATACTGGTCAGTGAACGGCATCCGTTAAACGTCGAAGCCGGCAGAGCAGAAATCGAAGCCTGCATGCTGACGGAGCTCAGTCCGCTGCAGCCGGCAAACACGCCGCTGCCCATATTTGTTACACTGCCTGGAACTGTAACATTTGCAAGAGCTGTACAGTTTGCAAATGCACTGTCCCCAATACTTCTTACACTGCCTGGAATGCTGACACTGCTGATCGGCTTTCCTGCAAAAGCATTCGGGCCAATGGATGTTACATCCGAAGGGATCGTGACTGCACCGCCTCCGCCATTATACGCAGTCAGTACGCCGCCGGAGATAGTCATATTTGTATTCGATGCGAATACGCTCTCACACGGTATCCAGAATAATACCATTGCCAATGCCATTATAATGGCAAATTTCTGTTTCATTTTTGAAATCGTCATATGCGTCACTCCTTCTTCGCAATGAGGAACAGCCGGCCATCCTGTATATAACTGTTGCATGTCGATAATGTCAGCAGTTCATCCCCATACGAAATGTCAATCTTTTGGTCGAATACCGTCAGCTGCTGGATATTCGCCAGAAATGCCTGAAATTCTTCTCTGCTGCCGGCATTCAGAAAATTATAATAACGGAATGCATGATCATCCTGATAATTCACTTTGGACAGACACACTGCCACAATGCGATACTTTGCTTTTTCATAGATCGTGTCAAATACCAGTTCGGGATGCTGTTCAAAATAGTTTTTATCCATAAAACTTTTCAAACCGCCAAACATCGTACCATCTCTCATATTATGTCCATAAATAATCAGATTCGTATCCCGATCGACATAGTCATTTCTCACATCAATAAATAATGTGCCATGATCACTTTCTTTTTTCTCAAAATCATGATGCAGATAAAAATCCCCATTCTTTTCGCCTGTCTGCATTACCGGATAATTGATATTTGTTCCGGCAATGGACAGCCAGCCTGCCAGATCTTTATTCTGCTCATACAGATCTTTATATTTCTTTAAGACCGCCGGCTTTTCAGCAGCCGCCTTTTTCTTTGCTTTCTTCTTGTTTTCTGCATCTTTCTGCTTTTTTTCTGCATCAGAACCATCTGTCTGCCCAGCGTTTTGTCCGGCAGCTGCCGCGCTTTCCTCGTCCGCATAAGAGTCCTGTATCATCTGACCGGTCAGATTCTGCATACTCTGTAACCGTTCAAATTCCTGACTCTCCAGATGCTCCTGCCACAGCGTAAATCCATAATATCCCAGACAAACTACCGCAGCCAGAATGCAAAGGCCGCCCGCCATTCCCAGCTTCTTGCCCTGCTCCTTCTGCTCCTCTTTCTTACGGCTCTCTTCCAGCAATTTCTGGGAATTTTTTGCCAGAACGTCCGTCAGATACCAGGAAAAGGAAAGCCCCACCTTACTGCGGAACACAATCTCCTTATTCCTGATCAGAGTGTAGAGTCTTACGGCGACATCGGCATCCGTAATGTCCACTTCCTTCGTAATGAAGTCAATTTTCTTTACGTCTTCCTGCGCCGCAAGATACTCTTCATAGGTATTAAATTCATAATCGCCTATTTTGTATTTTTCACTCATGCTTCTGCTTATTTCACCGTAATTACCTTTAATGGATTCAGTGAACTGTAAACTTTCTTGCTGCCATTCTTTCTGAATGCTCGAATACGGAAATATGCTCTGTCGCCGCTCTTCATACCGCGTACGGTACATACCCGGATATTCGGATTGTTTACAGTCTTTAACTTCTTGTACTTCGCGCCGGAAGATTTCTTATAATAGATCTCATATCCGGACGCTCCTGATACTTTCGACCAGCTAATGCGAGCCTGCCCCTTCGCATTTGAAACTACTTTAACATTTGGTGTCCGCAGCTTCGTTGTCGCGTTGAGTACCGCTGAAAATGCTCCGTAAGATTTTGTTCCGTCCGCATTGCGGATATAAGATCTTACTTTATACTTATAAGTCTTTCCTGCGGAAAGTCCCGTAATGGTAACGCTGTTCGTCTTCACGTTTTTAATAACTTTCGATTTGGAATCACAGAGCTGATAGCCATCTGCATAACCCTGCTTCGTCCATTTCAGCTTCATACTGTTATACTTCACATTCGAAGCCTTCAGTCCTTTGACTGCAACAGCGGAAATCCTAAAGCTGATAATCTTTGTTCCTGTGTAATTGCTGCTCGTACCCTGAATCTTAATCGTAGCCACACCAGGATTCGTATTATTCGAATACGTTACCGTATAATCCACGCCTTTGGTCAGTACTTTACCGCCGTCGCTTACCGTAATATCCGGCGTATATGCATCGCCTGTATAAGTCCGGTCTGCAACATCTGTCGTATCCAGACTCTGCATGCTCTTCGGCTCGATTACAAAATTCGCCGTCTGCTTGCCAGAATATTTGCCGACGCCTGTCACTGTAATGGTTGCCGTACCTGCATTGACATTGTTTGAATAAGATACGGTATACTCTGTACCAGGTATCAGTGTTCTGCTTCCTGTCTCGACTACCACGCCCGGAGTAATGGCTTTACCTGTATACGCATAGCTCGGTGCATAGCCGCTGATAATAAATCCGCCGACATCATTACCTATGCTAAACTTCACAGACGCCGTGCCTGTATAATTTGCATTATTCAGTGCCCGAATCGTTGCTGTAGCTGTACCAATATTAATATTATTCGAATACGTTACGTTATAGTCCGTTCCTTCCATCAGTATTGTGTTTCCACATTTTACAGTCAGAGAAGGTTTTACTTCCGAACCGGTATACTGCTGTGCCGGAATCGGTGAGATCGTACATTTCGACAGCTGTGCAATAATACGGAAATTCTTTGTAATCGTACCGTTGTTGTTTCCGATACCATTAATTGTCGCTACCGCTGTACCTACTTCTACATTGTTGCCAAATGTAACCGTATAATCCACATTTTCCGTCATACCGGAAATCGATACTTTCGGATATACCGGCTTGCCGGTATAGTACATCGCGTCGATCGTATCCATAGACAGATTGACGTCGTTAGGCGACACTGCTGTAGCTCCTGAAATTTCACCTGTTCCCTGATCCAGGAAACTATTGGAGCCGTTCCAGCCGCCGCTGATCGTAGAGCTTGTGATCATAAAGTTCGCGGTCGCCGTTCCGCTGAAGTTATTCTGTCCTTTAATATTGATATATGCGGTTCCTGCGTTTAAGTTGTTTGTATACGTTAATGTGTAGTCTACATCTTCAGTCAGTCTGTATTTGATCTTGTCAATGTAGTCTGTTACGGAAATGCCTACCGGACAGATTTCATATCCCGTATAAGAGTATTCCCGTTTGAAACCGTCGATGACAAGAGAATTAGAAAATGCTCTTGGTGTAATTGTGTAAGTCAGTGTATGCGGTTTCGTTGCATACGTACCGTTAGCAGGATTTCCTTCGACACGTATGTAATACGTACCTGCATTGACAAACCCTTTATCATCGATCAGATTCTTAACTGCGATTTCATCTTTGTATTTTGCGATCTTATATTCACTTGCATCGTTGATTCCGGTTACTTTAACAACCGGTGGCTGAGCCTGTGAATTATATACCGTCGTTGTTGGAGACATACTGATACTTGCTTCTGCACTGATATCTTTTCCAATATAATACCAGAAACTGGCTGTATCTGTATAATTCTTCATACCCTTGATCGTTACTTTTACTTTACCTGCATATCCGTAATTCGGATCCGGATAATCTTCTTCTCTTACCGGTTCATCCTCTGTATCCGGCATTACATACTGATATTCGATGTCAGCCTCATAGTCCTTACTAACAATCAGAAAATCTCCATGATTTCTCTTAGACGCGAAATCAAAATAGATTCCTACCTGGCCAGCCGGCAGCTCTGGCAATTTACCTTCTTCATTTGCCACCGCATATTTCGGCCGTACCAGACTATGATTTTCATAATCAAACGGCAGATTCAGTTTGTAAGTGCTCAGATCTACATTTCCGTCTGATTCTGACGGACGGTACATAAACTTCGTATGACCTGCGATCGATGCTGGCAAAATAGTAAATGTCGCTGTCTTCTCTCCGCTGTAGTTATCATTTTTACCTTCATCCACCCATATTCTTACAGTTGCCGTACCTGCATCGATATTATCCCTGAACTCGTATTTCAGATTTTTAATCCATTCCGAAACAAGCTGTGTTCCGGTAAATACCGCAATTGTGTCAGAACCATAGGTTAACTTAAAGGATGGAAGCTGTTCTCTGCCATCATAAACCGGCGATTCATTATCAAATGTTAAAACCGTATCTTTCAGCTCTAACGCTACTACTTCATATTCCCAGTATTCAATTCTTCCAGTAAAATTGCCGATTCCTTCAATCAGAACCTGTTTTGTGCCAACGCTCTTGAGATCCTGCGTTACATACGTCCATGTAAATTCTTTGGACGTACTGCCCGGCGCGTTCAGATACTGATCTTCTTTATTCGGGTCACGCAGTTCACCCAGCAGATCCCTCTCGTTAAAGACTCCTTTCGGAACCATACGAATCTCTCTGCCATTCTGGTAAGGCTGCGGATCGATCGCAGCAAATACAATATCCGGATCTGAGATCGGTTTCCGTTTAATCGTATATGCGTTACCGGTAAGTCTTCCCGTGTAGTTACCAATACCGCGAATTGCAAAGGTCGGTTTGTTATTCGGATCATGTGTCCAGTTTACAGTATCACCGCTATCTTTCTCAATCACATATTCGCCGGCTTCTTCGTTTTCGCCGCCAGCTGCCTTCAGTTCCTGAGAATTGCCGCTTACTGTGACGTATACGTTTCGATCTGGAAACGCCTCTGCTCCATTGAAAACAACGGAATCCTTGGCTGCTATTTTCATATCGTCCTTATGCAGCCCAATATCATACGGATAAATCGTAAAGTTTCTCGTTGTCTCTCCGGCATAAGAATTAATACCTGTAATCTTTATGGTCTTCTGTCCGCAGTTTTTCAGATCGCCGATAATTTCAATCGTATAATCCTTATTTGGACGAAGCTCCGTGCCGCCGACAGTTACTTTTATCTCTGCATTAGGATTAAATACGTCATAACCATGTGCGTATTCATAACGGGCTTCAGTACCTGGATCAAATTTCCCTATTGTTATCACTGCGCTGTTGTCCAGTCCGGCTTTAATATCATATGTGAACGCATATGCTCCTGTAATATAACCCTGATCTTTCCCTTCACCTGCCGGTTCGATCGTAATCGGATAATTATTTCCCGGCAAAGTATCCAGCGATTCCTCGCCTCCTCTAAACTGATAATGTGTGCCATATTCCAAATATTCATCGCCGCATTTTACCCGAATCAGCTTCTTAAAATCGATCGCCTGACCGGTAACGTAACTAAACGGCTTCGGATACTCATATGTCATATAGCTTAAGTCGCTCAGATTAGCTCTCACAACTACCGGAACATTTTTAATATTACCTTCATATGTTCCTTTACCGCTTACCGTTGCCATATAGGATCCGATTCTGCTTGCGTCCAGATCGATATTATAATCAAATTCCGGATCCAGTTTATTTGTTACCCACTGATTTGTAGCTGCATTTTTCTGTCTGAACTCTAAGTCCTGAATCTTTTCTAATGCAGTTTTAATATCAAATGGTTTTGCAAAATCTACATACGTTGTTTCAAAATGTATCTCTGAATTTGCAGCGCCTTCCGGATGTTTTAATGGATCCCGTGCCAGATCGCCAATAATATTAAACTGATACGGATTCTTCTTCTTATCACCAATACAGTTACCCTCTTTCGTGGCTTCAATCCAGACAATTGGCATTCCGGCTTCCTGATTTGACAAATTCGGTACGAAAATATCATTTTCTACCTTAATTTCATATTCTTTTACAGTCGGAGCGCCTGCCGCATTTGATTCTGCGTGTTCCTGCGGAAGTAATACCTCCACCTCTTCTCCTTTATCATTCACTTCCAGCTGGTATACCTGAACAAGCGCTTTTACCTGTTCTGCAACACTGGAACCTGTAAACGGAATATCCTTACTTGTCATCTTTATAATACACTCTGACAGATTCACTGGCTGTATATCAAAATATACCCGGAACTTTCCTTTAAAGTTTCTTCCCTGCGCTGTAACAATTACCTCTGGAGAATCCGCCGGAGCATAATTGTTGGTATCTGTATGATCATATTTATGTGTATTCTTTCGATAACTTAATGTAAATCCAGCGTTAATCGTCAATATAATTGGTTCTTTATTATTGCCAGTACCTTCCGGATAATACAATAATTCAAACTGCGGGCACACGCCATTCGAAGATCCGTACGAACCATCCGGAAGAAGAACCGTGGATGTCGTTTTATAATTATATTTCTCTCCCAGCCGGTCGCCCTTCGTAATCGTTCCTTCCGCTTCTCTAATATGGAAATAAGGCGCCATCGTCCCTATACCTTCCGGATCCTGATTCGCATTCACACTCAGATCCCGTTTGTGTATGGTGAACGATCGGGTTGTTTTTGAGCCGCTATAAGCAGATAAACCAATAATTGTAATCACAGATTTGTCTTCGTAGTTTTCTTCATTTGCCTCAGTATTTTTACTATATTCGAGTTTGTAATGTTTCCCTTCAACCAGTCTGTTCGCATTTGTTTTATCAGCTTCTACCGTTCCTTTTGGATAGATTCTTACATCCGGCTTTATCTCAGAGCCTGTATAGATCCACTCTGCGCCCTGCTCATCATCATACCAGAAATCAACACGCTGTACATCTATCACACAGTCCTCAATACTGATTACATTAATGTCAAATTCAAACTGCAAAGTCCCATAGTATCCGTTTACCCCCTGCAAGGTTGCAACACAATACTGTCCTTCTGCCTGACCTTCATTTCTGTCCTGCGCATTACCATAGGATACCTTATAATGTGTATCCTGGATCAGCGTCTCACTCACCGCAGATTTATTGTATAACGGATATACCGCCTTTGCTTTATTTTCGTTTGCTCCTCCTTTCCAGTACGGAATGTTATATTCTGTCGCTGTATCCACAGAATAAGAGTTTTTTAATTTCCTTACGCCGTTTATAATCTTTACTTCTTCATTCGCTTCCCATAAAAGTGCGTCTGCAATATTCCGACCGATATAAAGTACCTGATCTTTCACAATACCTGTATAACAGCCTGTTCCGACAATCTGGTATACAATCTTTCCCTCTGTCGCACGCAGATCTCCAGGATTTGTATATCCCGAGGTATTTTCCTTATCCTCATCTGTACCTTTACCAATATGAATCTCATAATCTCCGCTCTTGCCAGTCTCATTCATATCCAGTTCATCGCCGAGATCCCTGAGCTTAAGTCCTGTCGTTTTACTTCTAAGGAATTTTAAAATATCCTCTATGGAAGTATCCTTATCGGCATCCGGCATAGATTCTGGCTGCTGCACACGTTCCGCTTCGTTAATATCTCTTTGCTCAAACTGGAACTGTTCAGAGTATCCAATGTCCTTATAGTTTCCATTACCCTGTACTTTAAAACGATAGTTCTTTGTCAGACTCAGCTCTGGTCTGGTCGAATATCTGACTTCTGTCCATGAGCCATCTGCCTGCTGTTCAAACAAACCTAATACTTTAAAATCATCTCTTGCCGTATCTGCCGGAGCATCCGGAGCCTCATACTCTGCAAGGCTGTTCATTGTCAGTGAATCAGCCAGCGCCGGCTTGCCAAATGTCAGACTCTTAAGATTCGGCCGTTTCGCCCTGCCGCTGTAAACACGTTTCGGCGGATTGCCTGTATATTCTGACGATGGGAGTTTTAACGTTATACTTGTATCGGTATCGTTATCAATCGACAACGGACTGACAGTAAATTCTTTTTCTTTTGTTTCTTTACTGCTCTTTAAGGTAATAATTACCTTCGCCGGAGTCGCCGGATTTACATTTGTAACGTCCTCTGAGTAAGACACTTCGTAATCAGTACCTTCGGTCAGTTCTACCCCGCTTGTCGTACTCTTGCTGTTCGTCTTCACAATAATTGCCGGATGATGCGGCTGTCCATTATAAATATGTCCACTGCCATACGTATCCGGTGTACATTCGGAACCGCCCGTACATGGATCAGTTGTAAAGCTAATATCTATTTCTGCCGCAGTATATGCATGAATCTTAAATGGAGCGGTACGTTCGCCGTCATAGTTACTTATAAATTTATATTTTACATAATACGTCTGATCTGTTGGCAGTGTCTTCCACTCAGTATCTTCAATTGGAACAGTACACTGCTCATCCTTAAAAAATTCGACCGTATATTCGATATCTCTTTCCTTTGGTTCGATCGGATCGTAATAAGTCCCGTTAAACAGATAAGCTACTCCGGTACTTTCACTAATCTCCGGTTCTTTTTCTGAGATTGGGAATACACGCACTTTTTCATTTTGCTGAAGGCGCAGCTGCTGATTTGCGTCCAGTGACAATGCATTGATCGTATATCTTCCATATCTTTGCTGATGAGGTTTGTTCCCATAGCCGTCGAGCACCCCGTAATATCCGCCAAGATTTGTATTTGTCGGGGATGTTTCTCCCAAACTTCCGAAAACCTTCATATAAACAATTCCGGCATCCTTCGGATTCTGAACCAGTTTTCTTTCCTGCCAGGTCTCATCCTGTCTCTTCGCAAGCCAGTATTCTACCTTTCCTACATCATTGCTTCTTAATGCGTTTGTACCGTCAAAACTAACTTTCGGCGTCTTTGCATGAGCATCTGATGGAGAATACGTATAATCTCCCGGTTCGTCCGGTTCGATAAATTCAGCGCCGCTGATATCCCTTCTAACCTGATATTCCAGCGTATTTGTCGCTGTCTGGCCGTTAAAATTACTTCCGCTGTCTGTAACTGTAATCGTCATCTCAACAGTTCCGGCTGTTGCTCCCGGTATAGGGTTACGATTTCCATCTATAATCCGATATGTCGCTGTATACTTATTGCCGATATTACGTCCGCCTGTAGCCTCTTCTTCATTCGTTATAATCAAATTCGGCTTAAACTCATATCCGGTATTTTCTGAATCATATTCTTTATATCCATTAATATACTCATTATCCGCAAACTTAACGACCGGTCCTTTTCCGCCTCCGCCAAAATTCAGTACAGCCTTTCCTACATAATTGGCCGAACGATTACCTACAATTTCCACCTGATTACTGTCACCGCTTTGCGAATAACAGTTCTGTGCAAGCTGCTGATTTGTTTCCGGATCCAGCACCTTTATATCCGCACTACTTGTTCCTGATACTGTATTTGTAATATCTTTTACAACTTTACATTTCAAATTCCAGGTCTGATCTGTTCCGCCCATTGTATGCGCATAGTTCGTCAATGTAATATCCACATCCCGATCACCCAGCGTCTGCGTGTTCGTAATATTTAACGCATACTCATCCTTGGCAAGCGGAACTTTCGTTTCTCCCTGTTTTAAGTAAACGCCGATAATATTCGTCGCCATCAGCTGGTTTGCCTCTGCGTTTACAATCCAGTCCGTTTCCTGCGCTCCGTATGCATTATGATTATCCGTTTCAAATGTCACCTCGCTACCTGTCGGCAGCAAATTCGGCTTAATCGTATACTTAAATGTAAACTCACCGCCTGGATTAATCGGTGAATCCATACCAAGTCCAGCCTTTGCTCTTATCGTCAGCGTAACCTCGCCCGCCTTATTTAATGAAGATCCGGCTCCTACCGTTACATTATCTATACTATTATCGAAATAATCTGGTGTGAGCTCTACTGAAATTCCCGAACCGCTCTTTACAGTAATCGACCTTGGTATATTGTCCGCCGGATTTGTGCTATAGTACACATCCTTCACAACAATATTATTTGTCGGGTCTGCATTATACCATTGCTGCAGCTCCGACAAAGAATACTTCGTGCCCACATCCGCCCGCAGCCTTGGCGCCGCAATCGCCACGCCGCCTACCAGCAGTACAGAACACAATACAATCAGCGCTTTCACCCCGAATTTCTTCCATACATCCTTGTACATAAACTTACCATCCTCTCCGTCATCTCAAATTTTGAAGACTTTTTTACTCCGGATTACCTGCCCTGCCTCAGAACCATTCGAAATATTTCCGTATCTCCATCCACCGCAATTCGCAAAACGTCTGTTCCGTACGAAACTTAAGAACCAGCCATTTCACCGCCCGCCGGACTCCGAACAGGCATTATGCCAAGTGCGGTATACCGATTACGAAAACCGTATTTCGATGTACCAAAGCCGCAGCTCCTCCAAATCCTCTTTCTGCACATGGACAATCCCGCCGCTGCACGCATACTGTGTCAGACTGTGCCAGCCGCTGCACAATCCGTTTCCCGCGATCAGCGTCAAAATTTCCATACTGCGGATTTCAGATTTTTAATCGCTGCTGTTCCTGTGCGTATTTTTAAAACTGCATGTCATTCATACGCGAATATCTATGTCAAAGGAAAGCATGCATGCCCTGCCCAAACCGGCCGATACGCAGACTTATCCCATTAGATAGTTTAATATTATATCGGCACATTTTTTAGAATGTTAACCTTAACGTGGAATTTTTTTGAATACTTTCCTGAATTGTCAGACAAATAATAGAAAAAGAAACTAACCAGATCCAGGAGTCCTTTATCTTTTGTATAAATAATTTCACTCCTGACGCCATGAATCTGATAGTTTCCTTTACAAAAGGATTATAACACATTGATACATAAAAATCAATTCCAAAATACAAATTTTTTGTTTTTTCGACATTTTTTTGATTTTTTGATACAGCCGGCTTTCTTCAAACACTTTCATTGCCCGCCGCATTAAAAATTCCAGCTATAAATAAGACAGGTCTGCCTAAAAACTCAGACAGACCTGTAAGAAAGCAGGACATATCAAAATACAACCTGATATTTCCATACTTATAATTGAAATGACAGCATTCAAACATTTTCAGAAATACTCATACTTTAAAACTATTTCACTCTGACCAAGTCAGAAAAATCATCAGCCGGAATTTTTCATTCCAAGCAAAATGTTGTAAAACAACTCTCTTTTCTCCTCGTCCAGATCAATCCAGATATTAATAATTTCCTTCTGCTGTGCCGTCAAATTCAGACATTCCTCTTTTTCCTGAAAAAACTGCGACATTGTAATCCCAAATCCAATGCAGATTTTTTCTAAGGTAATCAGGTTTGGCAGCGTTCCACGCTTCATAATATTTGAGATCGTGGACTGCTTTAATCCTGAAATCTGTGCAAGACGATACATTGTAATATGCTGTTTGTTACAAAGATTAATAATCCTGTCAGCTACAAAATCTTCAATGCGCAAGTAGATACACCTCATTTCTTAATCATTTTTCTTTATTTTACACCACTTCACAAAAATATATCAGACCTTATTTCAGAACTAATTAGTATTTAGTAAAGTAGCTATTTTTTTGCGATTGTTTCTTTATTCGCAAATGAACATTTCTCATAAAGGCTACAACAAAAACAGCCTTTCAAATAACGAAAGACTGTTTTTCCAGAGCGATTACTTTTTGATTGAATTTTCTTACTAAGGGTAAGTCTGATTTCATGTTTGTCCAACTTCTGTCATTCCAAGAAGAATGTTGTAAAACAACTTCCTTTTATCTTCGTCAAGCATGATCCACATATTAACAATTTTTTTCTGTTCCTGCGTCAGGTTCAGACATTCTTCTTTCTCCTGAAAAAACTGTGACAGCGTAATCTCAAATCCATCACAGATTTTTTCTAAAGTAATTAGATTTGGAAGCGTTCTGCGTTTCACAATGTTTGAAATCGTAGATTGCCTTAACCCTGTCACCTGCGCAAGACGATACATTGACATTTGCTGTTTATCACAAAGATTTATTACTCTTTCCGTCACATAATCTTCAATATGCAAGTAGATACACCTCATTTCAGTATTATTTTACTCTATTTTACACCCAGACGCTGAAATATATCAGACCTAATCTCACAATGAAATAATATAGACAAACATATGCAATTTTACAAGTATTAATTAGTTCATAATTGAGTAGTATTCTTGCAAAAAAATATCTTTCTATAACAGTTTATCGTTTTTCTTCTACATCTTTTAACGCACTCAGATAACCCTTAAGCCGTTCCTTGTACTTTTGCGGAAGAGTACGATACTCCATAAGAAAGTTATATTCTTCACTGCCTTTTTCCACCAGTACACACCCAGCCGGTATATCCCCGCCGCCTGTGTCGCCCAGCAATTCATTCAGAGTAATATGCAAAGCGTCACAGATTGTATGCAGCTTATCTGCAGATGGATTTGTTTTCTTCCGTTTCCAGTCGCTGATTGTACTTTGTGAAATTCCGGTTTTATCTGATAATTCTTTTTGTGAAATCCCCTGTTCCCGCATCAACGTGAAAATATGTTCACTGATAATCATTTCCTGCTATCCTTCCGGCAAAACCCTTTTCGATAGTCCAAAAATATCAGCATGTCTCCATCCCTGTTGGATTTACACGGCAGCTTTCCTTCTGCCTCATATTTTTAACTATCATATATCACTCACTGCTTTGTCTCCTACATGCAATCATTTTCCTTTGCTGATCTGGCGCAGGCATACTGTTTTTGAAATCCTATATGTGACTGTCTTTCTCCAATAACTGAAATATTTACTTTTTATTCTTTATAAAAATCTTAGCATAATCATTTTTCACTGTCAAGCCGTCAGAAACATACAACTGACGAATGACAGATATCATCAGTTCTTTCTTATTTATATATACTACGTTTCTGCGAGTTCCGACGTACCGCATTTATGTATGTTATCTGTTGTTCAGAATCTACCGTATTTATGTATGCTATCTGTTGTTCAGAATCTATCGTATTTATGCATGTTATCTGTTGTTCAGAATCTACTGCATTTATGCATGTTATGTGTTGTTCAGAATCTACCGCATTTATACATGTTATCTGTTGTTTGGAATCAGCCGCATTTCTATAATAAATAAAGTTTTTTCCAGACTAACATGTTTCTGCTTTTACTGCCTGTTCTACTATAAACAAAAAGCATCCCCTTGATAATCATTGCTATTATAATACTCTTTTTATTGCGTCCGCTGCTGACGATTTTTGTATTTATGTGATCGTTCGATCGTTTTATCCATATGTCTTCCTTTAACGTATTATCATGATGATCCCGTTACATTCTCCAGCGCAATACTTTTCTTCTTTCTTCTATGCACGAATATCCCTCAGACAGATGTACCAGCCATTTCATATGACGCTTCTCTGTGTCTCTGCAAGGAATCCATACGACAGCATCCGAATCTGGCAGAACACACCTTCTCTATTT
Organism: uncultured Eubacterium sp.; assembly: GCA_910577225.1. GTDB lineage: Bacteria > Bacillota > Clostridia > Lachnospirales > Lachnospiraceae > Eubacterium_J. Next base: position 3,967 of record CAJTMV010000034.1, on the reverse strand, counting down.
CAGCCGGACTGTGCGGGCAGAAAAGAACTTTATCCCAGTGTTCATATAAAAGTATTATATAGCAGCTCCCTTTCTGTATCAGGCAGGAAAAGCGTTGGATACATCCCATACTATTTCCTGATTTTTCTTAATAACATGTCTGCAACGACATTTCTATATAACATGTCTGCAACGACATTTCTATACAATAACATTTTTTCGCAATATTGTTTTTGGTTATTTATCCATACCTTCCACCCAGTAAGCCCTTCTGTTACCTCTCATCTGTCAGTGCAGCGGAACACTTACCTGACTTTCGAACGCAGAGACAGATCTGTCACTACCAATATTTTTTTATCAGATCGTCGATATCATCCTGTGATATATTAAATTTCTCTCTAATTCTTGCCGCTGTTCCCTCTCTGGAGGCGCCAAAATACCTGCCTTCCTCTATCGTCGTCCTGACCGCAGCTTCTTTTGCGGCTTCTTTTGCAGCTTCTTTTTCTCTGCTGCGTACATGCATATCCCATATTTCTTCCTGACTAAACAACGTAAGCATAAGATCCACTACCTCACTTTCTCTGCCTGACAGATAATCTTTCAGTACATCCCTGTCCTTACACATGCGTATAGCTTCTCTGACTGCCTGGTCGGTAAGTCCATACTGTTTTACCTGTCCGTCAAATATTTTTGTAAACGTCACATACTGATTGATAATATCTCCTTTTTCTCCATCATAAATCATATGCACTGCCACATCCAGGCAGCATTCTTCATCCGGAAAAAATTCTTTGGCAAACGAAATGGTTTCTGGTCTTGCTTTCCGGCTCCCTGTATAAATTACATAAATTTCCGGCTTCGGCAGCTCTACTTTTTTACTTGCATATACATCCTGTGATGTCCTGTAAATATAATCCTGATATGACTTCGCCATATACATTAAAACTCTTATAAGAATATTCATACTCCATGTGGACTGTGCTTCTATCATGAAAATTAATTTTTCTTTTAATTAAAAACTAAGATCATTTGGATTCCTCCTGCCATAATATTTTCCAGCGTCACAATTTCCAGGTCTTCCGGCTTTGATACTATATCCTCCGGGTGTAGTGCCTGATACAGTTGAAAAAGATAGTTCCTATTCCTGAATAAACTGGTAAATACCGTATCTTTGGCAGTCCGTTTTGGTTCTGGTGTTTTCTCCCACCCGTATTCCATGATCACTCCTTATCGATTTCATATCAATCTCTGTATATTTCCAGAAAAGATATATTTTTATTCTTTTATCAGAAAATCTCTGATTATTGTCCTTTCAAAAATCTTATCATAATCATTTTTTACTGTCAAGCAGTTGAAATCTGCCGTTCCCGCCCCGTGAAAGCAACCTCTTGATTCATACTATATCATCTTTAATCTGACGGAATCCACCCTGTATTTTAATCTTTTCTAATAAATGGTTCTTTGATTTCACTATCATGGCTTATAATTATTTTTTGTCTGTTTATATATTCCTCCAGACTTTGCACTGTGATACGTATCTGCTTTCCAAAACGGTATGCCGCCAGTTCTCCGCCTTTCATCAGGCGCCTGACTGTTCCCGTACTCACTGCAAGCCTTTCAGCAGCTTCTTTTGGTGAAATGTATTCATTTGTTACAGATATCTTATACATACATCCCCTATCCTTTCCTTCATTTGATTAGATTCCTGTTATTTGTAATATTTATAATTTTTCATGACATATACGTAATTGATGTAGAGGAAGACCAAACCATCAATTCTCTTTTATTGCCTGGGCAAATGCATATATTGATCTAAAGCAAATGTCAAAAATTGTCTCAGAAATTGACAACGATCTTCTGATACTCCCAGCTTCCATACATGAAGTCATAATCATTCCATACGATCGGATAAACCATTATGCTAAAAAACGAAATCCGCTCCTTTCCTATTTTATGCTTAATCGGACCACCACAAAGCGAAAAAAGCACTGTAGCACGTACTATCGTAGCAGACAGAAACAAAGCCAACTCTAAACATCCCGAAAACAATTCTGAGGACATGAATTTTTACATTATAACTGAAATAAACGTTTCACTGTTAAAAAAGATACTGAGAAAACGTCCATTCGATTACGTTGTTCTGGATGATTTTGCACTCTTTCAAGATAACGATACAAGAAGAAAAGCAAACCGTTTTTTAGATGAAGTTGTTCGCCCAAGTTATGCAGGAACTTCATCACTGCTTTTATTAACAGCCGAATCAGGCGCATTGGACAAGATTACTGATTCCCTACATAGTCGCATGATAAAACTTTACATGAATAACTGGAAAGGAGATCCGAATCATTCACAACTATTAGAAGACTTACATGTTTGCCAACCAGTATTACGATCATTATTACAGGAGTTTTCTGAATGGGCATTGAATCAAAATCAGGATGTCTGTTCCAGATATCGAATATTCCAGCAAAAATATCGTCAAAAAATGGATGATCGAAGCATCAGCTTATTTTTTTCCTTTGATTTTGCTATGGAAGAATTTGCGAAGTACCTGGCAATGCATTACGGCACATCATTTTCTATAAATACTTTCAGGTCTTCCTATATGAATATCTGGGAAAAAAATCATTTGAGAAGCCTGAATAATGCAGAACTAATAAAACATCTTTTTGACAAACTATTAGATGAGGGTGCCTTTGCATGTAAAATCCTTGAAGCAAAGCAATTATGCAAAAACTATTGCAACGGTAAATGCAGAGAAAATGATATTCGTAATTGCAAAGGCGTAAGTGAATATTGTAATCCTGATTCTGAATTTTATTATGATAATTCGGAACTTTTATCCGGCAATTATTATGACCCATACGATATGTTCATGGATGACCAGAATAATTCCGCTATATTGGTTACTAATTCTAACTATATTTACGGAATGCCTGCCTATAAGCAACTTTCTGTACCACTATTTATAGTTGAAAAAAATAATTTGGTAAATATGATCAATAATGCATTAGAAAAATACTGTATGGAAATGAGAATAGACCACAACTGTTTCAAGCCAAAAGAAATAAGCTCATTGTTAAATGAGACCCGAATGTGTGTATCACGAATTGCTGGAGATCACAGGTGTTACACATTTCTTTACATGAACACAAATTCTTTTAAAAACTTATCAGTATATGTATTACGTATTGACCTGGATGAATATGAGATGATTCGTAATAAAAACAAGAAAGAAACAACAAGTGCTATAGAAATTCTGCAAGAGAATTCTCCATATCGCTATTCGCCACTAATGCCACAAATACTTATTCATCTATGTAACTCATCTATGTAACGATCTGCAATGGCGATATGAAGGTACAGATTCTTATACAAAAGAAAAGTATACTAAAATAAAACCATAGGAGGCGTTTTTATGCCGGAAAACTATCCTGATGTTTTATCTACAAAAGATGTATGCAAAATACTACGTATTTCTCCCCATACACTATATGAGCTTATTAAACATAAAAAACTTCTGGCAATGAACCACCCCGCTGCAAGCACTTAACTTGACCCACAATTACAACATGTAATTTCGATAAGCAAGTAATGAGCAAAGCACTTCTAACCCCTGCCAAATAGAACGTGCTCCGGGCATACCATCGCTCGGAGCACCTTTCATTCCACCTGGAATCCCTAAATCATAAATGGCCTCTTTTAGTGTATATGTTTCTGGTATTTCTTTTGTTTTTCCTGCACAGCAGCATAATATTTTCCATTCTTCCTTATCAAATACTATCTCACTTGAAATTTCCGGACATATTTTCCCTAAACAGGTCAAATTTAATATCTGCAATGCGATAACCGAATATAGTAATGTTAGAAATTTTAATCGTTCATATTCCCTCGCCTGGTTTTTCTCTATTTTGCATCCACTTTTTAAGATGAAATGAAAACGCTCTATTTTCCATCTGTGCGCATAGCATTGTACCAGCTTTTGTAT
>CAJTMV010000033.1 GCA_910577225.1 uncultured Eubacterium sp. | reverse complement strand
AGTCGGAGTTAGCGATTAGTTCACCGCAGCGTTGCCCTTGTCCGCTCAGTCCCATGCTGTCCGCTCCAGAACCCCGTCCGGCTGTCATGCACACGTCCGCGCAGCCATGTAAAAGCCCCCACATCATTTAATTTGCATCCATCAAACCTGCCGCCAAATTATGCCGTCAGCTCACGCAGCAGCTCTGAAACTGTCGTCAGCTCTTTGATCCTGCCCGCATTTGTTCCGCAAAAGATAAGCCCCTGGTCCAGATTTCCGTTTACGGCATGGATCAGAGCCTGTGTGATACAATAAGGTATTTCCTTCGGATTGCAGTTTTTTATACAATGCAGACATTTTTGCACCAGAGCGTTTCCCTGCTGCACGTTTTCCAGCCACGCATTGCGAATGGCTCTGCCCGGCATGCCAACCGGACTTTTGATTATTACGATGTCCTCTTCCTTTGCCTGTATGTACGCCTGCTTGTAAGCCGGCGAAGCGTCGCATTCTTTCGTCGCGACAAAGCGGGTCGCCATCTGTACGCCGTCCGCGCCAAGCGCCATGACATGTTCGATGTCCGTGCGGTCAAAGATTCCTCCTCCGACGACTACCGGAATCGATCTGCCGTACTTTTGCTCATAGATCCTTTTTTCACGAATAATCGCCTGAATCTCCTGATCGTAGCTGGCGTCGGCGATCTGCGCCAACTGCTCTTTGGAAAATCCAAGATGTCCGCCGGCTTTCGGTCCTTCCACAATAAGCAGATCCGCGGTTCGCTGGTACTTTTTGTCCCACATGCGTAAAAGTACCGAAGCTGCTTTTTTGGTAGATACGATTGGTGCGATTGCCGTATCTGCATTCTGCACAAGTCTGGGAAGATCGACCGGAAGTCCTGCGCCGCAGACCACCAGATCTGCTCCTGCCCGGACAGCCGCTTTTACGTGATCCTCGTAATGCTGCAGGGCAACCATAACATTGACGCCGACCAGTCCGCCGTCAGCCTGCTGCTTTGCAAGTGCTACATGCTTTTCAATGGCCCGAAGATTGCAGCCGCAGACATCCGTTTCAAAGTCTGGTTCGTCATACCCGATCTGTGCAGAGGAAATGATCCCTACACCGCCTTCTTTCGCTACTGCTCCGGCCAGCTTCGACCGGCTGACACCGACGCCCATCCCTCCCTGAATGATTGGTATACGCGCTGTTTTTTTACCTATTTTTAATTCGTGAAGTTCCATCACACACTCCGTTTCTGTATTCTTTATCTGATTTTTTAATACGGTTTAAACGTTTATAATTATAACAATATATTGTATTAATGTCAATATTTTGAAGAATTGATTTCCTGGACATATAGTATTTATTACTATATTAAATTCTGGGAAATTTCAGAAAAGAAACTTATCGCATACGTAATTTTTCAGGAGGCATTGTCATTTAGTTTGCAGCGGTATGGAACCTTTAAAATAGGAGCAGACAGATAGCTGGCCGAAAAAAGGACATAAAAAAATCCCTCCAGACTTCAAAGCACGAAGTCGGAGAGTGTTTGGACGCTGAAAAATAGTTCGCCGCTTACATGTGCGTTCCCGTCCACAGGGACAGCCGGAAAGCTGCCGGCAGATAAGGGAACGGGCAGCAGGTACATAAGGTCTGTTTCCCGTCTGTGTTTCCACCAGTGCCGCCAGCCGATCTATGCCAGAGCGAAGCTCCTGTCAAAACTATTTTCTTACAGATAAGAGGTAATCTGCGAATGACTCTGCTACCTTGCAGGGTTCTGATCCCGGATGGCTCTTGTAAATAAAACCCTGGGCATCCTGCCAAATAATGATTCCATCCATATGCGTATCTTCCACAACATATAATGTGTTCGGAATATTCGGATTCAGCGCTCTCTCCTTTTTGGTCACTGAAACAACATTCCGATACTCTGCTTTTGCAATCCCTGTCAATTCTATCCCATCTGCCATAACAGCTCCAAAATTAGCCAGATAATCTTTATATTCGTCTGCAAAGCTAACTCTTAACTGAATTTCCGCATCTGTAATCTGCACCGCAGTCGCTGGTTTTAATGGCAGCAATTGCGGGAGCGTATTTACAATTTCAGTTATCCTGCTCATTTATCATTGCTCCTTGTAGTTTTTTAATCTTACTTTCCAATAGGTTTTTCTTTCCTGATCCCATGCGTTTCCTTCCCCATGTACTTCTGTTGCAATCGTATGATCATGCCACAAACTTTGATTTTTTTTACCATCTTCATATTCGCCAGTTCTATGCTCTTCTTCAGTCAGCTCAACAAGAGGTGAATCGGCTTTCTGTCCCAGATGATGAAGTTCCGCCGGCTTACCGGTTTTACTGTCCAATGGCGCCAGCCCTCTGGCAATCCGATCCCTGTTTGATATGCCATCCTCGTCTGTATAATCAGGATTAAAATTTTCCTTAATCAGGCATGTTCTTCCATTTATTTCAACTTCCATCAGCCCGGCATTCTTCAGTATATCATACTGTTTCATGTTTTTTATATTTTCTATGATCTCGTCTGACCACCCCGTTTCTTCTTTTATTTTTACTTTTTCTTCGTTGGTTAGCCCTTCTGTTCTGGTTTCTTCTGTTTCAGTTCCACGATTTACCTCTTTATTTTTAGTTTCTGCATTTATTGCAGAACATTGTTCGATAAGAGCAGTACGAGACATCCGCTCAATAAATACAACGTCAGGCGGTTCCACGACATGCCCTTTTCCGTATTCATCCAAATCATGGCGCCTCTTTACTTCTGGTGTCTCGTCAAACTGAATGTTCCATTCTTTTTTCTCTGGCTGTACTCCTTCTGTCAAACCAGCCGCCCTCCCTTCGCCATTTCTGCTATATTGTTTACCGTATTGTCAGACGCCGCAACAAAATATTCCTGAATCGTCGATCGAATGTCTGTATTCTTCTTTAAACTTCTCTTTACTAATGCCGCCACATTTATTTTCGCATATCCTGCCAAATCCTTTTCATATAAATCTTGTAACGTACGCCTGATTTTCCTTATATTTTCATTTTTAGGCGCATACAATGTTTCTTTCAGCAGATTTACAAAAGCATCGTTCGGGAGTTTTTTTGTTTTATATATTCCTCTGACCATCATCGTTATTATGTTTTCCGTCAGGTATGCGGCGCTTACCCTATATAAGTCATTCATGAAAGTAAGCTGAATATCGTTTCGTTTGATTTCATCTGCAGCATATTTCATGATTGCAGCGCACGCTGCCTCACAATTTTTTTCGTCTTCAATCATTATTGAATTGATAAATCCTATCACCATTCGCTTCATCTGCTGATTACCGCCAAAGAAACTTCGAACCATGCTAAGATTGATTTCATCGAATCTGTCCGACTGACTATTATACAACTGCTCGTCACTGACAAACACATCCAAATCCTGACGGTTTCCATCCTCATCCATAAAATAATCCGATATCTTAACCGGCGCCGGAAGAACCATTCCTTCCTTATGACAATAAGCATAACCCGTTTCCAGCGTACCCAGCTGCATTGCATCTTTCTTAGCAACACCGATTGTATTCGCAATCACCCGCTGGTCGTCAACCGAAACAATTCTCTGGACTATTTTTGTCGAAGAATTTTTAATCACATCCGGCGCAAGTTTTACAGGAATCTGTTCGGCAACGATTACACCCTGTCCATAAGAGCGCATTTCCGCAATCATATTCGTAAAATGCTCAACTGCCTTTCCTTTCGGATTTCCTTCTGATTCCGTCGATCGTTCTGTATCGACATTTTTCAAAAGACGATGCGCTTCCTCGATAACCAATAAATGCTGAAGCCCCATTTCCTGATTGCCGCTAATCTCCCTTTTGACCTGACGATATTCGTTTATAAAGATTACTAACAAGCCTACGCTAAACGCTTTATCAGAATCGTCTGCGAATCCTTCTAATTCAAAGACAACATTTTTTTTAAGCAATTGGTCAAAATCTATCATCTCACTTGTATTAAACGTATATCCTTTCGCTCCGACACAAAGATTTTCAAGTCTTACTTTCATTGCAGTTTTTACATTTCCTGCAACTTCTCCATCATAATTTAATTCTTCATTTATATATCTTGCTATTTCATCTTTCAGCTCCTGCATGGTTGGAAACAGAAATTTGTGCGACTCATTGGAATACTGTTTCTTTGTATATTCAATATTAAAGAAATCTATCGGGCTTTTGTAATTTGCCAGCATCGGATGACATCCTAAAGTAAGATTCCATCCTTTATTTTGATAAACGGCATGAAGACATTTTTCCAGGATATATGTCATTGGACCATAAAAAGAAAATGAAGCCTGAAACAAATCCTTTAAATAGTCGATATGTACCTGTGGGCTTACACCTGGTAAAATATAAAATGGATTCATGTGAGGCGCATGAATTTCAGGTTTTCCCAAAGTATAAACCTCTGTATCAACCACAATATTTCTATATTCTTTTTTAGCAGACTCAATAACAAGAAACGGTTTCTTTGCTTCAACAAGAATTTTCTTTACCGTTGTTGTTTTTCCACTTCCAGTAATTCCACAAACGAAAGTATGCTTATTTAAATCACGCGCACTAAGTGCAAATGGCATGTGATCCAAAATACGCCTGCCATCGACTACACTACCGATTTTTATATTGTCGTCTTTGGCCCGACTGGCCACTAATGAAAATTTTTTTTCCAAACGAAGTTCAAAGTCAGGTACGCTCTCTGTCGGAACCGTACACAATAACCCTAATTCAGCCGAATTCAAATAAGAGCATAACGCATTTGGCTGATCGTTCTCCAAAAAATCAGGTATTCTCACGAAATCGTCACCCGATTTTTCAGGTTCAAAGGCAATCATCGGGAGCTTCTTTGCATCGATTTTTGATAGTTCACCGCTTAAACAGGCTCGAATCATATTTCGGGCGGCCTCAGATCCCGCGGAATATACGATAGCAGTTTGCCAGATGCCGTTGTTTTGTCCGCCTTTTAGTCTTTCGATTGCACTATCTGCATAGTTCATCAACTCTATTGCAAACCCATTCTGAATGTCTCCCGCAACTGTTTTCCCCTCAGTGATCGCCCTTGAAACTGACTCGCTGTAACCTTCCGCATGCGATTTTCCTTTTCCAGCAATATTCCCAATAACGGTTCCCAATCCGCCGCCAACCGCACCTCCAAGAGTGGTACCTGCAACGGTTCCAAGGCCCGGCGCCAGGAATGTACCTGCCAAAGCGCCCACCGCTGCACCGACTGCCGCTCCAGCGCCGCCGACTGCCTGAGCAGCTACATTGTTTTGGCTGTCATTGACCGAATTGGTCCGGGAATTCGTTTCCGAATAATTGCACGACCTCGCAACATTCCTTTTACTTACAGCAAAAGCTCTGTCTCTTACAGATATTAATTTAGAAATATCCTGAAAAATAATATCCTGCTTTACAGGCTTTGCAAGAAACAAAAGAACATACTCTTGTCCATTCAGACTCCGCATAATGGAAGATAAGCTGAAGTTTTGTTTCTTCCCATTCAAAAAAAGAGCGGGAATGCCCGACAAAATCCCATGGCTTACCTCTCTATGATTACACTGAAAGGAAGGCTTTATTTCCTTCAATTCTATTCCGGACAGCATTCCCTGCATCATTGTCTTAACGGAACCAACGCCGCCGCTTTGATACACACCAATCACAAGATTTGTAACACCCTCGGAACTTACTAATCCATATGCAATCGGAATATCAATAGAATAGAATGCGGTAAACAACTTTTCAAAACGTTCGTTTACACTTTCAAACACTTTATCTGCATAATCAGCTGTACAACTACTGATTCGAAAGAACGTCATACTCTCCAGGCGCAACGTACTTTCGTCATCGAGCAAAGATTCCATATCGGATTGATCTACAAGGTACGAAGGATAAACGAGGTGCAAAAACTCCGCGACCTGATCGCCTACCATCCTGCTGTCCTCATGAAATTCCTTTCGGAGTTCCTCTTCTTTTTTCAAAGGTTCATTCTGATTCATATGCGTCGCCTCGTATGGTCTGTTTGATTTCTTCCACACGCTTGTTAAAATATGTTTCTATTTCATCAAACCATGTGAGAAACTGTTGCTTCATCTGTACAAAATATGTTTCTAACGCTGCTTTCGTCGCCTTTCTGCTTCTTTTAGGCTCAACGACATAATAGTCTGCCATCGCTGCGCCGATAGAAGCAATGATCAGCAAACTGACAGGAACCGGTACAAGACTTGAGAAGGAAAGCCTTTTCATCAACACCGTTCCAACCTCTGCCAGCCCTATCAAAGCAAAAGCTGCTCCACCTGTTTCCAATGCGCGAATCGTTCGGGACGCTTCTTTGTAATCCATTGTGACGTCTGGTGCAAACTGATACTTATTCAGCACTTCCTGACGAAGATTTGCCTCTATAAATTGATTCTGTCTGACCACATCTGTAAAAAAATCTGTCTCCATCACCGAATCAGATAATTCGAACAACATATCGCTCAGAATTGTTTTACTACGGGCAGCAAGTTCTGAACCAGCTAACTTCGTTACTCTGTCGACTGCCTCGCTATAAGTAGCAGCTTCACTAACAATCGCATGACTCTTTTTTATCAGTTCCTCAAACATGGTATCCACTTTCGGTTTCATCGATGTGCTGTACATATTTCCAAATACCTCCTTTTAACTTTTTAACCACGCCCTGAGATGCGCTGATTACTTCCGCCTGTTCCTGAAGATCCTTAATGATTTTCAGATTTTGCTCAGCTGTAATTTTGGCTTCCATAATGGCATCCAGCTCGACTTTCTTTGCTTTCGCATTTTGAGCAAGTTCTTCTATGTACTTTGTCCGGATATTCTCAACAAAATCTTCCAGGTTACTTATTAAATCATTCTTTAAAATACCCAAACGTTCCAGAATATTTTCTTTGATAAGATCGAAATGTTTATCCTGTACATAAACCGAATAGGAATGTGTCTTTTTAAACGTAATCCCTTCTTCGTAGCTTTTCGTTTCCTCCGCCTTAGACTTTGTCGACTCCTTAATCTGTCTGAACGTTTCTTCTGTAAATTCTGGTTTTATTGATTGAAACGGAATCGAGCTCTTATCGCTCAAAGCGATCAGTTCTTTATCAAATTCATCTACCACCTGGGTCTGAAGGGTTTTTGTAAGTTCCTTAAACTGATCGATTTTTTGTACAGATATTGTTTCCAGCTCAGAAAAAACCCCATCCGCTTTTGGATTTATGTTCTTCACCGCATTCAAAAAATCCTGAACAGCAAGTTCCGCTTCTTTTTTTATTATCCCCTCTTCCCCGCGAAATCGGCGCACCACACCATCGACTCCGCGGCTCAGCTTATTTTGAATACTATCCAATTCCTGCTTTACCATAGCTATTTTCCTGGCAAGTTCGTTTGGATCTTCAGCTTTTTCCCTGAACATATCGATACGTGAAATCGTATCGCTCCATAGCTTTGCATATATATTATTTATAGAATCCAGCAAAGCAGCCAGCAGAATATAATGGGCCTTTCTTCCGAACGTTTCCAATGAATCATACACCTGATGAAAACGGGATTTTTCCTGAAGTTTGTTAATAAAATCTGTCATACTGCCGCGTCCAAACAGTCCATTGGTTTGTGTATACGCTTTGGTCACAAAATCATCCAAGGTACCCTCGCTATTCAGTCGGCGTAATTCATCCTCAATATTTTCCACATGTATAAATTTTTTTGCATAAAGCTCCGCTTTGCTGTCAACAAACAAAATATTACTTTTATCCAGTTTTGAAGAAAACTGTTTATACGCTTCTTCCTCCAGTCTTCGAATATCCGCGTCATTTTTTGTCGCCATATGAGTCAGCACAAGAAACAGAGCCTTTTTATTTCTTACAACACTGACATTTTCCATAAATTGATGAAACTGTTCTGATTCTAAGGATTGTCCAATGACTGGTTTTAAAAAAATAACTGCATCTGCTTTCTTTATGTACTGCGAGGTTATAGACGACACGCCCCCACGAGCGCAGACACCCGGACTGTCAATGATCTCAATGCCTCTAAGATCCTCGTCAAAAGGAAACGTCACTTCAATTTTGGTAACGATGTCCTGCCAGAATTGTTTTTTATTCTCAATATATGCTCGTATTCGTTCGTTATAATCTGATAAATTATGAATATTGGCTGCTTTTACCTCTGGAGATTCTAACATCTTTGCTATTTCAGTTTCAGAAACAGAAATTTGAGCGCCTTTTTTACTCGCACGCAATCCGGATTTCACCAGGATCTCACTGTTGATCGTTGGCACGGGAATACCTCTGTAATTATCGTCTAACGCAGCGTTTTTTTGAAGAAATTCACGCGCTGCATCATCCCCCCTGATCACGTCTTTCCGTCCATCTGCATAGGTAGCTTTTACAGAAAATTCTTTTCCGTACTTTATTGCAACAATGGCACTGGTACATTGTTTTACATCCATAGGAAGTAATTCCATACCTAAATAAGCATTGATAAACGTGGACTTTCCACTTTTTGACTCGCCGGCTACGATAATTGTAAATCTATCCTCCCTGACCCTTCCTACCTTACCTCGAATATCCTCCATCAAATTACCCATACGTTCCAGCGGATCGGGTATACGGATTGCTCTTGCATATTCCTGTAATGCAGAAATAAGTTCCTCTAATTGATCATAGGAATCCAAAACTTCATTTTTCCTTGCTTTGTAGTCAACAACCATTTCGGTGCTCCTCCTCTAATTGTATTTATTGCGCTCTTATCAGCCGATGGTCTCGCATCAGACGATGTCACCCATACGTTTGCCAATAAACCTTTTTACCTCAGAAATAGCGGCATCCCCATATAGATTATGGTATTCATCCAGGCGAAGATTGTCAATATATTTGTACGCATTTTTTGGTTACTGTTCACAGGTAAACCTGCAAACAGTAACGAAATCCAGCCATTAGAAGTTTGCCTTCGGCAAAGGCCGGATTTCCTCTTGGCATATTTTACGCATTCTTACGGACTTTGCAGCGAGTGCAAAGTCCTGGTGTGAACAGTAACATTTTTGTCCATCTTTTTCAATCAGGTATTCCGGCACTTGCACATTGCCTGTTTTTATGTTACAATCTCATAAATTATAAAAATTTGCCGCCGGGTAACGCTGATTCTCATTCCGTTAGGCCATCGCATACCGCATTATACGTATCGTAGATGTCGTATGCACAGAAGGAATGATGAAACAGCGTTTTTATTATGTTATCCGGCAAATACAATCCACAGGGAGGAATCACAATGTTTCGGGAAATGAGAAGAAAAAAACAGATGCTGTCAGCGCAAAGATGTCAGGAGATATTAAAAGAGGGAACGTGCGGCGTACTGGCTGTTTTGGGAGACGACGATTATCCATACGCCGTTCCGCTCAATTATGTCTGCGATAACGGGCGGATTTATTTTCACTGCGCGTCAGAAGGACACAAGCTGGACGCGCTTCGAAAACATTCCAAAGTCTCTTTTTGCGTCATTGCAAAAGATCGCGTAATACCAGAAGAATACCGCACCGATTACCTTAGCGTCATTGCGTTTGGCCGTATCCGAATTCTGCAGCAGGAACAGGAAAAACGCAAAGCGCTGGAAATGCTTGCCCTCAGATATGCGCCAAAAGATCCTGCCAGCAGGCGAAACGCCGAAATCGACCGTTTTTTGGATACGGTCTGTATGCTGGAAATAACCGTCGAACATCTCACCGGAAAAGAAGCCAAAAATCCCGATGCCTGAGAGCACGGATGCAGCTGCCGCCAGAAAGGAGTACCAGATGAAACACCCGGATTGCTTTCATGAGTTTGCCAGATACGCTTCGATGAATGTACTTGGCATGCTGGGTCTGTCCTGTTATATACTTGCAGACACCTTTTTTATATCCAAAGGACTTGGCGCCGACGGCCTTACCGCGTTAAATCTGGCCATTCCCATCTACAGCTTTATCCATGGAAGCGGCCTGATGATCGGCATGGGAGGCGGGGCCAGATATTCGATTTATAAAAGTATAGGAGATGAGAAGGAAACAAACCGCATTTTTACCAATGCGGTTCTGTTTGCCGCTGTGCTGGCAGGTATCTATGTGTTCACCGGCATGTTTCTGACTGGTAACATCGTCGCGCTGTTAGGCGCTGACGCGGCTGTCAGCGAAATGACAGGAACCTATCTGAAAATGATACTTCTGTCTGCCCCGGCGTTTTTAATGAACAACGTCCTGCTTTGCTTCGTTCGAAACGACAAGGCGCCGCAGTTATCGATGCGTGCCATGTTAGGCGGCAGTCTGTCAAACGTTGTATTGGATTATCTTTTTATCTTTCCCTGTCAGATGGGTATTTTCGGCGCGGTAGCCGCAACCTGTCTGGCTCCGGTGATCAGCCTGCTGCTGCTCCTGCCGCATGCGCTGAAAAAAAATAACGAGTTTCATCTGATTCGGTGCATGCCTGACCGGAAGCACATCCGGGACATTCTGGTAAGCGGGGTTCCATCGCTGGTTACCGAGGTATCCTCCGGCATTGTAATGATCGTATTTAATGCCATGATCCTTAATCTGTCCGGCAATACCGGCGTTGCAGCGTATGGAATTATCGCGAATCTCTCTCTTGTCGTGATTTCGATGTTTAACGGAATCACTCAGGGCTTTCAGCCGGTTGTCAGCAGATATTATGGCGCTGGAGAATCTGAAAACGTACGTACGGTATTCCGATATGCGCTGACTGCCATGCTCGTTTTTTCCATTCTGATTTATGCGGGAACTTTCTTTTATGCGCCGCAGATCAGCGGTATTTTTAACAAAGAAGGAAATCCGACGCTGCAGCGTATCGCCACACAGGGTTTAAAACTGTATTTTATTGCATGTCCGTTTGTCGGATGCAACCTGATCATTTCAACCTATTTTACCTCGGTCGCACGTCCGCTGCCTGCAAATATCATTTCCGTACTGCGGGGATTTGTCGTAATCCTGCCTCTGGCTTTTTTCTTTGCGGCAGCTTTTCAAATGACCGGCATTTTTTGTGTATTTCCATGCACGGAATTACTTGTAAGCGTCATTGCCATCCTGTTTTACAGACATTATTCATGCGCGCCATGATGCCTCTGCCGGCAGCTGCATCTGTCATAAGTTGTTACTACAAAAATATCCTGTAGTAACAACTTTGATACATTCCTCTTTTACATCAGATTTAGCAAAGAAGCAATCATACTTGCAATTCCGATGATAAAAAAAGCTCCCCCGCCTACTCTTGTACTGGCGCGATAAGAAGCGGATGGCTCGTCACGATTTTCGCCTTTCCAGCTTTCAAAAATTTGAAATACAGTCTCCGGACTTATCAGCATAATAAGACCCGCCGCAATGAATAAAATCCCTATTAAAAGATACATATTTGCATTTCCTTTCTTAATATATCTGTCCTGGCCCTGCCATTGGATTAGGAACACAGGCCTGTATAGCACTCTTCGTTGAACCATACTTATCCGATGAAGAGGACGGTTTCACATAGGAAAACTTATCTGTGCAAATCACCCCCCTTTTTATATATTTACTGCTTGTAATTACCTTAGTAACATAGTTATAACATAATTGGTATATAAATGCAATACCGTTATTTATTTTTTCTCCGGTAGTTCCATCTGATGATTCATTATTTCCATTTCGTGTATCCATTGGATGAAACCAGTTTATCATTCTGTTTCTTTTAACTCAACACTTTTGATCGTTTTGAATAAAGATTTGTCCAGCCGCACCGTTCGGTATAAAAAACCCGGATCATGGCTTTCAACACTCAGAACATACGTCCGCGCTACGCGCGATAAAAAAGCACATGACACCCATATCTGGGTATCACATGCTTTTTATTTATCAGACATTTCTATTCATGACCGCCGTGATGCCTCTGCCGGCGCCTGTGCCCATAACCGTCTGCCTCTGTTGTTTCGGCCTGCGTACTCTGCCCGGACACCTGACCGGATGCCGCATCGTCTGTTTCTCCGGTATGATGCGCGTCGCCCGTTGCTTCGGTATCCGCAGCCGCGCTGTGCCCGTGGCCGGCGCCGCTGCTGCTGCCATGCTCATGCTCGATAATCTGGTTATGAATCTGCGCCATACTCATATTTTTACAGTCGTCTACCGTTACGCTTTCATCATACTGCAGCAGCTGCAGATACGCGGAATATTTGCCGACGGACAACCCGTTGTCATGTGCGTTCGAAGCCACTTCCACATCCACGCTGACGCTGCGGGAGCCATGTCCGATATGACTGCAGCACTGCTCCACACCCGACTTTAATTCTGTCCTGGAGCTGTCTGCGGCAACGGTAAGCACCAGCTCTTCGTCAGAGCTCAAATACGACTGCAGACCCCGGCTTTCTGTAATCATATGAATCGCCTGTATATATTTTTTCCATTTTAGCGGCAGATCTTTAATCAGCTCGTCGCCCTGCGGATTATATGCCGTCACGGATATGACGCGGTCAAAACGGTTCAGCGCCAGCTCCATCGAAGGATTGATATCGATGCTCACATAAGAAACCGGCTCTAGCAGCCAGAAATTACCTCCGATTCCGATTGCCAGAAGAGCGATCGTACAGACTACGGCAAGTGTCCCCGGAACTGACAGCGGAAAAAAAGACGGCCGCTTTTTCCTGCGCATTTGCGCCAGGTACTGCATCGTAGAATGCCGAAGCGCGGCATCTGCTTTTACATTGTCAAATGCATCCTGTATCTTATTTGCCAATTCCATCACCTCCGAGTTCTTTTTTTAATATCCCCCGTCCTCTGGAAAGCAGAGAATACACGGTATTTTCTTTCTTTCCGAGTATCGCTCCGATCTCGGATGCTTTGTATCCTTCATAATAATGCAGATATATGACATCCTTATATTGCTTTGGCAGGGATAACACCGCTTCCAAAACCTCCTGGTGATCCTCCGGAATGTCCGCGGCAAGTTCTGCGATCGCCTGCAGAGGAACCATGTTTCTGCGGAAAAAGCTCTTTAGGTAATCCTTGCAGCCGTTGATCGCTACGCGCAGCAGCCACGCCTTTTCATGCTCCTCGTCATGAAAAACCTCTTCGTGCATCATATATTTTAAAAAGACATTCTGAAATACATCTTCGGTATCCGCCTGATTTTTCAGATGATAAAAGCAGATGCGCTGTATCATATCTGCGTATTTTTCGACTGCATGATTTACTTCTTCTTCACTCCGCATCTGCTCCCCCTGCCTTTCTCCTCTGTCACGTATCCGATCGATTTGTTCCAATCCATACGTTCTATAAGAACACGATTGAACGCGCGATATCCTTGCGTCTGAAAAAAATAATATTAATAATAATAAGATAAAAACCAGTCGGCAAATCTTTGGATTCCAGCCGCAATTGGCGTATCCGGCCGAAAGCCGAAGTCTTTTTCCAAATCTGAAATATCCGCGAACGTCTGATAAACATCTCCCGGCTGCATCGGCAGAAATTCCTTCTGCGCGGTCTTTCCCAGACACTGCTCAAGTAGTTCGATAAAATCCATCAGCTTTACCGGCTGGTTGTTTCCGATGTTATAGACTTTATGGCGAACGCCGTCTGTTTCTTCCGGCGCGTTTTCCAAAATCGCAGCAATTCCGTTTACAATATCGTCCACATACGTAAAATCACGCATCATATCTCCCCGATTATACACCTGAATCGGTTCGTTTCGCATCATCTTTTCCGCGAATTTAAAATATGCCATATCCGGCCTGCCCATCGGCCCGTAAACGGTAAAAAAACGCAGACCGGTCGCAGGAATCTGATAGAGTCTGCTGTAGCAGTACGCCATCAGTTCGTTCGATTTTTTGGTAGCCGCATACAGACTCACCGGATGATCGGTTCTGTCTTCGGTCGAAAACGGCACTTTTTTGTTTGCGCCATATACCGAACTGGAAGAGGCATATACCAGATGGCTGACCGGATACTGCCGGCAGCACTCTAACAGATTGAAAAACCCGATGATATTGGACTGCATATAGTGCTGCGGATGATCGATACTGTAACGTACGCCTGCCTGCGCCGCAAGATTTACCACGATCCTGGGCCTGTCTTCGATAAATATCTGCTCCAGCGCCTGTCTGTCAGCCAGATCAGCCTGTACAAAGCGGAAGCGGCCGGATTGGCGAAGCAGCTGCAGACGCGTTTCTTTTAACGATACGTCATAATAATCGTTCATATTGTCAAGACCGGTTACGCTGCATCCATAGTCCAAAAGCGCTTTGCTTAAATAATAACCGATAAATCCGGCGCTGCCGGTTACCAGTATGTTTCCTGTGCGTTCTAATTTTTTTCTGTTTTTACTCATAATCTGCTCCTGACTGCCGTAAATAATAGTTCCAAACATCTAATACAATGCTTTCCCGATCCTTTTTTTCCAATTGCAGGAAAATACGCATCTGCCTGCCGGTTCCTGAAAGTATCCGCTCCATTGGTACATCGAGCAGTCCGCACAGCTGGTACAGATTGTCCAGTCCCGGCAGCGTTCTTCCCTCAAACCATGCATACACGGACTGCTGACTGATGTGCAGCTCTTTTTGAATCCGTCTGACCGTAAACCCTCGTTCCAGGCACAGTTGTCTTAGTTTTTTTCCCGTCTGTACAGGATCGATACCTGCCGCGCCCGATGAAGAAAGCTCCAGACATACGCATTCCCCCTGATGCTCCTCTAACGATGCCAGATACCGAATCAAATCGCTCATGATCATTTCTCCTTATGCGGTTTTATCTTTGCGGTTATACAAAAACATCAGCACCGAGGAGCCGGTAATCAGCAGATATCCGATCATACTATATCGATCCGGAATTTCTCCAAACAGCGCGAATCCAAATATGGACGCAAAAATAATCTGTGAATAGTCATAAATCGAGATCTTTTTCGCCGGCGCGTAAGTATACGCCGCCGTAATCGAAAACTGTCCTCCCGCCGCGCATACGCCGGCCAGCAGCAAAACGGCCTGCTGGCGCAGCGTCATTGGCGTAACATGGACGATCAGCCATGGCACGACCGCCAGACAGGAAAACAGTGAAAAATAAAACACAATGACCGGGCCTTTTATCTGCATCGAGCCCAGCTTTCGTACCATCGTATAAGCCAGTCCCGCTCCAAGTCCGCCAAATACCCCTATCAGAGCAGGCAGGACAGCCGCATTCTCAAAACCGGGCTTAACAATAAAGAAGCAGCCGCCAAACGCCGTTAACACACAAATCGCCTGAAATGGCCGGATCGTTTCTTTTAACAGCAGAAACGAAAAAACAACGGCAAAAAACGGCGACAGCTTATTTAAAATAGAAGCGTCCGCAATCAGCAGATGATCGATCGCATAAAAATTACAGAGAATGCCAAGCGTGCCGAACAGGCACCGCAAAGCCAGGGCCGGATACGCTTTTTGGGGAATGCGCAGCGGCATACGGCTGCGAAATACCATCGCTGCGGCAATCACCGCCGCTACCAGATTGCGGTAAAAGCTCTTTTGTACAGACGGCAGATCACCCGCAAGCCGTACACAGACATTCATACATGCAAAACAAAACGCCGATAGCAGGATGCATATCACGCCGCGGACATACCAGTCATGCTTTACGTCACTCATAACGGTTTTCCTGCCGCCAGCAGCGGTCTGCGGCCTCCTGCCTCATCCGTCTCATACACGTCTCTGCGATGAATCTGCAGCGCATAAGGGTTGTAGCTCAGACCGGCAAATTCGTAAAATGCCTCCAGCACGAGTTCCGGTTTGACATTATCCGTACTTCCGGTACAGACGTTTACATAAAGCGCCGGACGATCCAGATATTTCTTCTGCGGCTCAAGCATCCGCATCTCGTAGATCAGCTGTTTAAAGTCCATGACCTTTTCACTTTTCTTTGTTTTTTTTGTAATGAGCACTTCTTCCCGGTCGGTATAAAACTGACGCAGCAGCGCCTGGAATGTTTCCTGATCTGACAGCTGCGGCGGCATCTCGTATTCCTGCCGGTACCAGATCTCATAATCTGCCGCCTTTACGACCGACATGGCTGTTTTGGCATGATCGTCCAGCTGTACGTAGCCTGTGACCTTAAGACCTTCCGGCATGACTGCGTTCAGCGCGTCCATTGCGTCTTTGGAAGAACGGGAAGTATGCGCCTCTATATCCAGATATTCCCCATCGCTGGTAAGTCCGACGCCCAGCGGGGCTGCAAACGACATGACAGGATGCGGCCGAAACCCTTTCGAATAGCAGATATCGATCCCGCTCATACGTATCGCCTTTTGAAAAAACCGCATCAGATCCAGATGTCCGACAAATTTCATACTGCCATGTTTACTAAACTTTATCCTGATTTTCAAAGCAGACTCCTCCTCCAAACTGATTTGCGCCGCAGCCGCTGCACTGCATCCGGCAGTTCTTTGTTACGATCCCTTCCAACGATCGTTTCCATTCCCGCAGCAGGTATTCCTTTGACACGCCGTTATCGATAAAATCCCACGGAAATATTTCGTCATCCGCACGCTCGCGCATTGTATAAAAATCCGGATCGACGCCTGCTTTTTCAAACGCGCGCTCCCAGCGGTCATGATCGTAATACTCGGACCAGGCGTCAAACAATGCCCCGTCCTCATATGCATACAGGATCGCCTTTGCAATGCTGCGGTCGCCGCGTGCCAGAATCCCTTCCAGTACCGAGACGTCCGTCTCATGCCAGTTATATTTCATACTCTTTCGATTCAGCTGCTGTTTTACCGCATTGTTAACGATTGCCGCCCGCCTTTGATATTCCTCTTTGCGATACATACGCGCCCACTGAAACGGCGTAAACGGCTTTGGAATAAAAAAGGACGTGCTGATTGTAATCTGGCACTTGCCGTTTCTTTGCTCCTTTGGAATATCATAATACCGGACTGCGATTTTATTTGCAAGCTCTGCGATTGCCGTCATGTCCTCTTCCGTCTCCTGCGGCAGGCCGAGCATAAAATACAGCTTGACTTTCTGCCATCCGCTTTCAAAAGCAAGACCTGCGCCATGTAAAATATCTTCTTCCGTAAGTCCCTTATTGATCACGTCCCGCATATGCTGGGAACCGGCCTCCGGCGCGAACGTCAGGCTGGATTTGCGAATATCCTGCACCTTGCCCATCACGTCCAGGGAAAACGCGTCGATACGCAGAGACGGCAGGGAAATATTCACGCCCTGGTCTTTAAAATTGTCGATCAGGTAACTGACAAGCGGTTCCAGCATGGAATAGTCGCTGGAGCTTAACGAAGTCAGGGAGATTTCGTCATAACCGGTGCTGCGCAGCATCTGACTGGCATACTCCTTTAATACCTCCACATCTTTTTCACGGGTCGGACGGTAGATCTGCCCTGCCTGACAAAATCTGCAGCCGCGGATACATCCTCTCATCAGCTCTAATACGACGCGATCCTGCGTAATTTTAAGAAACGGTACGACCGGCTTCGTCGGCCAGACCGAATTTGTAAAGTCGGTCACAACCTGCTTTTTCACCTTCTTTGGCACACCGTCCGTATTGGGAACCATCTTTTCAATCGTGCCGTCTTCTTTATAAAAAACGTCATACAAAAGCGGTACATAAATACCTGGAACAGACGCTGCGCGTACGAGAAATTCCCTCCTGGACCATCCTTCCCTTTCTGCCTGCAGATACAAATCAAACAACGCATCGTAGGAAACCTCGCCTTCCCCGATATAAAACATATCAAAAAACGCGGCAATCGGTTCCGGATTGTACGCACACGGACCGCCGCCGATCACAATCGGCATCCCATCCGTACGATCTTTTGCCAAAAGCGGAAGCTGCGAAAGATCCAGAATCTGCAAAATGTTCGTATAGCACATCTCATACTGAAGCGTAATGCCGATAAAGTCTGACTGACCGGCCGGATCCTGTGATTCCAGCGCAAACAGCGGAATGTTTCGCTCTTTCATGATCCGATGCAGATCCGGCCACGGGGAAAACACCCGCTCACACCAGACATCCTCTCTTTGATTAAACATCTCATATAAAATCTTCATGCCAAGATGCGACATACCGATCTCATATACATCCGGAAAGCACATCGCGAAACGGATCTTCACACGCTCAGGGTCTTTGATCACACAGTTTAATTCATTTCCGATATAACGCGCGGGCTTCTCAATTTTTAGTAGTATTTCATCATTTAACGCTTGTTTTCTCATAAGCTCCCTTTCGATTTTACTATCCTGCACAATTTCAGACATTCTCTGATCTGTCTGGATGGAGTACCAGGTTTTAAAAATGCCCTGGTCTTTGCGTAAGTATTATAACATTTCGGAGAAAAACTGCAAGTATGCATATCCGAAAATAAACGGCTATTTCCTGCTGCAATCGGAAATAGCCGTAAGATCCTGTTCTGATTCTTATTTTAAATGAAAACGGCTTACCAGTTCATGCAGCCGTCTGGACTGATCAGATAATTCTGCGCTCGTCTGGGCGCTGCTCTGGGCAGCCGTGGAGTTGGACTGAACGACGCTGCTGATCGCATCTACATGCTCCGTCAGCTTTTCCAATACTGCTTTTTGATTCTGCGATGCCGTACTGATCTTATCCATCGCGCCAAGCACCTCTTCAGAACCGCTCATTACCGATACCAGCGACTGTGCGGTATGCTCTGCAATCTCCATACCGTTTTCGACTGCATTTTGAGACGTATGAATCAAAGAAGCGGTCTGATTGACTGCCGCCGCGCTCTTGGAGGCCAGTTCGCGGATTTCATTTGCAACGACTGCGAAACCTTTTCCCGCTTCTCCTGCTCTTGCGGCTTCGATCGAGGCGTTCAGGGAAAGCAGATTGGTCTGCTCGGCAATATCCTCAATGGTTTTTACGATCTTTTCAATCTCTCCGGACGAATGACTAATCTCAG
This sequence comes from uncultured Eubacterium sp., assembly GCA_910577225.1. Taxonomy (GTDB): domain Bacteria; phylum Bacillota; class Clostridia; order Lachnospirales; family Lachnospiraceae; genus Eubacterium_J. The sequence goes on along the minus strand of CAJTMV010000033.1, from coordinate 31,253 downwards.
CCATGGCTTTCGTCAGATGTTCCATCTCTTTATTACTTTCCCGAATATTGCTTCCTACCTGCGTAACGGCTGCGTTGGCAGTCTGCGCGTCGCCTGCGTTGGCCGCTACATCCCTGGAGAGACTTTCTATGGAAGCCGCCAGCTGATCGATCGCTGACGCCTGCTCCGCTGCGCCGTCCGAAAGAATCTGCGCGCCGGATGAAACATGCTGCGAACTGGCGGACACTTCGTCTGCAGAACGTACGATTTCATGCAGCGTTTCATTCAGAGACTGTGAGATTTTTTCAATCGACGCCTGAATCGGGATAAAATCGCCGATATAATTTTGCGTAATTGTAATATCCATATGATTTTCCGCCATCTCGGACAGCTGCTGCGTAATATCCTGCACATAACTGCTTAATACCGTACTGATATGATTAAATGCCTGCGAAAGCCGTCCCAGCTCATCATCCGACTCGATATCGATATGGATATTTAAATCTCCCTCTTCCAGTCTGGAAGCCTTTTCTGTAATGACCTGAATCGGCTCCAGATACCGCTGTATAATACGATTGACCGCGTATAACAGCAGCACGCCCAGCGCGATGACGATAAACGTGAGCTTTCCTGTGCTTTCAAAAATAGCCCAGTAAAATTCGCTGCTGTTGACGGTCATATGTAAACTCCAGTCTGTCTTACCGCCAATCGTAAGCGGAATCGTTACCGTCATGCCGCGTCTGCCAGTGCCAAAATTTTTGCCCTTTTTAATCAGAAAACGGCTGTTCTCAAAATTCCCTTCCGGCATTTCGCGCACCTGCTGCGCATACTGATAGTGTTTTTCATAGCCGGATTCTTCCGCGGCCGTTCCGACGTTTTCTTCATGCGCAGAATCCACCAGAATCGTACCGTCCCTGGCAATCGCGACCAGATGCGCGGACTTATAATTCGTACTGACTAACAGCTGCTCCTGCATATGATCCAGTCCCATATCTACGCCTGTGACGCCGAGGAAATCGCCCTCCGCGTCAAAGATCGGCGCAATGATACTGATCATCATAATGTTTTTTCCCATCAGCTCATAAATATAAGGCTCCATGACATATGGCTGTCCTGTTTCTTTTATCTGCATATAATATTCTTTCGTATAATTGTCAAACGCGTCTTCATGCTTTTCAAATACATATCCGGTCTGATCCTCATTCGGATATACCACGGATTCGTACGCGATATCTCTCTGATAGACGCTGTACGGATCTCCGTTGGCATCTGCAATGGCATTTTGCTCGAAATAGGCAAATGCGGTCGGATATCCGCCGCCGCTTTCCAACATCCCCACCAGTGCCGTATCGATCGCGCTGCGCTGCTCCTTTGGGTTCAATGCAGAAATATTTCGCAAAGATCCGGCAAATCCGACGACTTTTCCGTAAGCGTTTTCAATGTCGTTTGCAACCAAAAAAGCATTTTCATAAGCAGCTGCCGCCAGCTTTTCCCGATTTACCTGAATCAGTGATCTTGCAGCAAGAAAAGCAGACATCAAAATGGTCAGCAAAAAAATACCGGCAGTGATAACTGCCATTTTCGAAATAATCTTTTTGCTGAGACTGCTGTTATCAGCCGCGCGTTTCCCAGCGTTCTTTTCTTTGTGTAACATAGCATCTTCTCCCATGATTTTATATTTAAAATACATCCGTATTATAACTTTATTTGGCAGGAAAGTCAATTTCCTGTTTTATTTCCTGCGACAGCCGGCGGCAGCGTTTTGTCGTCGTTCCCATTCGCTGCTTCTGCCGTTTATGGCATAAGAAAAGCACCTGCCCTGTGTGACAGATGCTCCTTTTCGCTTTCTGTAAACGTGCCGTATCTGGTTACTAAAAATAACAGTCAGCTTTCTGCTTCTCCCAGTCCTTCCATAACTTCCATCAGCTTTTTATATGCTTTTTCACTCGCCGCTCCGTAAATGACCTCGAGATCTCCGCAGTCCATAACGACTACCATATGATCATACGCGTTGCTGTAAAAACTCATATCCATTTCAATCCATCCGTGAAGCTCATACTTCTTTCTCTCCAGTCTGGCCTCGATTACTTTTAGTTCTTCTTCTGTAAGCCAGAGCACAAAATCGTCCGACTGCCAGGAAAATGCAAAGACTGCCTCATACGCAAGCGCCGCCTTTAAGAACTCGCTGACTGTCTCTGCGCATACCGTCCAGTTTTTCTGATCCATTGTCACATATACCGGAGGATCGTCCTTTGTTAAATCAGATTTTAAAATTCCAGCCTGACAGCACCCCTGATTTTCATTTAGCAGTATCAGGTACTCACTGTCCCTGAACCAGTCATAATCAGGCAGATCCTGCGGACGAATCCAGTGATCCTGTACCTGATGAATCTGCTGCGTACTGCCTGCCACGCTCCAGAATTCCTCCAGTACCTTCGGCAGCGCACCGGTCAGACGCTTTACGTTTTCAATATCGGCATGCGCATATCCCTCCAGCTGTCCGACGTCATACAGCTGTTTTATCATATGATAAAGATTCATTTCATCAACATTCGCTTCATCCCTGTTTTTATTATCATCATTCATTCGTATTTCTCTCCCCTGCTGCGTTGTAATACAGAAATCATCGTACCCAGATCAGATAACCCTGTAAATTAAATGGTACAATCAAAATCTATCCTTATTAATATATATCGGCAAACAGCTTTCATTATTTGAGCATTTTCGACAAAATAAGAATGATTTTTTTTCTTTTTTTGTTACAAACATAAATGAATTCGTAGTATCGCATGACCTGACACTGTTGCTTTTGCTGTATTATAAAAATAAAGCGCTCGTTCGTCTGATTGTTTTGTCAGTTCCTGTTCGGGACTTCTTTGATCTGTTTTTTATGCTTTTTCTCCCAGCGAAGTTCGATCTCTTTGTAATAAAACGCGTTAATTTCCGCGCAAAACAGCAGAATATACATACAAAAATAAATCCAAAACATCGTAAGCACAATTGTCGTAAGGGAACCATACATGGAAAATCCATTAAAGTATCCTACATAAATCGATACCCCGACCGAAAACAGATACCAGACAACCGTACACAGTACTGCTCCCGGCAGCTGATTGTGAAAATTTACCTTATGTCCGACGACCGCTTTGCGGTCTGGCAGCGAATAAAAAGCCATCATGACGATCAGTATCATCACCGGCGTAATGATCAGTATTCGAAAATCCAGTATTTTCGACACCACACCGCCAATGACCGGCAAATAATAGATTAACAGCTCCTCCAGCGAACGTCCAAAGATAATCAGTACCAAAAACATCACGATCGCAACCAGAAAGCTAAACGTATAAATGACCGCCTTCACCCTTAATATGAACCAGCTTCTTTTTTCACTGACCCCGTTTACCTCGTCCAGTCCATCGGATAAATAATGCAGTCCTTTGGAAGCCGACCAGATCGCAACGACCGCTGTAGTCGACAGGATTCCGGCGGATTCTGAAAATACTTCATCCAGTATCGTAATAATAACCGGTTCCAGATAATCCGGCAGATACTGATGCACCCACTGCAGCAGCATAGCCTCTGAAATCGGCGTATACTGAATCAGCGTAATAAAAAACATCATCAGCGGCACCAGCGACATCATAATAAAAAACGCTGTCTGCGCCGCGTACGCGCCAATATTATCTTCCTTACATTTATCCAGTAACCGCAGACTGTCTAAAAATACCCGTTTCATAGTTTTCCTTTCCAGTGTTTCCTTTCCGGAGCGTATTTAAAAAATCATTTCTGCAGCGCAGACTTTTGCTTATACGTTTCGGACATTTCTGATTACGACTCCGTCATAGAAAAAGGTCAGAATCTTTTTGTAATCCCATCCTGCCCGGGCCATACCTGCCGCTCCATACTGGCTCATGCCCATTCCGTGTCCGTTTCCTCCGCCTGTCAGCACATACCGTTTACTCTTTTTCTGAAAATCGATCGAAAAATAAGCGCTCGGCAAAAATCCGGAGCCGGTACTGGTCGTGCCGTCGGCATAAGTAATCTGTTCCATCGCGCATCCGATAATCGAACGTATATTATATTCGGACTTAACTTCAACTTTACCAAACTCAAACTGAATGGTCAATACCAAAACAGCTCCGCTTTTTCCTCTCCTGGAGCAGTACATCTTCTTCACGCCGCCAAAGCCTTTCATTGAAGATACTTTTCGGGCCTTTTTCTTTGTCGTTGCATAAAACGTAAACTGCTCCGGACTGATCTTCTGACGCTGGATAATCCTTTCCTTTAATTCCTTTAACTTTGCGCTTAACTCTACCCTGGCCTGCCACCGGTAATACCGGCTGTCACTGTCAAAAACGTCTGTATCCTTCGTTTGCATATACGCGCGAAAATCCTTTTCTTTTGAGAGATCTTTGATCTGATCCTGTTTATCCTTTGGATTTAACGATCGGATATTCAGATACGGGTAAGCGTCTTCCTCCTGTCCCCATATTTCCATATTAGAGGTACGGCCGAATGACGCCGAAAAATAATACGCGTTTACAATATCATCCTGCGCGTACATAATCTCTCCTGCCGTATCTTCCACGGCCTGTATATCTGCGTCTACAATGTCGGACTTATTATATACCTGATAATTCGTACTATCGTCTATCTGCGCATGATATTTTTCCAGACTGCCGGACGCGATCTGTCTGTATGCGTAGCTTCTTGCGCAGACTGCCTGCGCCTTGAGCGCTTCCACGCCAAACGAAGCCGGCATCTCGCTTGCCACTACGGAATACAGATATTTTTCAATGTCCACTTTATTGACCAGATAATACCCTTCGTTGTCTTTGTAAATCGTCATACTGCCAAAATATCCTTTGGAAATCCGGTTGCCGTCCTGATCGGTAAGCCAGATTCGGCCTCCCGCTTCAGACGGTTGTGCCACAGCATACGCACCTTTTTTGATCTTCAGTTTTTTTACGGAAACAACATCTGATTTTTTATGTACAGTCTTTTTCTGGTTCTTTTTCACCGACCATTTTCCGTCGCAGGCCAGCCAGATCTGATCATAATGTACGGCTCCCTCGTTTAAAATAAGTACCTTTACGGTCTGCGGCAGTTTTTGCGCCGCCGCTGTTTTTTCTTTTTTATCGTTATCTGAAGCGGCATTCCCGCCTTCGATATGTTTAATTTTGGTAATGGCTCCGCCCTTAATACACAGCGTACAGGACGCGCCGAATACGCCTTTCAGCGCCTTCAGTCCTTCCCTGTCTTTGCAAGGAATCTCATATTCGTTTTTCTCATAAACCGCCTGTACACTGTCGTTGGAAACTGCCTCCACCTGCACCTGCCGTAATACCTGCGTTTTTTCAGATTCCGCCCTGATCCCAAGTATCGTCTGGTCTGTCCGATATACCCCGTAAGTATAAAAATCTTTTAATTCCGGTGTCCCGGCCGGCGTATACAATCTGCCGTCCGATGTCTGACAGGATGCTTCATCAGAGGACAATACGAGAATCGTCTCCTTTTGTACGGCGTTCTCCAGGTCCAGATAATCCAGAATCTGCTCATAATAATTCATAACCTCTTCCCGCTTTAGCCGGTCGTTGCCGCCCCCGGCCGTAACCATACCTGCCAGTCCGATATTTTGAATCAGCTCTCTGATCTGTCCCTGCGTCACATAATCATCTTCATCCTTTTCCCACTCTTTCCAGAGCGCGTCTTCCATTAAAAATGACATACAGGATGCAAGCTCTTTTTTGGTCACATACATAAGCGCGGTATTTTCTTTTTTATGTCCAAACAAATAAAACAGCAATCCGGCAAGACCAACCGCAACGATCGCGATTCCTGCGATTCCCACCCATCCCGGAACATTTGTATCCGCCGTCCGGCTGACGTGTTTTTTTCTGTTTCGTATACTTTTTCCACCATATTTTTTTAACTTCGCCGCCCTGTCCATATCTCCCACCGTTCCTGGAACCTTTTTCTTTTTTCGGCATGTTGTTATTTTCCATCATGCGAAATCCCATATCAAATATGTATACAATGTTTGTATCATTTATTCCTGTTTAAAGCCATTTTCTGGCAATGTCTGTGCCGAAGAAAAGAAGCTGCGGAATGCAGCTTCTTTTTATCTTATCTGATTGCTCTTATTTCTGATTTAGCTTATCTGATTTGTTTTTTCCAATAACTTATCTGACATAGCTTTTCCGATCAGCTTTTCTGAGAAATCATTGTATCTTATATGGTTATCAGATATTGTATCTTACATACAAATATTTGTATTTTTCACCTTTGTACTTTTCATTCAAATCATCTTTTGTACCTAAGACTTTGCAAACGATCACAAGGCTTTTTCCTTTGTTTCTTTCACTCTTTTGTACCGGACTCCCTTAACGTTAACTTTGTCTTTTCTTTTTATCGACTTTATGGTCTTTCCCTTATCTTTAGCCAGACGATCCTGTTGTCCAATCTTTCGAATCTTTTCGTATTCCGAAACTGTCATTTCAAATTTAAAATATGCAAAACGATTCTTTACCTGTATAATTTTGAAATTTTATGATTCCGAAATGGCTGCTCTTTTGTATTGTCAGTCATTGTCTTTTGTTTTTTACGTTTCTTTTGTAAAAGTACTCCCAAAATGCCGGTCCTGCAATTTTGACGCCTAGCAAAGCCAGGTTGGGTAACCTCACTGAAACTTCTGCCTTCCACTGCGTAATGATGGCCTGACATCCGTCCCAAAATCTTGGAATCCCGTGAAAAAAAATGTAGGTTCAAAATAACAGGTTATCGAACACCCCAGGAAAGTACTTTTATTAAAATTGATTATACTCTACTATGTGCAGTATTGCAACAATTATTTACATACAAGATGATGTATTTTATGGTATTTGTTACTGTTCACAGGTAAACCTGCAAACAGTAACGAAATCCAGCCATTAGAAGTTTGCCTTCGGCAAAGGCCGGATTTCCTCCGGGCATAGTTTACGCATTCTCACGGACTTTGCAGCGAGTGCAAAGTCCTGGTGTGAACAGTAACTGGTATTTGGCAGCCGCGCCGGTTATAACGTATTCGCCTGATCTACCACTTTCTGGATCGCCTCAGAAGCGTCTGCAGGCAGTTTGTTAAATCCGCCTTCTTTTGTATCCAGCTCTTTGACGTTGCTTAAACGATCTGCCATACGTGCTTTCATCTGCGCTACATAATCTTTATCGCTTAAGTCCGGAACAAAGCCTTCCCATTCAAAGATCTCGATATCTGTAAACGGTCCCCATGGTTTAAAGTCCGCTTTGTTTTCCACAATTGCTTCCAGAATGCCAAGCGTATCTTTCGGTTGTACTTTTTTGCCCATAAAGTCGCCCGTATTAATAATGTAGCAGTCTACATTCTTTTCTGCAACGAGCTTTTTAAACTTCTCGTAATCATTTACAAGCGGATACGTACGGAATGGATTTGCGTACGGCTCAATAACAAGCGCGTTCGGGTCTACGCCTGGAGCCAGTCTTTCCGCCGTAGATCTCTTTGTAGCCAGCGTAGCGCCCATAACGGATGCCAGAGAAGCGCCTTTTAATTTTACAACCGGCGGCAGCGTCTGATCTTTCATAATCCAGAAAATCGCGTTTACAGGACTGTCAATCTTATCCACACGGTTCGGTGACCAGAGCTTGGACTTGATCGCACGTCCGTTTCCGTTACGGATATCTTCTGTTACAAGTACGATCTTTCCTTCGTCGTCCAGAGTAGCAGAACAATTCTGTGCTGTCAACAGGAATTTATTGTCTTCGCAGGCGGTCGGGTAATCTGCTGTCTTATCAAAATACGTCGGCTCTAACGCAACCGAAGCGCAGGTATCCGTATTAATCACGAACGCGTCGTCATGCAGTACTTTAATCGAAGGATATTTTCCATCGTGTTTTGCATGTGTCAATGTGGATTTGCCTGATCCTGACAGACCAAATACGGCAGCCACATACTTGGAACCGTCGTCTCTTGTATATTCTTTCTGTCCGCCATGGCAGGATGCGTATCCGTTTCTGTTTGCAATTGCCCATGCCAGCGTTAACGTACCTTTTTTATGCTCGCCGAAATATCTCATACCAAGAATCGCCGCGCAGTTCGTCTCTGTATTAAAGTAGCATAAGCACTTGCCGTCGCATACGTCCGTCTGATCCGATCCTGTCCACTGCGGATCAGAGAAAATGTATACGTCCGGTTCATTGCCATTGCCAACCGGTACAGACTCTTTATACATTTTTGTATAAGTGTCGTTCATATACTGGAAGTTCAACATCCAGTTGTACAGAATGTTCTCTTCGCCTTCCGGAATTAACAAATGCGCTTTTACCATAAATTCAGGATCCAGACCAATAAATACCTGCGCGTGATACATTGTTTTCCAGCGTGTATCATAGACAGCGTCCATAAGAATTTTATCCAGCTTGGCACAATCCGTACCTTCTTTGCCTGTAATTCTTCTTGCAGCCGCATAACGTCCGGTAATGGAACCGTCGTTAAATAACAATACCTTTGATTCAGGTTCCAGACCGATCTCTTCCGCTTTATATACCGGCATATCCGTTACTATCGTTCCCGGAGAATTTTTTGCAAGTTCATAGGCTTCTCTCAGGGTATTCACCTTGATGACGTTGTTACCGTAAAACGGAGCCTCAATAATCGCACGCGTATTTGTTACCAAAGAACCTGCCTTTGGAAACCCTACCTTATTTGGACCAATTTCTGTTCTTGGGTAAAAAGCTCTTGTTGACATTTCTGTTTTCCTCCTTAAATTATAATTTTAGGATTAAATTCCCATGAATGTGATGGGAAAATTCACTAACTTAAACTATACACCATGTTATTTTTTTGTCAATCTTTTTTTGAAAATAACGTAAATTTTTGTAAGGAACCTGACGCTTTTGCATGCTCTGACTGCAAATCGCCGCGGATCGACGCGGCAGACAGGACTCCTCGTTTAATTATTGTAATATACTTTGGACGAAAAATCTATCCTTCTGTTTCATTAATTTTTTATTAAAAATGTAAAAACTTGCAGAATATTTACATTTTTTCTTGTTTTCGGGTTTTATCCTGTGGTAAGATAGTTGGCAGACAGGAGGTATGCTTATGAAAGAAAATGAATTTTCAAAAATCACACCTGAACTCCAGCGTCTTGCTGATCTTGGCAGCAGACATTTTACGATCGATCCTTCGCTGTATGGCAAATACGATGTCAAACGCGGTCTGCGTGATATCAACGGCAAAGGCGTTCTCGTCGGTCTGACCGAGATTTCAGAAGTGTGTGCCACCAAAAGGGATGGAGACCAGGTCATTCCTGCCGACGGAGAACTGTTTTACCGGGGATATAATGTCAGAGACATTATCGCCGGACTCGGACCGGACAATCATTTCGGTTTTGAAGAAAGCGCGTTCCTTTTAATCTTCGGAAAACTTCCGACAGAAGCTGAATTAGCGGAATTTACAGGTCTGCTCTCTTATTACCGCTCCCTGCCGACAAGTTTTGTACGTGATATTATTATGAAAGCTCCAAGCCACGATATGATGAATACGCTTGCACGAAGCGTTCTCACTCTCTACTCTTACGATAATAAAGCGGACGACATCTCGGCGCCGAATGTGCTGCGCCAGTGCATGCAGATGATCAGTCTCTTCCCGCTGCTCTCGGTCTATGGGTATCAGGCATATCGCCATTATCATGACGGAGAAAGCCTGTTTATTCACAAACCATTATCCGAGCTGTCTACTGCAGAAACGATTTTGCACATTCTGCGGCCAGATAGTAAGTATACGCCGTTAGAAGCCAAATTATTAGACATTGCCCTGATTCTTCACATGGAGCATGGCGGCGGCAACAACTCTACCTTTACGACACATCTTGTATCCTCTTCTGGTACAGATACTTATTCGGTAATTGCAGCATCCATTGGTTCTTTAAAGGGTCCAAGACACGGCGGCGCCAACATCAAGGTCGTACAAATGTTCGAAGATCTGAAATCCAAACTGACCGACTGGACAGATGAAGACGAAGTCCGCACATACCTAAAAGCCGTACTTCATAAAGAAGCCTTTGACCATGCCGGACTTATTTACGGTATGGGACATGCCGTATACTCTCTTTCTGACCCGCGTGCACGAATTTTCCGGTCCTATGTAGAGCGATTATCGATTGAAAAAGGATATACGGAAGAATTTTCTCTCTATTCCATGGTAGAACGGCTCGCGCCGCAGGTAATCGCGGACGAACGCAAAATCTATAAAGGCGTCAGTCCGAACGTGGACTTTTACAGCGGATTCGTATACCGGATGCTCGGTCTGCCTCTGGAACTATATACGCCGATCTTTGCGATTGCGAGGATTGCGGGCTGGAGCGCCCACAGACTCGAGGAGATTTCCTACAATGGACGGATTATGCGTCCTGCCTATATGAGCGTATCCAGCAGAAGAGACTATATTCCGCTGGATGAACGGGTATCAGAATTGTAGTCATCCGTATCGCAGACTGCCCGGACATACAAAAAGAGCCGGCTGTTCGCCAGCTCTTTTTGCCTGTCATAACAGACGATCGTCGCATTACACATGCTCACCTTTTACTTCTCTTAATTTTCTGACATACCAGATGCAGACAATCAGAAAGCATGCCATACTCAAAAGATCCAGCGCCGGCAGCTTTATCACCTGACTGTTCAAAATATCCGCCGCTCCGTACAGACAGATCATGATCCCGAACAAAATCGTCGGCTGATACAGCTTCTCACAAAACTCTTTCGCGTTTCTTACTCTGCCCTGCTCTTCTTTTGGAATCAGAATGGCAGACGGGATTCCTGTTTTTTTCATCCGCACGGCTGAGAGAATCGCATTGATACCCAAAATGAGTATAATGATATCAAACAACAGAACGATCATTTCTGACGACATTGTAATACTTCCTTTCTTAAATGGTTAACAAATAGATGTTTTTTCAGCTTCTTTTTGCTATTATAATCGTTCGAAAGGCCCTTCGCAACAAATTTAGCGGGTTTTTTATGAATTCTTCCAATTTTCCATTGCATAATTTGTATTTATCTTGTAAAATTTAAATATCAGGTTAGAAAAAGGAGTGTATCATTATGTTATTATCTGAATCTAAAATCTTAATCGGAGATGATTCAATTCTGGCACGAAAACAATTAAAGGACATATTATCAGAGCTGGGTGCAACACATTATATAGAAGCCGCAAATGGACAGGAAGCAATCGATAAATATAATGAGGACCCGGCTGATATTGTATTCCTGGATATTGTCATGCCCGTCAAGGACGGCGTTACCGCAACAAGAGAAATCAAGGCCGCGCATCCGTCTGCAGTGATTATTATCGCTTCCTCTATCGGCACCAAGGATCAGCTCAAAAGTGCGATCGAGGCCGGCGCTCGGGATTTTATCCAAAAACCATTTTCAATGCATAATATTCAAAGAATCATTGAAGCACGTTTTAATCACTAAATAAGGGAGACAATTCTATGTATACACAATTTTTTGGTAATTTTCTTTTACAACGAAATATTGTTACTCCAGATCAGCTGATCGCAGCCATTAATCAGGAAGCGACGAGTCATATCAAACTTGGCACGCTGGCAATGTACCACAACCTGATGACTGCAAATGAAATCGATGATATCGTCGTGGCCCAGACACATGAGGATAAGCATTTTGGCGAACTGGCGATCGAGCGGAATTATCTTACAGAAGATCAGGTAAATCATCTGTTATCCGAGCAAAGTCCTGAATACCTGTTACTGGGACAGGTATTAATTGAACAGGGCATTATTTCAAACGCAGATCTGGAGGATCTGATTATTGATTATGAATCAGAGCATGAAATTTATGATCTGGATATCCAGATCGACCAAAAAGAGCAGGTGACCAAGCTCATCCGCCACTATTTCAAGCTGGGCGATCTGGAACACAGCGAGCTGTATGAATCTTATCTGACACTGTTGTTTAATAATCTGATCCGGTTTATCGGCGCCGATTTTACACCGATGACGCCGATTTCATGTGAAGAATTTGCCACTCAGTTTGGTATTTCACAGCAAATCGACGGGAAACATCATATTGTGACAGGTATCGACATGAGCTGCGATATGGCGATTGAATTTGCTTCCCGTTATGCGATGGACACTTTTGACGAATTTGACGAATATGTACAGGCCTCTTTAGAGGATTTTTTAAATCTTCACAACGGACTGTTTACTGTAAATATGTCGAACAATTACTCTATCGAATTACAGCTGTCGCCTCCGCAGATACATGACGAGGATCTGATCGATTTAAGACCGGACGCTACTTCTTATCTGTTTCCGGTATTATATCCGTTCGGAACCATTTATTTTCTGCTCTCCATCTAGGAGGTATTTTCTGTATCCTACATACAATTCAACGGCGATACCTGTTATAACAACAGCTATTATACATAAATAAAAATTCCTGACCGGGTCAGAGTCAGGAATTTTTATTTATCTCAGGCGCAATATCTGTTTCAGATCTTACAAATAACCTGTTATTTCATATTTAAAAATGCTTTTACGGTATCTTCCATCTTCGACACGTCGCATTCGGTCTGATGCACCACGCTGGCTGTCCGTATCTCTTCGATCGCTTTCGGAATCTGAACGCCGGATATTCTGCCAAGCTCATCCGCCAGCTCAAAATCGCCTTTGGAGCCATAAGACGGATCGATCGCGAGCATCACGCTCCTGGTAAACTTAAACGGACTTGCCGTCGATACAATGACCGTCTTTGTCTGATCGCCAGTCTGATTCTGATACTTCCGATATACGCTGGCCGCTACTGCCGTATGCGTATCCAGTACGTAACCGGTCTTTTCATACAGGCTTTTGATCGTTTCAGCCGTCTCGGCCTCGTTTGCATAATTTCCATAAAAATCTTTCAGGCCTTCTCTCATCTCTTCTGATATTTCGTATACGCCGTCCGATACGAGCTGTTTCATATATGCGGCGTTTCTGGCAGCGTCGTTGCCCGCCAGACGATAAATCAGCCGTTCCAGATTACTGGAGATCAGAATATCCATGGAAGGAGAAGACGTCAGGACAAACTCACGGTTCTTATCGTATCTGCCTGTTGTAAAAAAGTCGTATAATACCTTGTTTTCATTCGAAGCACAGATCAGCTTCGCAATCGGAACACCCATCTGTCTGGCATAGTAAGCTGCCAGAATATTCCCAAAATTGCCAGTCGGAACCGTCACATTGATGCTTTCTCCGTCCTGAATCTCCCCTTTTGCAAGTAATCCTGCATAAACATAAACGTAATACACAATCTGCGGCACCAGACGTCCGATATTAATCGAATTGGCGGATGAAAACTGATAGCCATGCTCTGCAAGCTCTTTTCCCAGCTGCTTATCTGCAAACATCTGTTTCACACCGGTCTGCGCCTGATCAAAATTGCCATGAATACCTGCCACAAACGTGTTTTCACCCTTTTGCGTTACCATCTGCTTTTCCTGTATCGGACTGACGCCGTTTTTCGGATAAAATACGATGATTTTCGTTCCCTCTACATCCGCAAATCCGGCCAGCGCCGCTTTTCCGGTATCTCCCGATGTCGCGGTTAAAATGACGATTTCATTCGCGACCTGATTCTTTTTTGCTGCAGTCGTTAACAGATGCGGCAGAATCGACAGCGCCATATCTTTGAATGCAATCGTCGCGCCGTGAAACAGCTCCAGGTAATACGCGCCGTCCACACAGACGATCGGGGCAATCTGCGTCGTATCAAATTTGCTGTCATATGCAGCCTGAATACACGCTTTTAATTCCTGCTCCGTAAAATCCGTCAGAAACAGCTTCATCACCTCATATGCGATTTCCTGATAAGACATCTGCGCCAGCGCTGCAAAGCTGACGGAAAGCGTCGGAATCTGCTCCGGTACGAACAGTCCGCCGTCGTCAGACAGGCCTTTTAAAATAGCCTCAGAAGCAGTTACTTTTATATTGGCATCTCTGGTACTCGAATACATTAGATTCATATTTTTATCCTCTTTCATTTCGTTAGTTATCGGCCGCTGTTTCCACCTGCGGTATCAGCAGCGGCAATGATCCGAAGGTGTGAACAGTAACTCTTTTGCTCCCTTTTTAATTATAAACAAACTTCAGATTTTGACAAGTGATAATCTGCATATTATAATAAAAATAATCAGGACGCAGGATCTGATATTTCATGGAAATGCACAATGATGCAAAAATTGTACAGCAAGTTTACATAAGGAGATTTTATGTTAACAGGAGTTTTTCAGGCTACCAAAAAAGACGGGACGATTTATTACCGTTCCAATATTACGTACCGGAGCAAGCATATCAGTCTCGGCAGCTTCCCTCTTGAAACAGAGGCGCATCAGGCTTATCTGGAGGCGGATCAGCTGCTGCAGAATGCAGATATTACGATCGATCACGTCGGTTTTTCCGACTATTTACTGCATCCGGAAAAAATTGTAACGCTGCTGAATTTTCGGGATAATCATATTTATATAAAAAACCCGATCTATATGTTTCGTTCTTATTTTTGTTATTATCTGTCGCCAGATGAAATCTACAAATTTGACATCGACGATTTATTTTATTTTTCCAGCCACAAGCTGCTGAAACGCGGCGGACATTTGTATGTCAACGATTACGGTATGCAGGTAACCGTCCTTTCCCGTTACGGCATTCGAAATTTTGCGGTCGCCGGCAAAGATTATCTGTTTGCCAATCAGGATCCTTATGATCTGCGTTATGAGAACATTATAAATATCAACCCGTTTCACGGCGTCAGACAATCCAGCCAAAACGGAGCGGTCTCTTATCATACGTATATCCATATCCGCGGCGATTATCAGATCGGCTCTTACGCTACGTTACACGAAGCCGCGATTGCCTATAACAAAGCCGCGGATCTGGCCCGCCGGCATGGCATCGCCAAAAATTTTCCGACGAATTTTATTACGGAGCTCTCCGCAAAAGCATATGCGCAGGCATATACCGAAGTGGAAATATCTGAAAAATATAAAAAATATTTAAAACAGCTCAACTAAACGTTTCGATTCCGTCTCAGGTATCACCCACACGAAATAAGCGCCTCCTTCCTCCATAAAAAAGACAGCGGGCAAATCGCAGCGCCCGCTGTCTGTAAGAAAAATATCCTTTTGTTAACTGTAATCCTTACTCATATTTTAAGAAATCATCTGTCTGGTCATGCAATTCGATAAAAGGATTTTGCTTTAGATGTTCTCCGGTAACCGTATTGACAATATCATGCTTATTCATACGAAAGACAGAGTAGCCGCCCATCTTTCCGGTTGTCCATTTCCCGCCTTTGGGACCAGAACAGATTAAATTTTTTTGCTGCTGCAGGCTCCAAAAAGCCTCGATATTACAGCGTTCCTATGAAAACTCATCGATGTCTGCCGCAATGATTTCTTACGCATGAGTTTCATTAATATAATTTACCAGTCCTTCTGCCGCAATGATCTTTTGCATAAATTCCGGGAACGCCTGCCCCTGGAACTGTGTGCCTTTTGTCAGATTGCGGATGATGCCGCTGTCGAAGTCTACTTCTACTTCATCGCCGGCGCTGATTCCTTTGCTGGCCTGCGGACATTCGATAATCGGAAGTCCGATATTAATCGCGTTTCGATAAAAAATCCGCGCAAATGTCTCGGCAATCACACAGCTGATGCCGGAGGCTTTGATCGCTAACGGCGCGTGTTCCCTGGACGAACCGCAGCCAAAGTTTTTATCCGCTACGATAATGTCTCCTTTTCTGACATTTTTTACAAATTCGGTATCGATATCTTCCATGCAGTGCTGCGCCAGTTCCTTCGGATCTGAGGAATTCAGATATCTGGCTGGAATAATTACATCTGTATCTACGTTATCGCCGTATTTAAATACATGACCGTCTGCTTTCATTCAACTTTCCCTCCTACTCTGTCGGTCCTGATAATCTGCCTGTAATGGCGCTGGCTGCCGCAACTGCCGGACTTGCGAGATAAATTTCGGACTCTGTATGTCCCATACGTCCGACAAAATTACGATTTGTCGTAGAGACACATCGTTCTTTTTCTGCCAGAATCCCCATATATCCGCCAAGGCATGGGCCGCAGGTTGGCGTGCTGACAATCGCGCCGGCTTCGATAAAGATTTTCAATAACCCTTCTTCCATCGCGTCCAGATAGATCTGCTGGGTCGCCGGAATAATAATCACACGAACGCCTTCGGCGGTCTTTTTCCCTTTTAAAATCTCCGCCGCGCAGCGCAGATCATCCAGACGTCCATTTGTACATGAGCCAATGACCACCTGATCGATTTTGATGTCGCCGACTTCGTCGATTGTTTTTGTATTTTCCGGAAGATGCGGGAAAGAAACCGTTGATTTTAACGTATTCAGATCGATGACAATTTCCCGTTCATACCGGGCGTCCGCATCTGCTTCATAGACTTTAAACGGACGCGTGGAGTGTTCTTTCATGTACGCCTTTGCCAGATCGTCCACTGGGAAAATACCGTTTTTGGCGCCGGCTTCGATCGCCATATTCGCGATGGTAAATCGATCGTCCATCGTCAGATTTGCAATACCGTCTCCGGTAAATTCAAGAGACTGGTATAACGCGCCGTCTACCCCGATCATGCCGATCAGATGCAGAATCAGATCTTTTCCGCTGACGTATTTGCGCGGTTTTCCGGTGACAACGACTTTTATCGCGGAAGGTACTTTAAACCATGCTTTTCCGGTCGCCATGCCCGCAGCCATATCGGTACTTCCCACGCCGGTGGAAAATGCGCCTAACGCTCCATACGTACATGTATGTGAATCTGCTCCGATAATCACGTCTCCGGCTACAGTCAGCCCTTTTTCTGGTAACAGCGCATGCTCGATTCCCATCTGACCTACGTCAAAATAATTGGTGATCTCATGCTTACATGCAAACTCTCTGACACATTTGCAGTGCTGCGCAGACTTAATATCTTTGTTTGGCACAAAATGGTCCATAACGAGCGCAATTTTATCTTTGTGGAACACCCCGTCCACATTCATTTTTTCAATCTCGTGGATTGCAACCGGCGACGTAATATCATTTCCCAAAACGAGATCCAGATCTGCCTCTATCAGCTGACCGGCGGTTACGGACTCTAATCCGGCATGCGCAGCCAGTATTTTCTGGGTCATAGTCATACCCATGGTAATTCCTCCTTTTTTCTTTGTATTTGACAAATTTAGTGTAGCACAATTTTTAATATAATGCTAATATATAATAAATATAGTTATCATAATTTCAGGTTATAGAAAAGGAGCGCTTATGGAACAAAACCTATCTTCTTACTATATTTTTCATACAGTCGCACAATGCGGCAATATTTCCAAAGCAGCCGAAAAGCTGTTTATCAGCCAGCCAGCTGTCAGCAAATCCATCCAAAAGCTGGAAAACGGCCTTGGATGCCGCCTGTTTTTACGCAGTTCCCGCGGCGTGACCCTGACGGAGGAAGGCCTGCTGCTCTATGAACATGTGGCCTCCGCCCTCGATACGCTTTCTCTTGGCGAAAAAAAAGTCCGCCGTGCATCAGAGCCCGGGGCCGGACATTTAAAAATCGGCGTCAGCGCCACACTGTGCAAATATGTGCTGCTGCCGTTTTTAAAAGACTTTACGCTGGCATATCCGCACGTCCATGTGTCCATCTTATGCCAGTCTACGAGCGAAACGCTGCGCCTGCTGTCAGAAGACCGGCTGGATATTGGACTGATCGGACTGGGAAATTACCATCTGGCCCATTCGCTCACATTTCACTATATCCTGGACATTGAAGACATCTTCGTCGCATCCGGCCAGTATCTGACGAATTTGCAAAATCAGGGCGTTGCCGGCACGGATATTTTACAGAACTGTTCGTTTATGATGCTTGATAAAAATAATATTTCCAGACAGTATATCGACGAATATCTGCAGAAAAATCAGATTCGCGTGCAGGAATGCATGGAAGTCTCTTCGATGGATCTGCTGATTGAATTTGCAAAAATCCATCTCGGCGTCGCCTGCGTCATCCGCCAGTTTGTAAGACAGGAGCTTACCGACGGCTCTTTTATGGAAATTCCGCTGCCGTCTCCGATTGAAAAACGCTCTGTCGGATTTGTGTACAAATCACAACAGAACGCTTCTCATGCATTACATCAGTTTCTTACATTTTACAATACGGCTACTCTGCGTCCTCTATCTGCTCCTTTGTATAATACCCGCTGTCGATCAGCACTTCCTGCAGATTATCCTTGTCCACAGCAACCGGAGTGCAGACATAGGTCGGAACCGTCAGAACATGGTTATGATACTGCTCGGTATCGTTAATTTCCGGCTCGATTTCCGATATTACCGCGTCGATCATCGCGACACACTTTTGCGCAAGCAGTCCGGAGTCTTTATAGACGGAAAAACTTTGCGTTCCATCCAGGATATTCCTGCAGGCCTGCATTTCACAATCCTGACCAGATATCACAGGCCAGTTATCGTCAATATATCCGGCTGCCTGCAGCGCCTCCTTACAGCCATAGGCAAAGCCGTCGTACGCGGTCGCGCAGATATCCAGCTCTTCATCGGTATAATAGCCAGCCAGATAGTTTTTACACCATTCCCTGGCGGTTTCCTGCGACCATTCGGAAATACTGGTATCTTCAAACGATGTTCTGCCGCTTTTGCAAATCAGTCTGCCATCGTCCAGATACGGCTGCAATACTTCCATCAGACCCTGATAGATCAGATGAGAATCGCTGTCTTCCTGATCTCCCATAAAAAATTCGATCGTCTTGTATGCGCCGTTGGAAAGATCTTCCAGACCTGCCTGCCGTTCGATTTTCTGCCCGATCATCCTCCCGGCTCCCTTATGGTCGAACGTCGCGTAATAATAAATCGCGTCCGTATCCATCAGCAGACGGTCATAGGCGATTACCGGAATCTCTGCCTTTTTCGCTTCTTCCGCAGCGGCCGTAAGTTCTTTGGAGTCGATCGGTACGACAATAATACAGTCTGCCTTTTCCTGCACAAAACTTTCCATCTGAGCTGCCTGCTGTTTTGGATCATCTTCTGCAAACTGGATATCCACCTCATATCCTTTGGCTTCCAATTCCTGTTTCATCTTTTCCGAATCGCTGACCCAGCGCTGCACAGACTGCGCCGGCATGGAAATGGCAATCTTCCTGCCGCCAGCGACCGTATCGTCCGGTTCTTCCTGATCTGGAACGGTCTCATTCGACACAGTCGTATTCGTCTGTTCCGGTTCTTCGTCCGGTGTATTTACAGGATCGTTTCCGGTCTTTGTACTCAAAGCGCATCCAAATAATGCGGTTGCCATAATGATTGTGCATAACCATGCACCTGCCAGTTTCTTTTTCATGATTCCCTCCCTCTGGCCTGTTTACAGTCTGCGCTGTCTGCGCAGACCTGCCTGAACTGTTGCGACAGAGTTTTCTGTTTCAATTTTATCATAGTACGACGTCCTGAAAATAGCAAGTCTTTTTGAGATTTTAATGTACAGAATGAGTAAAGCAGGAGGAAAACTCCGGCTCTTTCCACGAAAAGGACAACCGTACCCCGGAGCGGGAAGAACTGCTGAAACTCCGTAAGGAAAACCGGCAGTTGAAAATAGAGAACGACATTTTAAAACAGGCGGCGCTGATCCTGGGGCGAAAGTTAATGTGATCAGGGCAAATGCCCGCAAATACTCTGTATCAGCGGTGTGCCGCGTCCTGCAGGAAACCAAAGCGCATATTATGCGGATATTGTCCAATACTTTTCCCTGTGCCTAAAAAAGACGAAAGTCTTATAAGGAGCTGTTCTGTTCAGGCTGCTACCTTTCTTTTCCGTCCAGCCATTTGCAAATAAAATGACCATAACATTTGCCACAACGGAAATAATTAGCATGGTAAATATTTCTGCCACAGGTCTTCACCTCCTTTCGCTTGGGTAACTTTTAAAGTTGCTCTAATTGTACCAACAAATTGTAACTTTTCAAGTTATTTTTTCTTGACTTGTAACTTTTTTGTGCTATAATTTGAAATATCTTTAATAAGGAGGAGCTATGACAGTAGGTGAACGAATAAGAAGTGAACGAGAATATCTTGGCATTTCTCAAACGGATTTGGCAAAAAGAGTCGGTGTTTCCAAGCAGACTTTATACAAATACGAAACAAATGTTATAACTAACATTCCATCAAACATCATAGAAAATATAGCAACTGTTTTAAATATATCACCTTGTATACTAATGGGGTGGGATACTGAACAGATACATACATATCATCTTTGTCAAAAAGAAGAAAAATTAATCTCTGACTTCCGCACATTAAATGCGCAAGGGCAAAATTATATTTTACAAACCATGGATATGGTAAAAGACAAATATAAAAAATCTAATACGCTTTCCTGCATGGAAGAAATAATCTAACAAAAAAATATGGCAACAGTGCCCGGAACACTGTTACCGCTTTGCAAACTTTGCATCATATCAAATACAACATACCGCCTGCATCTGTATTATAACATCTGCCGGCGGGAAATCGAGGGAAAAATTTTAAATATAAAAATAAAAGAAAGGATTATCGAAAATGTCAAAACAACAATTACTTGAACATCTGATTGCAGATATACCTGAAAACAAACTGGATATCATCCTTGCCTTTGTAAGATTCATCCTGCATGAAGATCCGGATATTAACAATACGTTCTTAAGCGAACCAAGTCTTGCCAAAGACTGGCTGCGTAAAGAGGAGGACGATGCATGGAAACATTTATAAAAGGCGATGTCGTCGTGCTTCCATTCCCATTCACGGATCTAAGCTCTGCAAAAAGGCGCCCCGCCCTCATACTTTCTGACATAACGGGTGACGACTATATCATGTTGCAGATCACATCCAGGAATGTCAGCGACACATACGCAATACCTCTTACAGAAGCAGATCTCGTATCCGGCTCACTCCATCTGGACAGTAACATCCGTCCAAACAAAATATTTACCTTAGACCAAAAAATCATCTTATACAAAATCGGTCATCTGAGTGACGAAAAACTATCAGAATGCATGGACAAAGTTTGTTCAATCATTAACAGTTAATGTAAATTTTCAAATAGCAACAATGTCTGGAACACTGCTGCCACTTGCAAAGCGTATATTAACCATACCAGATACAACATCCCGCCTGCATTTGTATTATAGCACCTGCAAGCGGGAAATCAAAGGAAAAAATGTTGACCATCGTAACAATATTCGGGCTGATATTGTTATAAAGTTCCTTTAATGCCTGATGCACTTGATTTTCTCTTACGGGCAAGAATATAAAATCATATAATGCCTTCTTTTCTATTTCGCCAATAATATTACGTTAGCCCGTTTGATTCTTCCTCTTTGGGAATAGAGTAATCCCACATTTTAGAACTCCTAAGTTTATAAATTTTTAATCTCCAAAATTCATATTAGAACAATTTCCAATTTTGTTTAGAGTAAGGCAGTTCTCTTTGCCCCTTGCACGAAGTCATCGGCTGTCCTGCTTATTAAATCTGTGAGTGTAATGTCGCTGATCCATATCAACCATATTTCCAAACTCTGCCTTTTCAGTGGAAAAAGCTAAGCGAGCGGAACAGTTTGAAAGCGGCGCGAGGTATGTCAAAGGCATACTTATCCGAAATACATTATATAACAAACTACGACAGCAGGATCATCAAAGTCACTGTCAACCCTTTCCCCCTGCCTGAACATATCAGTTCACCGTTCATTTTAGCCATAAGTGCCGAAGCGATGTACAGCCCCAGACCGCTGCCATCTGTGTCGGAATCTTTTACGTTCCTGCCACGGTAAAATTTGTTCATTATAAGATCAAGCTCGTCAGCCGGAACGCCCTTGCCGTAATCGGTGACCGACAGTTTCAGATAGTCTCCGCTGGAAACACACGCAATGTCTATGGGAGTATTGGCATATTTATAAGAATTACTGATAATGTTTCCGATAACCTGTTCGATACGTTTTATGTCAATGTATATCATACATTCGGGTATCGTACTCATTCTCACAAGAGAACGTGTATCCGCCGCCCTGATAATGTCATACAGCACAGCCGCATTTTCATCCGTGCAGTTCACGGTCATCTCGCCAAGGTCGTCAAGTGCAGCAGTTATCAGATCAGTGACGAGAAGCTCCATCTGCTGTGTCTTCTTCTGTATGCCCTCAACCTTGCCAAGAACATATTGATCCTGTACTTTCAGACTCAGCACATCGCAGATAGTGCTGATACCCGTAACAGGCGTCTTTAGGTCGTGACCCAGCTCGGCAACAAGCTCTTTTTCTTTTCGTTTGAGTTCTGTTTCTCTGGCTTTTGATGCCCGCAATTCCTCACGCATGATATCAAAGCTCTCGGTGAAAGCCCCAAACAGATTGCTGCGCTCCATTTCAAGAGGACTGTCGAGATCTCCCATCGCTATCCTGCCTGCAAACTCTTTCATCCTGCAAAACGGCTTTAAGATATTCCTGCTGATATACAGATAGAACGATACTGCCGCCGTTACCATGATAAGAAACAGTATGACAGCCGCCCGGGTCAGCTGATCAAAAGCCTTGTGATACTCCGAAAAAAACGGGTCGGGTATCGCCGCTGTTGCCAGAAATCTGTCGCCATCCGTCACCGCAAGACACAGATCACCGTTATTTCTTGATTGCGTGAGCGTTAGGTCTTCGCCCCCGGGATAGATGCAAAAACCCTCCGTATCAAACACAAGTATATCGGTATCGGGAAACTTTTCTTCAAGAACAGCAAGGTCATTCATATTCTCTTTTACTGTTTCAGCAATATCATTTTGCAGGACGATGTTTGACATATTTTTTTGCCTGCCCGTCATGACGAATATCCCGATACAGCAGGCAGCGGTCATCGCAAGAAGAATAAGCGTTCTTTTGTATCTCATGACGTTTCACCCATGATATATCCTACGCCCCAAACAGTTTTTATGATCTTCGGCTCATTCGGGTCGGCTTCGAGCTTTTCCCGAAGATGACGGATATGCACCGCAACCGTACCCTCGCCGACGCACTCGTCTTTCCACACATTCTGCAAGAACTCGTCCTTTGTTATGACCTTTCCTCTATGCTCCAGAAAATAGAACAGCATTTTGTATTCAAGCGCTTTCAGCGTGATCTGTTCTCCGTTTTTGCTTATGCAGTGCGACTGTGTATCAAAAAACAGACCGTCGATGATCTGTATTTTTCTGCTGCCTGCCGCTTTCGGCGATTCTTTCACGACAGACTGTGTACTTTCGTATCTGTTCAGAATCGCCCGGACCTTTGCAAGGAGAATATTCATCTTGAAAGGCTTTTTGATATAATCGTCTCCGCCAATATTAAATGCCATAAGCAGATCGTCATCACTTGTACGGGCACTGATGAAAAGGACAGGCATATTGTATTCGCTCCTTATGCTCTTACACAGCTCAAAGCCAGACCTGTCCCCAAGGTTTATATCTAAAAGCAGCAGAGAAACGGTGTTCTTTGCAAGGAAGTCCACCGCATTCTCATAGCTTGTAACATAAGCCGTTTTTATATCGAACGCATTAAAATACTCCGCCGTGTTTTCGGCAATGATCTCATCATCGTCTATCATCAGGCACTTATAATCCATACTATCACTTCTTTCATCCAATACCCACCTTTTCGCCGCTCTCGCCTATGAATACGATCTTTCCGCTTTCGGGAAGTGTCACATTATTTCCATAGCCCTTCATATAGCCTGAGTAAACCACGTTGTCAAACTTATCATAAATATAAACCGCTGCCTTTTCGGGGATATCAAGGGTAACGGACTTTAAGTCCATCTCACCTATCTTATACCACTTTGCCCGTCCCGTTTCAAGAGCTATTTCGTGAATATCTGCCGTAAGATCGTAAATGGAATCCTCACTTACCAGCATCATAGCCTGATCGCCTGTGCGCAGGTATTCACAGCCGTTCTCGGTAAACACTTCAAAATCGGTCAGCTCACGTCCTGCTTCGCCGGGTATCAAAACAAAGCCCTCCGCCTTATTTTCATTGGTAAAGCTCATCGTCTTCATAATCATCTCACCCGTAAACTTCGCACAGCCGTTTATACCCTCGGGTACATTCAGCTTAACGCAGGGACTTACATTATAAAAAACGTTGGAATACTTCATGTTTGTTATGTAGTATTTTTTGCCGTTCCTCTGTGTCCAGGCCTGCTGAACGCTGTCGCTGACATGAAACTCTCCCACTCTTTGCAGATAATAAGATCGATCTATATACCGTCCGAAGCCGTCTGCATAGGTATTTGCATATCTGCAGATATAGGTATTCCCGTTCCTTTCGGTAAATGTGAGCAGTTCCTGATCGCCTGCCTGAACAAAATTATCCGAATCGGGTTCACCGTCCATAAGCACAAAGCTGTCGTCAGCAGTGTACATATACCGTTTTGTCCCGGGGTTTTCTGCTGTGATCCCGGTGATCTCCATATACTTCCCGCCTGGGAACTCCACCTTGCATATGCCGTCCCCTCTCGCATAGATATCCGCCATTTTCAGATATTTTTCCGGAACTTTGTCCGCTTTTTCCATTACTTTTGGTTCATCAAAAGTGACTGTTATGCCCTTTTTTGCAAGAGCAAGGATCATGAGCGATTCGGTCAGCATCGTTGCACCGCCGGAACCTGCGCCGTTCATTGTCACCGCCACGCTTATCTGTTCATCGGGAGCTACCATAAGTCCTGCGTACTGATGTAACAGCGAACCGCTCTTGAACATGATCCGAACGTCCCTGCTTATCGTCCGGTTTTGACTGCAATCGACGGTATCCCAGCCGAGACCGAATGCATTCTCATATTTGTCACGGGCATTGTTCTTCTGCATTTCGTCCTTTGACGATTGTCTGAGCAAAGTCTCATCACCTCCCCAGAATGCCGTGCCGAATTCGCAAAGCTCCGGTGCTGTTGACATGATGCCGCCCGAGCCGAATGCCATACAATAGTCCGTATCATATGGTATACCGCCGACAAAGATATTCGCCGTATTCTTATTGCCGTACATTTTTGCAGCCGTTCCGGTGTTTTCAAGTTTGAGCGGCTTTGCGATATGATTCTCCACATAATCGGTAAAGCTTTCACCGCTGACACGTTCCACCACGATCTCAAGCAGTGTGAAACCGTCATTGCTGTAAGTCGCAAGCGTTCCAGGGTCAGCTTTCAGACGTGAATTTTTCAGATGTCCAATGAATCTGTCATGATATGTCGTATCAATATCATCATAGAGTATCATATCGTCATATACCATTCCCATAAGCCCGGAAGTGTGATTCATGAGCATTCTCACAGTGATATCTTTATATCGCCCGTCCTGCATTGTAAATTCAGGGACATAATCCGTCACGGGAGCGTCGATGTTTAGCAGTCCCTGCTCATAAAGCTGTAATGCCGCAGTCGTACAGAATATCTTGCTTACCGAGCCTATTGCCGAAACGGTATCGGCTTTTTTCTCTGTCTGTACAGGCGTCGTTTCCTTGTCTGCACCGTAGGCTGCCGTAGCGGGTATCGCCGCCAGTATCAGGATCGCTGCGATTGCCGCTGTAATCTTCTTCATAATATGATTCCTCCCGCTTTATTCGGTCATAAGCTCTGTTACAGAGATCTTCTTTATCCTGCCTGCACCGACATACGCACAGCCGAAGCAGAACAGTATCATAATTATAATTGTAACGATCATCATAGGGATATTTATGGGTGTTGTGCCGATCATAGCGTCCATTACCGCATGAAACACAGCCGCCGCACCGACAGTGCCTGGGATAATTGCCGCGATCACAGCAGGCATGATACGCATTGCTAGCTGTACCATAAGCTCCTTTGTGGTGTAGCCGAGTCCGAGCATAATACCAAGTTCTTTTCTCTGCCGTCTGACAGCCTGCTCCATAAGGGCTATGATAATGATAGCTGAAACGACTGCCGCGATACCCATAAGTGACCAGGATGTCAGGCTGATCGTGCTGAAAATACCGCCCATCTGCGTCTGCAGGACATGTTTGATGTCCTGCACACTTTTGATAGCAAAGCTCTCGCTTGAACCCGATATCGTCTTATCGCCGATCTGTATCGAGTATTCGATATGATCTGCACCGTGATTGGCGAGATACTCTGCAATCAGCCGATCGGCTTCTGCACTCAGCCGTTCCCCGGCGGTATCGCCGATGCTTTCT
This sequence comes from uncultured Eubacterium sp., assembly GCA_910577225.1. Lineage (GTDB taxonomy): Bacteria > Bacillota > Clostridia > Lachnospirales > Lachnospiraceae > Eubacterium_J. The sequence goes on along the minus strand of CAJTMV010000033.1, from coordinate 5,004 downwards.
GTTTTACGGGTATCAGCCACTGATCTGCCGTAGGTCTGCATAAGCAGTGTCTGAAACTCTGCCCGATCCGTTTTGTCCTCAAGGTATATCTCTATCGCAGAGGGGCGGTAAGTGGGCATGATACGTTTGAAAGCCTGTTCGGTAATATAGAGATTATTTCCGTTGTTGGACATGCCTGGAATGAATCCACAGATGATGTAATTCTTTTTTACGCTGTTGCATTCAAGGGTGAGATTGTCGCCGACCTTCAGGCTGTGCCGGGTCGCGAACAGCTTTGAAACAGCGATCTCGTTGTCATGCTCGGGAAGTCTGCCTGCTGTTGCCTGAATGTTCTCGCACTGAGAAAAATCGGGATAGGATATCGGCACAAGACAACTCTCACGGTCAAAGGCATAAAGAGACATCCATTCGGACAGATCAAGAGAAAACGAACCTGTCTGCACACGTTTTACACCCTGCATCCCGCTTATTCTTTCCGCAAGCTGCTCTGTGCTGGCTGAGTGCATAACGGTCACTATCTGGTCCGGCATTTCCTCTCCTGTCATTCTTGCAGCAGCTTTCAGATCAGAGGCGAACAGGTCGGCGATCAGGATACCTGCGACAGCGGCAAGTGCCGAAACAGCTATACAGACAGTAAGACTGATATTCTGCTTTCTATTATCGAAAAAGCCTTTCAGGGCAAGGCGAAGATGCACGCTGTTTTTCGTATTCCTCAGCGGAAACCGGTTTTTGCCGAAATGATGAACAGCTATTCCTTTACGGAAAGCCTGCACAGGGGGATATTTCTTTACTGCCAGAGCTCTCGTATGTGCGATTACTCCCACAAAAATAAGGATCGTCAATGCCGTCAGCAGTATCGGGAGCGGAGAAATATGCAGACTGCCATGATGTCCCGAAAGTGTTTCAGCGACTCTGTGCAGCACAGGCAGCAGCGCCAATGCGCCGCCCGCGCCGATAATAACGCCTGCAAGGGCTGTCATAAGATACTCCGCGGTATAGGAAAGCGCGATCTCCTTTGATGTATAACCGAGTGCTTCCAAGACGCCGACAGACTGTATCTGATCCTGTATATCGCCTGCGATACGGAAACGTATCATAATAGCGGCGGCAATGAATATAACAACCGCCATAAACAGCATGATACCAATGACAATCTCCGAGAAAACAGCGCTTTTCTGTTCCAGATTTTTATACAGAAAGCTCAGAATATTATATCCGATATCTTTGCCTGTCTGTTCTTCGACTCTGTCATAAAATTTTAAACAGATATCCACACAGTCATCGAGCGGATTGCAGTCGAACAGCACCATTTCATACCTGCCGATTATGGTCATCAGAGAAACATAGTCGCTGTCCGAAACGATCATCTGGAAACCCATACCGGTTGCGGGCATAAAAATTGATTCATAAAAACCTGCAACTGTAAAGGAGAACCGCTTTGTTCCGTAAATGATGTTAAACGTGTCGCCCTCACTGAGCTTTGATGCAAGGGATTCTCTGCCTGCATAGGGCAGATAGATCGGGTGTTCAAGTGCTGCTATCTCCTCATCAGTGAGCGTCGTTTCTATGGGAGAGCGCTCTATGTTCTTTTCGAGCTCCTTAGTCACGAAACTCATATACAGCGACTGTTCCCCGCCTTCATTGTCAAGGTATTTCGTTGCCGTACTGAACAGAACACGGACATGATCGATATCCGTTACCCTCTCATCTTCACGAAGCAGCCGGATGAAGCTGTCATTGTAATAATCCTCTTTGATATAAAGCGCGTTTTTATGTACGGCATACGCATCCGCCACGCGGGCAAATATGCCCGTCATATCAATGCTGCCCGCAGCTGCCGCCGATGTGACAGCCATACAGAACACGATCAGCAGAGTAAGGAGTATCGTCTGTTTTTTATGCTTTTTAATATTAGCAAACGAAAGTCTGAGTATCTTTTCCATATTACCACCCCATATCATCGAGAAATCTCTGCAGGCCCTCTTGTCTGCTCCTGATATCATTTGTGCCGAATGACGGCATTTCATGTTCGCCGATCACAGCGCCGTCACGAAGATATATCACCCTGTTTCCTCTGAGAGCGGTTTTCATGTCGTGCGTCACCATTACAATGCTTTGTCCTTTCGAGTTCAGTTCAGTGAAGATATCAAGAACGTCACGGCTCGAAGCCGAGTTCAGACTGCCTGTCGGCTCATCGGCAAAAAGTATCTTTGGATCATTGATGACCGCTCTTACGATGCCGACCCTCTGGCACTCACCGCCCGAAAGCTGGTTCGGGTATTTATCCCACAGCTTTTCGCCTATACCGACCTTTTTGAGAAGCTCCCCGGTCTTTTTCACAAGCGCGGGACTGTTCTTCTGTATCACAAGCGCACCTGTCATGATGTTATCGAATACGGTCATGTTTTCGAGCAGATAAATGCTCTGAAAGACAAACCCGCAGTTTTCACGTCTGAACACGGCAAGCTGATCGTTGGTATCTTTCGATATATCCCTGTCACCGAAGAAGACTCTGCCGAGGGTCGGGGGATCCATTCCCGAAAGTGCATAAAGCAGAGTGGATTTGCCCGAACCCGACGCCCCCATTATAACAGTGAAGTCCTTTTCCCTGATCTCAAGATCAAGATTCTTTATGATATGCTGCTGCAGGCCGCCGTTTGAAAATGATTTGCACAATTTATCGGTATGAAGAATCGTACTCATGTTTATCCCTCCATAGTGATTGAAAAGAAGTTTGTGTTTCTATGATATTATACATCATATTTCGAAAAAGTCTTTGTCTGTTTACTATTTGTTTCTTATCTGTTTATTAAATGGTTTTCTCCATTCTGGAGGTAAACTATGGCGGATGATGGCCATCGTGCGGCGGTCTGTCTTTTGCAGGGTCATGCATTCCATACAGTTCTAACATGGGCAGCTTAATTGTTTTGTTTTTCAATCTCGTACATTATTTTATCCTTTAGATCATCCGGAACCGAAAACCTTTCCGCCTGCTCCACAAGTCCCTTCCTTATTTTTTCATCCAATGCAGTATCCTCCGTTGCTACAGCGGTTCCTTTCTTCAAAGTCAAAATAACATCCGCTTTTTGAGCCAGCTCCTTACTATGCGTAACCATGATTACACATTTGTTCTTTTCATGCGCTAATTCTGTGAAAATATCGATCATCTCATTCGCAGTATCTTCGTCCAGATTTCCTGTCGGCTCGTCTGCCAACAGGACGGGCGCATTGCTCGCCAATGCCCTTGCTATGGCAACCCTCTGCTGCTGCCCGCCGGATAGCTGCATGACGTTGCGCCTGCTCTGGGTTTCATCCAGCCCCATCGATCTTAACAGCCCCATTGCATCTTCCTTTCCGCCAAGTCTGACATTTTCAATTGGCGTAAGGTAATCGATCAGGTTGTAGTTCTGAAATACAAGTGAGATATTTTTCTTTCTATGCTCGTTTAACCCTTTGCGCATGATATTTACTCCATTCATACAGATTTCCCCTTCTACCGGCACATCAAGTCCCGCCAGCAGGGAAAGCAGTGTGGTCTTCCCGGAGCCGCTTGTACCTAAAACCGCATACAGCTTTCCTTCCTCAAAGCTATAAGATATATGGTTCAATATCACTTTGTCTTTCTGTGATTTGTAATAATACTTTACATCCTTTATTTCTAACATAACGCCCTCCTAACTCATCCTGCTTAACATTTCTTTCGGTTTCCGGACCATGATGGAAATGCAGGACAATGCAATTGCAAGCATGATTACCCCAAGCACTGATACCCCGGATAAAAATACCACATCACCGCTGATCTCCACCGTAATGCCCACGATTTCTGTTTTGTCATCCTCTAAGGAACCATTCAATACCATATTTGAATTTAGCTGTTCCTCCTCTGTCTGCACCTGTTCCTGGTAGTCCACCAGATACCCGACAATTCCCCTGGAAACCATCGGGGAGGCTGCAGTTGCAAGCAGGAATGCCACACATCCGACCAGCACACCCTCCAGAAGCATCTGGGCGATAATACTGCGTTTTGTCCTGCCAAGCGAAAGGTAAATACCAATTTCATGCACCCTGCCTTTCAGCCAGAACAGGAAAACCAGACATATGATGACCACACCGGATATACAGACTAAGATCAGAATCAGCGAACTCATTTTCTCTAATTCGCCGAAGTTCTCCGTCATCGTGTCACTCATTCCCGTATTGTCAAGGAAATCATATCTTTCCCATCCGATATCCACTGCCTGTATTCTTTTTTTGACGGCTTCATATTCATTTACATCCCCCACTACAAAAGTTGCGTACTGGTACAGGGGATTGCCCTCCTTCCCTTCCGGTTTTTCAGGAAAGGACAGGTCTGTAAAAATAATGTTCTCACTCCGGTAGCTGTCTCCATACATGATCGGTGTAATGCCATTTATGGAAGTATAGATTCCTATAACCTCAGCTTTATATACATTGGAGTTTTCCCTGTCTTTCCAGTTATTAAATTCCAGATAATCCCCCACCTTTAGTCCGTTCAAATCCGCAATCTCCCTGGAAACCACGCATACATCCGTATCTTCCGGCGTGACCATCCTGCCTTCATTTACTTCAATGTTTCCTTTCTGGACGTCAAAATCCAGCTCCATGCGGAGGGTCCCACGGAGCGACACGCCCCGCTGGTCAGAACTCTGGTCTACATCCTTATCCTCAATACGTTCAAAGTTCACTGGATTGACGACTGTATTTGCGGTTGTTATGTTTACTTCCTCTACTCCGTCCACTTCCGCAATTCTTAATATATCCTCCATCAGAAGCGTCTCAAAGGAATTATCCGTCCATATCAGCCAGTCCCCTGATGCAAGCTGCTCCTGGTAGTATCCCCCTTCGCCACCGTTCCCTTCCCCAACCTGTTTGGCAAGTTCCCCCATGCGTTCATGGCGGTTCGCCTCGTTTTCCTCTAAACGGAATGACGCACCGATGGCCTGTCTGCTTTCATTCTGCGTCTGTATACTGGCAGATTTGCAG
>CAJTMV010000032.1 GCA_910577225.1 uncultured Eubacterium sp. | reverse complement strand
AGAATAAGTCTGTAAGCTGTTTTTCTTGCTTACAAACTTATTATACGAGGAGCGTGCATATAAACAAAAGCATCGACTTTACGAACTGCAGGCGGGAATTTGGCAAAGCATACAACGGTGCGAATGGAAAAAGATCACGGTGGAATATGAGGGCGGCAGTCTTTGCAGAACCTGCCGCACCAAATTGGAGATACTGCTTTTTAGCTGATCCCAGGATTACACTTGAACAAAACCGCCAGTAATGGTATGATAAGTAAGTCATTCTGAAAAACCAAGGAGGATACTATTATGAAAGATATCGCGCTCGTTATTATGGCCGCTGGCATCGGTTCCCGTTATGGCGCCGGCATCAAGCAGCTGCAGAAGGTAGGCCCGCAGGGGGAGATTATTATCGACTATTCGATTCATGATGCGTTGGAAGCAGGATTTACAAAGGTGATATTTATCATTCGTAAAGATATCGAGGCAGAATTTAAAGAAGTGATCGGATCCAGGATTGAAAAAGTCTGTCCGGTAGAATATGTATTTCAGGATAACAACGATTTGCCGGAAGGCTTTGTCTGTTCGCCAGACCGTAAAAAGCCGTGGGGAACCGGACACGCGATTTTATCCTGCCGGGAAATACTTGACGTACCGTTTGCGGTAATAAATGCAGATGATTATTATGGAAAAGCGGCGTTTAAAAACGTATATCGGTTTTTGAGAGAGCATGAAAATACGGAAGGTCAGTATTGTATGGCAGGTTTTCAGATTCAGAATACGCTTAGTGAAAACGGAACGGTTACGCGTGGAATTTGCGAGACAAATGCAGATAACGAGCTGTTAAAGGTGGTAGAAACAGGTGGAATCAGACGTACGCAGTCCGGGGAGATCTGCAGCGAAGATGGTACGGTACTGGCAGACGAGACGCCGGCGTCCATGAATCTGTGGGGACTGACGCCAGACTTTTTACTGGTGTTAAAAGAAAAATTTGTCGCGTTTATGCAGCAGACGGATCCATCGGATCTGAAAGCAGAATATTTGCTGCCGTCTGTGATCGATCAGATGTTGCGAAGCGGCCAGGCAGTCGTCCGGGTACTTCCGACGCCGGATAAATGGTTTGGAGTTACATATGCAGAGGATAAAGACAGCGTTGTAGAAGCGTTTCGTCAGCTGACGGCGGAGGGCGTATACGGCGGAAAGCTCTGGGACTAAAGGGGGTTGCGATGAAAATAGCGGTAGCGGGTATCGGATACGTGGGTCTGGCTCTGGCGGTTTTGCTGGCACAAAATCATGAAGTGACGGCGGTCGATATCCAAAAGGAAAAGACAGATCTGATCAATCAGCGCCAGTCGCCTATTATCGATCAGGACATTTCGGATTTTCTGAAACGGGAAGATCTGCGTCTTACGGCGGTTACAGATGGAACGGACGTTTATCGGAATGCGGATATTGTCATTATATCCACGCCTACGAATTATGATCCGAAGATGAATTATTTTGATACGTCTTCGGTAGAAGAGGTGATACAACATGTGACAGCGGTAAATCCGGATGCGGTGATCGTTATCAAATCGACAGTTCCGGTTGGATTTACCAGGGAGGCAGGCAAAAAATATCAGACAGACCGCCTGCTGTTTTCACCGGAGTTTCTGCGTGAAGGGCATGCGCTGCACGACAATCTGTATCCGTCCCGAATTATTGTCGGAAGTATTTGCAAAGATATGCAAAAAGAAGCGGAACAGTTCGCAGACCTTTTACGCGAAGGAGCGCGTGAAAAAGAGGTCCCGGTGTTATTGATGGAATCCACGGAGGCTGAGGCCGTCAAGCTGTTTGCGAATACCTACCTGGCTTTGCGGGTATCTTATTTTAATGAGCTGGATACTTATGCGGAAGTCCGCGGGCTAAATACAAAGCATATTATCGAGGGCGTGTGTCTGGATCCGAGAATCGGACAGCAGTATAACAATCCTTCGTTTGGATATGGAGGGTATTGTCTGCCGAAGGATACGAAGCAGCTTTTGGCCAACTATAAAGATGTGCCTGAGAATCTGATAGAAGCAATTGTGGAGTCCAATCGTACGCGTAAAGATTTTGTGGCAGATCAGATTCTTGCCAGAGGCGGTTACTATGAACCGGACAGCAGCAGAGGATTAAACGGACTGCCAGGAAACGCATGTGTGGTCGGCATTTACCGGCTGACGATGAAAACGGATTCTGATAATTTCAGGCAAAGCTCTATTCAGGGCGTTATGAAACGTATCAAGGCAAAAGGAGCGACCGTAATTGTTTATGAACCGAATTTGCTGCAGGAAGAATTATTTTTTGGGAGCGAAGTGATACGGGATTTGTCAGAATTTAAAAAACGAGCCGATGTGATTGTTGCAAATCGTTATGTGCAGGAGCTGGAAGACGTAAAAGAGAAAGTATATACAAGAGATCTGTACGGCAGGGATTGACAAATGAAATTGGATATATAAAATAAATAAAGAGGTGAATTTGGCAATGGAAGAGAAAAGCCAGTGTAAGGATACCAGCCAGAAGCAGGAGGAGCATTCCGTACAGAATACTGTGCAGTCAGAGGAACATCCGGAAAATAAAATACAATCAGATACAGAAGCAGACAGCAGCATAGTTTCGCAAAGCGAACCGGATCGGAAGGATCAGGAAAATGACTCTGAGCAAAACGGCCTGTACCAGCCGGAAACAGGCGCTGAGGAAAACTGTTCCTATCAGTCGGAAACAGGCGCTGAGCAAAGCCGTTCATATGTGCAGGGCAGCGGCTATGATGCGAATCAAACGTACAGTCAGGGAAACGGTTATGATGCGAATCAAACGTATCATCCTGGGAGCGGCTATGATGCGAACCAAACGTACAATCCAGACAGCAGCAATAGTCCGAACCAATCATACAATCCTGGGAGCGGCTATGATGCGAATCAAACGTACAATCCTGGGAGCGGCCATGATGCGAATCGATCATACAATCCGGACAGCAGCAATGGCCTGAACCATTCCTGCAATCCTGGGAGCGGTTATGACCCAAATCAAACGTACAGTCAGGGAAACGGTTATGATGCAAATCAAACGTATCATCCTGGCAGCAGCTATGGCACAAATCAATCATACAGTCAGGGCAGCGGCTATGACCCGAATCAAACGTATCATCCCGGGAGCGGCTATGGCTCGAATCAGACGTACAGTCAGGGAAACGGTTATGATGCGAATCAAACGTACAATCCCGGGAGCGGCTATGCACAAAACGGTCAGTATCAGCAGGAAAATCCATACCAGCAAAATGCGGGCTATGGGCAGTACAGCCAGTATCAGCAAAACGGCTATGGTCAGCAGGGGACGTATTCGCAATACCAGCAGTATCAGAAACCGGACGACAGAAATCAGGGCACAGGGTTTGGCATTGCATCTATGATTCTTGGCATTTTATCGCTGATGTTGTTTTGCACCTGTATGAATATACCGCTGGCAGTGGCAGCAGTTATCTTTGGTATTTTGCAGTATACCAAAGGGACGCAGGGCAGAGGAATGGCGCTTGCGGGTATGATTACGGCGGCGTTGTCGGTGGTTGCGCTGATTGTGACCATAGCGCTGATGTGGGGGCCGTTTATGCAGTACTATCAACAGGAACTGAATGTATATGATTCGCAGGGACAGCCGGGATATGAGTATGATTACGAATATGACATTGGGCCGGAAGATTTTTTCGATTTTTTTGACGGCAGCGATTATTTTTGATATTGCAGACAGAACATAAAGGAGACAGAGTATGTACAGCAAAGTAGATACGAATATGAATTTTGTAGAAAGGGAGCATAAGGTGATCGATTTTTGGAAAGACAAAAAGATTTTCCAAAAGTCGATGGATTCCAGAAAAGACGGCGAAACGTATACGTTCTATGACGGCCCGCCAACGGCGAACGGCAAACCGCATATCGGTCATGTGCTTACGCGTGTCATAAAAGATATGATTCCGAGATATCAGACAATGAAAGGCAAATATGTGCCTCGCAAAGCCGGATGGGATACGCATGGTCTTCCGGTAGAGCTGGAAGTGGAAAAACTGCTCGGATTAAACGGCAAGGATCAGATAGAGGCGTTTGGGATGGAGCCGTTTATCCGACAGTGCAAAGAATCGGTATGGAAATACAAAGGAATGTGGGAGGATTTTTCGGAAACCGTCGGTTTCTGGGCGGATATGGACGATCCTTATGTCACATACGAAGACGATTATATTGAATCAGAATGGTGGGCGTTAAAGCAGATCTGGGATAAAAAGCTGCTGTACAAAGGCTTTAAGACCGTGCCGTACTGCCCGCGCTGCGGAACGCCGCTTTCCTCACAGGAAGTGGCGCAGGGTTATAAGACGGTAAAAGAACGTTCTGCGATCGTACGATTCAGGGTCGTGGGAGAGGACGCCTGTTTTCTGGCATGGACGACGACTCCGTGGACGCTGCCTTCGAACCTGGCGCTTTGCGTAAATCCGGACGAAACCTACTGTAAAGTAAAAGCGGCGGACGGCTATACGTATTATCTTGCACAGGCGCTGGCAGACAAGGTACTTGGAACGCTGGCGGGAGAAGATAGTGCCGCTTATGAGGTGCTGGAGACCTTTAAAGGGACAGATCTCGAATATAAAGAATATGAGCCGCTGTTTCATTTTGCGGACGCACTTGTGGAAAAGCAGCATAAAAAGGCGTTTTATGTGACCTGCGATTCTTATGTAACGATGACGGACGGTACCGGAATCGTACACATTGCGCCTGCGTTTGGTGAAGACGATGCGCAGGTTGGGAGAAAATACGATCTGCCGTTTGTACAGCTGGTAAACGGCAAAGGCGAGCTGACCGAAGAGACGGCGTATGCAGGCGTTTTTGTTAAAAAAGCGGACCCGATGGTATTAAAAGATCTGGATGCTGCAGGACTGCTGTTTGACGCGCCGAAGTTTGAGCATGAATATCCGCACTGCTGGAGATGTGACACACCGCTTATTTATTATGCAAGAGAGTCCTGGTTTATTAAGATGACCGAAGTCAAAGAAGATCTGATCCGCAATAATAATACGGTGAACTGGATTCCGGCATCGATTGGAAAAGGACGCTTTGGAGACTGGCTGGAAAATATCCAGGACTGGGGACTGTCCCGTAATCGTTACTGGGGAACGCCTCTTCCGGTCTGGGAATGCGCGTGCGGACATCAGGAGTGCATTGGCAGCCGCCGGGAGCTGGCAGAAAAATGCGGACAGCAGGAGGTAGCAAATACAGAACTGCACCGGCCTTATATCGATGAGGTAACGTACGCCTGTCCGGATTGCGGCGGTCAGATGCATCGCGTACCGGAAGTGATCGACTGCTGGTTTGATTCCGGAGCGATGCCGTTTGCACAGCATCATTATCCGTTTGAAAATAAAGACTTATTCGAGCAGCAGTTTCCGGCACAGTTTATTTCGGAGGCTGTGGATCAGACGCGCGGATGGTTTTATTCGCTGATGGCAGAGTCGACGCTGTTATTTAACAAGGCGCCGTATGAAAATGTCATTGTACTGGGGCATGTGCAGGATGAAAACGGTCAGAAGATGAGCAAATCCAAAGGAAATGCGGTCGATCCGTTTGAAGCGTTAAAAACATACGGAGCAGATGCGATTCGCTGGTATTTTTATATTAACAGCGCGCCATGGCTTCCAAACCGTTTCCACGGCAAAGCCGTGCAGGAAGGACAGCGTAAATTCCTGAGTACGCTCTGGAATACGTATGCGTTTTTCGTATTATATGCAAATATCGACGATTTTGACGCTTCTAAATATGAGCTGGAATATGAGAAGCTGGGCGTAATGGATCAGTGGCTCTTGTCAAGGCTGAATTCAGTCGTAAAAGCGGTCGATGAAAATCTGGGCAGCTACCGGATTCCGGAAGCCGCGAGAGCACTGGACAGCTTTACAGACGAGATGTCCAACTGGTATGTCAGAAGAAGCCGCGAGCGTTTTTGGGCAAAGGGCATGGAGCAGGATAAAATCAATGCGTATATGACGCTTTATACCGCGCTTGTTACGATCGCAAAGACGGCGGCTCCTATGGTTCCTTTTATTTCAGAGGATATTTACCGGAATCTGGTGTGCAGCGTGGATGCGTCGGCGCCGGAAAGCGTGCATTTGTGCGATTTTCCAACGGTCAGTGAAGATTATATCGATCCGCAGCTGGAAGAGAATATGGATGCGGTATTAAAGATCGTTGTGATGGGCCGCGCATGCCGGAATTCTGCAAATATTAAAAACCGTCAGCCGATTGGGAAGATGTTTGTCAAGGCTCCGGTGACACTGAACGATTATTTTGTTAAAATTATTGAGGATGAGCTGAATGTAAAAAAAGTTTCTTTTACAGACGATGTCAGCGCGTATACAGATTATACGTTTAAGCCGCAGCTGCGTACGGTAGGGCCGAAATACGGCAAATATTTAAAACAGATTCAGCAGGAGCTTGCCGCGCTGGATGGAAACGCTGCAATGCAGACCCTGCGCGAAAACGGGGTGCTTCGTCTTGACAGCATTAGCGAAAACGTTGTATTATCTGAAGAAGATCTGCTTATTACGATGAAGCAGATGGAAGGTTATATGACAGAGGGGGATCACTTAGCCACCGTTGTGCTGGATACGAATCTGACGCCAGAGCTGCTGGAAGAAGGTTTTGTACGAGAGATTATCAGTAAGCTGCAGACGATGCGTAAAGAAGCAGGATTTGAAGTGATGGACCAGATCGCCGTCTCTTATGCGGCAGATACAAAAGCGGCTGATATTTTTGAGAAAAATAAAGAAGAGATTCAGTCCGAGGTTCTGGCCGTTTCCCTGCATGCCGATCAGCTGAGCGGATATCAGAAAGAATGGAATATCAATGGTGAAAAAGTGACGTTAAGCGTTGAAAAACAATAAAAAGGAGGACACCAATGAAGAGCAGGATGTTTGAAAAAGAGGCGTTTATCAAAAGCGTCAAGGATAATGTGAAAAATCATTACCGGAAAACGCTGGATGAGGCCAGTCAGCAGGAGATTTATCAGGCGGTGGCAAATACAGTAAAAGACGTGGTGATCGATGAATGGCTGGCGACACAAAAGACGTTTGATAAGGAAGACCCGAAGATCGTTTATTATATGTCGATGGAGTTTTTGATGGGACGTGCGCTGGGCAATAACCTGATTAATCTGACGGCATACAGCGAGGTGCAGGAGGCTCTGGAAGAGTTAGGCCTTGATATCAATGTGATTGAAGATCAGGAACCGGACCCGGCGCTTGGCAACGGCGGTCTTGGAAGACTGGCAGCCTGTTTTATGGAGTCGCTTGCGACATTGGGTTATCCGGCATATGGCTGCGGTATTCGTTATCGTTACGGAATGTTTAAACAGGCGATCAAAGACGGTTATCAGATTGAAACGCCGGATAACTGGTTAAAGGATGGTTATCCGTTTGAGCTGCGCAGACCGGAGTATAGCTATGAGGTAAAATTTGGCGGATATGTGCGTGCAGAAAACATGCCGAATGGTCAGACCAGATTTATTCATGAAAACTACCAGTCTGTCAAAGCGATTCCTTATGATATGCCGATCGTGGGCTACAACAACAATATGGTTAATACCCTTATGATCTGGGACGCAGAGCCGATGAAATATTTTGAGCTGGAAGCGTTTGGCAAGGGCGATTACCGCAAGGCAGTGGAAGAAGAAAATCTGGCCAGAAACCTGACGGATGTACTGTATCCCTGCGACGACCATATCGCAGGCAAAGAGCTGCGCTTAAAACAGCAGTACTTCTTTGTATCGGCTTCCCTGCAGCGGGCGCTTTCCAAATTTAAGAAAAACCATCCGGATATCCGTATGCTGCCGGATAAGGTCGTGATTCAGATGAACGATACGCATCCGACGCTGGCTGTCGCAGAGCTGATGCGTCTTCTGATGGATGAAGAAGGACTTGGCTGGGACGACGCATGGACAATTACAACAAAGACCTGCGCTTATACAAATCATACGATTATGGCAGAAGCTCTCGAAAAATGGCCGATTGAGATTTTCTCAAGACTCCTTCCGAGAATCTATCAGATCGTAGAGGAAATTAACCGCAGATTCGTATTGTCGATTCAGCAGAAGTTTCCGAATGACTACAATAAAGTTCAGAAAATGTCGATCGTATATGACGGACAGGTGAAGATGGCAAATCTTGCGATTGCAGCAGGATATTCTGTTAACGGCGTGGCAAGGCTTCATACGGAAATACTAAAGCATCAGGAATTAAAAGATTTTTATGAAATGTTCCCAGAGAAGTTCAATAACAAGACGAACGGCATTACGCAAAGAAGATTCCTGCTTCATGGCAATCCGCTGCTGGCACAGTGGGTAACGGATCACATCGGCAATGAATGGATTACCGATCTGTCGCATATGAAGAAACTGGCGATCTATGCAGACGATGAAAAAGCCCAGCAGGAGTTTATGAATATTAAATACCAGAACAAGAGACGTCTGGCAAAATATATTTACGATCATAACGGAATCGAAGTAAATCCGCGTTCCATCTTTGACGTACAGGTAAAACGTCTGCATGAATATAAACGTCAGCTGATGAACATTTTACATGTGATGTATCTGTACAATAAGATCAAAGAAAATCCGTCCATGGAATTTGTGCCTCGTACGTTTATCTTTGGCGCAAAGGCGGCAGCGGGATACAGAATTGCAAAGATGACGATCAAGCTGATTACGAGCGTGGCAGATGTGATCAATAATGATAAGAGCATTGATAATAAAATCAAGGTTGTATTTATTGAAGATTACCGCGTGTCGAATGCAGAATGGATCTTCGCTGCGGCGGACGTATCCGAACAGATCTCAACGGCATCCAAGGAGGCGTCTGGTACCGGCAATATGAAGTTTATGTTAAACGGAGCTTTGACAATCGGAACGATGGATGGCGCGAATGTGGAGATGGTGGAAGAGATGGGCGAAGAAAATGCGTTTATCTTCGGCATGAGCTCCGATGAAGTCATCGATCATGAGCACAAACGGGATTACAATCCGATGCAGATCTTCAACAACGATCCGGAAATTCGTCAGGTGCTGATGCAGCTGATCAATGGATTTTATTCCGGACATGATACAGAGCTGTTCCGTGATCTGTACAATTCACTGCTGAATACGAACTGTACGCAATATGCAGATACGTATTTTGTACTGGCAGATTTCCGTTCTTACGCACAGGCGCAGGAACGTGTGATGCAGGCTTATAAAGACGAGCGGCAGTGGGCGAAGAGCGCGATTTTAAATGTTGCGAACGTAGGCAAGTTCTCTTCTGACCGTACGATTGAGGAATACGTACGTGATATCTGGCATTTACAGCGCGTGCATGTAGAGATGGAAGAGGAAGCGTAAAAACAGAACACAGATAAACAAGCGATAACAGTTCAGACAGGGCGGCCTGTCCGGACTGTTATCTGTTTGCAGCAATAGCGGCAGGAGATAAACATAGGACAGAGGCTGTGTGTGATTGACTGGCTGATACGCGGCCGGCAATTGGATAAAGGACGCAACGGGTATGATGACTGAACTGGAACAATATTACAATAAATTTTGTGAAGAAAAACGTCTCGGCAGAAGACACGGGCAGGTAGAATATTTTATAACGATGAAATATATCCGCCAATATCTGGAGAACATGCATCAACCGTGTATTATAGATATTGGAGCAGGGACAGGCCGTTATAGCGTACAGCTGGCGGAAGAGGGATATGACGTTACCGCAGTAGAACTGGTAAAATATAATCTGGGTATACTAAAATCAAAAAAGAGCGGCGTGAAAGCGTATCAGGGAAACGCACTGCGGTTATCAAGGTTTGCGGACGAGTCGTTTGACATGGCGCTGCTTTTTGGGCCGATGTATCATCTGTATACAATGGAAGAAAAGGTGCAGGCGTTAAAAGAAGCGGCACGCGTTACCAAAGCCGGCGGATATATTTTGTCGGCATACTGCATGAACGAATATGGCGTTTTAACGTATGGATTTCGGGATGGGAATGTGAAAGCATGTCTGAAAGACGGACGCCTGACGAAAGAATTTCACTGCGCGTCGCAGCCAAAAGATCTGTATGACTATGTCAGGCTGGAAGATATTGACCGTATCAACCAGGCAGCCGGGTTAAAGAGACTCAAAATCATTGCGCCAGACGGACCGGCCAATTATATGCGCCAGACGCTCCATGAGATGGACGAAGAGACATTCGCGCTGTTTTTGGACTATCAGGCGTCTGTCTGCGAGCGGCCGGAGCTGCTGGGAGCAAGCGCGCACACGGTGGATATTTTGCAAAAATAGTTGCGAAGGATAACGCAAAACAGTGCAGGGTAAAACGATCGTAAATTTACCCTGCACTGTTTTGCGTTTATTAAATATGCATATTTAATTTATGAATCTGCGGCTGCCATCGCGCTTTCTGGCTTTCATACAATCGCAAAGTAACTCAGATCTGTATGGCTGAAAGAAACATAACGCTAATTAGCTTCTGCACAATCGCACAGCATCTCAGATCTGTACGGCCACAAGAACCATGACGCTTCTTGGCTTTAGTACAATCGTACAGTCTGGTACGATTTCCGGTACAGGCAGCACACTGTGCGTCATATAAGTGTTGACTACGATTTCCCACTGCATATTGACCGGCAGCTGCGGAAGATGCTGTGTGACATTTTCCCAATAAGCGTTGACAGATAAAAATACGATATCGTCGCGGTCTGTCTCTTCGTCTTTTCCGGCAAACATGACGCCGATGACATGAGAATCCCACTGATAATTTCCGTTCCATGCTTCTGCCTCGTGCAGGCTGACCGTTGGAAATCCGAAAGAGCATTCCGGCATATTTTTGCGGATGACGGCATGTTTTTTACGAAAGTCGATCATATAGCTGAAAAAATTAAATAAATCTTTATTTTTTTCAGGAAGCGACCAGTCCAGCCAGGATATCATGTTATCCTGACAGTAGGCATTATTATTTCCATGCTGACTGTTGCCGAATTCGTCTCCAGCCAGAAACATCGGCGTACCGCGGCTGCACATTAAGACGGCGCAGGCGTTTTTAACCATTCTTTTACGGAGAGTTAAAATCTCGTGATCCATCGTTTTACCTTCAGTGCCGCAGTTCCAGCTGTAGTTATCGTTGCTGCCGTCCGTATTGTTCCAGCCGTTTGCTTCGTTGTGCTTTTTGTTATAGCTGTACAGATCATGCAGCGTAAATCCGTCGTGACATGTCAGAAAATTGATCGACGCTTCGTGTCCGCGCGTTTTCGGATCATACAGATCGATAGAGCCGATCATACGCAGGGAGGCGCTGGAGGCGGTATTTGGGTCGCCTTTTAAAAAGCTGCGCACATCGTCGCGGTAGCGTCCGTTCCATTCTGCAAACCGGTTCCAGGACGGAAAACTGCCGACCTGATACAGACCGCCGGCGTCCCATGCCTCGGCAATCAGCTTCGTATCGCCCAGGATCGGATCGAAGGCAAGACTTTGGAGCAGCGGCGGCTTGCGCATCGGCGAACCGTCTTCGTTGCGGCCAAGTATCGTAGCCAGATCGAAGCGGAAACCGTCCACACGATAAGTCATTACCCAGTAACGCAGACAGTCCAGAATCATTCGCTGCACAATCGGGTGGTTGCAGTTCAGAGTATTGCCGCATCCGCTGTAATTGAAATATTCTCCGTTTGGCTTGAGCATATAATAAATATTATTGTCAAATCCTTTGAAAGAAAAGAAACTGCCCTGCTCGTTTCCTTCCGCCGTATGATTGAATACAACGTCCAAAATGACTTCGATTCCGTTTTCATGCAGGGTTTTGACCAGCTGCTTTAACTCGGTGCCTTCCCGATTGTATTCGATGCCGCCGCAGTAGCTTGTATTTGGCGCGAAAAAGCTGACCGTATTATAGCCCCAGTAGTCCATCAGATCATGTCCGTTGTAGGAACGTAACGACTCTGTTTCGTCAAATTCAAAGATCGGCATCAGTTCCACAGCATTGATTCCCAGTTTTTTCAGATAAGGGATTTTTTCCATTAACGCGGCAAAGGTTCCGGGCTTTGCGTGCAGAGAGCCGTCTGCCATGGAGAATCCCCGTACGTGAAGTTCATAAATAATCAGATCGTCCATTGGAATGTGCGGAAATACAAAATCTCCCCATTCAAAGTCGTCTCTGACCACGCGCGCTTTGTAAAAATCATTTTGCGGTTTTTTCGTGCCCCAGACGCTCTGTCCGGTTACGGCTTTTGCATATGGATCCAGCAGAAATTTTTTCGGATTAAAAATCAGACCGTTTTCCGGCTCGTAAGGGCCGTCCACACGATACGCATATTCAAATTCTTCGATATTAAGTTTAAATACGATCATGGAAAAGACATTTCCGATCCGATAATTTTCCGGAAACTTTAATACGGCGTATGGCACATCTTCTTCTCTGTGAAAGAGCAAAAGCTCACATGAGGTCGCATGGTTGGAATGTACGGTAAAGTTTACACCGCCGGGAATAGCGGTCGCGCCATTGATATCGTAAAATCCCGGACGTACCTCATAGCCGGCAATCGTATCAAAGGGAACCAGATGGATTTTGTTTAATGGTAGTGGATTCATATGGAATACCTCTCTTTATTTTTGTTAATTTGCGTTGAGTCCGAACAGTTAGAAAAATCTGCCTGTTCTTATTATAGTATCGGCGGCAGGCTTTGTAAAGAATGATTATGCAAAAGATTCGTCATGAAATTGTAACTTTTTTCTGCTATACTATCCGATAAAAATGAAAAACGGAGACAAACTATGACAGAGCTGTATTACATCGAAGACGATGCTGTGATTGCATCGGCAGTAAAGGAATATCTGGAGCAAAAGGATTTTCGGGTAACGCTGTACGAGACATTTGCAGATGCCAGGCAGGCGCTGTGCGCGCATGTGCCAGCGCTCGTATTACTGGACTGGAATATGCCGGATGGACGCGGAGACTGGATGTGTCAGTGGATGCGCAGCCGCTGGAAGGAGCTGCCGGTGATTTTTCTTACGGTTCGCGGGGATTGTAAGGACATCGTTGCCGGATTTGGAAGCGGAGCAGACGATTATGTCGTAAAGCCGTTTGAACTGGAAGTATTGTATTCCAGAATTATCGCGTTATTGCGCAGAACCGGCAGCGCGGCCGGTCGGTATCTTTCCTGCGACACAGTCAGAATCGATACGGATCGGAGGGAAGTTTTTTGCCAGTCGGAACAAATTCATCTGAGTGCGGCAGAGTATGAGCTGTTACTGTATCTGATGCAAAACAAGGGCAGGACGGTTACGAGAGAAAAGATGCTGGAGCGGATATGGGACGTGCATGGCAATTATGTCAATGACAATACGCTGACCGTTACGGTGAAGCGGCTGCGGGATAAGCTGCGTCAGCCGCGCTGTCTGAAAACCGTCCGGAGTGTGGGGTATCGCATGGAGGAGGGGCAGTAAAATTTCCGTCCTGCGGACGAACGACGATTTAAATATCATGTTTATATTGCCATTTGAAGAATTTTCCGGTAAAATAAGTTACCAGTACAGATAAATTAATATCTATTAACATCTATTTGATACCAAACAGGAGGAATCAGAATGTCTCAAAGAACAGATATCCATAAAGTACTGATTATTGGCTCCGGTCCGATCGTGATCGGCCAGGCCTGCGAGTTTGATTATTCCGGCACACAGGCTTGCAAAGCATTGCGAAATCTTGGTTATGAAATTGTACTGGTCAATTCCAATCCGGCTACAATTATGACAGATCCGGAAACTGCGGATGTTACTTATATTGAACCGTTAAATGCGGAGCGTATAGAGCAGATTATTGCAAAAGAACGTCCGGACGCGCTGCTTCCGAATCTGGGCGGACAGTCCGGACTGAATCTCTGTGCAGAGCTGGCTCAAAAAGGAGTGCTCGAAAAGTATCAGGTGCAGGTGATCGGCGTGCAGGTCGACGCGATCGAGCGTGGGGAAGACCGGATTGAATTTAAGAAAACGATGGACAGTCTTGGCATTGAGATGGCGCGCAGCGAGGTTGCCTATTCGGTAGAAGAAGCGATGGAAATCGCAGATCAGCTCGGATATCCGGTTGTGCTGCGTCCGGCGTACACGATGGGCGGCGCTGGCGGCGGTCTTGTCTATAATGTGGAAGAATTAAAAACCGTATGCGCAAGAGGCCTGCAGGCAAGCCTTGTCGGACAGGTGCTTGTGGAAGAGTCCATTCTCGGCTGGGAAGAGCTGGAGCTGGAAGTGGTCCGTGACGCGGATAACAATATGATTACCGTATGTTTTATTGAAAATATTGACCCTCTGGGAGTGCATACCGGAGATTCGTTTTGTTCAGCTCCGATGCTGACCATATCTGAAGAAGTGCAGAAACGTCTGCAGGAAAAATCATATAAGATCGTGGAATCTATTCAGGTGATCGGCGGTACCAATGTGCAGTGGGCGCATGATCCAAAGACGGACCGCGATATTGTCATTGAAATCAACCCAAGAACTTCCCGTTCTTCGGCGCTGGCATCCAAGGCAACCGGATTTCCAATCGCGCTTGTATCGGCAATGCTGGCGACGGGTCTGACACTTTCGGAAATTCCATGTGGAAAATATGGAACACTTGATCGGTATGTGCCGGACGGAGATTATGTCGTGATTAAATTTGCCCGCTGGGCATTTGAAAAATTTAAAGGTGTGGAAGACAAGCTCGGAACGCAGATGCGTGCGGTCGGTGAGGTTATGAGCATAGGCAAGACGTTTAAAGAAGCGTTTCAAAAGGCGATCCGCAGTCTGGAAACCGGTCGTTACGGTCTGGGACATGCCAAAGACTTCGATCAGCAGACCAGAGAACAGCTGTTAAAACAGTTAATTACGCCGTCCAGCGAACGTTATTTTCTTATATATGAAGCGCTGCGCAAAGGAGCTTCCATCGAAGAGATTCATGAGATTACAAAGGTGAAACATTATTTCCTGCAGCAGATGAAAGAGCTGGTGGAGGAAGAAGAGGCGCTTCTGACAGCCAGAGGACAGCTGCCGGATGATCAGGCTCTGATCACAGCTAAGAAACACGGATTTTCAGATAAATATTTAAGTCAGATTTTAGATATTACAGAAGAATCGGTAAGAAACCGGCGGATCGCGCTTGGCCTGGAAGAAGCATGGGAAGGCGTGCATGTCAGCGGCACGAAGGACAACGCATATTATTATTCGACTTATAACGCCGAAGATAAAAATCCGGTTGCGCAGGGGAAACCGAAGATTATGATACTTGGCGGGGGTCCGAATCGTATCGGACAGGGCATCGAGTTTGACTATTGCTGCGTACATGCGTCTCTGGCGCTGAAAAAGCTCGGATTTGAAACGATCATTGTCAACTGCAATCCGGAAACGGTATCGACGGATTACGATACCTCTGACAAGCTGTATTTTGAGCCTTTGACGCTGGAAGACGTGTTAAGCATATACAAAAAAGAACAGCCGGCAGGCGTTATTGCGCAGTTTGGCGGTCAGACGCCTTTGAATCTGGCTGCGGATCTGGAGAAAAACGGGGTAAAGATCTTAGGTACTTCGCCGTCTGTCATAGACCTGGCGGAAGACCGCGACCAGTTCCGTGCGATGATGGAAAAACTGGATATTCCGATGCCGGAGTCAGGTATGGCAGTCGATGTGGAAGAGGCTTTAAAAATTGCCGAACAGATTGGGTATCCGGTTATGGTACGGCCTTCTTACGTCCTGGGCGGAAGAGGGATGGAGATCGTTTACGACGCGGAAAGCATGACCGGTTATATGAACGCGGCAGTCGGCGTGACGCCGGATCGTCCGATTCTGATCGACCGTTTTCTCGGGCATGCGACGGAGTGCGAGGCAGATGCGATCAGCGACGGCGCGCACGCGTTTGTTCCGGCGGTAATGGAGCATATTGAGCTGGCAGGCGTACATTCCGGAGATTCGGCATGTATTATTCCGTCAAAGCATATTTCGCAGGAAAATGTAGACACGATTAAAGAATATACAAGAAAGATTGCAGAGGAAATGCATGTAAAAGGTCTGATGAACATGCAGTATGCGATTGAAAAGGGAAAAGTATTCGTGCTGGAGGCAAATCCGCGTGCATCCCGAACAGTGCCGCTTGTATCCAAAGTGTGCAACATTCGTATGGTACCGTTGGCGATCGAGATTGTGACGGCAGAGCTTACCGGAAGACCGTCTCCGGTTACGCAGTTAAAAGAGCATAAGATTCCGTATTATGGAGTAAAAGAAGCCGTATTCCCGTTTAATATGTTCCAGGAAGTAGATCCTGTGCTCGGACCGGAAATGCGTTCGACTGGCGAAGTGCTCGGACTGTCGGCGTCTTATGGCGAGGCATTTTATAAGGCGCAGGAAGCGACGCAGTCCAGGCTGCCGCTGGAAGGAACCGTACTCATTTCTGTCAGCGACCGGGATAAGCCGGAATTAGTGGAGGTAGCTACTGCATTTGTTAAAGCAGGATTTCATATTATCGCATCCAAACATACGTGTCAGATGATCCGCGAATCTGGGACAGAAGCAGAGATGGTATATAAGCTGCAGGAAGGAAGACCGGATATGCTTGATTTGATCACAAATGGAAAGATCGATTTAATTATTAATACACCGGTTGGACGTGAGAGTCATTGGGACGACAGCTATCTGCGTAAGGCGGCGATCAAAAAGAAAGTGCCTTATATGACGACTATGGCGGCGGCAAAAGCAACCGTCAGCGGGATTCTTTCATTGAAAAAGCATGGCAGCAGCGAAGTGCAGTCGTTACAGAAGCTGCACGGAATGGCTGGAGAATAAGCGGTAAAGCGCTTTGCGGAGCTTTATAAATAGATAGGAAAGGACAAATAGAATGAAAAAACGAAACAGAATGCTGTCGCTATTGCTGGCAGCGCTGCTGGCATTTCCGGCGGCGCCGCTTACCGCGATACCTGCAGACAGTACAGCTGCAATAGCGGTAGAAGCTGCAGCGAAAAAAGCGGAAATCACAAATGTGGCCACGACGACGCTGACACTGGAAAAAGGCGAGATCTTCCAGCTAAAAGCAAATCGTTCCGATGTAAAGTGGAAAAGCAGTAATCCCAAAGCGGTTACCGTAAGCAAAACCGGAAAGTTAAAAGCCGTCAAAAAAGGAACGGCTAAAATTACCTTAAAGGCCGGAAATACCAAAGATTCGATTGAGGTTACCGTAGGTACGAAGGTAGACGGAGTAAACGTAATCAAACCGGCGATGGCTCTGCCTGTTGGAGCAAGCTCTACGATCAGACCGCAGATTACCCCGGCAGACGCTTCCAATCAGGCGCTGACCTATCTGTCTGCCGATCCAAAGATTGCCTCCGTATCCAAAAAGGGCGTTGTAAAGGCAAAGAAGGCCGGCAGGACCAAAATTACCGTAAAGGCGGCGGACGGCTCTAAAAAGAAAGAGACTGTGATCGTAACCGTACGGGCGGCAGACAGCGCTTTGCGTAAACAGGACGATTTTTATCAGGTAGTAAACGCGTCATTGTTAAGCGAGCATGCGCTGAATGAAAATCAGAATCAGTGGAGCAATTTTTCTGAGCTGCAGACAGCCGTTACCAATAATCTGAGCGGACTGATCGATCAGCTGGTTGCAGAAAAGGATAAATATGCCGAGGGCAGCATAGAACAGAAAATCATTGACTTTTATCTGCTGGCCCGCGATATGCAGACAAGAGATCAGGCTGGTATCGAACCGCTGCGGCCATATCTGGACAAGATCGATCAGGCCGGAACGGTCGCAGAATTTGTAGACGTACTGGCGCAGCTTTCCAAAGCAGGTATGGCAAGTCTGTTAACCTTTAGCGTGGGTCTGGATACGATGGATTCCAGCAAATATGTGCTGGTGCATAAGGGACCGACCTATGCGGTGATGAAAGACTACATGATCGGTGAGGAGAACAAGCCGATTCAGGACGCGTTTAAAAACTTTATCAAACAAATGTTTGTTCTTGCCGGAGAGACAGAGGACGCGGCTTCCCGGATTGCTGAGCAGGTATTTCAGATGCAGCGGGATTTTTCCGTTACCGGAGTAGGCACAGAAGATATGTATGACGTGCAGAAATACTACAATCCGCATACAAAGGAAGAACTGGCCGCTTTATACAGCAACTGCGACATTATTGGATTTTTGGAGAAAATCGGCATTACCAGTTTTGATACGTGTATCGTACAGGAAATGGAAAACGTAAAGAAAGCAAACAGTTATCTGACGCAGGAAAATCTGGAGCTTTTGAAAAATAACGCCAGATTTATGTTATACATGAGCTGTTCGGATCTGCTGACAAGCGCGCATGAAAAAGCCGGACGGGATTTTAACGAAATCGTCGTCGGGGCGACAGAGCAAAAGAGCGCGGATACCGTTGCCAAAGAGCTGACGCAGTCGATGTTTGTCTGGGAATTCGGCAAATTATATACGAGTCAGTATTTTTCCGAAGAAAGCAAAAAGGAAGTAGAGGACATTACAAAGCAGCTGATTCAGACGTTCCGCAGCAGGATTCAGAAAATCGACTGGCTTTCCGAAGCGACCAGACAGGAAGCAGTTAAAAAACTGGACGCAATGAAAGTAAAAATCGGCTATCCGGATAAGTGGCCTTCTTATTTTGACAATCTGTCCATCGATCCGGCCAAATCGATCGTTGAAAACGTGATGAACGCAAGAGAAGCGCTGAACGCAAACGCGCAGCAGCAGCTGGACGCGGGAGTGGATAAAGATGTATGGGCAGCGACTCCGCAGACCGTAAATGCGTTTTATAATCCACAGGCAAACGACATCACATTCCCGGCAGCGATTTTACAGGCTCCGTTTTATGATAAAAACGCGGATGAGGCTGAGAATCTGGGCGCGATCGGCACGATTATCGGACATGAGATCACGCACGCGTTTGATACGAATGGCGCGGGATACGATGAAAACGGCAATTACCGAAACTGGTGGACAGAAGAAGATCTGGCACAGTTTATGGCAAGAGCGCAGAAAGTAAAAGATTATTATAACGGGATCGAAATTGAAAACGGTCTGTTCCAGAACGGGGATCAGACCGTGACAGAAAATATTGCGGATATGGGCGGTATGGCATGCGTACTGGAGATTCTCGGAGACGATAAACAGGCGCAGCGCAAGGCGTTTGAAAGCAACGCTAAGATCTGGGCAACGAATCAGATCGATCAGTATCGCGACTATCTGCTGATGGTGGACGTGCACTCGCTGAATAAGGTGCGTGTGAATGCCGTGCTGCCATTGTTCGATCAGTTCTATGATGTGTATGAGATTACGAAAAATGACGCCATGTATGTAGCGCCGGAAGACAGAATACAGATCTGGTAAAGGTTATCGTATGCCCGTATACGAAAGTGAATATTGCAGGAATCTGATTCCGGTCAGTCAAAAAGGGGATACCATCTGGTATCTCCTTTTTTGTATCTGGATTGGGAATTTCTGAGATTTCAAATTCGCAATTGACATTTTTTACTAAATAATATAGACTTCTTATTAAGAATAATTACTATTAAGGAGCATTTCATGATTCGAAGAACTACGATTCAAAATGAGCTGGTACTGGACGCTGTAAAGCAGCTTCAGAATCATCCCACTGCGGATGAAGTATACGAGCTGGTGCAGGCCACACATCCGAATATCAGCAAAGGAACCGTCTATCGGAATCTGAACCGTCTTGCGGAAGAAGGAAAAATCAGAAAAATAGAAATTCCGGATGGGCCGGACCGTTTCGATCACGATTGTACAAACCATTACCACGTACGCTGCTGTAAGTGCGGCAGGGCGTTTGATGTGGATATGGAAACAGTATCTGATTTGACACAAAAGGTAAAAAATACGCATGGCTTTGAGTTTCTGGATTACGATATTATATTTAAGGGAATCTGTCCGGACTGCCGGAAAAATGATGCTTATACGCATGGAAATGAACGATAGTATATATTCAGGGGAATGGGTATGAAGCGATTTATAAAATTCATAAAGAAGGGACAGCCATGGGTATTTTAATGAGATCTAAAAAAGAGAGTTTGTTATTGTCAATATCAGAACTTGAAGAGGCGGATTATGGGAAAAAGTCCGCTGAGCTGGAGCAAATATACCGTCGTCTGCTTGCAGGGCGCACGCAGTTTGAAGAAGTGATGGAAAATATTCTGGATTCCGTTATGCAGATCAGCTCTTTGGATCTTTCCCTGAATCATTATTCAGAAACGCTTCAGAAGGTATCAGACAGTGTTTCGGATGCTACGGAGCTGATTCACACAGCTTCAGATGAAGCGGATTCGATTGCTCAAATGGTTTCTGTGCAGCATGAGGAGCTGACCAATACCATTATTAAAATCTCGGAGGAGTCGAATCTTGTCTATCAGAGCATCGATGAGAGTCAGCAGGAGCTGACAGATACCAGAGAACTCTCTGATAATACCATACATGCGTCAAAAGGGATGCAAAAGGACATGAACCAGCTTTCTGAGATTATCAGTCAGATGAACGACGTAATCGCCGGTATCAACGCGATTTCGTCTCAGACAAATCTCCTTGCGCTGAACGCTTCTATTGAGGCTGCAAGAGCAGGAGAGGCCGGTAAAGGCTTCGCAGTCGTTGCTGATGAGATTCGGGAGCTGGCAGATCAGACCAGAAATCTGACCGCGAGCATGGGATGCTTTGTGGCAGACATACGCAGCGCATCTGCCAAGAGTGTGGAGAGTGTGAACAGCACAATCGAATCGCTGGGAACCGTTACGCAAAAGATCAGTCATGTGTGGGAGCTCAACGAGAATAACCGGCAGTACGTAGAGAAGATTACCAATAATATCTCGTCTCTTGCAAGCCTCAGTGAGGAGATTAGCAGTTCGGTCATCGAGATGGAGTCGCGTTCCGCGGATATTAATGTCCAGTGCGGTGTGCTGCATGAGGATACCGTGTATTTGCAGGAACACGGCAAAAGTATTGGCAGCGTTGTGCAGCCGCTGGAAATGATCGAATCGACGCTGGATGCATCTGTGAAAAGGATGGGAACGATGTCGAAGGACGCTTTTTACCGGCTGAATGACCTGAAGTTCGCAGAATATATCGATAAGGCAATTACAGCGCACAAAAACTGGCTGGCAAATTTAAAGCGGATGGTCAAAGAGCAGACGATCCTGCCGCTGCAGGTGGATGACAGAAAGTGCGGATTCGGTCATTTCTATTATGCGGCAGAACCCGACAGGCCACAGGCTCTAAAGCTGTGGAAGGAACTGGGTGAAAAGCATAAAAAATTTCATGCCTATGGAAAACAGGTCGTCGACGCGATGTTTGACGGGGATCATGGCAGGGCAGAGAGGATCTGCCAGGAGGCAGAACAGTACTCTGCAGTTCTGATCAATGATTTAAAGGAGATTAAAAAACGGATGGAAAGCCATACATAAACAGAGACAATAAGAATTTCTAATCGTCATTATACAACGTCACATACAATTCGGATGAAATCCATGTTTTTACAACCGTTACGATCCGGCGCGGTTTCGCAGATCTTCGGCACGCTTACGACCAGCGTGCCGATCCTTTTTCAGCGGGGGATTTCCGGTTCTGGCAGAAAGAATGTGTGAAGATATCTGCGACCCGTTTGACGCCGCCGGTGGGACTGAATATAAGGTTGTAAACTGACATGGCAGACTCCTTTCGCGTTGTGACTGGTTTTATATGAGTTCCGGCAGATTTCCTGCTATAGGAATGATTGTAACATATTATTTATAGTTTTTATAGCTGAAAATCTTTTTCTTTTTGCATTTCGAACGAACCACGAATCAGACGCGTTTCGGGTAACGGATCTATCATAATGGTAAATCGGAATTTTCCGACACAACGACAAAAACATGAACCAGAAATCAGAACGATTTCGGTCTGAATGGAAAGATACTTCACCAAAATGTTGTACCGATTTTGCGACGTATATCTAAGACGATTGTGTGGTGGTCTGGCTGGAACACAAGAGAAATCGCAGGGTCTGTCATCGGTCTGCAGAAAATAAACAGTAACGACGCTTACTCTGATACATGAAAAATATTGATATATTTGTAGAAATGTAATAAGATACACAGTGAATACAAATAAGAAAACGGGATTCCGGCTTTGTTTTGAAAGGAGAAAGCACTATGAAAACAGAACAGGTTTCAATTAAGGGAGAGGCGGATGGACCGACAAGCATTTTTTTAGCCCGTAAATTTCCAATAAAGCAGCCGCTTAGAGAACATATCAGACATTTTATGTATCGCTGCAGGCGTAAAAGAGCAGAAAAAACGATTCGTGCCAACCCGCATAAGCTGAAAAAAGTAATTGCATATGCAGATGCAAAATATCATCTGACCGAAGTTCCAAAAACAGAAGAAAGGTATCAGGAACATTACTTAGGTACAAAAGAATCGCTGATACTTAAGCATCGGCCGGAGCTGTTCGGGAGCATGGCCAGGATTCAGCGGCCGGATGTGATGAACAAAGAGGCTGTCATGGAAATGTGTCGGCAGCTGCAGCGCAGAAGTGAGTTTGCTGCCGGCATTGCGGACTCTGAAATGCCAATGGATTTGCATGTATATGAAATCCATATGGGAGGCGGCATCATAGAGATTGTGGCGGATTACCGATGGGATTTGCTGGCAATTTCTTTTACGGGTAATAAGAAGGTCATGCGAAAACTGCAAAAAATAACCTTAGAGTTGTATTTGTATTATGGAGTCACCGAAGAGGATATTAAAAACAGAACAGAAAGGTATCGGACGCTGCTGATTTCATTATGCAGCAGATAATCGGTGAAAAGGAAATCCCTTTGCCGCTGGACATTTCCATCGGCAAAGGGATTTATTTAGTAATGATAGCGTCTGCGCATTGCGTACAACAGTGTAACGGTCATGATCGCAGCCATCAGTTCTGCTGCCACGACAGATATCCAGATGCCGTCGATTTTCCAAAACAGCGGAAAGATCAGTACTGCAGACATCTGAAATACGAGCGTTCGCAAAAAAGAGAGCAGCGCCGACAGAAACCCGTTGTTCAGCGCGGTAAAAAAAGCAGATCCGAAAATCGCGGCTCCTGCGAACAGGAAAGAAAACGAGAAAATATAAAATCCACGCAGCGTCAGCGTTAACAGCTGCGCGTCATAACCAACGAATATAATGGAAAGCGGTTTGGCCAGCGTTTGTGCAAGCAGCAGCATGCTGACAGAAAAAGCGCAGGTAATACAAAGGCTTTTTTTCAGCAGATTGCTTAATTCGAGACGATTGCCTGCGCCATAATGGTAGCTTATGACTGGCGCTGCGCCGACAGAATAACCGATAAACGCAGCCAGAAATACAAAATTCACGTACATAAGCACACCGTATGCAGCCACGCCGTTTTCACCAGCGTATTTCATCAGCTGTACATTATAAAGCATACTGACCACAGACATGGAAATGTTTGTCATCAGCTCGGAAGAGCCGTTTGTGCAGGCTTTCCAAAGGACCGTTTGATCCAGTCTCGTTTTTGTCAGCCGCAGCGGACTGGAGTTTTTGCATGCAAAGTAAAATACAGGCGCAATACCGCCGACCAGCTGGCCGCATACTGTGGCTGCGGCAGCGCCGGCAAGTCCCCATTGCAGCAGGATCACAAACACTGCGTCCAGGATGATGTTTGTAATACCGGCAAGTACGGTTACGGCCAGACCCATCTTTGGTTTTTCCGCAGTAGAAAAAAAGCTCTGAAACTCATACTGCAGCATCAGCGCCGGCAATGCGAGCAGGCAGATGCGGCCGTAGAGCACACACTGGTCGAGCATCTGGCCTTCGGCTCCAAGTGCGGCAGCGATCGGGCGGATAAAAAGGATTCCGCAGACAGCGATGATAAAGCCGCAGACAACGGTTACATAAACAAATAAGGAAAACATCCGGCTGGCTTCCTGTTCTTTTCCTTCTCCCATCGTCTTCGCAATCAGGGCGCTGCCGCCTGTGCCGAACATAAAACCTGCGGCGCCGAGAATCATTAAAAACGGCATAATAAAATTAAGCGCGGCAAACGGTGTCCTTCCTACAAAGTTAGACACAAAAAATCCGTCGATCACTCCGTAGACAGAAGTAAAGATCATCATGATCATGGACGGAAGCGTAAATCGCATGAGCTTTTGGTAAGAAAAATGATCGGATAATCGTATCGGCATCGTCATAGTGTTGCTCCTTCAGTCATGGTAATTCGTCTGTGTTACAACTGTGTTTTCACTTTTTCTTTTAATGCGGTCAGATATTTTTGTATCAGTTCCAGGTACTTCTCCTGGTCTTCCTGCGGCCATGAACCTAAAATATCGTTTTCAAGCTCAGCCAGCTTTGCGACGCCGTTTTGCGAACGGTCCATGCCTTTTTTGGTAAGACATACTTTTTTCTTTCTGCCGATATCCGCTTCGAGCGTAACGAGTCCGTCCGCCTCCAGTCTGCGGATAGCTGAATGGATGGTCTGTCTGCTGGTACCGGAGATTCTGCAGATATCGCTGAGCAGACAGCTGCCGCCGCTGTTGCAGGCCGCATACAAAACCATCATCGTACTGTCGGACAAGCCAAGCCGGAGCGCTGCTTCGTGATAGACAGCGTCGATTTCGCTTGTCAGGTAGTTTAAACGTTTTAATTCTGTTGTCATAAACTCTGCCATAAAAAATCCTCCTTTATGTATGAAATCGTACATGTGGGATTATAGTACGAAATCATACATAAGTCAACCTGTTTTTGTATCCTGAAACGGGGCAGAACGGGTCAAATCCCTTTCTTATTATATAAGGAGGAGTAAGGTATGCAGCAGAAGAACTGCTAAATTTGCAAATGAAACCTCGTATAAATGACATTACCCGAAAAGTATCAGCCGGCTACTATGTTTTCTTTTTGAATCCATTTATTTATAAATATACTTTAAAAGGCAATCCAACAAAATCTTTTGAATTGTGGTTTGATAAAGAGAATTTTTGTCATTTATTGGGTTTGGAAACTATAGCCCCCAATTTTGTCCATTTTAAATGTTGCATAATTATAAAGGAATAGATGGTTGGCACAATATTTATGGAGAAAATGAAGATGATTTTATTTTAGATATTCTTCATTTAAAAATACTAAATAAGAAAAATTTTAAAAGTATTAAGGCGAAATTTGTTTATTTTTATTTGTTACCAACTTTAATACGCGATCCGTTAGCTGTTTTTTTAAAAACGAAAATGTATCGCCACCAACGAGAATAGATTGTGACATAATGTTTTATAGTGAAGCTAAAAATGATAATGCTATCATTCGTTTGGGAATTAAACAAAATGCTCAATGGGGGTATCATATTCCCAAAATATTTTTCATTGAAAAAGTTTCTTCTAAACAAGAGGATATTTATTTATCAAAACAAGAGGAAATCGAACTAACAGTTTTAAATCGAACAATAATGTTATAATAAAATATTTTTTACATAGACACAGCACTTCTGTCATTTGATAAAAGTGCTGTTTGCGTGAAAAATAATTGGTACAGGTAAGATGAAAGGAGAAATATTATAATAAAAACATAACTATCTTAATTCGCTATCGTATAAAACATCGTAATCTGTATCGAAGTGATTTTAGACCCATCAGTAAAGCTATTCAAACCCATGTATTCTCCTTATCAGGATTAGCAGGATCTTGTTCTCTTCCAACTGCGAAAAGCAAAATAAACATACGTTCCAATGGTAATATGTCGTTGGTTGTGGTATTATGTAAGATAATTGGTGGATATTACCAAAATACTGACGAATATGGGGAATAGATAATGAAATCAAAATATAGAACAGATTGTTTCAGTTTTAAAAAGTTAAGAGAAAATATTGAACTTCCGCCATTCCAGAGAAATGTCGTTTGGACAGACGAAAAACGGAAGAATTTTATAAATACTGTTTTATCTGGAGATCCTTTTGGCTCAATTCTATTATATAAAGAAACTGATTCCTATTTGCTTGTGGATGGATTACAAAGATATACTACCTTAAAAGATTTTATGTCAAATCCAAGTTTATATATTGATATACCAGAGACCTGTAAAGAATATATTGACAAAATTATAAAAACGATTTCAGAAACCGATTTAATAACGAATTATTCTATTTTGAGAAAGAATTTTATAGCAAAAATAGAGGATATTTATTCACTTGATACAGAAATAACCAGAATAAGTGAAGAGCTAATTGAGTCTCTGCCATCAATCGAGATTGACAATACTGCTTTATTAAAAATACAAAAAAACATAAATCAAATGCTGATATCTATGGAGTGTTTATATAATATAAATGATTTAGATATTCCTGTTATAATTTATACTGGTAGTTTTGATGCTTTATCTGATATATTTGAAAAGATGAACTCTAATGGGACACAATTAAGCAAATATGAAATTTATGCAGCTAAATGGAGTAATACTACCTTTAAACTGGAAGATGCCCTTTTGCTAGGAATGATCGACAAAAAGTATGAGGATATGATTGAAAATACTGGTGTAGAAATATTAGATTATGAAAGTGGGCAAGTAACTAAAAAACAAGAAATAAATTTATTTGAATATTGTTTTGCATTAGGAAAATTGATGAAACAAGAATGTAAATATATATTAGGGACAAAATTTGGTAGTAGCTCTGATGTTGATTCTCTTGGTTTTGTTTTACTGTCAACTATATTAACCAATTCTGCAAAAAAGATAAGTTCTTTACCAAAATTTTTCAATAATGTTTCATCCGATGACTTAATCAAATTAAAATCAAAAATATTAGAATGCACAAAAGAAGTTGCTAAATTGTTAAATGGATATATTGTTACGATTGATGACAAATATGTATCCAAATATATTGAATCACAGATGATAACTATAATTGCTACTTTATTTAAAATAAAATTTACGAAAAGAGACAATAATATCTCATTTACTAATAATATTGATAATAAATACCTTTTGCAAAAATTTAAACAGATTGTACCAAAAAGATATTTGTACGATATTATTTCTAATTATTGGATTGGAAATGGAGATAGAAAAATAACTGATGAAATGAATAAGTCATTAAATGACAATAGATATCTGACTCCAGTTTTATCAGATTCATGGTTTTTAATATTAAATGAATGGACGAATGAACAGACAAAAAAACCAATGAAAACTTTACAAAAAGAAATAAAATTATTTATTAATTATATTGTACACTTATCTATACCTACGGCAAAATATCAAAGCAAAAAATTTAATTTTGAGTATATTATTTCAAAAGATAGATTAGGAAAGAATATTAAAAATTGTTTAGGCATTTCTGCTTTAGGAAATATTACACTTTTGCCACAATTCGAGATTAAAAGTAAGCAAGAAAAAACAATCTATGAACAAATTGATGACAGATCAATAATATATGATATTAATGAAGAAATTTTAGAAGATTTTTTGTACCCTGAAAGAAATGAAATTGCTTTTGTAAAGACCAATGAAACGTTTACTTTAGACATGTATTTATCTTTCTTAAAGAATCGCAACACTTATTTAATAAATAAATTTATAGATTTAATTGGAGAATAACTTTTTATGCAAAGATAACCTGGAGAGGATGTGATAAGATGAAACCAGGGTCCAGGTTTTAAAAGAGCCGGGGCGCAAAGAAACGGACTCATATATGTGGCTTTTTCGCACGGGAGAAGATGGGCTGTCTCCGATCCTCATCTACAAGTATACGGAGACCAGGGAAAAATTTAATTCGGTATATTATTCATCGCTTACTTTTTTGCAGAGTTTCTTTACTGGTTTTCATATCTGCAAGTTCTGTCGAACCTCCTGCTTTTGTAATGACTGCCCTGTAAAAGTCACGATTTTGCCTGCTCCAAAAGCTGAAACCGATTACTACGTTTTCTTTGTCTTTCATAAAGCGAAGGAGCCGCTCACGAAGCATAGCTTCTGCTTTCTTTGATAATTCTCCATAACGGCTATCCGGGTAATACGTATCCGCCAGGCGCAGGCAGCAGCGAATCCGGACGGAAAAACCGGCAGTCTGTGTCAGGATTCACAGGCTGCCGGTTACGGGAAATAAAGGTTTCGTATGCAAAATGACTGGAATACAAAGTGGCTGGAAATAAAGTAGTTGTATATAAAGTTGCCTGAAATAAAGCGACTGGAATACAAAGTAACTGGAAATAAAGTGGTTATATATAAAGTGGTTATATATAAAGTTGCCAGGAATAAAATTGTTGAAATAAAGTTGCCAGGAATAAAATTGTTGAAAATAAAGTTGCTAGGAATAAAACTGCTAAAAATAAAGTAAACTGGAATAAAGTTGCTGAAAATAAAGCTATCGGAAATATAGTTTCCAAATACAAAGTTACTGGTAATACCTGGATGTCAGGTAGTTACTTACTGGATGTTAACGATTGCGTCGCCGAAATTTTTCGTAAGCATTTTCGTAATAATCCTGAATAGCCTGAAATTTGGCTTCTTTTGTCAGGTATCGATACGGGTTGGTTTTCAGGTGGACGCGTATGACCTCATCCAGATCCTCTTCTTTGAATTCGTGGGCGAAACGATCTCTGATGTGAATATGTACGTCTGCGTCCCAGCGCGTATTGCATATGGATGTTAATAATTCCATTCAGACACCTCCTTGAAAAAAATAATTTTTTATGTTTATTTTTATAGTATACTACAGGAACAGACTGACTACAAGGCGAAACATGTGTTTTGCCTGACTGGAATGTGCGGGTTGTTACTGTTCACAGGTAAACCTGTAAACAGTAACGAAATCCAGCCATTCGAAGTTTGCCTTCGGCAAAGGCCGGATTTCCTCCTGGCATATTTTACGCGTTCTTACGGACTTTGCAGCGAGTGCAAAGTCCCGGTGCGGACAGTAACTGCGGGTTATCGAAAAGGTTCCGTGTAATGTGGAAAACAGCAAGATGTTTTTGTTTTCATGCTTGTCTGAATCTGTTCCGGGCGGTATACTTCTGGGAAAGGAGAAGAAGGATAAGTGAACGGAGACGATCAGATCTGTTTAGGGCGGTATATTTACGGGAAAGGAGAAGAAGGACAGATGAACGGAGACGACGAGAAAACGGCGGTATTAATTGTAAGTATTGGAAACGGACATACAGGCAGCGGTATGGACGTCGTCAGTTCCATAAGGACGGCGATAAAACGAAACTTTGCCGATTATGCGGTATCTGCCGTATGGAGCCGCAGACAGGATGCGGATACGGTCCGAAGTGCGCTGGATCAGGCGCTGGAGACTGGAATCCGTAAGCTGATCGTACAACCTGTTTATCTGATGCGCGGAATGGAATATCAGAAACTGGAGCAGCAAATGAAGTTATACGAAGGCAGATTCCGGCAGATAGTAATGGGGGAGCCGCTGCTTTCCGACAGCGGGGATTATGCGGCTGTCTGCGCAGCGATCGCAGAGCGTACAGAGGCATTTTACCGTGCAGGGACGGCCGTTTGTCTGGTCGGGCATGGCAGTCAGGCAGCGGACGGTAATATTTACCTCAGAATGCAGCAGATGCTGGCGGATGCGGGGTATTCTCACTACTATGTGGGAGCGTTAAAAGCAGGACCTTCAATCGATGATGTGATAAAAGCGCTGAAAGCAGCCGGCAGCTGTCAAAAAATCGTATTGTATCCGTTTATGACCGCTGCCGGCAGCCATGCCTGCAGGGATATCGCCGGGAACGGGAATGGTTCCTGGAAACGTATGCTGGAACGGGAGGGGTATGAGGTCCGTTGCATCCTGGAAGGACTGGGTCAGATTCCGGCAGTACAGGATGTTTATGTCACACATGTAAAAAAAGCTGCAGTCTTGCTGCTATAACCGATCAGTCGATACCGGATACACTGTATTTTTCATAGCGTTCCACAGCCAGGCGGAGCGATTCGTCCGATACCGTTTCGTCTTTTTTGATAAATACTTCCGCCCAGTGCTTGTCCAGTCTTACATTCACATCCTCTACGCCGGATATTACGCTTAATGATTTTTTGATTTTGGAAGCGCAGTGTTCGCATACCATTCCGAGTATTTTTACGACCTTATAATCCAGCCGTTCGATTTTAAAAATAACCGGGCGGGTACCGTCGTTGCAGCATGCGATCATCATCCGCTCGTCTTTTGTCCATCCGCGCATAATGCTGCCTCCCTGCAGAGCAGTGTAGATATACCGGCTGATGCAGTCCCAGGCTTCTCCGCATTGCGTACCGTCTCCGGCAAGCCAGAACGTATCTTCTCCGCCATAGCGTTCAAAAATAAATTCGTCGCCAATCTCATAAAAAGGGCAGACACCGGATTGCGGATCAGCAAGATATTCTTTCTGGTAATCCGGAAAGCACTTTTTGTCGATGACGGTTACTTTGCATTTATATTGCATAAATTATTCCTCCAGTTTGTTTTTTTTGCAATTATTCTACCATAAGTACACAAAATATGCTACGCCGGCGTAGAAATTTTCTTTGTAGTTGTTATGGATGGGTGTAACCGTTTCGTTATGCATTTACTGCAAAGTCCGTAAGAATGCGTAAATTCAGCCAGGAGTGAATGCAGACCTTCGCCGCAGGCGAACTTTCCATGGGCTGGATTCAGTTACTGTGAGCGCCGAAGGTGTGAACAGTAACGTTTGCTTCGGCTATCTGCTACATAAAGTGCTTCATCTGGTTGATTTCGGAATGAAAAGAGGTTATAATAGACGCATAGGCCTGCAACAGGCCGGCGCATGTCTTAAAAATGTTTCCGGTGAAGCGCAGCTTTCAGGAATGATTTTTAGACACGTTTTAAGAGAGAAAGCTGGTTTTTTCAGACAATAAGCCATGCTGATCATTATTCACAGGGGGACGATGAGACCGTGTTTGGAAAAAA
The DNA here is from genome assembly GCA_910577225.1 of uncultured Eubacterium sp. GTDB lineage: Bacteria > Bacillota > Clostridia > Lachnospirales > Lachnospiraceae > Eubacterium_J. The sequence continues at coordinate 22,221 of CAJTMV010000032.1, read as the reverse complement.
ACAGGAATTAACAAAAGAATTAGAGGAACAACTAAATATTACCCGGTTTGAACTGGAAAATGCGCAGGAGCAGATGAATCATGTGCAAAATTATACACAGCAGATGCTGCCTCATTTTGAAGCGCAGATTGCAGCTCAGGGTGAGATGGATAAGGAACTGACAAAGGTCGTAAGTCAGACATACGAAACGCAGGAAGAAGCTGGAGAGAGTTTAAAGCTGCTGGAACAGCTTGCCATGGAATTAACAAGTATGCGCGGACAGATGGAGGATGAGGAACAGGATAAGAAAAAGCTGCAGGATGTTGCCGGCAGGCAGATCGAGCAGATGGCTGTAATCGTGGAAGAAAATAAAAACAGTATTGAACCGGTTACGGCTCTTGTGGAGACAAAGACCGCGTTGAAAAACAATACGGAAACGATGCATATGGAAATCGCTCATATGATGGATTATGCAAAACAGATGACAGTGTCTTCGTTAAACAGCGCGATAGAAGCCGGGCGTATGGGAGATATCGGCATAGCTTTTGTGGAAGCGGCAGAGGATGTGCGTATGCTCTCAAGCGCTTATGAACGGGCCGCAGCAGCCGTTGCACGCCAGCTCGATGAGATGGACAGACGAATCCGCCAGCTGGACGAGCAGGTGGCCGCGCTTATGAAATCCAATAAAGATACGAATCTTTCGATCTCGCGGCTTTCAAAAAACATCACGCAGCAGGATGAAATCTGCACGAGAGCGGCAGAGCGGCATTATCTGGAAAAGGCCGCGGCTATTTCAGATTATATAAAGAGGATTTCGCAAAGCAGCCATCATATCGATGAACTGCAGCATCAGACATTGTCAGATATTGAACATATCGGAGACAGTTTTATGAGTGAACAGGAGGCACGCAAGGAGCTGGAGCAGATTGTGGACCAGCTGATTGAAAGCATGCGTGGCTGAAGGTTATGCAGGAAAGGAAAGGTGCTGAGTCTGATGGATAAACAAAAAGTAACAAAAGAAACGTTTCAGTTTCTGTCCAAAGATGGAAAGACGAAAATACATGCCGTAAAATGGTTACCCGAAAATAAAAACGTGCATGCGGTGATGCAGATCACGCATGGAATGGTGGAATATATAGAAAGATACGATGAATTTGCCTGCTATCTGGCAGAACGGGGATATCTGGTTGTCGGACATGATCATCTGGGGCATGGGGCGTCGGTGAGTCAGGAGTCCGATTGGGGATATTTTACGGCAAAAAAGCCGTCTGAGATTGTTGTTGCAGATATTTATCAGGTCACGCGCATCATACGCAGCCAGTATCCGGAGCTGCCATATTTTATTCTCGGGCACAGCATGGGATCGTTTTTGCTGCGCAGATATCTGACGCTGCACAGTGAAGATGTGACCGGCGCCATCCTTTGCGGAACAGGCAGCCAGCCGGATATCCTGACCGGTTTTGGCATGTTTGTCTGCCGTCTGATCGGCGCGTTTCGCGGCGGGCATCATAGAAGCCGGTTTGTGACCGGCGCGGCGTTTGGCAGTCAGTATGCAGATTTTGACACGACCGGGGCAGAACCGGCCAAAAGCTGGCTGTCCAAAAATGAGGAAAGTGTACGGGCGTATTATAACGATCCGCGCTGTACGTTTGTATTTACACTGAACGGATATTACGGACTGTTTTCGACGATTCGTTATGTCAGTCAGATGAAGCATATCCGCAAAATCCGAAAGGATCTGCCTGTATTTTTTATTGCGGGAGAAGAGGATCCGGTCGGAAATTTCGGCGAGGGTGTGAAAAAGGCATGCGCACAGTATCGGCAGGCAGGTATACAGGATGTGAAAATAAAGCTGTATCCGAATGACCGTCACGAAATTTTGCAGGAAACCGACCGGGAGCAGGTCTTTGCGGACGTTTACCAGTGGTGCAAAAAACGGATCAGAAGTTAACGGATTCCGCACGGAAAACGATCAGAAAGGATATGTGTGAATGAACGACTTAAAAAACAGATGCCAGAAAAGAAAATTAAAAGAGATCGTATGTAAAGAAAAGAAACGGAAAGCGATCGAAAGCTGGAAGTGGCAAACGTACGCGGTTCTGCTGCTTGCCGGCATGATCAGTCTGTCCGCAGTCATACCTGCCAGAGCCTCAGCAGCGGAAGGCGCAGACATGCAGCTGTCAGGCGAAGAGCAGTTATCAGGATCCGCAGACGGGACGATGGATGCGGACCTGGGGACAGCGGCGGATACTGACGCGGATGAAAACGCGGCGACAGGTACAGACAGCGAACGTCCAAAAGTCAGCGCGGATGTTGTGGAAGATCCGAAGGTAAATGCAGAGATCAGCGAGGAACCTCCGAAGGTCAGTGCAGATGTTACTATTGAAGATGAACAGGATGACAATGTAGTAATTGCCGAAGATGATAAACCATATCTGGCGCTTGGGGCCAATCTGAACGAAGAACAAAAACATACGGTACTAAGTCTGATGGGTATCGATCCGGCCAGTCTGGACCAGTATCAGGTCGTTACCGTGACCAATGAAGAAGAACATCAGTATCTGGACGAATATCTGGACGCCTCCATTATCGGTACGAGAGCCCTGTCTTCAGTCGTTATTGTAAAGCGGGACAAAGGAGACGGGATTCATATATCGACCAAAAATATTTCCTACTGTACGATCGGGATGTATAAAAACGCGCTGGCGACAGCCGGACTGGAAGATGCGGATGTTATTATTGCGGGGCCGTTTCCGCTGTCCGGAACAGCGGCTTTGATCGGGGCAATGAAGGCGTATGCGGATATGGAAGATACGCAGATAGATACGCAGAGTCTGGACGCGGCGATGAATGAGATAGTTGTCACCGGCGAATTAAACGAAAGTCTCGGCGAGGATGTGAAGACAGAGGAGTTTATCGCTTATGTCAAGCAAAGAGTAGTTGAAGGCGGCCTCAAGAGCCGGGATAAGATCGAAGAAGTAATAGCCAAAGCCTGCGACCAGTTTGAGATTTCGTTAAATGAGAATGAAAAAGAGCAGATTACGGCGCTGATGCAAAAGATCGGATCTTTGGATATCGACGTCGACAGTCTTCTGGAGCAGGCGGGGTCGATTTATGACTCCATCAGGGAGATGGAAGAAAGCGGCGGGTTTTTAAGCAAAATAGCCGCATTTTTCAAACAGCTGCTGGAGTCTGTCGTTCAGTTTTTCCAGAATCTGTTTTAAATCAGGCAGACAAATCCGGCACGTTGCAGAAAACTTTCCGCTGTGCCGGATTTTTGTATACGCTGCGCCGGATGAGAGCGTGTCTTAAAAATGCTTTCCCGTCATGTTTTGTATCTGTATGCGGTTTTTTTCATTAAATCCGGTTAATATAGTTGTACTTGCATCAGATAAAGCAGTTACGATGGCCTCAGCGTCTGATTCGGACTGGTTTTTGCATTGCAGATGCAGGCGTTTGTTTGCCAGAATGTGCAGCGTATAAGAAATCCGCCGGTGACGCCATAAAAACTTATCCAGCCTGGAACGTTTGTAGATCCAGATAATTTCTGAAACAGGTACGATGGCAGTGACATCATCGGTCAGTACAATCAGAAAATTTTGGGTAAGAAACAATTGTTCTTTCGCAAACCGCAAAGCATTTGAAAGTTCAGATTCTGCCTGTTCCAGCAGTTTGTTCGCGTCGCCATAAAGATGTAACCTCCGGCAGGCCGGCGCGAGGATGGGAAAGCGGATAAACAGGGCATAGATGACTATGCTGATACACGCAAAAGCGCCGCTTAAAAAATAACATGCGGGCAGCAGCAGCGACAGCAGCTTGTGAAATCCGGGTTCGCTCAGCAGGACGTCTGGCATCTGCCGGCGGATGCCGGATGCGGTCCAGCCTAAATCGGCGGCAAGCTGTTCGGTAAGCGTATCGTAATCTGCAAAATTTTCAATGATTCTGGCGCGGATACGCTGTCTGGGTATATAAGATCTGCCCTGGCTGCAGGTGTCAGGCGCCAGCAGTACCAGAATACACTGGTCGTTTTGGAATGTGTAGTAATAATAGCCGTTTGTGTAACCGGACATGTTTTGGGTGTATCCGGTGAAATGCAGATCACTGAGTGTGGTTGTGATATAATGGCTGTGGCTGATACGCAGTTCCTGTAACGGGATTTCGCCTGTTACCTGAGGCGGAAATACCAGTCCTTCCAGTGGCGTTACGAGCCAGAGTACGGACAGAAACAACAGATAGAAGACCGGCGCCAGCAGCCGCCTGCGGTATACCTGTCTGACAGAGCGTGAAATTGTGGGAAAAGGAACAGTTTTCAAATGAAGTCCTCCTGAATCGATACACATTTGCGCAGGTTTCACATACGGTTATTTGCAGAGCGTGCGTGTAATCTGTGAAACATACTATGGTACAGTATAAAAGCGATGGAAAAAATAATCAAGCAGAGAATTGAATTTTGTTGAAAACTATCCGGATTCTTGTTATGATGTTACTAATTTATGAATACAGGAGTCTGAGCAGTATGGAAGCATATACAGCATTTGCAGAAGTTTATGATTTGTTTATGGACGACGTACCATATGAGGAATGGAAGGAATTTCTGACCGATACGTTGCAGGAGGAAGGGATTTGCGACGGACTGGTCTGCGAGCTTGGCTGCGGCACTGGAAGAATGACCAGACTGCTTGCGCAGAGCGGATACGATATGATTGGGATCGATGTGTCGGAAGAAATGCTCAGTATTGCGCGGGAGGCACAGAGCGAGGGGATTTTGTATCTTGCGCAGGATATGTGCGAATTTGAACTGTATGGAACCGTGCGGGCAGTGGTCAGCGTCTGCGATTCCATTAATTATCTGACCAGCGAGGAAGATCTGCTGGAGGTATTTCGTCTGGTTAATAATTATCTGGATCCGGGCGGGATGTTTATTATTGATCTAAATACGCATTATAAGTTTTGCGAGATGATGGGGACGCAGACGTTTAGCGAGCACAGAGAAGAAGGCAGTCTGATCTGGGACAATTATTACGACGAGGAAGAACGGCTGAACGAATATGCGCTGACGATTTTCGTGCGGCAGGAGCAGGGGCTGTACCGAAAATATGAAGAGCTGCACTACGAACGGTGCTATGATCCGGCCGATGTGGTACGTCTGCTAAAACAGGCAGGAATGCAGTTTATCAGGGCATGCGACAGCAAAGACCGCGGCCCGGTGCGGGAAAACAGCGAGCGCATTTATATCATTGCGAAGGAATGTCAAAAAGTCAGGCAGTCAGAATCATCCAATCCATAACGGATGAAATCAGATGGATAGAAAAAACAGGTACAGGAGACAGAAAAACGATGAAAGATTATATGATAAGAGCGACGGCGGCAGAAGGAGCGGTCCGCGCATTTGCAGTTACTTCCAGGGAACTGACGCAGCAGGCAGCGACCCGCCACAGCACAAGTCCGGTAATATCTGCGGCACTGGGAAGGCTGCTGGCGGCAGGCGCCATGATGGGCGCCATGATGAAGGGGAAGGACGATATACTGACGATTCAGATCGCAGGCGACGGGCCGGCAAAGGGACTGGTTGTTACAGCAGATTCTGCCGGTAATGTCAAGGGATATCCGCAGGCAGCGGATGTGGAGCTGCCTTTGAACGCAATGGGGAAACTGGACGTAGGCGGCGCGATTGGCAGTGGAATTCTGCGTGTGATGAAAGATCTGGGACTTAAGGAGCCATATGTCGGTACGACACAGCTGCAGACGGGAGAGATTGCGGAGGATCTGACGTATTATTTTGCGTCATCGGAACAGGTGCCGTCTTCGGTCGGTCTTGGCGTTCTTGTGGATACGGACTGGTCGATCCGTCAGGCAGGAGGCTTTATCCTGCAGCTGATGCCACAGGCTGGCGAGGAAGTGATCGCACAGCTGGAAAAGAATATAAAAGCGCTGTGTTCGGTAACGGATATGCTGGAACGGGGATTTACGCCGGAGAATATACTGGAGGAGCTGTTAGGCGGGCTGGCGATGGAAGTGACTGACCGTATGCCGGTACAGTTTGCCTGCAATTGTTCCAAAGAGCGTATTTTGAAAGCGCTCGTTAGTATTCCCAAAAGCGATATCCGGGAGATGATCGATGATAACGAACCGATCGAAGTGAAATGTCAGTTCTGCAATACCGCTTATTCGTTCGATGTGGAGGAGCTAAAAGAAATGCTGGCAGACGATAGAACCGAAAAACTGTAGTATATCATAGTATTAAAAGGAGTAGAAGGGCAAATGAAACATGGATTTATAAAAGTAGCCGCCTTATCACCAAACGTCAGGGTGGCTGACCCAAAGTATAATGGGCAGATGATCATTCAGTATATTAGGGAAGCGGCTGATCAGCAGGCGGCGGTTATGGTCTTTCCGGAATTGTGTATTACCGGTTATAGCTGCGGAGATCTGTTTTTACAGGAGCTTTTACTGGAAGAAGCGTTAAATCAGCTGTTTGTAATTGCAGAAGCCTCCGCTGACATCCATGCGATCATTTTTGTCGGACTGCCGCTTTCCTATATGGGCAGGCTGTATAATACGGCCGCGGCGCTGCATGAAGGAAAGGTGCTTGGTATTGTGCCAAAAACGTTTTTGCCGAATTACGCGGAGTTTTACGAAGCAAGGCATTTTGCAAAAGGGATGAAACGGACTGTGCCGGTTACGCTGCGCGAAGGAGTCACCGTACCTTTTGGTACGGATCAGATCTTTGTCTGCGACAGTATGCCGGGACTGCGGATTGCGGCAGAATTATGCGAGGATGTCTGGGCGCCGAATCCGCCCGGAGTCAGACATGCGCTGGCTGGCGCGAATCTGCTTGTGAATCTGTCTGCTTCGGATGAGGTGACCGGAAAGGATATGTACCGCAGAGATCTGATTGCGGGGCAGTCTGCAAGACTTGTGTGCGGATATATTTATGCGAATGCTTCGGATGGAGAATCCACGCAGGACGTAGTGTATGCCGGACAAAGTATGATCGCGGAAAACGGGACGATGCTCAAAGAAGCGGAGCGTTTTATCAATACGTCGATTTATTCGGAGATCGATCTGCATAAGCTGCTCTCGGAACGCCGCAGGATGTCCGCGTTTGAATGGGAAGATGCGTCAGAATATACGATGACACATTTTTCACTGGAACGCCTGGAGACGAAGCTGACCCGTAAGATAGATCCGGCGCCGTTTGTACCGGACAATCCGGCGGAGAGGAGCAAACGGTGTGAAGAGATCTTTGCGATTCAGGCGATGGGACTGAAAAAACGACTGGAACATACCGGATGCCGCTGTGCGGTCGTAGGCATTTCGGGCGGACTGGATTCCACGCTTGCGCTGCTTGTTACGGTACGGGCATTTGACCTGTTAAAGATTCCGCACGGGCAGATTCTGGCGATCACGATGCCTGGATTTGGTACGACAGACCGCACATATGAAAACGCGGTGCATCTGATTCAGAATCTGGGTGCGGATCTTAGGGAAATCAGTATTTGCGATGCGGTGCATGTGCATTTCCAGGACATTCGTCAGGATCCGCATATGCATGATGTGACTTATGAAAACAGTCAGGCAAGAGAGCGGACGCAGATTCTGATGGATGTTGCCAATATGCATAACGGACTGGTCATCGGAACGGGAGATATGTCCGAGCTGGCGCTTGGATGGGCCACTTATAACGGAGATCATATGTCGATGTACGGAGTCAACGCGTCTGTGCCAAAGACACTGGTCAGACATCTGGTACGGTATGTCGCGGATACGTGTGGGGACGAGGGACTTGCTGACGTACTGCTGGATGTGCTGGATACGCCGGTCAGTCCGGAGCTGCTGCCGCCGTTAGAGGGCCGGATTTCACAAAAGACGGAAGATATCGTAGGCCCGTATGAGCTGCATGATTTCTTTTTGTACGGCGTTTTGCGGTTTGGATATGAGCCTTTAAAAGTACTGCGTCTGGCCGAAGCTGCATTTGACGGAGTCTATGAACAGGAAACGATACGCAGCTGGCTGAAAGTATTTTACCGCAGATTTTTCTCGCAGCAGTTTAAACGATCCTGTCTGCCGGACGGCCCGAAAGTAGGCACCGTTGCGGTATCGCCGAGAGGGGATCTGCGTATGCCGAGCGACGCGAGCGTGCGAATCTGGATGGATGAGCTGGAGAAGATGGAGGATTATCCGGCATGAAACAGCTGGGATAAAGATAAATCAGATACGCCTGTCTGCAATCATGCAGACAGGCGTATGTCGTTAAAGCCGTAAATCGTGTAATACCTGCTTTTTTTCCGGTTTTCCTGCACGCAGCGGCACGAGTACTTTTTTATATGCCTCGCGGTAAATGACATAATACATAACAGCTGCCATGCCGAAAGCAGTCAGTACGTCGAACACCGAATGCTGTTTTAAAAACATTGTGGACAGGATGATCAATACGCATAATACGAAAGAGACCATCCGGCATATTTTTTTGTCTTTAAAATATGCACTGTGCGTCAGCGCGATGTGAACGCCGAGAGAATTGTATACGTGGATGCTTGGAAACAGATTCGTGGGAGTATCGGTCTGATACAGCCAGCGTACGAGTTCCGTGCACAGGTTTTCCCGTTCAAATGCCTGTGGTCTTAGGTAGTGACCGTTCGGATAGATCGTTGACACGATCAGAAATACTGTCATTCCGGTAAATAAAAAAGCGCAGATTTTATAATAATCCTGTTTATTACGGAAGAAAAAGAATATGACTCCAAATGTAATGTATAGGAACCATAGCAGATAAGGAATGATAAAGTATTCGCAAAATGGGATTTTCAGATCGACCGGCATTGTAATAATATGGAATTTTTTTGTTACGGTCTGTTCCAGCCAGGCAAACCATGTAAGATAAATGACACCATAGAATAATACCCAGACATGGCGGTAGTTATAAGCCAGCTCTTTGATCGTTGTTTTTGTTTTTTTTGTTTCCTGGAGTTGCATTTTTCACCCTTCTTTGTTTCTGAATCGATGGATCAGGCATCTGTATATTGCGGATTATAGCACATGCATTTTATGCATACAAGTGGATAATTTTAAATTCAGAGAGTTTTAATAAAGTTTATGGAAAAAATAAAAAAAAATTCATAAGGCCAGACGTATTTTGTGCATTTTTAAAAATACCGTCGGTTTGCGGGGATGACTGTCTGGTTGTCTTTATGTTGCATTTTTACGGCATATTGTTGTAAATGTGAAATTGGAAATTGCATTCCAGCCGGAGATTGATTATAATACAGATAGTAAAAATAGAAAGAACAGGACCTGATTCTCTGTAGGATTACCGTATAGAAACAAGGCGGGATATTCACTGCGGATGCAGCGGTGTAAATGTTGCATGACGCAGTTGTTTAAGATTCATTTTCAGCAAACCAGACTAAGACTTTAAAAGAAAGAGAGGACAACAAGATGCAGGCAGAATTAGTGAAAAAATTCAAAGAGATTTTTGGAGCGGAGGGAGATATCCGGGTATATTTTGCTCCGGGGCGTGTGAATCTGATCGGCGAACATACGGATTATAATGGCGGGCACGTATTTCCATGTGCTCTGACGATCGGCACTTATGGTGTGGTCAGAAAAAGAGAGGACGAGACGCTGCGGTTTTATTCGATGAATTTCGAGCATTTAGGCGTTATCGAATCTTCGGTTCAGGGATTAAAAGTAGAAAACAAGGCAGACTGGACGAATTATCCGAAGGGCGTGATGTGGGCGTTTGGCGAAAGAGGCATGAAAGTGGAACAGGGTATGGATCTGCTTTTATTCGGAAATATTCCAAACGGTTCCGGTCTTTCTTCTTCTGCGTCTGTGGAAGTGCTGACAGGCTATATTTTAAAAGATCTGTTTGGGTTTGACGTATCGAATCAGGATCTGGCGCTGATCGGACAATATTCGGAGAATAATTTTAACGGCGTAAACTGCGGCATTATGGATCAGTTCGCGATTGCGATGGGAAAAGCGGATCATGCGATCTTTCTGGATACGGCGACGTTAAATTATGAATACGCGCCAATCAGCCTCAAAGGGGCCAAGATCGTAATTTCCTGCACAAATAAAAAACGCGGACTTGGAGACTCCAAATATAACGAACGCCGCAGCGAGTGCGAGACAGCGCTGGCAGAAATCCAGGAAGTCGTAGGCATCGAATCGCTCGGAGATTTGAGCGAGGAGCAGTTTGAGCAGTATCAGAGCGCGGTGAAAGACGATGTGCGCAAAAAACGCGCAAAACATGCGGTATATGAGAACCAGAGAACGTTAAAAGCGGTAGAAGCGCTCAAAAACAACGATGTAAAGCTGTTTGGCGAATTAATGAACGCTTCGCACGTATCGCTGCGGGATGATTATGAAGTGACGGGCGAGGAACTGGATACGATGGTGGAAGAGGCATGGAAGATCGACGGCGTCATCGGCTCCCGTATGACAGGCGCAGGCTTTGGCGGATGTACGGTCAGCATTGTCAAAGATGAGGCGGTGGATACGTTTATCGATCAGGTCGGCAGAGCTTATAAAGAAAAGATCGGTTATGCAGGCGATTTTTATGTCGTAGAGATCGGCGACGGACCGGCGAGACTGGTATAGGCGGCATACATAGACACAAATATGGAAAATGGACGGGCAGGCAGTATTTTTTAGAAAGGTGGAAGACATGATTCAGGAAAATATATTAAAATTAACCGATTATGGACTGGCGACAGGACTCATACAGCCGGAAGACAAACAGTATACGATCAATCGTCTGCTGGAGCTGTTTGAGCTGGATGAACTGGAAGACGCGGCGGTACAGGCGTATGAAAAACAGCCGCCTCTGACGCAGGATACCGCGGAGGAAGCACTGGAGACGATATTAAACGAACTGATGGACGAAGCGCATGCGCAGGGAATTTTGAAAGAAGACAGTATCGTATACCGTGATCTGTTCGATACAAAGATTATGAGCGTGCTCGTGCCAAGACCGGGCGAGGTCATCGGCCGGTTTCGGAAACTGTATGCCGAAGATCCGCGCAAAGCGACCGACTATTTTTACAAATTAAGCTGCGATACGAACTATATCCGCAGATACCGCATCAAAAAAGATCTCAAATGGGTCACAGATACGGAATACGGCGAGCTGGATATTACCATTAACTTATCCAAGCCGGAAAAAGATCCAAAGGCGATTGCAGCGGCAAAGCTGGCAAAGCAGAGCGGTTATCCAAAATGTCTGTTATGCAGGGAAAACGAAGGCTACGCAGGACGCGTAAACCATCCGGCGAGACAAAATCACCGGATTATCCCAATTACGATTAATCAGAGCGACTGGTATTTCCAGTATTCGCCATATGTATACTACAACGAGCATTGTATCGTGTTCAATGCGCAGCATACGCCGATGAAGATCGAGCGCGCGGCGTTTGGAAAGCTGCTGGATTTCGTGGAGCAGTTCCCGCATTACTTTGTAGGCTCCAATGCAGATCTGCCAATTGTAGGCGGTTCGATCTTAAGTCACGATCATTTCCAGGGCGGACACTATGAGTTTGCAATGGCAAAAGCGCCGATCGAACAGGAGATTTCGTTTGCAGGCTATGAAGATGTGTCGGCAGGAATTGTAAAATGGCCGATGTCAGTCATTCGTATTCGTGCGGATAAAAAAGAACGTCTGACAGATCTGGCGGATAAAATACTGTCGGCATGGCGCGGATATACGGATGAAGCCGCTTTTGTCTTTGCAGAGACGGACGGCGAACCGCACAATACGATTACGCCGATTGCGAGAAGACGGGATGGTCAATATGAACTGGATCTTGTACTCCGCAATAATATTACCACACCGGAACATCCGCTTGGCGTTTATCACCCGCATGCGAATCTGCACCATATTAAAAAGGAAAATATCGGTCTGATCGAAGTCATGGGACTCGCGGTGCTGCCGGCCAGACTCAAAGACGAGATGGCTCTGCTCAAACAGGCGATTTTGGCAGGCGCGGACATAAGGGCGGATGAGACGCTGGAAAAACACGCGGACTGGGCGGACGAATTTATGAAAAAATACGATCGCATCGATGCGTCGAATATCGACGGAATTATCGATCATGAAATCGGCCTTGTATTTAAACAGGTGCTGGAAGACGCAGGCGTCTATAAATGTACCAAAGAGGGCAGAGATGCGTTTCTAAAATTTGTACAGGCGGTAAATGCATAAGTGTTTACATTCTAATAAAAATGTAGTAATCTGATTCAGGTAAGATTACTACATTTTTTTAGAAAAGAGGATGAGTTGAAACATGAACCTGTGGGAAACGAATATAAGAAAAGCGGTACCCTATGTACCGGGAGAACAGCCCGATCAGCAGCGCATGATCAAGCTGAATACAAATGAAAATCCTTATCCGCCTGCACCGGGCGTTGCGGAAAGCATCTATGCATCCGACACAGACCGGCTGCGTCTGTATCCGGACCCTGAGGCCGGCGTGCTTGTAAACGCGCTGGCGAAACGATATCGGGTAAAACCGGAGCAGGTATTTGCAGGCGTAGGCTCGGATGACGTTCTTGCAATGGCATTTCTGACTTTTTTTAATTCTCAAAAACCGATTTTATTTCCGGATATTACGTATTCTTTTTACGACGTATGGGCCGGACTGTTTCGGATTCCATACCAGACGGTACCGCTGGATCCGCAGTTTCGCATCTGCGCCGAGGATTATGAGATACCAAACGGCGGCGTCGTCTTTCCAAATCCAAACGCACCGACCGGCGAGCTGGAAAGCCTGGCACTGATCGAACATATTTTACAGCACAATCAGGATGTGATTGTGATTGTGGACGAAGCGTATATTGACTTTGGAGGAACATCGGCGCTGCCGCTGCTGAATCAGTATGAAAATCTGCTGATTGTCCAGACTTTTTCAAAATCCAGATCTCTGGCCGGCATGCGGATCGGGTATGCGTTCGGTTCAGAGACGTTAATCAGATATTTAAATAATGTAAAATACTCGTTTAATTCGTATACGATGAATCAGCTGACACTGACAGCGGGAGCAGCGGCTCTCAGAGACGAGGCATATTTTAAAAAGACGATTCATAAAATCATAGCAACAAGAGAACGTGTAAAAGAGGAGTTTCAAAAGCTCGGCTTTCTCTTTGGCGACAGCCAGAGCAACTTTTTGTTTGTGACACATCCGGATGTGCATGCGCAAAAGCTGTTTGAAGCGTTAAAAGAAGAACATATTTATGTACGATATTTTAACAAGCCGCGAATCGATAATTATTTGCGGATTACGATCGGAACAGACGAAGAAATGGACGTTTTACTCGACGTATTGCGCGGTTATTTAAAGAAAAACGTCTGAGGCTCAGACAGGTGATTCCAATGGTATTACCAGACAAAGTCATAAAATAAGGTCAGAAAACTATTTCAGAAAGAGGGAAAAGATGTATATTATACAGTTTATCAGAGGATTTTGCATGGCGCTTGCGGACAGCGTACCAGGCGTATCCGGCGGAACGATTGCGTTTCTGCTGGGGTTTTATGATCAGTTTATCGGTTCGATCGACGATCTGCTGCGTGGAAATATGAAGAAAAAAAAGAAAGCGCTGCTGTTTTTATTAAAGCTGGGAATTGGCTGGGTGTGCGGAATGGTACTGGCGGTTCTGGTGCTGGCGAGCGTCTTCGAATCGAATATTTACGCCATCAGTTCCATGTTTATCGGGTTTATTCTGTTGGCCATACCGATCGTGGCAAAAGAAGAAAAAGAAGCGCTTGGCAGCCATCCGGGCTCTGTGTTGTTTGCGCTGATCGGAGCGGCAATTGTATGCGCGATTACTTTTTTTAATCCGGTTTCAGGAGGAAACAGCATGAACCTGGAGCATCTGAATCTGCAGCTGGGCGTTTATGTATTTCTGGCCGGCGCGATAGCGATATCCGCCATGGTGCTGCCGGGAATATCCGGTTCGACGCTGCTGCTGATTATGGGATTATATGTGCCGGTGATTACTGCGATCAAGGACATTCTTCACTTTGATCTGGCAGCGTTTCCGACCGTATTTATTTTTGGATGCGGAATCCTGACCGGTATATTCAGCGTCGTAAAAATCATCCGCAAAGCGCTGGAACAGTTCCGGTCACAGACGATCTATCTGATTATCGGACTGATGATCGGCTCCATTTATGCAGTCATCCGAGGGCCGGAGACACTGGATACGCCACAGGCGGCATTGTCTTTGGAGACGTTTAATATTTTGTTTTTTGTGATTGGAGCGGCGGTGATTTTGGGGCTGCAGAAAATCAAAGATGTCAGGGAGCCGTAGGGGGAGGGGCTGCTGAATGGAGGTAAGTTAAGTGGCTGCGCGGACGTGTCTGTGACTGCCGGCAGGAACCTGGAACCGGCGGCAGGGGACTGCGCGGACCAGGGCAACGCTGCGGTGAACTAATCGTTAACTCCGACTAAGACATTCGGCGTGTGGGCCTCATGTCCAAGTCTGCGTAAACGCTGGATTTCACCTCCGCTAAAAGCGCCCTTTAGACGTCCTTTCAGTCCCCTGCCGCCGGTTCCAGGTTCCTGCCGGCAGTCACAGACACTGTTTACGGGCTGCTTTTAGATGAATATACTTCATTTGTTGTAAACTTTGCCAGGCTGGATTTATTCAGATGCTGCTGATTGCGGATCGAAACTTTGCTGGCAGCAATATCCTGAAAGGACAGGGAAGTGATGTTATTTTCAGAGGTGAAATATAATGCTTATTCTGACGCAGGCGCCATTCTGAAATCTATGGCGTCTGGTGTACCGATCAACATGTTATTTGCGTATAGCTGACCATAAAACAGTGTGCGTGACAGCCACAAGGGGGCCCTGGAGCGGGCAGCGTGGGACTGCGCGGACATCGGAGGGGCGCTTTTAGCGGAGGTGAAATCCAGCGCTTACGCAGACTTGGACATGAGGCCCACACGCCGAATGTCTTAGTCGGAGTTAGCGATTAGTTCACCGCAGCGTTGCCCTGGTCTGCGCAGTCCCACGCTGCCCGCTCCAGGGCCCCCCTTGTGGCTGTCACGCACACGTCCGCGCAGCCATTTAAAATGTACCGCAAATTATTTGATAAAAAGTAAATTTAGAGTTGAGAATTCTGCGGATTAGTGCTATTTTATAGTAAGAAGAATATTTAGGAGGAGAGAGGAAAACAACATGAGTAAAAAACCTACGGTATTAATGATTCTGGATGGCTTTGGGTTAAATGAAACAGCTGACGGAAATGCGGTGGCGCAGGCGAATACGCCGGTGCTGGACAAGCTGATGACGGATTATCCGTTTGTAAAAGGATATGCCAGCGGACTGGCGGTAGGCCTGCCGGACGGACAGATGGGTAATTCCGAAGTCGGGCATCTGAATATGGGCGCAGGACGTATTGTATATCAGGAGCTGACAAGAATTTCCAAAGAAATTGCAGACGGAGATTTCTTTAAAAATGAAGCGTTGCTGGCGGCAGTGGAAAACTGTAAAAAGAACCAGTCTGATCTGCATTTGTTCGGACTGGTATCCGACGGGGGCGTGCATAGTCATAATACGCATATTTATGGTCTTTTGGAGCTGGCGAAAAAAGAAGGACTGCAAAACGTATATGTGCATTGTTTTATGGATGGACGGGATACTGCGCCGGCGTCCGGCAAAGGATTTATTCAGGAGCTGTGCGATAAGATGCAGGAGATTGGCGTAGGCCAGATCGCTACGATCAGCGGACGTTATTATGCCATGGATCGTGACAACCGCTGGGAGCGCGTAGAAAAAGCATACGCTGCGCTGACAAAGGGTGAAGGAGTGATGGCGGCGGATCCGGTAGCTGCCATGCAGGCGTCTTATGACGATGAAAAGACAGATGAATTTATTCTGCCGACGGTGATTGAAAAAGACGGCAGGCCGGTTGCGACGGTCAAAGATAACGATTCGGTAATTTTCTTTAATTTCCGTCCGGATCGTGCCAGAGAAATGACAAGAGTATTCTGCTGCGACGATTTTAACGGATTTGACCGCGGACCGAGAAAACAGGTTACTTATATCTGCTTTACAGAATATGACGTAACCATACCAAATAAAGAGGTTGCGTTTAAGAAAGTGGAACTGGATAATACCTTCGGTCAGTTCCTTGCTGCAAATGGCAAAACGCAGGCAAGAATCGCGGAGACAGAAAAATACGCGCATGTTACGTTTTTCTTTAACGGCGGCGTGGAAGAGCCGAATAAAGGGGAGGAGCGTATTCTTGTAAAATCTCCAAAAGTGGCGACTTACGATCTGCAGCCGGAGATGAGCGCACCTGCGGTATGCGACAAACTTTGCGAAGCGATTCGTTCGCAGAAATATGACGTGATTATTATTAACTTTGCAAATCCGGATATGGTAGGGCATACAGGTGTGATGGATGCTGCAAAAAAAGCGGTGGAAGCAGTGGACGCATGCGTGGGAAGAGCAGTAGAAGCGTTGCTGGAAGTGGACGGACAGATGTTCTTATGCGCAGACCACGGCAATGCAGAGCAGCTGGTCGATTATGAATCCGGCGTACCGTTTACCGCACATACGACCAATCCGGTTCCGTTTATTCTGATCAACTATGACCCGTCGTATACATTAAAAGAAGGCGGACGTCTGGCGGATATCGTACCGACGATGATTGAAATGATGGGAATGGAGAAGCCTGCGGAGATGACAGGGGAATCCCTTTTAATGAAAAAATAGTAACTGATTATTTAAATGGTAAGAAGGGCGAATGCATCTGGTGTGCGTTCGCTCTTTTCCTATTCCGGCGGTTCAGGGAAAATCAGTCAGAAGAAACAACAGGGAGTTATTTTATTTGGGAGTATCGCCCTGTCAGGCGTAAAATCTGATGGAGAACAGCAGGTGTAAATGACGCTGCATAGAAAAGATACACAGAAATTTCACACAATCGTTGCTTTTTTGAAAGAAATTGAGTATAATGCTTTATTATTAAAGAGTGATTAGAAGAATAGAGGTTGCGAAGCCGGGAGAGCAGGTGATTGGTATGGCAGATTTTTCAATGACAGTGAACGAGCCACAGGAAACAATAGAAGAATTAGAAGCAAAGATAGGTGCGAAGAGAAATGGCATCCGCAAAATGCCTGATTTTGTCGAACCAGAGGAATTGTATAAGGAACTGATTGGCTGTATTCGAAAATACCACCCTTCCGCCGATATTTCACAGGTGGAAAAGGCGTATCGGATTGCGGCGTCCGCACACAAAGATCAGAAAAGAAAATCAGGCGAGGCGTATATTATTCATCCGCTTTGCGTATCCATGATCCTGGCGGAGCTGGAGCTGGACAAAGAAACGATCGTAGCGGGTCTTTTACATGATATTGTGGAAGATACGGTTATGACGGACGAGGAAATCGCGCAGGAATTTGGTTCGGAAGTAGCGCTGCTTGTAGACGGAGTAACGAAATTAGAGCAGTTATCTTACGATGCGGATAAGGTGGAAGTACAGGCAGAGAATTTTAGAAAAATGTTTCTGGCTATGGCAAAGGATATCCGCGTAATACTGATCAAACTCGCCGACCGGCTTCACAATATGCGAACCCTGCAGTATATGCGGCCGGAAAAGCAAAAAGAGATCGCCAGGGAGACGATGGATATTTACTCTCCGATCGCGCAGCGTCTTGGTATTTCCAAGGTAAAAATAGAACTGGACGATTTGTGCCTGAAATATCTGGAAGCGTCGGCTTATTATGATCTGATCAAGCAGCTGGCGCTGCGCAAAACGGCCCAGGACGATTATATCCGCAATCTGACAGACGAGGTACGCGGACATATCGAACGTGCCGGAATTCACGCAGAGATCGGCGGCCGGGCAAAGCATTTTTTCAGCATTTACAAAAAGATGGTCAATCAGAGTAAAACGCTCGATCAGATATACGACCTGTTCGCGATTCGTATTATTGTCCGAAATGTCATGGACTGTTATGCTGCGTTGGGCGTCATACATGAAAATTATGTGCCGGTGCCGGGACGTTTTAAAGATTATATCGCCATGCCAAAACCAAACCGTTATCAGTCTTTGCATACGACGCTGATGGGTTCGGACGGGCAGCCGTTCGAGATACAGATTCGTACGGTTGAGATGCATCGGGTGGCGGAATACGGAATTGCCGCGCACTGGAAATACAAAGAAGCCGCAAACGGAGTCAAATCCAGCGGCAATCAGGAAGAAGAAAAGCTAAGCTGGCTGCGGCAGATTCTGGAATGGCAGCAGGATATGTCGGATAATAAAGAATTTATGAGTCTGCTAAAAAGCGATCTGGATCTGTTTTCGGATATGGTGTTTTGCTTTACGCCGGATGGCGATGTAAAAAATCTTCCGAACGGCTCTACACCGGTGGATTTTGCATACAGCATCCATTCGGCGGTCGGCAATAAGATGATCGGCGCAAAGGTAAACGGAAAGCTGGTTACGATCGATTATGTCATCCAAAATGGCGACAGAATCGAAATCATTACCTCGCAAAATTCCAGAGGCCCAAGTCATGACTGGCTGAATATTGTAAAGAGCACGCAGGCAAAGACGAAAATCAACCAGTGGTTTCGCAGCGAGCTGAAAGAAGAAAACATACAGCATGGCAAGGAACTGATTGCAATATACTGCAAGGCGAAAGGCATCGATTTTTCGGTTATTAACAAAAATGTATATCAGACAAAAGTCATACGCAAATATGGATTTCACGACTGGAATTCGTGTCTGGCGACGATCGGCCACGGCGGGGTAAAAGAAGCAAGCGTCGTAAACAAAATGTTCGACGAATATCGCAAAGACCATCCGATTGAAATCTCGGATGAGCAGGTGCTGGCAGAGAATGCAGAAGGCGGCTCCAAACATCTGCAGACAAATTCCAAAAGCGGTATTATCGTGAACGGTTTATGCGATATCGCGGCGCATTTCGCCAAATGCTGCAGTCCGGTGCCGGGCGACGAGATCTGCGGTTATATTACAAGAGGGCGCGGCGTGACCATACATCGTACAGACTGTATCAATATGATGAATCTGTCCGACGTGGAAAAAACCCGTCTGATCGAAGCCGAGTGGCAGGAAGGCTGCGGCAGCGGCGAGCACGGACTGTATCTGGGCGAGCTTAAGATCTACGGAAATAACAGGACCGGTCTGCTTGTAGACATTACAAAAATATTTACGGAACGGGAGATCGATATCAACTCCATACATTCCAAGACGAGCAAACAGAACATAGCCACGATATCCATTTCCTTCGGAACAAAAGGAAAAGACGAGATGAATCATATTATTGCAAAAATCCGTCAGGTAGAAAGCGTCATAGATATTGAACGTACCTCAGGCTGAGATGGGAATCGATGAAAACTAATGGAATCTATGAGATGAAGATGATGCGGAAACGGCTGGGTGAGAACAGAGCGGCGGGATAGAAACAGCTGGAATGAAAACATCCTGGGTGAAAACAGATCAGATGAAAACAACTGGAATGAAAACATCCTGGGTGAAAACAGATCAGATGAAAACAACTGGAATGAAAACAGTCTGATGAAAACAACTGGAATGAAAACAGTCTGATGAAAACAGCCTGGATGAAAACAGATCAGATGAAAACAACCGGAATGAAAACAGTCTGATGAAAACGGCTGGAATGAAAACAGATCAGATGAAAACAACCGGAATGAAAACAGCTGGAATGAAAACATCCTGGGTGAAAACAACTGGAATGAAAACAGATCTGATGAAAACATCCTGGATGAAAACAGATCTGATGAAAACAACTGGATTGAAAACAGATCTGATGAAATAAGATCAGATAAAAAGGCAGGAATGGAAAATGATGACAGTAAAGGAATTTCAGGTCGGCATGGTCGGCACAAACTGCTTTTTGGCAGTAAATAGTGAAACAGGAGAAATGCTGGTGATAGATCCGGGTGACAATGCGGATGTAATTGCAGATTATGTGAGTAAAAAGGAGCTTCATCCGAAAGCTGTGCTGCTTACGCATGGTCATTTTGATCATTGCATGGCAGCGCAGCAGCTGGCAGAGCAGTATCAGGTTCCTGTGTATGTTCATGAAGATGACAAAGAGACAATGGAGAATCCGGCGTATAATTGCAGCGGGATGATTGGCAGAAATCTTGTATTTCATGCAGATACATTTTTTCATGGAGAAGAGGATCATTTGTCTCTGGCAGGATTTGAGATCGAGGTATACCATACGCCGGGCCATACGCCAGGCGGCGTCTGTTTTTATATCAAAAGCGAGGGGATTTTGTTCAGTGGAGATACGTTGTTTTGTGAATCGGTAGGAAGGACGGATTTTCCAAAAGGCAGTATGTCCCAGCTTGTGCGCAGCATTAACGACAGACTGTTTCCACTGCCGGACGACACAAAAGTACTCCCTGGGCATGGCGAATGGACCACGATTGGAGCGGAACGCCGGTATAATCCGTTCTTACAGGCATAAAAGGAGAACGGACATCAGAAAATGCGGTTGAAAAGCAGCCGTGCCACGATTGACAAAACAGAGGTTTGACATGATACTCGTACAGTTGAATCAGGAAAATTTTGAATATGATATTCATTCTCTGGTTAAGGCGTTTTATCCGACAGAGAATATTTCGGTCTGTGTGGATCATAAGGAAAATGCCGAACCAGTGCGGTTATATCTGCTTGTATGTTACGAGCCGGGTAACATCCGGCTGGAGTTAAAAGAACCGGATCCTCCAATATCCGGTTCGCCGCAGTCTTTGCAGAGGGTGTTTGCGGTTGATGATAACGATCGAAAAGAAACGAAAAATCTGTTAAAGATGAATCTTTACAGCGTACTCTCCGAATATACTGGCCAGACGCTTCCGTGGGGGACGCTGACGGGCATCCGTCCGACGAAAATACCGATGACAATGCTGGCAGCAGGTAAGACTTCGGAAGATATTACAAATTATATGAAAAACACTTATGCCACTTCTTTAGAAAAGATTGGGTTAAGTATCGAAATTGCGCGTCGGGAGACAGAGCTGCTTCGCAAACTGGATGTGAAAGAAGGGTATAGCCTGTATATCGGTATTCCATTTTGTCCGAGCACCTGTCTGTACTGTTCCTTTACTTCATTTCCGATATCGGTGTGGAAAAAACGGATGGATGATTATCTGAACGCGCTGGAAAAAGAAATCGATGATATCGCGCGGCGTTTTGCAGGCCGGCAGCTGGATACGATTTACATCGGAGGCGGGACGCCTACGACACTGGAGCCAGAGCAGCTGGATCGTTTACTGTCCGTACTGGAGCAAAAGCTGGATCTGTCACATCTGGTGGAATATACCGCTGAAGCCGGCAGGCCGGACAGCATCAGTCGTGACAAGCTGGAAGTACTGCGTGCGCATGGCATATCAAGAATATCGATCAATCCGCAGACAATGAAGCAGGAAACGCTGGATTTGATCGGCAGACATCACACAGTTGCGCAGATTACAGACAGCTTTTTACTGGCAAGAAGTATGGGATTTGATAACATTAATATGGATCTGATTATGGGACTGCCGGAGGAAACACTGGATGATGTCAGACATACGTTCGAACAGATCCGAGAACTGGATCCGGACAGCGTTACCGTACACTCTCTTGCACTAAAGCGCGCGGCGAGGCTGCAGATGCAGAAAGAAGATTATCAGGGACTTACAATGATCAATACGCAGCAGCATCTGGATGTGGCAGCAGATATTTGTGCACAGATGGGGATGACGCCGTATTATTTGTACCGGCAGAAAAATATGGCCGGCAATTTTGAGAATGTAGGTTATGCGAAGGATGGGAAAGCTGGGATTTATAATATTTTGATTATGGAGGAGAAACAGACCATAGTTGCCTGCGGAGCCGGGAGCGTATCAAAAAGGGTATACCCTGACGGACGTATCGAGAGATGCGAAAATGTCAAGGATGTAGCGTCTTTCATAGAAAGAATCGACGAGATGATTGAGAGAAAACGGAAACTTCTTGAAGATTAAAAAGAGTTTCTGTTGTACATCAAAATGGGGTTAGTACATCAATTGTACATCAATTTTTTACCCGGTAGTACTGAATAATACTTGATGATGTAGAGGAACAACCTAATATAGCGCCTAAAGGACAATCTTATTCTAACGAATAGGGCTGTCCTTTTTTGTTATAGTCAATCATCAAGAATGGAGGAAGAAAGAAAGTAGTACAGCGTTAGGAGCAGAAAAAGAGAAAGCGATT
>CAJTMV010000031.1 GCA_910577225.1 uncultured Eubacterium sp. | reverse complement strand
TAATGGTAACTACGGCGGATTTTATGTGAGTTTATACTGCCGTGAATAATTCAGGTAAATGGATAAGAGAAGGAGGATTTGGTCATGAATGAAAAGTTGTATAAAGCAATCAATGCAAGTGCTGTTTCCAGTCTTGTACTGGGAATTTGTGTTCTTGTCACTGGTATTGCATCAGGTGTTTTACTGATTGTAAACGGAGCGCGTCTGTTAAAGCATAAATCAGTTATTATATTATAATAAAAACAACTCTGACGATCTGTTTGAGTGAACAGATGGCCAGAGTTGTAAAAGAGTTCATACGGTTTTGGCTTCTTTTTTGCGTTCTACTTTTTCTAAAATAAATTCCCGTACCTGCTCCCGTTCGATGCCGAGTATCATGGCAAATTCTCCATATAGCCGGTCTTCAGCCAGGTGAAAATATTTTTCATCTGAAGAAGTTATTTTTTTACCATCCGCAATTCTGCTCTGCATACGGTAATAAATGGTTTTTATAATACGGATGAGTTCCCTGCAGTCACACGTACGAATTGTTTCTTTGTAGCGGGTCTCCCTCTGTTTTTCATCTGTGATCCAAAGAGGTTCCATATCCGGAATTTCTTCCAGCAGCTGCATCATGGCATCTTTACGGATCAGTGGACGCATAACGACTTTGGTACTGTCAACGGGTGTAAAGATCTGACTGTCCTTTGCATAATAAGGAACGAGTGTATAGTAAACCCGCTCTTTTGGGATACCGGGCATGTCCAGCGGGCCAATATCTGTAATCCTGCAGACACCGTTGTTTCCATAAATTACATAATCGTTTTTCTGAAACATACGCTTTCCTTCCTTTCTGTCAAAATTAAATAGAATGGTGTCAACCTTATTCTACCAATTTATTTTTGACAATGTAAATAGTTTTTATACAGAAAGCGTTTATTTCGTGATAATATCCTATAACATCTGCTGTATAGTTGTGCAAACTGCTGGCAGATTGCAAATATTGTTTATGGTAAAGTTTCAGAAGTTTACCATAGTTGCATAGTTGTGCAAAGTGGCGTCAGATTTCAAATAAAGTTTTATAGTAAAGATTTTGAGATATCCCATATTTGAGCAGTTGTGCAAAGTGTTGTCAGATCACAAATCAAGATGATAGTAAAGATGCAGAAGTATCTGATAGATGTAAAGTCGTGCAAAGTGACGGCGAATTTCAAATAAAGTTTTTATAGAAAAGATTTCGAGATATCCGATATTTGAGCAGTTGTGCAAAGTGTCAGCAGATCACAAATCAAGATAATAGTAAAGATGCAGAAGTATCTGATAGATGTAAAGTCGTGTAAACTGCCGGCAGATTACGAACACTGTTAATAGCAGCGTTTCAGTTTTCGATCCCTGCTTAGTCGTGCAAACTGCCGGCAGATGACAAATAATATTTATAGTAAAGATGCAGAAGAATCCGATAGCTGTGTAGTCGTGCAAACTGCCGGCACATTACAAACATTGTTTATAGCAGAGTTCCAAAAGTTTCCGATATGTTTCCGGAAAAGCCTGTCCGGTCTGCTGGCAGATTTGTATGACAGATTCATATTCCGGATAAATGCGTTTGCAGCTTTCGATCTCGCAAATTTTTACCTGTATGTTTCCGTATATGGTGTTCAAAGTTTCTGTTTTCCGGGGAAGTATGGAACGTTCCATACGTTGTCTGCGGATTCCAATCGTAGTTGTTTGTGAGAAAATGATCTGTTCCAGCCTGGAAATGTCTGATTTTTCACATAAGACGTTTAGCTGGTATGCCGGCCGGTTTTTTTTCATGTAAACAGGAAGATAGTGGACATCTCTGGCTCCGGCCTGCATCAGACGCTCCATGACAGATCCCATCATTTCTCCGGTACAGTCATCCAGGTTTGTTTCCAGTTTATAAATCACATCTGCATCGTATTCTGTTTCAGTTGAACAACATGGTGCAATCAGCATGGCACGTAAAATACCGGGCTGTTCGTAAATACGTTTTCCTGCGCCAAGACCAATGCGCTGAATCTGAAATTGCTCCGGAAGTTGTTCATTGTTGCGTATGGCGGCGGCGATGGCAGCTCCGGTAGGCGTAACAAATTCTCCCTGTACATGAGTAATCTGAAGAGGAATTTGATATTTTTGGATGATATTGACTACGGCCGGAACCGGAATCGGCAAAATCCCGTGCTGGCAGTGAATAGTGCCGCAGCCTTCCCATAGTTGCGGTATGATTACATTTGTAATGCTCAGGTTGTCCAGACATACAGCTACAGATATAATATCTACAATGGAATCAACTGCTCCGACTTCATGAAAATGTACCTGCTCCAAAGAAGTTCCATGCGCTTTCGCTTCTGCTTCACCGAGTATGGTAAAAATTTTAGTCGCAAGTTGTTTTGCATGATCAGTCAGGCTGGCATTTTGAATGATTGATAAGATATCGGAAAGACTGCGGTGTGTATGCGTATGGGTGTGTCCGGTATGCAGAGGAAGCGGATCAGTGGAAATCTGCGTACAGGAATCGTCCGGTTTCAGATCCTTCGGATGGGAAAGGTCTGTGTGATGGTCCGTATGCGGATGAAGGTACTCCATATCGTGGTCATGATTATCTCGGTCGAGGATGACATGAAAATCGCATACATCCAGGCCGGATTTTTTTACATGACTGATTTTTATGGAAAAACCGTCAATCGGAAGACTTTGTAATGCTTTTTCCAAAACAGTCTGATCGGCGCCAAGATCAAGTAATGCGGCGACAGTCATATCTCCGCTGATTCCACTGTAGCATTCCAAATATAAAGTGTTCATGATTGTTTCCTTTCAATGTGTTTTTTGGTTAGGTAAATTGTTCGGTATCTTTGGCAAGCTCAGATAAAAGCTGCTCTCTGCGCGTACCGATTAAAAGCTCCTTGGTGTAACGGGTGTATCGTTCACTTGGATGTTCTGTTAAAAAGGCGGACGCGTCTATACCAATGGTTAAATTAGTAACAAAAACGACCATTTCCTGACTGCCGCGAAACGCCTCTTCCATAAAATCAAATGCATGCTCCAGCGCAATACCGGCCGCCAGCTCGGTCTCCTCCAAAAGGTTTAATTGCAGATCGAACGCGTTCTTTACACGAGTAAACGCTTCTTTTGGAGTCTGCCCGTTTTCCGGGATTTCTTTTTTCAAATTTTGAAACAGCCATTCTTTGTTTTTACATTGTGCGGTAGTTAACAGATTGCCTTCCAGTTCCAGTTTGAATGTTTCTTCCAGCTGATTTAAAATTCTGCTGTAACAGATACCAGGATCTTTTGCGTCAGACAGTTCACTACGAAATGTTTTCAAAAAATCATACCACAGATCGGTGCGATATTTTTCGCGGGCTGCAGAGGAAAAGTAATTTGACAATCCGTCTGAAAGAAGACTGGTAACGCTCAATCGTTCGTCAAATGCTGCCCGGCTGATTCGTGCAAATACATGAGGGGATATGGTTCCTTTCAGAATATCTGCAATACCATAGTCGTCCTCATATTTATGATACAAATCCAAATATGCCGCAACATCCATCGCAGTTTCTTTATGATGCAGGAACTCATAGACCACCGATTCGGTTATCGGCAGCCTGAGTTCTTCATATAGTTTCATTAGATGGCTCAGGTCTTCCCAGCCTCTGGCGGTAACAAACTGCATCCCGTCGATGTCTGCTTCTACCCGATAAAAATTATTAGGACGAAGTTCCAGGTAACTTAAAATTGCGCGATGGATCTGCGATGCATTTGCGTACTCCTTCCATACGGAAAAATCTGCTTCCAGATCCATATATCTTACGCGGTCCAGAGTAACCATATCAAAATCACGCACAGATTTGTTATATTCCGGCGGGTTTCCCGCGGCTACAATGATCCATCCTTTCGGTACGGACTGATTTCCAAACGTTTTGCACTGCAAAAACTGCAACATGGTTGGCGCCAGTGTTTCGGAAACGCAATTAATTTCATCGATAAATAAAATACCCTCGCTTAATTTGCTGTCACGCATTTTCTGATAAATACTTGCGATAATTTCGCTCATGGTATATTCCGTAATGGAATAAGTGGTGTTTTGATAGGTTTCTTCTTTTATATAAGGAAGTCCCACGGCACTTTGTCTGGTGTGATGCGTGATTGTATACGCGACAAGTCCAATCCGGCACTCTCTGGCAATCTGTTCCATAATTTGTGTTTTTCCAATACCGGGCGGGCCGATCAGAAGAATTGGGCGCTGGCGGACTGCAGGAATGCGATATCTGCCGGTTTCATCTTTTGCCAGATATGCGCGAACCGTATGTTTAATTTCCTCTTTTGCCTGTTTGATATTCATAAATTCCTCCCTGACGAATCTGTGCAGAATCGAATTCTTCCGGTTCCAGCTGAAGACGCATGGCCCATGGCGGAAGTTTCGATTCATCATAATCGTTTAAAAATAGAAACACGGTCTGGTAGGATGGACGTTTTTTGGGATAAATTCCCTGACCATCTGTAAAATATAAAAGTCCTCCAAGATGCTGAAAGACATGCTGTTCCACCAGCTTGTCAACATAAGAAAAAGCAGGACAAAAATTGGTACCGCCCCCGCCCAGAATCGTAAACTGGGTCAGAAACTGCTCAAACTGATTTGGATCGCAAATTTCCTGATCAGAACGCACCTGATCGTCACACTGCAAAATTCTGATTTTGCAGGATGAAAAAAAATATTCTCTTTGATGCAGGATCTGGTAAGTTTCGCGTAAAAAATTTTTCACAAGCTGCCCGCTGGTAGAATCACTTGTATCCAACACAATGACAAATTCCCTAATTTTATTGATTTCTCTTGTTTCGACTGATTCTATCAGAGGCATATTTCCATATATCCGCAGACCATAAGTGTAAAAATTCAGATCATATTCATCCGGATCCGCATGCAGCTCTTCGCGCAGAACGGAGAATTTTCTTAAAAAATCACGATAGCTTCTTCTGCTGCGTTCGGCTTTTACTCTGGAAACCAACTGCTGACGGCTGTCAGTGGATTCGGCGCCATACTGTTCCTGCTGCAGTTTTGCCTGATGTGCAAGTTTGCTCCATTGCTGCTGCACGTTTTGCGGTATCGGTGCAGAGGAATGATGAGCAGGCCAGTAGCGATGATCGTCTGTATAAAATTCAGTCTGAAGTGACAAAATCATATCGTTATTTAATTGTGAAAGCATCCGATACAGGACGGATGCGCTGATATAAGACTGATTTTCATCCAGCTTCTGATAGAGCTGACTGCGCAGCCAGGTCAGAATGCGTCTGGTCGACGGTTGTGCCATATGATCGATGGTATATTCCACAACAATATCGCAGGAAAGGTTCCAAAGCTGCGGATTCTTGCCGACGGTTATCCATAGATGTGAAAAAATACAATGCAAAACAGTATGCAGATATGCACGCGGCAGAAACCGGGGATTGTTTTTAAAAACGCGCAGAATTTGTTCCGCAGAATAATTCAGACAGATGCCATCGGTTGCAAATGTCTGAACGGAAGTGTCTGCTTTTGGATGAAGTGCACAGAGGGCAGAATGAAAAAAGCGCAGATCCTGATACAATTCGCTTTGGGTAAAAGCGAGTATTTTTAATGCCATTTCATTTTCCCATTCTGTCTGAGTTTTTTTATGCATTATGATCGTATCCTTATTAAAAATTATTTGTTCAGAGTATCGTTTGTTAAAAATCGTCCAGCTGATATCTTTTTTCAGAAAACGTTTGCATGTGAAGCTGTTTCCAGCGAAGCATGGCTGCGCTCCCTTCGCTCCAGCCAGCCTGTGCTGCCAGAGAAATCGCCTGCTGTATATTTTGCGGGGATAACAGTTTTTCCTGAAACAAAAAAAGAAGATCATCCAGATTTTTATTTGAAATAAATTGCCGGCAAAGGGATAACCCATGTTTGACAAGATAGTCTGTATACCGGAATCCGTCTGCCTCTGACATCTGATAAGGATAACGCAGACGATCAAACGCCATCTGGCAAAGCGTTTGCCCGGATTCTTCCACACATGCTTTTGGGAATATTTTGTCATATTGCGGGAAATCTAAAATATCATCCTGAAAACATTGTCTGGCACGAAAACCTTCACCGATAATGCTGCGCCCGAATACATGTGCCGGAGCAATTTCATCATAAGATTCATAATATTCTGGGAAAAAAACAACTGCTTCTTTCTGAGAAGAATCAGAGCTGGTATGTTTATAAAAAACAGCTTCCACATCCCACGAAATTTGGGAAAGTATCTGGCGCAGACAATTTTTTTTAGAGGGTGAACATTTTAGATGTATACGGCGCATATGATGACAGTTCATAAAAGCGTCGCTTCCAACGGAATACAGGCGATCGGATAATGTAATCTCAGTCAGATTTCTACAGTTATAAAATGTATAATCCCCTATTTTTTCTACAGATTCCGGAAGATACACTGCATTTAGGTAATTGCCGCATAGTTCAGTAAGTGCGGATACTGGTACCGGAGTTTTCGTAGTAATGGCATGCTCTGTGATCTGGCCGCTGGGTGCAAAGCAATAATTTCCAAGTTCTTTCACAGGATATCCGTCAATCTGAGCGGGAATGACAGCAACTGGAAGATTTGAAAAAACCCGCAGGATTTTTGCACTTTTATCGGATGTTTTTTCCCATAAAAAACGGCAGATGTGTTCTTGTTCAAGCATAGGCGGATCGTTCCTTTTTGGCATTTGCTGGTTACTAAGTGACAAATATGTTTCAAGTATAGCAGATAATGAAACTGGCTGCAAGCGCGAAAAAGCCTTTCCGTAAATATTATTATGGAAAGGCTTCGGATTTCATTCGTTAAGTTTATGAATATTTTTTATTAATTTATTCGATACTGCAGTTACGTGATCGGTAGCATCGCGGCATTCTGAAATAATTTTTTCAAAATGATAGACGTTTTCAAGCGTTGTTTTTGCACTTTCTTCATTTTCATTTGAGAAATCGGCTACATCCTGCACTTTTGTCAGAATAGAAGTTTTATTTTCGTTCAGGCTGTTTACTTCCGTTTCAATACCGCCAATGGCTCCGGCTACCTGGTTCACTTCTGTTCGTAAGGAGTCGAACAGGCTGCTTGTGTAATTAATCTTTTCGGTCTGCTCTTCGAACGCGGTGGTTACTTTTTGCGTGATCTCCACACTAAACTGGGCGTTATCGATCAGTTCATTGACGCTTTCGTTGATCTGTTCGGTAGATTCTTTTGACTGATCCGCGAGTTTACGTATTTCTTCGGCAACGACGGCAAATCCTTTTCCGGCTTCTCCTGCTCTTGCGGCCTCAATACTTGCGTTTAAAGCAAGCAGATTTGTCTGGTTGGAAATGCTTGCAATAATTTCCGTTGCGGTACGGATATTCATGGCCGATTTATTTGTCAGCTCTGTCTGCTCGCGTACCTTTTCTATTGATTCGCTGTTTTCGGTATTTAATTTAATTAATTCAGTTATGTAAGTTTCCACGGATTTGTTGCATTCCTGCATTTTATCTGCGCTTGCTGACAGATTTTCAACATTGGAGGAAATATGCCCGATCTCATCACTAACCGCGTCAAGCTCTGTAGTAATCATTTGCATCCGGTCTGCCTGCGACATGATATTTTCTGAGATGGAATTGACGTTGTTGCTCATGTCTTCTTCTGCTGTCGTCATTTCATTAAACAGATCTTTGAAATTTTCGGTTACCTCGCCGAGTTCGGTAGTCGCGGTTTCAATGGAAGAAATGACTTTGGCATAGGAAACGGCGATCTCACTTACAGTCTGCATGATTTCACTCATTTTGCTGCTGCGCTGGCTGATCGGCGCAGAGATACTTTCCAAAGAAATCGTTCCGTCGGCGATATCCGATGCGTTTGATAAAAAACGGTGGACCATATCAGCAGAGAGCTTGGCAATAATTAATGATGTGGCATAACCGATGAGGCCGCCGGCGATAATCAGTATCATACCGAGCATACTGCCTTTAGACACAAGAATCGTGATCAATACTGCCCATACGCCGACAATGAGAACCGGCAGACTGATAACAATTGCGAGCGCAGTCAATAATTTTTTCTTTTGTTCCTGATCCATCTGCATACTTTCCATCCTCCATGCAATAAGTATATCGCTGACATCCATGTAACGACCTGTCTGTACTTTTCAGATCACAGACCTTTAATACTATATTAAGATGATTATGTCAGATTGTCAATGGATTCTATTTTAAAATTTTAAAAAAATTTGTATCCTGCGCGAAATTGCTGATTTCATATAAAATAAGAACTTCCTTTGGCTGTAGTTCTTCCAGCAGTCTGGAGAACGGCTGATGATAGTATCTGAAATCGATCATGACGATATGTCGGTATTCGTTCATCAAAAATGGCACAAGGCTGTTTGCAAAAGAATCTTTGACAATTAACAACGTCTGATCTTTAACGGCGTTATCCATATGAAGATCGATCCGTCCAAAATTCCCGCCAAAATAGACGCCGTATTTATCTTTCGTTGCCAGTTTGGTATTGTCATAAATACAGTCGGTTCGTTTCGTATCGATGATAACCTCCGCTTTTGGCAGGCGCACCGGAAGTATGAGGGGATCCGGCTGCGTATCAAAACCGGGCGCTTTGGAGTACAGAGTGCCAAAAAAATTGTTACTCACGCATTCGGGCTGAAACTGTTCCAAAGGTGCGCCAGTCATTCCATGCATATCACACCAGGCGGTATAGGCCAGATAAGCGGCATACATGGTCCAGTGGTGATCGGTTTTAAAATACAGCTGTTCACGATTTTTATTATCTGAAAACAGCTGCCGGACATCTAAAACGGAAGTACTGGAAAGCTGACCGGCCTGGTCGTATAGTCTGTCGGAACGATATACAACGGCATGAGAAGGCAGTTTGTCTTCCAGTATGCATCCTTTGGATGGAACAGGCAGAAAAGTGACAGAAAAATCATAGTTATTTGCAAATTGTTCCAAAAACTGTAAATGTTTCAGATATCGCTGTTTTGGAAGATCGCTGTCCAACAGGCGTTCAAAGTAATATCCGTCTTTTCCAAAATAGACGCCGCCGGCATTTTGAAAGCCGGCAGCTTTTTGAATGGATGTTGCACATTTCATCCAAAAATCACGTCCTGCAAACTGATCGTTTGCAGCGTCTGTCAGATTCTGCTGCATGGAAGTGTCTAAAAAACCGGATATTTCCGGTGGCCGGAACGTTGTCAGACAGCGGTTTTCATTTTCTGAAAATTCGCGCTGCGGCAGCAAAAACAGTAAGAATCCGCTGATTACAAAAAACAGAACCGAGAGAATAAAAAATATCGCATACGATAAACGGGTTGTTTTCATTGGTTTCATCCATAATCTTCTTTCTGATGCGTAAAATATATGGTTTCCTGTAAATTTGTTTAAAATCTAAAATATAAAAACGGATTGTAGCTTCCGCTGATAAGCATCGCCATGCTTAACAATAAAACAAGCAGACACCAGATGCTTTTTAGCCAGAATGCAGCCGCTTCACCAACACACGTGGAAATTTTTTGCAGCATACGTGCGGCGAGCCGGTTCATCAGCTGCGTGGAGGCCAGTACAAGTATTATGAGAAAAACAGCATGCGTTGTCCATTCATAAAGAGCCAGCTGGTTACAGGCAGGGACATCGATGCAGATAAGCATTTTTACATAGGTTTTCAGCCGCGCCAGATCGTCGCAGGCAAAGATTACCCATCCTGGAACAATCCAAAACAACGCATAAAAATGCTGTAAAAATATAGGCAGATGCTGAATCAGTTTCAGAAGAAACAGTTTTTCAAACAACAGCAGTACAAAAAAGTAAAGTCCCCATAAAATGAAATTCCATCCGGCGCCATGCCATAACCCAGTCAGGAACCATACGAGAAACAGATTCAGAATCTGCCGGACAAAGCCTTTGCGGTTGCCGCCTAACGGGATATACAAATATTCGCGAAACCAGGTGCCAAGCGTCATATGCCAGCGACGCCAGAATTCGGTAATACTTTTGGATTCATATGGATAACGGAAGTTTTCCGGAAAATGAAAACCAAACATTTCTCCGAGTCCGATGGCCATATCCGAGTATCCGGAAAAATCAAAATAAATCTGAAAGGTAAACGCGAATGCGCCAAGCCATGCAATTGCCATGGACAGATCCGATGCTTCCAGTCCGTAGATCTCATCCCACAGCGCGCCGATCTGGTTGGCGAGCAGTACTTTTTTACCAAGACCAAGTAAAAAACGCTGCATGCCTGCCGCGCAGAGTGAAAATGACGTATGCCGGTCATCGACTTCCTGTCGGATATCGCTGTAACGAACAATCGGGCCTGCAATCAGCTGCGGAAACATACACACATACATACCAAAGGAAATCAGATTGTGCTGCGCCGCCACATTTCCACGGTACACGTCGATGGTATAGGACATGGTTTGAAACGTGTAAAAGGAAATGCCGATGGGCAGCGCCAGATCGAGCAATGGAAAATCTTTGCCGGTCAGTGCATTTATGGAGGAAAGCACAAAATCTGTGTATTTGAAAAAACCTAAAATACCAAGATTGCCAATCACAGAGATGACAAGGATCAGCCTGCCCAGTGTATTTTTTTTCCCGATGGCAGCAAAATATTCCAAAAGACGGCCGTTACAGTAATCGAAAATCGTGGAAAACAGCATAATTATAATATATGTTGGTTCGCCCCATGCATAAAAAAACAAACTTGCAAGCAATAAAAGCAGATTGCGCAGCTTTTTGGGGCAGATATAATAACATACAAGGACCGCCGGAAAAAACATACATAAAAATACGATACTGCTAAATACCATACCTTCGGTCTCCTTCGTTAAAAAAAATAGTTCGTTTATTCAAAGCTGGATTCAAATGCTTTTTGAACCAGGCCGTTTTTAGAGCTGATAATCAGTGCAATGTAGCTGCCCTCTCTGGTTACGACAGCTTTTTCTGTCATACCCAGCTGTTCCGGGTCATATTCCTGAAAAGTTCCCTGGCGGCTTTCGATATGATCATGCATGGCTTTCATCATCGCAGATGCGTCATTTTTATCTTTTAGTTTAATAACGGCAATTTCTTCGGCAGTACCCTCTGTGGCGTATGCATAAAAATATGCGTCTACGAGATCATAACTAAGATCGCTTAAATAAGCGAAATTTAATTCGGCCTGCGCATCCTCACTGGATACTTTGGTCATTTCAGGCAATGTTGTATCGGCTGAGAGCATCGTTTCCTGCAGGCTGGAGATGGATACGGATGTCTCTGGGGAGTTATCCGTTCCCTTATTTCCACATGCGGATGTCATGGTAAGCATGGCAGCCAAAAGCACGCAGCTTATATATTTTTTCATGTTCCGTTCCTTTCTTTGTTTTTGTTACATACGAAATGTTAACCAACGGTGATTGTTTCAGATACAGAGTCAGAGGTACGCAGTTCTCTGGTTATAACGTCTGCTGCTTCCGTCGATTCTTTTGCTTCCGGCAGTTCCACTTCAAAGGCTTTTGTAACTGCTTCCAGCATCTTTTTTGCTTCCGGCGAATTCTCATCAAAGGAAGGCGTATCTGTTTCCCCATAATTATGGATAAAAATACCAAGAATATACTGGTCCTGTTCATCCTGATACCACATACCGCCCATGTTATAATTATCAAAACCAGGCAGGGAGGATAATGCCATATTCATCTGATTGAGCAACAGATCGGCAATTGGCAGCTGCTCCCGACGCAGCGGTTTTTTAAACTTAAAGAACGCAGACGATTTTTTTGTATCCAGAGCCTTTTTGATTTTGGCAGGAACTTTGAATATGTCTTGTAATTCTTTGCTGTTTTGCACCGCATAAGAATATTTCACGCCTTTTGCTTCCGGAAGTGCAGAACCGTCCCAGTCGTGAGAGCTTCTGGATATTTCATCTGTCATATTAAAATTCTGATACTGACATCTGCCTGAGACGTCGGAATAGACATCGACCTGATACCATTCATTGTCGTCCAGCTGGACCATATCCCAGGAGTGGTATTCGTTATGTACAATGTGGCAGTCCATATCCAGCATGTTCATAAAAAGACGAAACGTGGTCGCATAACCTACGCAGACAGTACTTTGGCCGGATAATGCTCCATGCGGCGTAAATGCACTATCGTTGCTGCCCGGAAGGGTTACCGAAGAGCCATGTCCCTGGCCTACATTTTTAAACATCCACTGATATACGGCAAGTTCTTTTTCATAACTGTTCATTCCGTCTTTAATGATTTTTTTTAACACATCCGAAGCCATTTGCAGCGTTTCTTTGTCTTCTTCTTTTAATTTACTGTCATCGCCGCTTTTATAGGCGTCTGAAATATGTGTGGTGCTGCGAATTTCATACTGATTGCCAACCTTATATCCGTCCTCCTGATACGTATTTTCCTGTTCTTCTTCTTTCGCCTGACGTTCGAGCTGATTGTCAATAAATTTATTGACTTTACGGTTTTGAGAACTGGACTGCCTGGCCTGATAAATGTTTAAACCAAGACTTGCGACCAGACATCCGGCAAGCGTTACGCTGGCAACGGCTTTGACTGCCTTTCCTGTTTTTGCATGTTTGTTTAAATCATCCCTTTGTGAAACATCTGTTTCTTTCCTTTCCTCGTTCATGGATATCTTCCTCCTAAATTTTTCTTAAGATGTGCGGCAGAATCTTCCTATATAATATAGACGTATTTAAATGTTAATTAGTTTCAAAAAAAAGAAAACTTTCAAAAATAATGCAGCTGAAAGTTTTCTTTTTCGCAGAATGATAAAAATGTGTCAGCTGTCGGATGCATGACAGTCGTCGGGAGCTTTCGTCCCGTTTTTCATGGACAGGATGCGCCAAAACAGAAGGGCAAGCAGTAAAACAACGACAGAGATCAGCTGGGATGTGGACCATCCGCCCCATTCGCCGCGAAAATCATTCCGAAATAGTTCAATGCAAAATCTGCCGATGCTGTATAAGACCATATATAAAATACCAACCATACCATCCTGTCTGGATTTGGAAGAATACCAGAATAAGATACCTGCGATAACAAAATTACCTGCGCCTGACAGTAATTGTGTCGGCACTAACGGGACAAAGTTTGGCGCAAAATCGGAGTGGATATAGGTGATATGAAACCAGGAATCGGTTTCTCTTCCAAAACAGCAGCCGGCAAAAAAGCAGCCAATTCTCCCAAAACCCTGTGCGACAGATACTGATGGCATGACAAGATCAAAATACTGCAGAAAGGAAACGTTCTTTTTGATGCAGTAAAGATAACTAAATAAAACTCCAAATATTAAGCCGCCATAAACAACATAGCCGTTTTTAAAATTCCATAAAATGGACGGGTCTTTCAGAATCTGCGGAATGCTGACGATATAAAATAAAAGACGGGTGCCGATGATTGCCCCACCTATCGAACAAAGTAAAATCCCCCATAGAATGTCCTCGCTCAGATTTTTTTTACGTGCCCGCAGACAACAGATGAAATATGCCGCTGCAAAGCCAATGCCGATCATCAGACCGTACATATGGATCGTAATCGGGCCGATTTGTATATCATTTAGCATTTGCCTTTCTCCTTTCCTTTGGAAATTTATATATTTTTATGATATTTAAAACTCGATACGGAAACTGATGAAATCAGTATCTGCATCGAGTTTGGTTGTTTGCGACTGGTAACCAGATTCCTCTGAATTTAACGAATTTGAAAGGCAACTGTTTTCTGGTTGCCGGCTTTATCTGTTACAACTAACCGATAAGTACCTTTTTTGGAAACTTTCTGTCCGGTTTTTATCTGCAGTCCGTTTAAAGACGCATGCCGGATGCCGCTGCCTTTGTCTGAAAAACGAATCGTACGTGCTGTTTTGTAGGTTTTTCCGTTTTTTACACCGCTCACGGACGGTTTTGTTTTATCAATCCGAAATTTTATCCGGCTGCTGTTTCCATTCACATCCAAAGCCGTAATGTTGTAAATACCCTCAGCAGACAAAAACAGCGAATCGGACTGTGTGGTTTCTTCGTTTATTTTTACCTGCTTTAACAGATTGTCAGATGTTATGGTCAGCGATACGCCGGTATTGTATGCTTTTCCGTTCTCAGCGCCCTGGTATTTTGGGACGGCTTTGGAATCGGAAGTGTGAAACAATGCGTACAAACGTTCCGCTTTGGCCATCTGCTTCATATCCCATACGACTGTTTTGCCGTCTTCCTGTATGGCGCCGTTTGCATCGGTTACCTCATATGGAAACGTCATGGACAGGATATCAGACATATTCTGCATCTGTGAACCAACTATCTGCCCGATTGCTTCATTGGAACTCAATAGCTGTTCCAGCTCATCCGTGATACCGCTCACGGTACCGGTATCTTCTTCCAGCGGCATATATATATTGGACCTGGAAAAATAATTTTCATGCAGCGTAGCGGAACATAACAAATCAGAAGCGGACAGGATCTGTCTGTATTCCGAAAGATTTTTAAAAGGCATTGTCAAATGAATGACTTTTAAATCGGTGCCGTCTGTCGTTTCATTTGTGATGGAAATTTCCGCCTGCGGATAAAGCGCGCGATAATACGACTGTAACGCTTTCTCTGCAGCATCAGATTCTTCCGCCAGTTCTTCTTCGGCGAGACACTTGTCCCAAAGATCTTTTTCAATGGAAAGGACTTCTTCATATTTTCCAGAACCGTCTTTCTGCAGAGAAACGGTCGTATGATTCGAACATCCGGTAAATAAAATCAAAGCGAATAGAAATACCGGGATCAGACTGATTTTTCGTTTTACGAGCGGATTCATAATGAACCTCCTTCCATTGAAATCGATGGCTGTTAAAAATACAATACCATATCTTTCAGGTCTTCACAAGTCTTTTTTCGGATTATTGTCCATCCGTATGAAAGATATGTCTGTCCAGCAGAATGGAAAGAATGACAAACAAAACGCCTTCAAAAAGCGAAATAGCGACTGCATTTAGAAACATCTGTAAACTTACGGAAACATCCGACAGGATTTTCAGATTACGATCGGCATGAAACAGAATAAAACTGCAGGTCAGCCAGATATTCATGTGTAAAAAACCGACAGGTTTTTTGCATACAGTATGGTAAATGCCGATCAGATACAAAGCCGTCAGATACAACAGGATGGCCAGAAGCTGTGCGTGTATAAAAGGGCCAAGGTGTTCTGGTTTTATATGGAAGGGAAGATAGCTGTTTCGTATCTGGTTTTGCGCATGCATATAACAGGACAAATTCAGAAAAATGCCGTAACAGGTAAAAAGGATAGCAAAAGCCGTTAGTATTTTCCATATTTTATCCTGGCTTTGTTTTGCTGTAAACGGATAAAATAACAGTTTGGTAGCCATTAGCAGACATGGAAGAAATAGATAGGTGACTGGTAATGGAAACGAAACGTTACTTTTTGTAAAGGCATAAAAACAAAATAATAAAAAAGCAGCCAGTAAGATACCATAACAGCTTTTTTTCAGAAAATGCCGTTTTACTTTTTTCATATAATCGATTTCCACAGACTCGGTTCGCTCCGATATAAAATCCGTTTGCTGCATCATGTCTGCCAGATTCCGACAGGAACCGCATTCTTCCAGATGAATTTTTACTGCCTTTTTTGTATCAGGAGTACAGATGTCTTCCAGATAGGACGGCAGCAGATCTTTGATAATATTACAGTTTGTCAGTTTTGTGTGATTCATGTTTCATCCTTCCTTTCAATAATAGTTCTTTTCCACGGTAAAAATTTACACGTGCCCAGTTTTCACTTCGTCCCAGGATTTGTCCGATTTCTTTAAAAGACAGTTCTCCGGTAATACGCAGATACATAACTTCGCGCATGTTTGCAGGCAGCTTTTGCATCTCTTTGAGTACGTCGATCAGTTCGATATGGGTTACCGTCTGTTTCCAGGTAGTATCTTCTGCCAAGGGCTGGGATGACATCCTGCTTTTGGGATCGGATTCGCTTTCTGGTTCCATTGGTATTTCATGTTTGTGCTTTTCCAGATGTCGGTATAATAAGTGTCTGGCAATCTGGCATAACCAGACGGAGATTTTACAGCTTCCGTCAAAGCGATCCATAGATTGAAAAGCCTGAAGGAATGTTTCCTGGGTCAGATCTTCTGCCAGCTGCGGGTTCTGACATCTCTTATATAGGAAATAATAGACGATTTTTACGTTCTGTGCATAAAGTTCCTCCATTGGGTATCACCTCCTTCTGCAGACTGGGATTCTAAATAACACTCTTTGATATATAAATTCGATTTGACACCGTTTCGTTACATATTTTTTCAAATTTTTTCAAAAAAAGATCCTGAAAACAATGGGCAGTCTGTATGGAGCTTTCCGAACCCATATATTTTCAGGATGAAACGATTTTGTTTTATGTAAGAACCAGCGACCGATCAAATGGAAAATAATGCATAAAATTATTCATTATAATAAAATTATGACGAATTTCCTGCAAATTCTACTGATCATGTTCGCTATTTTGTATTAAATAGGATAATGGCTGGAACGAATATCCCATTCCTTCCCATTTTGTCAGCAGTTCGTCTAAAATTTCTCCGTTGGTTTTGGAGGTACTGTGTAAAAGGACAATGGCGCCTGGGTGTATGCGGCCGGTTAGTTTTTCAAACGCTTCTTCATGAGAAGGCTGCCGGTCTTCATACCAGTCGACATAAGCAAGAGACCAGAAAAACGTATGATATCCAAGCTCTTTTGCCATTTTCAGATTTACGGCACTGTATTTCCCCTGCGGAGGACGGTAATATTTTGTCATTTCCTGGCCTGTAATCTGCTGAAATAAAGCGGCAGTGTCATCCAGTTCTTTTTGAAAGGATTCTTTGGTTGAGATGGATGACATATCCGGATGATGATAGGTATGGTTGCCGACCGCATGGCCTTCTGCAATCATTTGTTTTACCAGATCGGGACTGGATTCGAGAAAATGGCCGACGACAAAAAAGGTTCCTTTTGCCTGGTGTTTTTTCAAGGCTTTTAAAATCGGCTGTGTATTGCCGTTTTCGTACCCGCAGTCAAAGGTCAGATAAATGACTTTTTCGTTCTTATTTCCAAGGTAATAGGCGTTATGTTTTTGGAGTTCTTCTGCTGTAACATTGCCTGTAGGCTGCTGTTGGGAACCGCTTTTTGAAAAACCAAGTCCCCAGTTATCTGCCTGAGGGAGAATTGCATAAGTGCTCTTCCACTGGCTGATTCCGGACGCAGCCGTACGTCCGGAGAAAAATGCGGTTGTAAGTATACAAACTGCCAGGAATGTTTTGAATAATTTCTGTTTCATGGATGTGTCGCAATCATGTTTTAGTTCATATATATGCGAATTCCACAGAGATTATAAATAAATTTTTTTCTTTTGCTGGCGGGATACCAGCCGGATATAAAACGACTGTGGGAGAAACCGGCCAAAGAAAACAGCGCTTTTCATATAAAATGTAGGTACAATAACGATCTGACGCTTTTGCATTTGTTTCAGGGCATAGGAAACGCAGGAGCTTGCGCTGATGCCTTTTAGACGAAATTCTACATTGGCAATACGGTTAAATTCTGTATCTACCGGACCGGGGCAAAGGCACCCGACGTAAACATGGCTGTGACATTCGGACAGCTCTTCTGCGATTGCTCTTGTCAGACTCGTTACATATGACTTGGTAGCGTAATAAGCCGCCATGTATGGTCCCGCCGGAATCAGTCCGGCACTCGAGGCAACGTTTAAAAGGTATCCATGATCCGCTTTTTGCATGTTCCGAAGTATTTTTTTCGTAAAATAATGCAGGGCGCGTATGTTCAGGCTGATCATCTGTAATTCTTTATCCAGATCGCCGACAAGAAACGGACCGCAGTCCCCCATTCCGGCATTATTAATGAAGATTTCAATCGGCTTGTCTGCGATCGATTGATATACACGCCTGCAATCTTCTGGTTTGGTCAGATCAGCGGGAAGTATTTCGCATTCCGCAGAAAGCTGTCTGGCCAGTTTTTCCAGACAGGGCTTTCTGCGTGCGATCAGAATCAAAGAATATCCCTGACCGGCCAGTTTTTTTGCAAATGCTGCTCCGATACCGGAACTTGCTCCGGTAATAACTGCGTATTTTTTCATAACTTCTCCTTTTTTTGATGGTCAATTTTACAAAATTCCCGAATATCGTTCACGATTTCTGTTATACACCAGATCAGATGATCAAAAGCGCCGCCATGATAGAAGGTAGTTACAATCATTCCGATTGGTATGGCAAGTATCATACCGATGACACCTTTGATTTTATATCCGATAAACATAAAAAATAGTGTGGTAAAAGGATCCAGTCCTACCGATTCACCGACTAATTTTGGCTGAATCAGCTGGTGTACGACCAGAGATACCGCATATAAAATCATCATTCCGACAGCAGTCGCGATATTTCCTGAGAATATTTTTACAACAGCCCATGGAATTAAAACCGTGCCGGTTCCAAACACAGGCAGCATATCCAAAAAGGCGATGCCAAAGCCGATCAGCCATGCGTAATTGACGCCGAGAATCATAAGCCCGATCATAATTACAATGTAAATGACAATCATGATTTTAAACTGCGCTTTGAAATATCCGCCCACCGCGCGCAGCATATGATCATAGATCAGCCGGCTTTTTTCATGAACGGAGGCAGGAATATGACGCCTGCATGCGGCAATGACGCGATCTCTGTCTGCGATAAAAAAATAAGTTGCCAACAGTCCCATAATGACACTGACTAAAATATCCGGAATACTGGTGGCAAATCCGCTGATAGCCGAAAATGTCGGTTCCTTGTAATCGCTGACCAGACTTCCAAGCGTATCCTGCAAAACAATACTGAGCTCTTTGACATTCAGATTTGCAAACGCCGGTATTTTGTGCAGCAGAGACTGTAATTTTTCAAAAGCGGCGGCCAGTTCTATACCGGCATTTTCGGACATGGTCGGAAGATATTCCATAAATCCGCGTATGCCCACCGCCAGTAGTACGCCTGTGCCATAACATGCAAAGACGATCAGGGCGATGACCAGTACGATCGTTAAAAATGTTCCGTATTTTCGTTTGATTTTCAGTTTTTTTTCTAAAAATCGCACCAACGGATTCGCAATTAGAGACAATAAAAATCCAATTACAAAAGGCATAAAAAATACAATAATTTTAGGTAAGATAAAGATCAGACAGAATAAAATCAGAATAAATGCTGCCAGATTACATAAAATTTTTAAATATTTTACGGATTGCTTCATAAAGTATCGATAAGCCTCTCTTTCTTAAGAAATATAAACAGGTACAGGCCGTTTTATTTTTCGTTCATGAGAAGTATAACATAAAATCATCAGACTGCCAACGTTTCTGCCGTCGATTTTGCATGTTTAAGTAAATCTTCATACTTATTTTAGAATCCCATAAGGAACGGCAGAATAAATAATAACAGATTCGATCTATTGAATAAATTGAAAATCGAAGTTACTATACAGTTACATAAGAATTACTTTTTATGTCGCATTTGACGAATGTTGTTTTTCTTTCCGTGTGATCCGCACGGACTGTTTTGGGAAATTCGGGTATGAATCTATGAAATATGTATGAATACAAAGGAGGAACTATCAGATGGTAACATCACCAATTCGCACAAAAGAGGAAATAGAAAAAATGAAAGAGTACTATTTAACGAAAAAGGATTACCGCGATTATACATTATTTGTGATTGGAATCAATACCGCGCTTCGAATCAGCGATCTTTTGAGTCTGAAATGGCAGGATGTATATGATACGCAGACACGCAGATATAAAAACCATATTGATATTTATGAGCAAAAGACAAAAAAACATGCGGTTATCGCGCTAAATTCCAGCTGTATTACGGCTTTTAAGCTGCTAAAACGGAATAAGCCATTTAAACGAAGCGACGAATATATATTTAGCAGCGGGAAGAGCGGATACCAGTGTCTATCCAGAAATCGTGCCTATCATGTCATTAAGGAAGCAGCGCAGGCCAGTCATGTGGAAGGAAATATCAGTTGTCACTCATTGCGAAAAACGTTTGGTTATCATGCATGGAAAAAGGGAACGCCGACAGCGCTGATTATGAACATTTATAATCATTCAAGCATAGAAATTACAAAGCGATATTTATCCATATGTCAGGATGACAAAGACGCCCTGTATAATTCCATGAATCTGTAGCCGGATGATGGAAGAGAAATATCATACGAATTAACATACATATTGTAACGTTCATAGGAGACGTCTGGTTTTCGTTCAGCTATCCCGAAACAGCGAAAATATCCCTGACAAGGATGCATTGGTCAGGGATATTCTATTGCTTTGGATGCGTTCAGGGCGCCTTTGGCATATCCATAATAATTTTACGAATCGTTTCTTCTTTTATCGGTACGGCAAAGTCACCGTCTGAAAATTCTACAATGCCGCCGATTCCCTGCTGAATAACAAAGCGCAGCGTTGCGTTTTTTACTTTTTTATCGGTATATAATTTTTGGACAAGCGCCTCTCTGTCGATGTAAGAAGGAATGGCAACCGGAAGCTGGCACCTTTCCAATAGCGAGAGCACGTCGTCGCGTTCTGTCTGAGACATATGTCCCAACTGATAAGAAAGATTTACTTCTGCCGCCAGTCCGACGGATACGGCTTCCCCATGAAGCAGCCGGTAATCGCTGACCGTTTCAATTGCACGTCCCACCGTATGTCCCAGATTTAGCACTTCGCGCAGTCCTGCTTCACGCTCATCTTTCATTACAACCGTGTATTTGATACGGCAGTTTTCCTGCGCAACATGTTCGCATACATCCGGATGAAAGGACCAGATATCATCCACATGCTGTTTCAGATATTCAAAAAAATCGTGGTCTGCAAGACATGCATGCTTTACCGTTTCTGCAAGGCCGCTTGCAATCTGCCGTTTCGGAAGCGTTTTCCAGGCTGCAATGTCAAGATATACTTTTTTCGGCTGATAAAACAAACCGATCAGATTTGTCGCAAGCGGCGTATCCACTGCGGTTTTGCCGCCGACAGAAGCGTCTGCGGCAGCAAGAAGTGTGGTTGCATAATTGATAAATGGAACCCCTCTTGCATAAGTTCCGGCAATAAATCCTGCCAGATCTGTCACGACACCGCCGCCGACGGCAAGGATGCAGCAATCTCTGCGGAACCCTTTTGCAAGCATCGCATCTTCCAGGATTTCTTTTGTCTGGCGTGTTTTGCTTTTTTCTCCAGCTTCAAACACAAACAGATCTGCATGAAATCCGGCCTGTTTTAACAGTGTCAAAATTTTTTCTGCATGCAGGGTTTTTACGTTGTGATCCGTAATAATGGCGACATTTGAAATAGTTCCAATCAGTCCGTTTTTCATATCTTCGACCAGTTTTTGTTCCAGTTCATAGCCGGTTTCGATGTCGTAACTGTCATCTACGACTTTTTTTAATGATACATGAAATGTATGCATAGATACCTCCCGTTTTCTTTATTGGATTTGCCTGATTTTTTTGCAAATCAGACAGATCATAAGCCCAGAGCGTGTCTGAATCATCGTTTTCGCTGTCTGTATGCCCTGCTTTGAAAAGGATTGCTCTCCCGTCTGGGAGTCATGCAGGATGATAGTGACCAAATGGGGAAAATGCTCCGCAAATTTGGAAATGCGTTTCACGAAAAGCATTTTCAGACACGATTTAGTATAACATAAGTTTCCTGTAAAGAATAGTGAAGAAAGGTATTGTTTGAATATGTGGTAAATAGTTTGTATTTGGACGGAATAGTTAGAAGTTTCAGGTGTCCCGTGATCAAATGTATTTGCCGGGCAATGGTAAAATGCAAGTTGCGCATTTTTGGATTATTTCGTTGTTTAAAATATTAGAAAGGTAAACATTCGGAAAAAATAATTGCGCAAATTATTTGCTTGCACAATCGCAAAAGAAAAGTTGTTTTGCGCGTTGAGCAACGGATATAATCACAAAAGGAACGAAGGATAATTGTTGTTCAAAATATATAAGACTATTTATTTTTGTTGCGCTTTCTGCATATATTCCAATGTTTTTGTCAGGGATAATTGCAGAAGCAGACGATGGATGCCTTGCGGGACATGCTGAAATCTATGATTTTCATGCGAAGACAGCAGAACCGGATCTTACGGAAACGGTTCACTGGTATAAGCCGCTCTGGATCTCGATCTGCTTCATTGAGAATGATTTTTTGAGATTGGTGATAAATACAGAAGATACGGTGTGTCCTTCATAGAGGATGTTTGCTATTTATTCTCGTAAAGCTGTTCGTAAAACAGAAAGTATTTGGCGCAGACGATGGCAGGATGTGTCTGAACAATCAGGACGGCTGTTTTCAGAGACAGATCAGCATGAATACAATGTCTGCGAAACAGGAGATAGCGGGATATATATGACAGTTTGGCATATCTGACAGATATTTTTCGAAAAGATCAGAAACAGAACGTTAGAAAGAATTGCTCCATCAGACGGCGCACTTTTTAGGACCTCAGCCACACTGGAGCTGATTTTTGTGCTTTTTTCTGGAAGAAATGTCATCCTGCGGCCATGATCATACCAGTTGTTCGCGCGTTTACAAATATAGTACTAATATCGTGAAAATATTCAGCGTGTACGTTCATGTTTTTAGTGTTCATGTGTTCTGGTTCATGGCTTACCTGACTGACAGAGTTGTAAGACCGTTCACTTATT
The DNA here is from genome assembly GCA_910577225.1 of uncultured Eubacterium sp. GTDB lineage: Bacteria > Bacillota > Clostridia > Lachnospirales > Lachnospiraceae > Eubacterium_J. Next base: position 30,432 of record CAJTMV010000031.1, on the reverse strand, counting down.
GTTATGTAAACCAGACTTCTGTATGTATCTGCAGCAGGAATTTTTTTGTCAGATCGCCATGTCTGCGCCTGCTCAGGTTCGGAAAAGTCATTTTCGGGCGTATGTACGCTGCCGGTATTTCCGGAGCATGAAGCGTCTGGTCATATTTTGGGCAGTCAGGCATCCACGCGGATTCTGATGTTGTATTCTAATACTCAGGATATGATTTTTGGTAACTGTTATCCTTTTGTCCAAATTGCTACATATACTCTTTCACTGATCCGGATGATCAGAAAAATTCCGTTATGGTATATCGCATGTTGTATACCAGAAATTTCATTCCCGGTATGGCACAGATGTCGCAGTGTGGTCTTCCGTGTTTTCTGGGATATCCGACTGAGAACAGGTATCCGCCAGGTTCCCGTTCCCGATTGGCCAGGATTGAAAACGGTTTGGAGGATTGTCGTACCAATAAAGATTGACAAATAAATTTCAAAAACATAAATGTAAATTTCTGCGAAGACCGCTTTATAAGCGATTTCAGCTAAATCTGTGCATATGACGGGACGCTTCGCAGCTTCCTGCCGGAGGGTTCATGTTATTCAGAAAGAGGGATAATCACAGCCGTTGATATAATATTTTTTCGGATAGTGCCAATACTACAACAGACGTTGTTTGATTCGTGTTTTCCAGAGAGATGTTTTAGACAGATTTTCGATGTAAATAAGGTTTTTCTGCAGGTTTTCTTTCATGATATTTGTTTCTGTACGGTTCATAAGTAAGATAGAAAGCGAACCCTGAAAATATTTCTTAGCTGCAAAGAATAGGTGGTTGAACAGGAAAAACTGTTGCGCAATAAAAAATTTAAAGAATCAGCTGACAGGATTCTATAAAAAACGATAGTTTATCAGGCCGGTTAAAACATTCGAACGAATCGTCCGACAATGAAAGTATTAGCAAAAGGAAGGTATTGTCAGATAGAATTTCATCATTGTTTTGAATATATACGTTTCTGTTAATGAATATAGCTGTGTCAGCAGTGACTGCAGGAACAAATAGCCTGGGGTTTTGCGCAAAACCCCTTTTCTACACTTTGCATTTGTTGCGCTATAATATTTAGAAAGAAACCTGGTCGTATATCAATATTCTTAAAATTCGTAAATACGTATTTTGATTTTGCCGATATGTTTAATTGCGCAACAAAATGAGAAGAAGTTAAATAATTAAGCAGAAAATTGATTAAATTAAGCAGAAAAGATTCAATGAATGCAAAGAATTTCGATACGTATTTTATTGAAAATGCAGGAGCTGCTATAACTATAACAGCTCCTGCATTTTCGTTGAATTTATTTTTTTAGTATCGAATGTGTATCAAATATCCTGGAAAATCAGTTTTTTGTCCTTTTTGTTGGCAAATTTTGCATGATTTCTTTCATTAATTTATTTTAATGATTTTTCTAATGCATTTACTACGATCTGAAGAGCCTTGATTCTGGCATATTTCTTATTTACAGACTCCAAAATATACCACGGCGCATAGGTAGTGCTTGTTTTTTGAATCATTTCGTTAACTGCTTCTTCATATTGATCCCATTTTTCCCGGTTGCGCCAGTCTTCATCTGTAATCTTCCACTGCTTTTCTGGTGTATTTTGTCGATCAGTAAATCGTTGCAGCTGCGTATCTTTATCTATTTGTACCCAGAATTTGATAATTACTGCGCCCCAGTCCGAAAGTTCTTTTTCGAATTCGTTCATTTCATTGTATGCGCGCATCCAGTCGTTTTCACTACAAAAGCCCTCGAGACGTTCTACCATAACGCGTCCGTACCAGGTGCGATCGAAGATCGCAATGTGTCCGTCTTTCGGCATCCGATTCCAAAAGCGCCATAAATAATGTCTTGCTTTTTCATGTGGTTCCGGACTTGCAATCGGATGTACCTCATACCCTCTTGGATCCAGAGCTTCTGTGAGTCGTTTAATGTTTCCTCCTTTTCCGGCAGCGTCCCATCCTTCATAAGCAATGATTACCGGAACTTTTTTACGGTACAATCGATTATGTAATTCGCCGAGACGATGCTGCAGCTGTTTTAACTGTATTTTATACGTTTCATCATCAATGGTTGCCGTATCCAGCGGAATGTCAGATAATTTCGGCATTGGCACAAGCGGAAAAACGTTTTGCAGCAACGGAACAGACAGCGCATGATTATTTAACGCAATTTCGATGCCCTGGGTTAATGTTTCTAAAATTTGCAGTTCTGTCCATTTTCTAGATTTGGCGTCAATAATATACCATGGTGCCGACGGCATATTGGTATCTTCCAGATAGCTGTCATAAACATCCAGACATTTATCGTAATGAGCATTTTGCCATAGATCTTTTTTGCTGACCCGCCATTTGGCATCTTTGTTTTTTTGCAGATTATCAATTCGTTTTTTCTGCTCTTTTCTGGAGATATGAAGGAAAAATTTCATGACCAGATAACCGTTATCTGTAAGCTGCCGTTCGAATCTTTTGATACTGTCAATTCGATTTTTATAATCTTCTGCTTCCAGATTCTGATGTACTTTTGCTTCAACAAGTTCGTCCATCCATCCGGAATCCAGAAATTGGAATTTACCTGCTTCTGGTATTTTTACAAAATGACGATACAAAAAAGGTTTTCTGGATTCTTCCACAGTTGGTTCTTCCATAGAAGCGACTTTAAAAAATCTTGGATCGATACCTTTGATAATTTTTCCGATAGTAGAACCTTTTCCGGATGTGCCCCAGCCTTCCACTAAAACAAGTACTGGCAGTTTCATTTCCTTTAACTGCATCTGCTGTCTTCCCAGTTTTTCTCTGGCTGCCTGGAGCCTTGCTGTTAATACTTCTTCTGATGGTTTTTCTGCACCGTTCCATTGCTTTAACATAGGCGCTGCCCTCTCTTTCTTGATGTGTTTATTTTGTATAAATTATATAATATAAATGTATCAAAAAAATTACTTAACGTCAATGCTGACAATTCATCTGTTTCATAAAAATTATTTTTAGTCAGAAAAGACAAAAAGACAGCCATCTGTAAGTATACAAATGAGCTGTCTTTTGTAATTAAAACCAGTTTCCGCTTAGGCGTGAAATAATTCTGTCCATTTCTGCTTTGCTTTTGGCATCGCGGCACTGATTTATGATTTCTTCTTTTTCTGCTTCTGTCAGGCGGCTGTACGCTTCCAGCGCGTCTCCACGCATTGCCATTCCCATGGCAAAACCAATTGGCAGATTGTTGTTAATATCCATAATACTGACACTCCTTTTCAACATCTTTCGTTGTTCCAATGTCAGTATTTGTAGATTATTTGTTTTTATGTATGACAAATAAATCCTGTCGTAGCGGGATCTGATATATAAAAAACTTATATTTTTGCCGGACGTCCGATTAGTCGGATGCTGTCTGAAGCATAATACATACGTTCTGCAACGGTATTACTTGTGCTGCTTGCTTCAATGACCGTTCCATAATAACCAAAATCCGCATCATAGGCATATCCGGAAAAAATAGCGGTATGATCGATATCCAGATATCGACCGTTATCCCCTTCGAAAGAATAATAAATGGTATCGCCCGGTATTAGTTTACAATTTAAAATTTCTATTGCTTCTGAAGATATTTTACGTCCAGTGACGGCACACCAGTATGCTTCATCTGCTGCAGTTGGCGCCCAGGAAGGATTCGTATAGCCAAACCGAATTCCGTAAGGCCGATAACATCGATACACAAGAGAACTGCAGTCGTAGTATTTGGGAGACATTCGTGCGGTCTGACTGTATTGTATATTTTTCTTTTTGGAAATCGCGCGTGCATCCCGGACGACACGATAAGCCGTTTTACTGCTTACGGAAACAATGCAAAAAACTTTACGTTTATTTACTTTTGCGGTAATTTTCGTTGTACCAATCCCACGAATCGTAACAATTCCCGTATTGGAAACGGAAGCTACATTTTTATTGCCGGATACCCAGGTGACCTTATGCCCTCCGGCGCCATTTAATTTCAGGCTTTTTATGGGGCTTCCCGTATATGTATTGATGGCATACTTATTCAAAGTGTAATGATGTACATTGATTTTAATCGATAATGAGACACCATAAATATTAATCCTGGCATTTGTAACTCCTTTGGATTTTCCTTTTACAGTTATCATTCCATCATCAAACCATGCGTCTGCAATTTTGGAATTACCAGTGCGAATGGTACATCTGGCATCCGAAATCAGTGCGTCACGAATCTCCCCGTCTTCCCAGTCGTTTCCGGTAGCATAATAAATTTCATCCAGTTCGATCCCACGCAAAGAAATATCAAGCGCAGGTTCCTCGTCATTCAGATAAATATCAACAGATTCTTTCGATAGAGACAATTCAGAAATTGTGATCTGGCAGGATAACAGCGTCTGCATTCCATCCGTTCCGACTGCCGTAACTGTTAAAACAGTTGTTCCAGACGCAACTGGCGTAATCAAAACAGATTGTGCAGTTTCATTTGATAACGTAGCGATGGATGGTCCGTCTGCAGATAGTTCATACGCAGCGCTGACCGCATGAAAAACATGCAGTTCATATGAATCTCCCCCAGCGATCAGACGAATCTGATCTGTATTTAATATTGGAATTTCGTTCACAGCCGCTGGAACATCTGTCTGATTCGTATCCGGAATGCCAGGAATCGAAGTATCAAAAACTGGCTGTTCGGTATTCTCAGAAGATGTATCTGCCATATCTGTGTCAGATTGGATTTCTGCAGCAATAATTGTCTGCCCTGGTGTCAGACTGACAATTATCGCAAATACAATCAGCAGGCAGATTTCTTTTCTGATTTTATTAATTATCATGGTTTCTTTTTCCTCTTTCTGTAGTGTCTCTGGTTCTGTAATATTTTTACTTTGAATGTCTCTGGTTTTGTAACGCTTTCGCTCTGTAATGTCTCTGGTTTTGCAGCGCTTTTTGCTTTGTAATGCTTTCTATATCAGAAACATCCCGATTTTACGATATATTTTTGCAAAATATTGTATGTTTACAATATCTGTGATCGCGACTGGTTCTGCTATCTTTTGCGTTATGTCATCCTTTCCCGCGCTGTTTTCACCAGTTATAAATGTACGACTCTGGATCGAATTTCTTTTGTTTTTCCAACATTCCAGAAATTTTCTCCAAGATATCCGCAGGTTCTGCGTACAACGTTCATTTTTGCATGATCTTTGTTGCCGCATTGCGGACACTCCCACTCGAAAGAATCGTTAATTATAATTTCACCATCAAATCCGCAGCACTGGCAATAATCTGATTTTGTGTTAAATTCTGCATACTGGATATTATCGTAAATATATCGAATAGCATCTTCCAGCGCTTCGATATTTTGCCGCATATTTGGAATTTCTACAAGAGAAATTGCACCCCCGGACGAAAGATTCTGAAAAGCGCTTTCAAACGTCAGCTTTGCAAACGCATCGATTTTCTCACGGACATCCACATGATACGAATTTGTATAATATCCTTTATCCGTCACATCTTTGATATCGCCGAAACGTTTCCGGTCAATTCTTGCAAAGCGGTAACAAAGACTCTCCGCAGGAGTTCCATACAATGCGAAGCCAAGTTTTGTTTCCTGTTTCCACTGATCCGCGGCATCCCGCAGCCGATGCATCATCTGGCAGGCAAATTCTCTGCCTTTTGGAGTCGTGTGGCTGCATTGACGCATTAGTATGGTTGTTTCATACACGCCTATATAGCCAAGGGACAAGGTCGAATATCCATTCTGAAGCAATTTGTCAATCGTTTCTCCTTTTTGAAGTCGTGCGATTGCGCCATACTGCCAGTGAATCGGACTGGTATCTGATTTTACTCCCAAAAGCGCATGGTGACGGCACATCAGCGCCTCAAAACAAAGCTGCAGACGTTCATCCAATAGTTTCCAAAATGTTTGTTCGTCTCCTTTTGCAATTAGTGCAATTTGCGGCAGGTTCAGACTGACAACACCCTGGTTAAATCTGCCTTCAAACTTATAGTTTCCATTTTCATCCTTCCATGGAGAAAGAAAACTACGGCATCCCATGCAGCTGAAAACATTTCCTTCATAATTTTCCCGCATCTTTTTAGCTGAAATATAATCCGGATACATGCGCTTCGCAGAACATTTCGCCGCGAGTCTGGTCAGATAATCGTATGCTCCGCCTTTCAGACAATTGTGCTCATCCAAAACATAAACCAGCTTTGGAAACGCCGGCGTTACATAAACGCCCTTTTCGTTTTTAATTCCCTGATAACGCTGCCGAAATACTTCTTCTATAATTAACGCGTTTTCTTCGATGTAAGGATCCTGTTCATCGATATGCAAAAACAAGGTCACAAATGGAGACTGTCCGTTCGTTGTCATCAGCGTATTAATCTGATACTGCATCGTCTGTACGCCAGCCTGAAGTTCCTCTTTCGTCCAGACAGAAACGATTTGTTCGATCTGTTCTTCACTAAAACTTTCGTCCAGTTCTTTTTCTGCTTTTTGACGAAACTTCTCCCGGCTATAGCGCAGATACTTTCCAAGATGAATCAGGTCTACGGACTGTCCTCCGTACTGATTCGAAGCAACCGATGCAATGATCTGCGTGGTAACCGTGCAGGCAACCCGAAAGCTTTTCGGCGTTTCAATTAACTTGCCATTGATTACCGTCCCGTGATCGAGCATATCCCCGATATTTATCAGACAACAGTTAAAAATAGGCTGTAAAAAATAATCTGCGTCATGAAAATGAATGGCCCCGCTTTCATGCGCTTTGACAATCTTATCCGGGAGCAATACCCGTTTGGTCAGATCTCTGGATACTTCTCCGGCAATATAATCTCTTTGTGTAGACGCTAACAATGTATTTTTATTGGAATTTTCTTCTGCAAGCTCTTTATTGTCATTACGAATCAGAGACAAAATAGATTCGTCCGTTGTATTTGCCTTACGCATCAGGGCATGTTTATATCGATAAATAATATATTTTTTAGCGAGCTCGTACTTTTGTTCCTGCACAAGACTATGTTCAATCAAATCCTGGATTTCTTCTACCTGAATCTGGCTGCGGGCCATTTCCGAAATCAGGCGTTCGATGTCTTTCATTTTCTGATCCGTGATCTGATCATGCAAATGAACTTCATCATTTGCTTTTTTCATCGCCATAATGATTTTGGTGCCATCGTAGTCTACGACTCTTCCATCCCGTTTGATTACTTTCACTCTTTCTTTCCTCCATCGTTGCGGTATGATCTTTTCATCAGTTTATTCGATTCTTGCCTCAAAAAGAAGATTCATTTTTTCTTCATATAATTCCGGCGTCATATCCATATAGTGATTGTGCGGATTTTCAAAACGCTGTTCTTCTTCCCAGATTTCATTTTCAAGCTGCTTACGAACATAATCGGCGATTTCATCCATGGATGGCTGCTGATACACAAGCCTGCCATTTTGAAAAACCGGCACCTGAAGTTCTTTTGCGCTGCAGTTCTCAAAATAACGATTTTTCCACGGTTTAACCGGATCCACATAACGAAGCGGTTTTGAAAAATCCAGTATCTGTTCTGACTTGGCCAAAAGATCTGCGATCGCATTACCTTCCTTATCATATATACGATACACTTTTTTCAAACCAGGATTGGTAATTTTTTCGGTGTTTTCAGAAATCTTAATTCGTGGTTGAAAAATACCGTTTTCTTCCACAGCCACAATCTTATAGACCGCGCCAAACACTGGTTCTGATTTGGACGTGATCAGACGTTCGCCAACCCCAAAACTATCGATACAGCCCCCCTGATCCAAAATCGAAGTAATCGTATATTCATCAAGGCTGTTGGAAACGATAATTTTACAATCGTTTAACCCCGCCTGATCCAGCATCTTTCTTGCCCGTTTGGATAAATAAGCGAGATCTCCGCTATCCAGGCGAATGCCTTTTAAACGTTTGCCCATAGGTTCCAAAACCTCTTTTGCTGTACGGATCGCATTTGGCACTCCGCTTTCAAGGACATCATAAGTGTCAACCAAAAGGACGGTGGCGTCCGGATAAGTCTGTGCATATTTTTCAAATGCCGTATATTCATCTTTGAAATACATGACCCAGCTATGGGCCATTGTACCGCTGACCGGAATATGAAACATCTTTCCAGCCAGTACGGTTGCCGTACCAGAAGCTCCGCCAATATAAGCGGCTCTTGCGCCATATACGGCAGCATCCATATTATGTGCGCGTCTTGCGCCAAAATCAGAGACACTGCGTCCTTTGGCAGCTTTTACAATTCTTCTTGCTTTGGTGGCAATCAGAGACTGATGATTGATTTCCAATAGTACGGCTGTTTCTATTAACTGAGCATCGATCAAAGGCGCAATGATCGTTAAAATCGGTTCGTTCGGATACATTACCGTTCCTTCCGGAAAAGCATAAACGTCTCCCTGAAAAGAAAAATCCTTTAAATAGTTTAAAAATTCTTCTGAAAACAGCTTCTGTTCACGAAGATAAGCAATATCGTCTTCTGTAAAATGAAGATTTGTAATATATTCAATAATTTGCTCCAGTCCGGCAAAAATAGAAAAACCTGCCTGATCCGGATTTTTGCGGTAAAATACATCGAAAGCTACTTTTGCATTCTGATCCTGGTTTGTAAAATAACCGTTACTCATAGTCATTTCGTAAAAATCCATGACCATCGACAAATTTCTCTCATTGTGCTGCATGCGCCTTTCTCCTTCTCCGTAATATGCGGTATATAACTCCTTACATTTGCTACATTTTAGCCCTTTTAGAGTGAATTTGCAAGTATTTTATGAGATTTTTCAATTGCTTTTTGGAAATCATGCAGACGATATTTGGAGATCAGTACAGAATCTGCATTTTTTAAAACGACTTCACGTCTGGTGTAGCTTTGCACATACTGCAAATTAATCAGATATGCCCTGTGTGTACGAAAAAAATACGGATGAAGCTGACTTTCCAGCTGACTGATTTTGGCATAATATTCAATTGTTTCGTCTGATAAATGTAATACTGCTTTACGACCCAGGCTTTCAATATATAGAACTTCCTGCATATTTACAAAACGGATTCTGCCGCCCTGTTTTACAATGATTTTCGTACGGTCCTGTTTCTGATTCAATGTCTTTTATCCTCCAAATCCGATGCAGATTCTGTTTCCATCCATATTCTAAAAAGATGGAGATAAGTTTTTCCATACAAAAAAGCGCCTGTTCCTATTGTGCCATTCCGTTGGCTGCAAGCGCTTTCCTTAGCTTTGTGTATTTGTTTACATCTGTTAAATATTTTATCGGATTTTTTTGCGATTTCTTAATGCAAAAACAGGATCATCTGAAAGAATGATCCTGTTTCTTTTCGCTGTCTTTTTTCTCAGGCTGTATACTCAGCTGCAATTTTATCTAATGCTGATTTATTTTCTTTGTTCCATTCTGAAAATGTAAGTCCGCTTTCTGCAACGGTTTTTCCAAGTTTTACAAGAAATTCCGGGATCTTCTCCGTCAGAATGGTTCCGGCTTCCCGTCCCATTGTTTCACTTCCCTGTTGTGCACAGCCGTTTACATACAATACAAACCCTGACTGTGGTTTCCCGTCGACTCTCTTCATACCGCCCCGAAAACCAATGACGCCTGTCTGATGCGTGCCGCAGGAAGAAGGACATCCGGAAATGTGAATCTGCGGAAGAGCCTTATCCGGAATCGCAGCGTCCCGTACCGCTTTGACACATGCTGTAAGCAGCGCCTGTGAATCTCTGGCGCCCGCCTGACAGATAGAAGCCCCAATACAGCTTACAGATGTCTCAAAGACCGTCTGTGCACTGTCCTTTGTAATATGCATCACCTGTTCCGCTTCCTTCGCAGTCAGATTAATTATATATGCCGTCTCATCCGGAGACAGCCGCAGTTCGACATCATTCATCTTTTCAACCGCAGTACTTAACGCACAAAACGTATCTGGAGCAGGCATACCGCCAATCGGATGCCAGGATACGGCATACAGGCCATTCTGTTTTTGTTCCAAAACACGCGCATGCGTAAGATTCGCTCCGGCTCCCTTTTTCAGTACTTCCTTTCCATCTGTATGACGAATACGCAAATCTTCTCCAGAATTAAAAACTTCTTTTAATTTTTCATTATATGCTTCGGAATACGCATCCGGACCACCCAGCGTTTCCTGCATATAACGCGTACGCGACTTTAACCGACTTTCATAATTTCCATAAGTCAAAAATGTCAGCCACATTGCCCGGATATAATATAAAATCATTTCCGGTTCAACCCCGTCTGCAACTTTTACGCCAAAACATGGATTTGGACCAAGACCGCCGGCACTGTAAACATCAAAGGTTCCCTGTCTGGTAGCTGCAAATCCCAAATCGCGATAGGTTGCGTGCGTAATATTTTCTGGTGAATTGGAAAATCCGACTTTCAGTTTTCTGGGCATTTTCTTCTCTGTTATAAAATTCAGCAGATAATCACCAGCCGCCTGCGCCCAGGGAAGAACGTCAAAATACTCGTCCTTTTGAACGCCTGAGAGCGGCGGACACATTACATTTCTCGGATAATCGCCGCCGCCACCGATGATCATAATCCCTGCATCCAGCGCCTCGCCCATAATCGCGCAGACAGTTTCTGGCTGCAAATCATGCAGCTGTATCGTCTGACAGGTAGTAAAGTGCATGCGGGAAACCTGATATTTTTTTAACATCTCAGCGGTAAAAATCATCTTTTCTTTTGTTACCTCTCCCGCCGGCATACGCAGCCTTAACATATTCGCCTGTCCGCCTCTTTGCGCATAGCTTCCATAAAAACCAGAGAAACTTTTATAATCTCCCTGACTGATACTGCCATTATAAAATTGTTTTGTTTTTTCCATGAATGCAGGTAAATACTGTTTCCATACCTGTGTGTCCATAAATCAGAATCTCCTTTCAAATCATTAGAAGTAAAATAAGCTGATGGAACTTATATTGATTGTATTATTTAACTGTATTTGTTTCGAAATGTATGGAATTTAATATTTTAAAATATATCTGTTTCATGAATGTTAGTTCGTTCTTTAAATGTATCTTCTTTATATAAAAATGGCTTAAATGTTTTAAATACATCTGTTTTACATGTGATCGACTAACTATTTTAAAGATACTTGTTTCTTAATATAGTGTATCTAATATTTAAAGATATTTATTTTAATATATAGTGTATTAATATTTAAAGATATTTATTTTAATATATAGTGTATTTAATATTTAAAGATATTTATTTTAATATATAGTGAGTTTAATATTTTAAAGATATTTGTTTCTAAATATGCTGGTTTATTCTTTTAAATGGCATCTGATTCACATTCTATTGACTTAGATGTTTAAAATGCATCTGTTTTACATGCGATTGACTAAATACTTTAAAGATATATGCTCCAAATACAATGAATTTAATACTTTAATATATCTATTTGAAAGTATGCCTGTTCATTGTTTCAATGGTAACTGTTTCACATGCGATTACCCTGGATGTTTAAATGCATCTGTTCGCATGCAATCGACTAACTATTTTAAAGATATCTCTTCCGAAATACAATGAATTTAATATCTTATTTATATCTGTTTGAAAGTACGCTGGTTCATTGTTTCAATGATATCTGTTTCACATGCGATTGGCCTGGATGTTTTAAATGCATCTGTTTCGCATGCGATCGACTAACTATTTTATAGATATTTCTTCCAAAATATAATGAATTTAATATTTTAATTATATCTGTTTGAAAGTATGCTGGTTCATTCTTTGAACTATATTTGTTCCATATGCTATCAGTTTAAACATTTTCATAAATCGGTTTCAAAAGATATTGCATAAATTAGTTTAGTGGTAATTATTTCGAAACGAATCAAATTACATATATCAAATGTATTGGTTTGAATACATATCGAATTTAATATATTTAAAATAAATCCACCTGATAATATATAAAATTAAATATTTTTTTAACATAAAATTGCTTTTTCTTTCCTAGTATGTGCAGCACTGGATATGTATATACACAAAAAATATTTTTTTGTTCAGACTGGTCTGTGCCTTTTCTGCACAGACCATAAGAAATTTATTGTGAAGTACAAATTCTCATAAAGAAGTGCTTTTCAATTATTTTTAATATGATAAAAGCAGGGAATCTGAAGGATTTCTTTTATTTTCTATTTGTATCTATATAAAAGCCTGTACATTTCAGAATCTGCTTTATCGTGCAATAAGTGTCATTACAGGATATTCGATGCTGTGATCAACGAAACATTCTGCGAATAAAAAACGCGGCTGCTTTATAAAACGGATTTTCCATATGTTTTACAACCTGTTCCAGTTCTTTTCGTATTTCAATGCCCTGCGGACAATGTTGTTCACACTGACTGCACTTTCTACATAAAGAAGCATTCGCAGGTTTTGCCCGCATAGTCGTACACATCAAATATTCTCTCATCCCGGTAAAATAGTTCTCTGTATAACAAACATTGTAACATCGGAAAATTCCAGGAATATCCACGCCTGCAGGACATGGCTGGCAATATCCGCAACTGGTACATGGTACTTTCACTTTTTCATTTATTGTACGGCGTATTTTTTTATAAAAGATCTCATCTTTCTTTGTAAGCTGTTTGATCTTTACTGTCTCTGCAATCCGAATATTTTCTTTTAACATTTCCATCGAATTCATACCGGACAATACAACAGATACTGCAGACTGATTCCACAGCCAGCGAAATGCCCACTCGGCAGGACTTCGTTGAGGAGAAGTTTTTCGTATCATTTCTCTGGCCTTCGTCGGCAGATCATTTACCAGTCGTCCGCCTCTTAATGGCTCCATAATAATTACCGGAATTCCTTTTTTTGCTGCATATTCGACACCCGTGCGCCCTGCCTGACTGTTCTCATCCATATAATTATACTGCACCTGACAAAAATCCCAGTCAAAAGCGTCCAGAAGTTCCATAAACTGCTGTGTATTGCCATGATAAGAGAATCCAATCCTTCGAATCTGTCCGGAAGCCTTTTTCTCCAGCAGCCAGTCTAAAATACCCATGCACACTAATTTTTCCCAGACATGAATATCCGGTAGCATGTGTATCAGATAATTATCTATGTAATCCGTATGTAGTCGTAAAAGTTGTTCATCAAATATTTTTTTCGCATGATCCAGCGTATGAATAAAATAATGAGGAAGTTTTGTCGCAATCTCTACTTTTTTTCTCCAGTGATTTTTTTTGAGCAGTATGCCAAGCGCCTTCTCACTTCCTCTATATACATAAGCGGTATCAAAATAATTTACGCCATGACGAATTGCATATGCCAGCTCCCGTTCTGTTTCTTTCATATCCACATGTCCATTTTTCATCGGGAGTCGCATACAGCCAAATCCAAGAATTGACCAGTTATTTTTCCGTTTATCCATCTTGTTTCCTTTCTTAGGCAGCACATGTACTTTTTTGATCTAATTAACTTCCAGATACGCTTTCATTCATTCTTTTAAATATTATAAGTTACAATAGTTGAAATGAATTGCAATAGTTTGAATAATTATATCGATGGAATACTTCATCTATTTTAAAGAATTACCACCTTAGAAGTATTATAATAATATTACAATATTTTGCTTAATCATAATTCGTTGACGGAAGTACTGCAAATTAATAAATACTAAACTTAAAAATACTTAAATAAACATAAAGGCGCTATAAATCATTTATACATTTAATTAAAAATGTTTTTAATTTACTATAAATTTGTTTATTTATAATCTATATTGAGTTTATAAATAATTAGAATAAAAAATGATAAAAATATACCATTTTAATAAACTTATAAAATATTACGCTATTTTTCTACTATTCTGTCCCATATAACTTTTTCGATGCATATGAATATTATATATATGAATGATATTAATATATATAAGTGATATAAATAATATAAATATATATAAATGATATAAATATATAAACGATATAAATATATAAATATTTGTAAATGATATAAAAATATATAAATGATATAATATATATGAATGATATAAATATATAATTGAAGATAACACTACAGATACAACTATATACTCTTAAATTACTAACGTATTTTTATATATTGTACAATATCTGAAAACCATATAGGATTGCACAATATTGGGTATAGAAAATTATTTACTTCCTACAATTTTATCAATATTTCTATATTATTTCACTTGAAGCATATTCTATCATAACCATTTTAGTTCAATACCATTTTACTTTTGAATTACAGATTTTTTTAACGATCATATTTCTTATTTCAAGAATTGTATACATACAATTGCATATTTGGTTACTATATCCGTCTGATTCCCTGTGTACGTACACTTGTATCACTATCACTTTATTTAAGAGCTACTTCTTATTTTCCTAATTCACTTAATTACCAATAATACTTAGAGAATTACTATAATTATTTTTAACTACGTATGTTGATTCAATTTGTATAAGTTACAATAATTTATATTACAATCATTTGTATTAACTTTACCATAGATTGTATTAACAAAGATTATTCATTTTAATTACAGTCTTTCGCTTAATTACAGTCTTTTGCTAATTACAATCTTTCATTTATTACAATTATTCGTTTTTAATACAGTCATTCGTTTTAATTACTATCATACTTTGTTTACAATAGTCAGCTATAATTCCAATAGTTCACTTTCTTTACAGCAACTTACAAGTTTCTTTTTATTCCTAATTTCGTAATAACCCATACCATTTATTTCTAATTTTTATATCCTATTTGGACAATATATTATACTTAATCGAAAAAAATTGTATACTGGTGTTTATTTTAGTGTTCTTTTATTTCAGCAGTTAACAACTTTTCTTTTTATTCCTAATTTTGGTAATATCCCATACTATTTATTGATGGTTTTGTAATATATTTGGACATATATATTGTACTTAATCGAAAAAGTTACAAACTGGTGTTTATTTATAGTGTTCTTTTTTATTTCAACAGTTGACAACTTTTCTTTTTATTCCTAATTTTGTGATGTTCCTTACTATTTATTGTTAATTTTCAATCTATTTTGACAATATATTGTACACAATCGAAAAAGTTGTAAACTGTTATTTATTATAACCATTTGTTTTAATTATGACAACCTGTTTTAATCACAGAGTTCTTTTTAAACAATAGTCTGTTTTAATTATAACAGTCCGTTTTCATCACAAAGTACTTTTTAATTTGAATAATCTGTTTTAAATACGTCAGTCCATTTTATAATAAAACTTCATATGATTTACATGATTGTTATAATTAAGATATTTTGTATGAAGTACAATATTAAAAAAGCAGCATTCTATGAACACTGCCTTTTCCAGTTTCATCGTACAATAATATTTTGCTACATCTTCAAAATAATTCACTTTTAAAATATTTGTTTTGAAGCACTTCTGTAAATTGAAAATCCAGTTTCTTACGATACATCCATCTCAATTTCCGCACAAGGATCTCTTTTCGAAGCTATTTTATTAATATCCTTTCACATGAAACCCTTTTTCTATGAATTTCGTTGGCAGTTCATTTATCTCCATTTTTTCAATCACAATATAAGAATCTCCATTCAACATAGAAAGAATACGCTGAATTTGTTCCTCCGTACCTTGTGCTTCCATCTCGACCGATCCATCGTCAAGATTCGTCACCCATCCTGTTACACCCAGACTGCGTGCTGCATACGCCGCCCGATAACGAAATCCGACTCCCTGAACCCTTCCTGTAAAACGAATGTGCTTTCGTACTTTTCCCATACTCATATTCCTTTCTTTTATAACAAAAAAACAAATAACACGATATTATTATCATAATCTTTACACAAAATATCATGTTATCTGTTTTTTGTCAACCAAAACTGCTTGCTTTCTATGCAAACGTATGATAATCTGATAACAGTTCCGATGAATGATGCTTGTGAAAGTTATGCCAGTTCATTTCATATTTCAATTTGCTCTTTTATCGGACTCTGAATATCACTATTTTTACATACGGTTATGATCCGTATGACAGCATTGAAAGGAGAATTTAAAATGGCAGTTGTTACAGTCACTACTGAAAATTTTGAGGCTGAAGTTATACAATCAGACAAACCTGTAATTGTCGACTTCTGGGCTGACTGGTGTGGTCCATGTAAACGTCTCTCTCCAGCCGTAGAAGAACTCTCAGAAGAAACTTCTGAAATAAAACTATGTAAAGTAAATGTCGACGAACAGCCGGATCTTGCATCCCGGTTTCAGATTATGAGTATTCCGACTCTGATTTCTTTTAAAAATGGAAATATCTATAAAACTTCAGTCGGTCTGATTCCCAAACATGCAATTTTAGAACTCGCAAAATAAAGCAGCATTTCACAGGAATCGTGAACTACCGTATCAAAACGGATTTCACGATTCCTGTATCTCGTAGGTGTCCAGAAAATGATGTTTTTGTCCATTCTGCTTATATGCAATAATTGTATGCAGATTTACATTTTCAACGCTTTTAAACAAATTTCCTTCGATATACGGATTCATAACTTTTAATGAACGAATCAGCTCTTTGATCTCCTGACGTTTGGACGTCATTTCTTTATTATCTGTATGTTCACATTGTTCTGTAAAATGACAGGCGCACTGCAAAAAATGTAACCCATGATAATCTCTCCAGTGTTTAATATCATCCTCCCGAACAAGATATAAAGGACGTATCAGTTCCATCCCCGCAAAATTCGTACTATGTAGTTTTGGCATCATTGTCTGAATTTGTCCGCTATAAAGCATGCTCATTAATATCGTTTCTATGACATCATCGTAATGATGACCCAGCGCAATTTTGTTACAGCCAAGCTCCTTTGCCTTACTATATAAATAACCACGTCGCATCCGTGCACATAAATAACAGGGAGATTTTTCTATATGATCTACAGAATCAAAAATCTGCGTTTCAAACATTGTAATCGGAAGATTCATCATCTGTGCATTTTGCTCGATCTGACGCCGATTCGCCTTGCAATATCCAGGATCCATAACTAAAAACACGAGTTCAAAATAAAATTTTCTATGCCGCTGTAATTCCTGAAAGCACTTTGCCATCAGCATGGAATCTTTTCCGCCCGAAATACAGACCGCCACTTTATCGCCTTCTTTTAACAGCTGATACTCATTGATCGCCCTGGCAAAACGGCTGAAAATAGATTTATGAAACTTTTTACGAATACTTAATTCAATGCGATCTGCGCTTCCGGTTTCCTGATTTGCATCCAACATACGTATTTATCCTTTCTTTCGGTAACAGTATCACATCAGACTGTCTCCGCGCTCCATACAAAGCTCATATCCAATTGTACGCATACGGTTTTCCAGATCTTTCCTGTTTTGTGCCGATTCTGCTCCTGAATAGATTTTATGATCATAAAGAACATATCTTTCGCGCGCCTGTGCAGGAGATAAATTCGGCATCACAACATTGGCGCCAGCTAGTATTCCCATCTCACGTCCATTTGGATGAATGGAACCCAAAGCAGTTGTTGCAGGAAGCAGTACTTTTGGTAACATCAGTCGTAAAATCGCCAGCAGTCGAAGCGTCAGGGTCAGCGTACCCTGTGGCTGATCTGCAAACGGCGTATCTTTTTGCGGGATAAAAGGTCCGATTCCAATCATATGCGGCTGCAGTTTTTCCAGATAACGCAGATCCTGAATCAGCGTATCCAGGGTTTGTCCTGGCGACCCGACCATAAAACCAGCTCCCACCTGATATCCTGTCTGTTTTAACTGCTCCAGACATTCTTTTCGATTCTTTAACGTCATCTCCTTCGGATGCAATAAACCATAATGCAAAGGATCCGCAGTTTCGTGTCTTAACAGATAACGGTCAGCTCCACAATTATACCAATATTGATAAACTTCTGGCTCCCATTCTCCAAAAGAAAGCGTAACGGCACAATTCGGATATTTCCTCTTTAGACAAGAAACTATTTCTCCCAGTTTTTCTTTTGTATAATAAGGGTCTTCGCCACCCTGCAATACAAATGTTCGAAATCCGAGTAAATACCCTTCGTCCGCACATTTAAGAATATCATCCATAGACAGACGGTAACGTTCGATCTTATGATTTTCACGACGAATTCCACAATAATAACAATTATTTCGACAATAATTTGTAAACTCAATTAATCCGCGTGCGTATATCTTTTTTCCATAAAAGGAATCACATATCTGTCTCGCACTTTGATATAAATATTCCAGATCTTCTGTATGTTCTGTGACCAACAATTCTTTTAGTTCTTGATCTGATAACGTATGATTCTGGCGCAGCCGATGAATCAGCTGCCGTATGTTGCCGCATTCTTTTATTTGTAGGTCTGTTTCGTTTTTCGCCATATTTCCCCTGCTCACTTTTTCTCTTCCAGTATACAAAGAATATCTTCCAGTTCTGTTTCAGACATCTTTGTATACTGGCTCAACTCTGCTACAGTCGGGATCCTCTGCAATTTTTCAGTCATAAATTTACGCGCTTCATACACTAACGCTGCTTTTGCCAGTATGGACTGATCCATTTCTTCTTCAGCTGCTGTTTTTCGCAAATACTGTTCCATAGCATATTTCGCTGCACTTGTTAATTCCTGATTAAAATCTGTCATTTTTCCAGAACCAACGAGTTGTTGCAAAGAAAGAAATACCGCCATATTCCCTTCCTGGATCACATCTGCAACGTCTTTTGTTTCTACTATTCGTACCTGATTTTGTGCAATTTGTAACACTTTATGCATCCATTGCTCCGAAAGTGCTTGTATAACTGTTGTATCTCCTGCAACCAGGCGTTGATACAATGTTTCTTCTTCTTCTTTTGTATACCTCTTTCGTTTTTTTATATCTTCAAGATAGAAACGAAAAAAACCGGTTTCTGGTAATTTTACTTTCTCCCTCTGATCCTTTACATTCTCCTCTTTTTCAATAGAAATCGGCATCTCGAAGGATTGATTCCCATTTTCCTCCCGCAACTGCTCGAAATATTGATAAACCATTTCCTGTTGTTGCAGGGATAATTTCATCTCTTTAAAATAACCGGCAATCTCTTCTCTGTCTGGCATACGATCAGACGTTTTTATAAATTCCTGTACAGAATGTATTACTCGTATAAACTGCTGATATGAATCCTCATTCTTTCTATCCATATCCATTAGTTGTTCCTCGTTTGCCTCGGAATTATTTTCGGATAACCGGTCCATTCCTTTCCCAGATCCTTTTCCAAGGCTATTATCTGATCCAGAAAATCCACCTCTGCCAACCATTCTCTCCGACATCACGTTCTCCTGTTCGAATTATTACGGACAATCTTATAAAAACAGATCTTTAGTCTGTCTTATGCTCTTCGTTGCCTGCATTGCGTATTTTGCCGTTTTTCACATTTTTATCTATCCACTTTTCCCTGGCATAATTCCACAATTCAGCAGACCCTTCTTTTGTAATCGCATTTCTTTCAAGTATCTGTGCAAGTTCCACACCATGTTCTACCCATGATCTGCCTTCGGATGCATCGTTAAGCATCAATGGCTGAACATGATCCATTGCACGGGCAAATTTTGCTTCTGCAGTTTTTGCCTCTTCAAATTCCTCCCATAAAAGGGAAAACTTTTGTCTCTGATCCTCTGGCAGCAGACCATATATGCGTTGCGCAGCACGTTCCTCCCGCAACCGCTGCGTTTTCTTTCCATCCTCGTCATACGCATACGTATCTCCCGCATCGATTTCAACGACATCATGCAGCAAAATCATGGTAACCGTTTTTAATACATCGATGTTTTCATTTGCATATTCACTTAATAAAACAGCCATCACTGCCGCATGCCATGCATGTTCCGCATCATTTTCTTTTCTCGACGCATCGGAAAGATAGGTCTGACGAACAATCTTTTTTTCCTTATCAAGCTCCCGTATAAAATCAAATTGTTTCTCCAGCCGTTTTTGATCCATTTCTTTCTCCTTATCTGTTCTCCTCATCCGGATTCACATGTACCATAATATGTTTTACATTTGGAAATTCCTCTTCGATCTGATTGTGAACCGCCTCTGCAATCGCATGTGTCTCACACAACGTTTTCTTACCGTCTGCCGCAATTTCCACATCGACATAGACCCGGTTGCCAAATTCTCTTGTAATCAAATCGTCTACTCTTATTACACCGGTTTGCCCCAGTACCGTATTTCTAAGCTGTGTCACCATATTCTCGTCACAGGATTTATCTACCATCTTATCGACTGCGTCTTTAAATATATCATAAGATGCCTTGACAATAAAGAAACAAATAACTACTCCGGCAGCCGGATCCATAACCGCAAATCCAAGTCTTGCTCCCAATATTCCGATGAAAGAACCGATCGAAGACAACGAATCCGATCGATGATGCCATGCGTCCGCCATTAATGCGCCACAATTCACCCGTTTTGCATGAAACTTTGTATACCAAAACATCCATTCTTTTGTAACAATCGATACAACCGCTGCAAAAAGTGCCAGTCTTCCTGGTACAGACAGCTGTTCGTAATTTCCTGCTACAATCTTTTGTATTCCGCCGTAACCAATCCCTATTCCTGTCAAAAACAGGATCACTGCCAGTAAAATAGCAGCGACACATTCCATTCGCTCGTGTCCGTATGGATGCTCTTTATCTGCTTCCTTTCGTGACATTTTCACACCGGCTATAACAATCAGCGTACTAAACACATCAGATGCAGAATGTACCGCATCCGAAATCATCGCTTCAGAAGAAGCTGCAATTCCAGCAATCAGCTTGAATACAGACAAAAATATGTTTGCAAAAATACTTGTCCTGGATACCTTCATGACAACCTGCTCTGTCAGATCACCGGACGATTTTATCTGCGTCTCCTTCATTCAAATCCTCCTAATTTTATACATACAGACTGACTATGAATTGTATGTTGAAAGCATTGATCGATAGATATTTTTCTCAATTTTTCGGCTGTATCCGAATCTTAATCAAAAAGCACCTGAGGCAACCATCCTTCCTTATAAAATACTTCCCACAAGTGCCCCTCTGTCTGCTGTTACAGTCGAAGTCTACACAACCTTCCGGTTTTCCCATAAATCCATATATCTCTATATTTTAAAAAGTACTTTTAATATATATCATATGCGGATTCTGCTTGTCAAGATACATCGAACACTAACCTTTGTTCGCGCAGCCAGATAAAAATTCCTGGATACAAACTGAAAAAAACAAACCCTACCGTAAAAAATCCAAGTATTCATTTTTATTAAATTTAAATAAATTTTATTCTGCTTTTATTTTTATTTCTGCATCTATCCACTGATTTGAAAAGATATTATTTGCATTTAACTCATGTTTTTAAGATGATTATTAAAAAATAATTTTTATTTTCTTTTAAACGTCTGCTTGTTGCATTACATGCCAACTCTGGGCTTTGCTGTCGTAATCATTGTTTTTGTTTTCCACTTTCCCTGCATTACACGTACCACATTTGCCGCACCCGTCATTGCCCATGTCAGTCCGTTTGTATACCATACGCCCCAGATACCAACAGACGGCAGCAGCATCAGCATCCATGCAAATCCGACTCTTCCCAAAACTTCTGTAACTCCATTGATCATTGCAAAAGCCGCGTCTCCAACGCCATTGAGCATTCCCCTCATCACATAGATCAATCCCAGACCAATATACATCAGACTGGTAATCTGAAGTCCTTTCGCGCCAATTTCAATAACTTCAGGTTCATTTACAAAAAATCCTACAATTTTATCCCCTGTCAGAAACATAACGGAAACCATGAGCAAACTGAAAATTACAACAATGATCACACTTACCCGGCATCCAACCGTAACGCGATCATAACGTCCTGCTCCGGCATTTTGTCCCGCAAACGTAGAAACCGCTGTTCCAAGAGAACCAAATGGCTGTTGCACAAGCTGTTCCACACGACTGGTCGCAGTATAAGCTGCCATAACAACCGGCCCATACTGATTCACCACACTTTGTAAGGCCACACAGGAAAACGCAATCAGTGCATTCTGCGCTGCGATCGGTAATCCAAGTTTCAGACTATTTGCAAGTATTTCCCGATCAAACTGAAAATGACGTTTTTCCAGCTGCAAATACGGATTTTTGCGTAAGCCAAACCAGATGGACCCCATCATTGCAAGAACCTGTGCAATTACTGTCGCATATGCAGCTCCGGCTACTCCCATATGAAACACCAGTACAAACAGCAGGTCAAGCGCAATATTTATCCCACTGGCAACAATTAGAAATATTAACGGTGTTTTCGAATCGCCTAATGCTCTTAATATCGCTGAAATCATATTATACCCTGCTACTACCACCGTTGCGCCGCACACAATCCGCATATAAATAAGCGCATCCGCAAAATTTTCCTGTGGCGTATTCATGATCTTTAAAACGGATTTTGCTAAAAGTGTTCCGCACAGGCTCATAAATAATCCTGCAACTGCAGTAATATATACTGCGTTCGCAATGATTTTTTTTACATAATCATCTTCTCCTGCTCCAAAATACTGTGCAATCAAAACACCCAATCCGGATCCCAGTCCCATACACAGGGAAAAAAACATAAAATTCAGACTCCCGACCGAACCTACTGCACCCAGTGCATGAGATCCTACAAATTTTCCTACAATCACCGAATCTGCCATATTATAAAACTGTTGAAAAATATTTCCAACTAACATAGGAAATGCAAAGCGCAGCAACAGGCCTGCTGCATTTCCTTTCGTCATATCGCATACATACTTCTTCGTCATCATTACCTCCAAATATTTTCCATCATACAGTATCTTATAATTCCAGTAACAGATCGTCTTTTTGAATCCAGCCGGTTTTTCTAAAAATCATACCCGATATCCATGCAATGATTCCTGGTATGAAAAAGCAAATGAGAACCATTCCTGCCCAGTCGGATATGGTTATCTCTATTTTATTTCCCGCGGCAATATCGTTTAGCCATCCGGTATATAATCCTATCGGTCCGACAAGTCCGCAGGTTCCCATCCCAGATGCAACTGCCGCACCATTCATCTGTATTTTGAACACACAGGTCGTAAGCGGACCTGTGATCGCGGAAGCTATGATGGCAGGAAACCATATCTTTGGATTTTGTATGATATTTCCCATCTGAAGCATACTGGTACCTATTCCCTGTGCAAACAGGCCGCCCCATCTGTTTTCTTTAAAACTCAAAACAGCAAATCCAACCATCTGGGCACAGCATCCTGCCAATGCTGCGCCTCCGGCAAGTCCGGTCAGTCCAAGGCCTGCACAGATTGCCGCACTGCTGATGGGTAATGTTAATGCCATACCTGTAAGTACAGACACCAGTATTCCCATAAAAAACGGCTGAAGTTCGGTGGCCCACATAATTGCCATTCCAACGGCATTTGCCGCCGTCCCGATTGCAGGCGCCCACCATAATGCCAGCAATGTTCCTGCCGTAACCGTCACAAAAGGAGTTACGAGTATGTCTATTTTCGTTTCTTTTGACACCGCTTTACCAAATTCCGACGCCACGATCGAAACAATCCAGACAGCTAACGGCCCGCCTGCTCCTCCGGCTTCATTTGCTGCTGCACCCACTGCCGCAAGAGAAAACAGCGCCAGCGGAGGACATTTGAGCGCATAGCCTATCGAAACAGCCATCGCTGGCCCTGCTGCGGCTTTTGCATAGCTGCCAGTTCTTTCCAGCCATTCCATTCCAAGCTGTTCGCCAAATGTTGCAATGATGGTGCCAATCAAAAGTGATGAAAACAGCCCCTGCGCCATTGCACCCAGCGCATCGATCCCGTATTTGTGAGCAGAAACTATAATGTTTTTGCGAATTAAAAATTTTCTGAGTCTGTCCATCACGGTTTCCTTTCTATTTCTCAAAAAAAATAATTAAGTCTTATAAATGATTCGTTTCTATGAAACCATGCCTGCGTTCACGCGAACTTACGATGCCCATCTTGTCTCTTACGAATGGACGCCTTTCTTTGCTGAACAGACTGCTCTTTACATTCTCTTTCCACTGACAAAAGCATCTGTTAAAATTCAGCCCCGGCTGTCATGCAAAAATCTAATCAGCAACCGTCTGTATCTTAGATTTTTGTACGTTCTAAAAGCATCTGCTCCCTGCATAAGGCATCTACTGCCTGTTCAAACTCAGATAATTTCTGCGCTTTTTTCATTTTTTTCCAATAATACTGCGACATTGTAAAATCCTGACTCATATAAAACCATATTTCCTTCATTTTAAACAATACGTTTCTTTCTCCAGACAATACGCTCTTATAATCATCCAGTAACATCCGATGCATCTCATACCGCCGCTTTCTCTCATCTTTCTCCTTATCCGGATCTGAAAAACGCTGTAAAACCGCCGGTTTTTCTTGCAGTTCGCTACTCCCGCCATTTTCTCTTATCTTTATTTCCTCGACCAGCATTGGATTTGTCAGCAGTCCTCTTCCCATCATAACCGCAGATATTTTTGGAAATTTTGCACATAAATGTTCATAATCTGCTATTTGAAACAAATCTCCATTATAACAAAGTTCCCAGCCTGACGTTTCTGCCTCTTTGTACGCCTGGCCAAATACCTGCAGATTTGGTTCATGTTCGTAAAAATCCTTTTGCACGCGTGGATGAATAATTAGTTCTGCTAATGGAAATTTGCAAAATATGCTCAGCAATTCGTCAAATTCATCTGGTCTTTCTTTTCCAATCCTGGTTTTCACTGACAATCGCAGTCCACATTTTTCAAATCCTTCGCACACCTGCATCAAAAATTGTTCCAGCTGTTTTGGAACTGATAAAAATCCTGAACCACGCTTTTTTGAAACAACCGTTTTTGACGGACAGCCCAGATTCAGATTTATTTCCCGATATCCATATTCCTGATATAACACATTTGAAATACGAAGAAATTCTTCGGACTGATTGGTCATAATCTGGGGAATTACGGACATATTCTCATTGTGTTCCGGCAGCACATCATTGCGCTCCTTCGCGCTGAGAAACTTTTTTTCTTTCGGTACGATAAAAGGCGTATAATACCGGTTCATTCCTGGATAAAACGTATGATGTGCCCGTCTGTAAATATATCCCGTAATTCCCTCTAATGGAGCAAAATAATATTTCATTCTTCTGTAAGCTGTGCCAAAAAGTGATCCAGACGTCTTTGCACGATCTCCTCTCCAAGTACATTCATAATCGTATATAAATCTGGGGAATTTTTGCGTCCGGTAACCGCAACCCGGACAATTGTACACAAATCTGAAATCGACCCCTTATAATCCTCAGGATGCTTTTTGTATTCCTTCATTTCCGGACAATATCCCATCGGTTCTCCTAAAATTTTCATTTGTGCAAACCATTCGTCCGAATCCAGAAACAGATTTTCTTTATAAGCCGAAATCACTTCTATCATTTGCTCTTTTGAGTATTTTTCGTCTATTTCGTAACTTACTGTCTGCTCGAATTTTTCCTGAGGCTGATATATATAATCGAACATCTGCATCAGTTGACTCCATTTTGAAACATCTTTGCGCACTTTTTTTCCGGCTACTTTCCATAACTCAATTGTTTTTGCAAACTGTTCCTGATGCGTCTGCGCAAACTGATATAAATCTGGTTCGTAAATTTTTGCCCAGGTCAAAATCTGTTTTTCACAATATTCAGTTGAAAAAAGCGCAATCCTCTCTTTACTTACATTCTCCAGTTTCACCATATCAAATAAAGCGCCGCTGGCAGGCATTTTTGATAATGACAGTACAAAATCATTTTCAGTCTGCTGCGGATTTGCAGCATGCCACTCCTCATAATTAGAATTGGCAATTGTAAGCAGATACTCTCTGACACTTTCCGTTGGAAATCCTTCTTTTAAATAGAAGCTAACCGCTGCCTCCGGATCTTTTCGTTTGCTAAGTTTACGTTTTGTCGTTCCTTCCATTTTCATAATCGGTGAAATATGCAGATAATCTGGCGCTTCAAATCCACACATATCAAACATCTGTTTATGCACCGGATAAGAAGCCATCCATTCGTCACCTCTTACGACCAGGTTTGTTCGCATAAAATGATCATCGACCACATGTGCAAAATGATAGGTCGGCATTCCATCTGATTTCAATAATACAATATCCATACAGTTTTCCGGCATTTCTATATTTCCGCGAATCGGATCGTTGTAACGTATATGTTTCTCACGATCTCCTTCAGATTTTAACCGTATCACAAACGGAACATTGTTTTTTATCTTTTCCTCTATCTGCTCATAAGTCAAATTCCTGCATGCTGCATAGTTTCCATAATAACCGATGTCGTCTTTTTTTTCTTCCTGTTCCCTGCGGATCTCATCCAGCTCTTTTGGCGTGCAAAAACAAGGGTAAGCATGTCCTTTGCGTACCAGCTCTTTGACACAGATCTGATATATTTCTTTGCGCTCACTTTGTTTATATGGCCCATAATTCGTCTCCCCGCCTGGAAAAGGTCCCTCGTCAAACACGACGTTATAACCGGCCAGCGACTGAATGATTTCTTCTACACCGCCTTCCAGTTCCCGCTTTTTATCTGTATCCTCGATGCGAAGATAAAATATGCCATTCGTCTGTTCTGCCAGCCTG
This sequence comes from uncultured Eubacterium sp., assembly GCA_910577225.1. Lineage (GTDB taxonomy): Bacteria > Bacillota > Clostridia > Lachnospirales > Lachnospiraceae > Eubacterium_J. The sequence goes on along the minus strand of CAJTMV010000031.1, from coordinate 3,724 downwards.
GCAGATATCATGGCTGCATACAGACCCCCGATATGCATATATCCGGTCGGACTTGGCGCAAATCGCGTTACATACGCTCCTTTTTTCAGATCACGCTCTGGAAACCCTGCTTCCAGTTCTGCTATTGTTCCTTCCAGCTTTGGAAAAATTAACTCTGCTAATTTATTATCATCCATAACTTATCCTCTTTCCTTTTCTTTCAAATCTGACTGTTATCACATTATACTATTTTTTAACAGAAATGCAATTCTTTCTTTTATTTTTATATTTAATTTTTAAATCTGATGGAAAGTCTGATGATCTTCATTTAGAAATAGTTGATACGGGGAGTGCCGCATGAGCTGACGCTCATGCGGCCTGAGTTATGAAAAATTATATCAGCTTGTCAGCTAATACTCATACATCATATCGTTTTCTTGTGATAATTGTGTGAACATAATCTTAAAAAAGACTAAAAATTATAAACAGTATATTTCAACTATATATGACTTTTTTGCCGACAGAACTTTGCAAAGCAGCGATTACCTAAATTTCTTTTGTTATTTCCCTAAGCCATGCATACTCTTCGGAATTCAAATATTTGCCAACTTCCTGAAAAATTCTTGCATGATACAAATTCAGCCATTTTCGTTCCCACGCTTCCAGTTCTTCTGCTACAATCGCATCTCTTTCAAACGGAACAAGCGTTAACGTTTCAAATCCAAGAAAACGACCATACGTATTTTTTTCCAATTCTTTACACACAATCAGATTTTCCAGGCGTATGCCATATTTTCCCGGCAGGTAGATTCCTGGTTCATTTGACGTGATCATTCCAGGCTCCATACGCATACATTCATATCCGTGATCACCCACTGCATTGCGAAAACTATTTGGTGGTTCATGCACACTCAGCAAATACCCTACTCCATGTCCGGTTCCATGATTATAATCAAGTCCTTCCTCCCATAACGCTTTACGCGCAAAACTGTCCAGACTGATTCCCGCGCTGCCGTATCTGAATTTTGCAGCCGCAAGGTTTATATTCCCTTTCAATACCAGCGTATAGTGATGCTTCTGCTCCTGCGTTAGCGGACCAAGTGCAATTGTTCTGGTTATATCCGTAGTACCTTCTAAATAATGTCCGCCGGAATCGATTAATATAAAATCTTCTGATTTTAATGAAAGATTTGAATCCCCGGTAGCAACATAATGAATAATTGCACCATGATGCGCATAACCAGCTATCGTTCGAAAACTCGGCCCAAGATAATGCTTTTGTTCCTTACGATATTCCTCCAGTTTTTCAGCTACAGAAAGTTCGGTCAGCAGTTTCGCATGCTGATACTCCCGTCCGTCATCCTTGTTATTCCCCTGCTTTTCTGCATGCATCTTTCCAACCGCAGTTTTTAACCAATAAATAAATTTGATACATGCCACAGCATCCTTTCTATGCGCTTCCTGCATATTTTCAATTTCTGTCCGGTTTTTTATTGCTTTTGGAAGCAGTGTTACATTTTTACCTTCCACAATCTTTCCCTGACAGGCTTTTTTTCTTTTTTGTACTTCCTGATAAATCATCATATTCGTCTTATCCGGATCCAGATAGACATTATTCCCCTGTGATTCCTTTGCTAAAAAATGCTCTGTTTCGTTATAATCACGAATGATTACCCCATCTGCACCAAGTCTTTGTGCCAATGATTCATTTACTGCTTCCTGATGTACAAACCATATGGCATGCGTCTTTTCTATATACAAGAATCCAAGTACTACCGGTGTATAGGCAACGTCACTTCCCCGAATATTTAACGTCCATGCAATATCATCCAAAGAAGAAATCACACTGCTGTCAGCAGCTTCTTCATCCAGTTTTTTACGAAGCATGGCTAATTTTTCTGCCCTTGTTTTTCCGGTATGGCAGATTTCCAGTTCCCACGCCGCGTTATGTGATATAGACGGTCTGTCCGCCCAAATGTCTCCAACAAGATCGCAATCCAGACGAATCTGAATATTTTTTTGATCCAGCTTCTTTTTTAATTTACGATACCCACTCACACTAATCGTTCTGCCATCCACACCCAGACATGCCCCTTTGGGCATTTTTTTAATCAGAAATTCCTCCAGACTGATCTCGTTTTCTTCTCCTTTGCGAAATAAGGTTATCCCGCTTCCTTCCAGCTGCTCTTCTGCCTGCAAAAAATAACGTCCGTCTGTCCATAACCCGGCTTCTTTTTGTAAAACAACCATAGTTCCGGCAGAACCGGTAAATCCTGACAGATATTCTCTGCATTTAAAAAAATCCCCCACGTATTCGGATTCATGATAATCACTGCTTAATACAAGCCATGCATCTATGTTTTCTTCTCTCATACGTTCCCGAAGATTCCTGAGTCTGCATTCTGCTACTGATTTTTTTCCCATAATTCATTTTTCCTCTCTGTTTTTTAAATCATTTTATTTTTGATAATTTCAGTGTATCTGACACAACAACTGCTTATTTCGCAATTTTATTATTTTTCCGTTTCATTATATATGAAAAATAGTTCTTTTGAAATATCTTTTTGCGTATCACACCTGCCATTTCAACCAATTGATGAATTTCTCAGATACAAAAATATGTTCTTTTTATATCTGATCAGTTGTACTTTGATTATATCTTTTTTATTTATTTGAATGAACGTGTGTTGAATGGATGATGGATGGTGATGGACATTGTGTTAGTAGAACTTTCCTTTTTTCTAAACTTTCTTAATTGATTGTAAATATAATCTCTTAGAAATTTATCTGGCTTTTTATATTTTATACTTTCAATATTGTTATACACGACTTTACAACTTTTATAAATGATACCCTTGCTGTTGAATTAGCTGTTTTAAGGCATTCATGATACTGGTTGATTTTATGCTTGTTTCGATGTTTTTCACGAAAATGGCATAAAATACCTGTCGGCGGATCTGTTCGCTAAGTGCAAACCGGAACTCCTGCACACTTACTGAACGATATCCATAAAATAGTTCATCACTATATGGCAATAGTTTCATTGCGCAGTATGAAATATTGATCAGATTAACCAGCATTTCAATGCCTTTGCGGCTTCTGACCATATAGCTGCAAAGCGACCAGAATGTCTTTTGCTCATAATAGCTGACTTCGATGTTCCATCTGAAAGCGTAAAGGAACAGGGGGATAAACTGCATCCGGCCACTGCCTGTCTGATTCAGCGGGGATTTTTCCTGCCATGCGCAGAATATCTGGAGCTGTTCTGGAAAAATGGTACTGAAAAACAGGCGTCTGCTGCCGGATTCCTTTTCCGGGGATGTCACAAATGCCATTACTGTCCTTTTGCCGAAAATATTTGTAAGGACACGGCGTGCAGCTGTGTAATAATCACCGATTTTTTCATCGGACAGATTGAAATCATCCCGGATGGAGAGTTTTTTCCCATGCAGTGCAGGCCGTCCCCTTTTTCCTGTCCGCTGCGGCGGCAGGTCATAAATAACGGAGTCGGATCCTGCGTTTCCTATAAGGTCAAGGTTTTCATACTCATCCACGATGGAAACAAGGTTCTTCTTAACATACCAGCTGTCGCAGAGAAGGATGACATTTTTCATGGTTTTGAATTCCGGCATGACCTGCCGCACCATGGATGCAGCCAGTTCCAGTTTGGATTCCTTTTTCTGCCACATGCGGTAACCAAGCGGGACGGAAAGGTAATGTACCCTGTTTTTATTCCATACCGGGA
>CAJTMV010000030.1 GCA_910577225.1 uncultured Eubacterium sp. | reverse complement strand
TTTTGCTTGTAAATTCAAGCGTTTAACCCAGTTTTGCTGGTGGGAAAGTTGAGTATTTAATGAATACGACGCACGCGCATGGGATATGATTACAGGAAAAGCAGATATTGCACAGACATTTGAAGAGATTCAGAAAATTGTGAACGAAAAGATGAAGTAATCAAAGATTCAGGGATTCAAAGAGAAGGAAAGGATATAGCGGTATGCGTAACGGGGAGGGTGTCTGACCTGTTACAGGACTCTGGCAATGCGTTATGGGACAGCTGCGGCAGGACTATAACGCATTGTGTGGTTTTAGCATAGGAGAGAGAGTATGAAGCATAAGAAGATCAATTTCTGGCCGGGGTTGTTTATTGGGCCTCATCTGATATTATTTCTGATATTTTTTCTGGCTCCTGCCATATTTGGCGTCTACGTTGCATTTACCGACTGGGATTTATATAGCACGCCCGTATTTGTAGGTCTTGACAATTTTAAGACGATTTTAACGGATACGGAATCGATCTATCACGAACAGTTTTTCAACGGAGTCAGAAACACGCTGTTGTTTGTAGCAATGGAAGTACCTCTGTGTATTATTGTACCTTTGTTTTTGGCGGTCATGCTTTCTGCAAGGCCGATGATGCACAAGTTTTATCAGTCGCTTATCTATCTGCCGACGCTGTTTGCAATTTCGGCAGTAATGATTATCTGGGGATTTCAGCTGAGCTTATCTTACGGACCGTTTCAGGAGTGGTTCGGACTGGATGTGAATCTGACGGCGACGCAGCCGTGGGCGTGGATTGCGATTGTAGTCGTTACGCTCTGGTGGGGCGCCGGCGGCAATATGATTATTTATGTGGCGGCGTTAAATGCGGTTCCAAAAGAGCAGCTGGAAGCGGCGCAGCTGGACGGAGCGGGGAATGTCGCCCGGTTTTTTAAAATTATACTGCCGAATATCCGTTCACAGCTGTTGTTTACGACAGTAATGACAACGATTTCACAGTTTAATATTTATGGACAGCCGCTGATGCTGACCGGCGGCGGCCCGAACAATTCTACCAGAGTGCTGATGATGTATATTCAGCAGAATGCGTTTGGCACCGGGATATCGACAGCGGGCATGTCGGCTGCGATGGCAGTGCTGCTCGGGCTGATTATTATGGTATTTTCCAGTATACAGTTTTTTATGAACCGTAGATCGAATGCATAGGAGGGAACACAATGGGAAAGAGTGAACGCACGAAAAAAATAATCTTTTTTGTTATATTAACGCTGATATGTGCTGTCTGGGTATTCCCGATGCTCTGGGCGCTGCTGACCTCCTTTAAGTCGGAACTGGAGATTCAGAGCATGGGATTTCATATGTGGCCGAGAGAATGGACGCTGGATAATTACAAACAGCTGCTGGACGGCAACGAATCTTCTCCAGTGCTGCAATGGTTTATCAATTCGATGATTATTGCGATTGGACATATGCTGCTTGTACTCGTACTTGTGTCACTGGCAGCTTACGGCTATACAAGGCTGAATTTTAAATATCGGGATGCGCTGTTTGGATTTTTGCTGGCAACGATGATGCTGCCGGGCGTTTTGAATCTGATTCCGAATTTTAAGATCGTAGATTCGCTTGGCTGGACAAATACGTTTCTGGCGGTCATTGTACCGGGAGCGGCGTCTGTCTATAATCTGTTTTTGGTCAAACAGTTTATGGACGGCATTCCAAAGGAGCTGGACGAGTCGGCGGTTGTCGACGGCGCAAACCGGTTTCAGATATTCTGGCATATTATTCTGCCGCTTTCAAAGCCGGTGCTGACCGTGGTAGCGCTGTTCAGCTTTACCGGAGCGTGGAATGACTTTTTGTGGCCGTCCATCGTTATGAATGACATTGACAAGCTGCCGATTACGCCGGGACTGCAGCTGCTGCAGGGGCAGTATATGACCTATCCGGGCGTCGGTACAGCGGGAGCGATTCTTGCGCTGATTCCTACATTTTTACTGTATCTGGTTGCGCAAAAGAGCTTTATGCAGTCGATGGCGTTAAACAGCGGGATTAAATAGTCGGGCGTGAGTACCGAAAGGGTGCGTGTAGAGTGCGATTGTGGTATAATTGGTGAGAAGGATTGAATGATAGAAGAAAACAGGAGGAATTGCACATGGCTGCAAGAAATTTTTATCCAAGGCCGCAGTTTGTGCGGGAAAACTGGCAGAATCTGAACGGTACCTGGCAGTTTTGCTTCGATGATGACGACTGCGGGCTGAAACAGCGCTGGTATCAGGAGGAATATCCGTTTGCAGAGCAGATTCAGGTACCGTTTGTCTATCAGAGCAGACTGAGCGGGATTTTTGATACGTCCTGTCATGACACTGTGTGGTATAAAAGACGCTTTCAAATAGAAAAAACGGAAGGACAGCGTGTGTTTTTACATTTTGGCGCAGTGGATTATCATGCAATGGTATATTTAAACGGGTGTCTGGCGGGAGAGCATCAGGGCGGACACACGCCGTTTTCTTTTGATATTACGGATGCGCTTGTAGAAGGACAGGAACAGATTCTGGCGGTACGGGTTTACGATCCGCAGTCGGATGAGATGATTCCAAGGGGCAAGCAATGCTGGGAAGCAAAACCAAAGGGGATCTGGTACACCGGTTCTACCGGTATCTGGCAGACGGTCTGGCTGGAATGTGTGGAGGAACGGCATTTTTCAGACATTCGCTTTACGTCCCTGTATGATGAAGGAAAAGAATGTATCAGCTGTACGATAGCCGGAGATTATACGGGGTGTCTGACAGAATATGAGATCTGTTTTCAGGGCGGCAGCGTCTGTGCGGGAACGATCGCCTGCTACAGTCCGGTACTGACCTGGGATGCAGATCTGATACAGCAGCATATTTTCCGGACAAATTTTCATGATGACGGCTGGTCCTGGACACCGGAGCATCCCAATCTGTTTACGGTTACCCTGAAACTTCGGACGGCGGACGGACATGTGGCGGATCAGGTAAGCAGTTATTTTGGATTTCGTAAAGTACATCAGGAAAACGGTATGGTATATTTAAATAACAAACCGTATTATGAGCGTCTGGTTCTGGATCAGGGGTACTGGCCGGACGGACTGATGACCGCGCCGTCGGATGAGGATTATAAAAAAGATATTGAACTGGCCAAACAGATGGGTTTCAACGGCTGCCGCAAGCATCAGAAGATGGAAGATCCGATATTTTTGTATTGGGCGGATCAGCTCGGATTTCTTGTGTGGGGAGAATGCGCTTCTGCGCCGATGTACGGACAGCATGCAGCGAAACGTCTGATGCAGGAATGGTCAGAGATTTTGGAACGGGATTACAGTCATCCGTGCATCATTGTATGGGTGCCGCTCAATGAAAGCTGGGGGATACCCAATATACATCAGGATGCCAGACAACAGCATTTTTCTCAGGCGATGTATCATTATCTGCATGCGCTGGATCATACAAGGCTGGTGGTATCGAACGACGGCTGGGAGATGACCAGAACAGATATTTGCGCCATACATAATTATGCGCATGGACAAAAGGAAGAAGCTGCCAAATTTGCCGCATACAAAGAAACGCTTTCTACCAGACAAAATCTGATCAGCCGGCCATCTGCAGACTGGGATATTTACGCGAGAGGATTCTCGTATCAGGGAGAACCGATATTGCTGACCGAGTTTGGCGGCATTGGATTTGAGCTGGCAGGAGAAGGCGCCTGGGGATATACGTCCGTCGATAATGAAGAAGATTTTCTAAACGATTACAGGCGGATTATGGAAGCCGTGTACGCGTCCGAGGGTCTGAGCGGTTTCTGCTATACGCAGCTGACGGATGTGGAACAGGAGATGAACGGCCTGCTGACCTATGACCGACAGCCGAAATGCAGTCTCGAAAAGATTCAGGAAATCAATCTTGCATTTCATAAAAAATGCAAAATCTAAGCGTCGCAGACCGCGCGCGTGCAAAGTCCTGACGCGAACAGTAACGGGAAAATATCCGAACGGAAATAGGGAAAGCAGGGTTACGGAATGAAAAATATTTTTTGGAAACATTGTCTGTCCGGTCTGATTGCAATACTGACGGCGGTTGTTTTTACGGGGTGCGCAAAGATGGAGAAACAAACGATGGCAGAAGGAATCTCGCCGGTAATCGATCAGGAGGGCGCGGATCCATATGTAATGAAGCAGGGAGAATGGTATTATTATACGAAAACAGCCGGAGATCGCGTGATTTTGTATCGTTCAGACCGTCTGACCAATATTGCCGCGGGAGAAAGCTGCGTATTGTACGAACCGGTATCTGAGCAGGAAAGTCTCTGGGCGCCGGAGCTGTTTTATCTGGACGACGTATGGTATGTGTATTTTGCGGCAAAAGTACCGGGAGAGCCGATGCATCAGATGTATGTGCTGTCGAATGAAAATGCAGATCCGTTTGCCGGCAGCTGGGAATGCAGTCCGATGGCGGGGATGGACGATAAATTTGCCATCGACGGGACCGTGCTGGAGCTTGCCTCCGGCAGGTACTTTATCTGGTCCGGATGGGAAGGATATGAAAATGTGCGTCAGGATCTATATCTGGCAGAGATGAATTCTCCGACAGAAGTGATGGAAGAAAAAATACTCCTCTCCGTTCCGGAGTATGATTGGGAAAAGCAGGGCGAACCGCTGGTCAACGAGGGGCCGGAAATTATAATCAAAGAGCAGACCATTAATCTGGTTTATTCTGCAAGCGGGAGCTGGACAGACGATTATTGTCTGGGTCTGCTGACCGCGGATGTGCAGTCCGATGTAAAGCAGCCGGAGTCATGGCACAAACAGGAAACGCCGATTCTTCGTTCCGGCAGCGGGGTCTGGGGACCGGGGCACAACAGCTTTACCGTGTCGCCGGACGGTTCGCAGACGGTGCTGATTTACCACGCAGCCAGATGGCAGGGCGCGGGGTGGAGCCGTTCGGTCCGGTTTGGATATGCAGACTTTGACGAGTCCGGAAAACTGTTAAGCATGGAGCCGGCTGCATCGGATCAGCTGCTGCCGCCTCCTGCCGGCGAACCGGCGCGCGAGGTCTTTTTGTCCGATACGTTTGAAGCGGGTGAGGGAATCGTTTTGCAGGAAGAACCCGGGACGGTATCCGCGCAGGCAGCCGTCGGATTTGCAGATACACAGGAATCCGTGTCCGTTACAATACCATGCAAAGAGCAGAAAAATGCCGTACTTCATATTTATTTAAAAATCATGGAATTTACAGGCGATCATGATCAGACCGGCATTCAGGTGGAAGTAAACGACGAGATCTTTACGATTCCGGTGTATCCGGCCGACTGCTTTCAGCCAGTCGCTGTTCCCGCAGAGTTAAAAAAAGGAACCAATCACGTTACGATACGTTCCGAGGCAGGCGGAAGCGTGCTGGCAGCAGACCGGATAGAAATCGGATAAAAATTGGATAAAAATTGGATAATAACCGTATCATGACAGGTTTTAAATGTGCGTCACCTTCGAATCTTTTTTTGAAACAATGCCGCACATACAATCGCAGACAACACACACAGTCCCATGCACCACATGCAGGAAATGAAAAACGTATGGCTATCCAAAGGTTTTCCGGATAACGCGTTTCGCATCGTATCGATCACTGGTGTCATAGGCTGGTATTTTGCAAAAATGCGCATGACAGAGGGCAGCGTTTCCGTCGGTACAAACCCGGAGCTTACATAAGGCAGTATAATAAGAACTGCCGACAAGGCGCTGGCCCCTTCTGCGCTGTTTGCGGTCATTCCTGCGATGGCGGCAAAATACGATATCGCTAAAATACTGCCCAATAGCAGAATCAGAAATACACAAAGGTCTGCAAAGCCCATGGACGGACGCACGCCCAGCGCAAATGCTGCAAGCATAACGACAGCCGAGGCAACAGAGCTGCGGACAAGAGCTTCCAGGATGTGTCCATGCAAAACAGAGGATGCCCGGATCGGTAAGGTGCAAAATCGGCTGATCATTCCGCCGGTCATATCTTTGCTGATCATAATGGCAGTGACAGAGGAGCATTGGCCGATACACTGTAATAAGACTCCGGGAGCAATATAATTCACATAGGAAACATTTTCTATCCGGATCAGCTTTCCAAACAGAGAAACAAATAAAATCATCATAAGGGCCGGAAGCAGAATGCTCGTCAGCAACGTATCCGGATTTCTTTTGGAGCATAGCATACAGCGTTTTGCGATCGCTGCGGTGTCCTTGTATGGTTGTAATAAAACTTTCATTCAGGTCTCCTTTCTTTACTGAATCATCGTTAGAAACACATCTTCCAGGTCTGGCGTCACCCGTTCAAACCCCTGAATACTTACCTGATTTTGATAAAGCATGCTTAAAATTTTGGCCAGCGTATCAGCCTTTCCATCTGTAACGACCGATAATTCAAATTGTTTGGATCGCTGCTCCTTCTTTGCAAAAGATTGATAGCCGGCGGTCGTTTCATGTATGGATAAGAATTCATATTCTTTTGAACAGTCAGCTATTTCTGACGCCGCATGCTTATCCTGGACGACATGTATCCGATAATCCTGCAAGAGGGATTTTGCCTGTTCCAGGTCTTTTCCGTTCTGAAAGGAAAGTCTCATAATTCCCTGCGGAAGATATGCTTTCAGCTCATCCGGAGTGCCCTGTGCAATGATCCGGCCCTGATCCAGGATCGCAATCATATCAGACAGCTGTTCAGCCTCTTCCAGATACTGTGTGGTCAAAAACACAGTGACTCCCAGATGACGCAGTCCGCAAATCATATTCCACATACTGCGTCTGCTCTGCGGATCCAGCCCGGTGGTTGGTTCGTCTAAAAAAATGATCTGCGGATTTCCAGCCAGACTCATCGCGATATCCAGTCTGCGCTTCATGCCGCCGGAGTAGGTCAAAACGGCTTTGTCCGCGGCATCCGATAATCCAAAGGAAGATAATAACTCTTCCGCTTTTTGTCTGGGCGAAGGAAGATGATACAGCCGGCCCATCAGGATCAGATTTTCTCTTCCGGTTAAACGATCGTCCAACGCTGTAAACTGTCCGGTCAGGCTGATCGACGCATGTATTTTTTGCGGCTGTTTTTTTACATCGTATCCAGCGATTGTGATCGTTCCGCTGTCAGCAGTCAGCAGTGTCGTAAGTATCCGGATCGTTGTCGTCTTTCCGGCTCCGTTTGATCCAAGCAGCGTATAGATCGTCCCGCGGGCGACGGAAAAATCGATTCCTTTTAAAACGTCTTTCTCCTGAAAACGTTTTTTTAAGCCGGATACGGTAATGGCCGTGTCATAGGTTGTCATATGGTATACCTCCGTTTTTTTATTTTACATACCGACCAAACGTATGTATATGTTTATAATAAAATTGCCCATGAGCAGGACAATTTTATCAGCGTTATTCAAAATAAGGCAATTGGCTGACGCGATGTTCTGTTTCGTCATCGATCAACGGTAACCCCATATGTTCCAGCGTTTCTTTTATAAACTGCAGACGTTTTTGCAGTTCTTCTTTTGTAGCCGGAAAAACAGAAGGGATCATCCAGATATCCGTTAAGATTAAAAACTCTGCCAGTTCTTTGGTATAGGGCGTCTTTACAGAGCCGTCTTTTTGCCCTTCTTCCAGAAGCTCCATCCAGTAAGGACATAGCAGGCGACGGTTGGTTGCGATCATTTCAGCCAGAATACGCGGATTTTTCAATAGCGGTACAGCCTGTCTGGTCAGTCTGATCTGCGTTTCATCAGACTGATTCAGCAGTATGACCATCTTCATTTTTTCCAGTCCGTTCAGGTCCGTCCGCGGCTTTACTTTTTCAAACGGATTGTTTTGAAGAAACATCCGGTCTCCCAAAGCGGACATGATCTCTTCTTTTGACTTGAAATGATGATAAATGGCGCCCTTGGATAAACCGTCCAGTTCATTGACGATATCCTGAATCGTCGTATTGTCATATCCTTTTTCAAGAAACAGCCGCTGCGAGGCTTCTAATATTTTGTCTACGGTGATTTCAGGGTATTTATTTCTTGCCATAAGGATCGCCTCCACATACATTCGTCTGGTATGTATGGATTATAACAGGAAACCGGCGAAGTGTCAATGCTTTTGTAATATTCGGCTACGATCCAAAGCAGCGGCTAAAATATAATCGAAGGCCGTACAAACGTCAGCTCATATGGCGCGTCCGGATGCTGCGTGCGAAATAGCAGCTGCAGCGCCAGCCGCTTTCCAAGCAGACCGGTCGGGACATTGGCAGTCGTGATGCGCCCCGCAACATTCTTATACTCTTCAGAATTGTCAAATCCGGTCAGAATTACCGGATGCGGCACATGGTCCGGATTTTCATCCATATACTGTCTGACAAAATGCGCCACGAAATCGCTGACGCATACAAAAGCAGAAGGCCAGTCCGTCAGGCTGTTTAAAAAGTCGTACAATTCTTTTCCATAAGAAAAGATGCCAATACTTCCAGTCAGACAGCAATCCTCATGAATGTCCAGCCGATGCGCCTGCATACAGGCACAGTAGCCGCGGTAACGCTCCAGATTTGTCTGGGCATAATAAATATCTCCGAGAAATCCAATATTGGTATGGCCGCTTTGAATCAGCGACTCGGTAATGTCGTACTCGGTACGGTATCCTTCGATTAAGATCAGATCGCCGTTTAGCTGAAGCCGGTATAACGCGGGTACCGTATCCAGAAAGACTTTTGGAACAGACAGATCGTTTACCATTCCAAGAATTGTCGGATCGTATACGTTTAAAATAACACAACCGTCGATACCGGATGCGCTTTTAAGTACCTGCGGCAGGCTGAATGACCTGGTATACACGGACGGTACATATGTATACAGAAGGTTAATATTGTAACTGGAAAGCTCCTGCGCCATACGGTGTATGATACCAGTCCAGAATACGGCGGAGTCCGGCCGTGAGACAACCAGCGAGACTGTCCGGCTGGGGTGCTCGTCCTGCTGTATCTGCATCTGTTCGATGGCCAGATAAGGGACTTTGGCATAGCCAAGCTCCCGCGCCTTTTCAAATATAAGTTCACGGAGTGAATCTGATACTCCGGCCTGGTTGTTAAAAGCCTTGCTTACGGTAACTCTTGAGATGTTCAAAGCGTCGGCAATGTCCTGCATTGTGATTTTTTCCATGTTGGTGCTCCTATATAACTAATCGATGGTTCCTTTTCACAGTCAGTATAGCATATACCAGAAAAAATTACAATATTTTAGTTTACAAATGTTAAATATGTAGTTGGTGCCGTTCCGTTATTTGAAAATCTGTAATATGCTCTGTCTGATATATTTACATCATAAACTTAATTTTTGTAACTATCAGTTTAACGTGCTGCATTATTAAGAATATAAATTATTGGTAAAAATATACTAAAATTATTATGAATAATTGTTTATAGTGATGAAACTAACATATGAAGTTGACATTTGTTTTATATGATGTTAATGTTAACTTAACAAAAATAAACAAGGAGGACAAACAAAATGAAGACAGACAAAATGCTTCATGGAAAAGGGAAAGCGCCGAGAAAACGCTGGTCAAAAGACGACACAGAATTATTTCTGTTGTCTTTGCCTACGTTGATCTGGTATGCAATCTTTGCCTATTTGCCGATGTTCGGTATTATTATCGCATTTAAGGTATACAAGTTGCAGCCTGGCGGACACGGATTCATTTACAATCTGTTACATAGTGAATGGGCCGGATTCGGCAACTTTTCGTTTTTCTTCTCTTCAAACGCGTTTTCGATGCTGCTGAAAAACACGATTCTTTATAATATCGCGTTTATTATCATCAGCGCCAGCGTGGCGGTAGGAGGCGCTTTAATGTTAAGCAACATGCGTAACAAAAGAGGGTCTAAAATCTATCAGACGATGATGTTCCTGCCGTATTTTATGTCATGGGTAGTCGTTACCTACTTCGTGTATGCGATTCTGACACCAGAAAGAGGATATCTGAACGGGATTATCAAAGCGATGGGCGGAGATCCGATTATGTGGTATCAGGAAGCGAAGTACTGGCCGTTTATTCTGGTACTGCTGAATACCTGGAAAGGTATGGGATATGGCATGGTGCTGTACCTTGCAAGTATTACGGGTATCGATCAGTCGTTATACGAGGCGGCGGTGATGGACGGAGCTACCAAGTGGCAGCAGACGATACATATTACACTTCCTTCGATTAAGCCGGTATTTATTATGATGCTGATCTTAGACTGCGGTAAGATCTTTAACTCAGACTTCGGGCTGTTTTATCAGGTAACCGGAGGAATTCCGGCATCGTTGTATTCAACGGTTTCGACGTTTGATACGTATATCTACCAGGCGATCAAGTCTCCGGCAACACCGATTGGACGGACGGCGGCAGCGTCGTTTTTCCAGGCGATCTGCAGCTGTGCTACGATTATATTAGCGAACCAGATTGTCAGAAAGATCGATAAAGAAAACAGTCTGATTTAGTCTGATGTTATTTGATATCATTTAGGAGGTGTACAAAGTGAGAAAAAAGAATAAAGACTTGGAGAGCTCATCTACGACGAATCAGATTAAACCGTCTACCAATGTGCTGTTCAATATTATATTTCTGGTTTTGGGACTGACCTGTGTCTTTCCGCTGCTGTTCGTTTTTTCGATCTCAATTACAAGCGAAGAGGCGCTTCGCTCGGGCGGATATCAGATTATACCGCCGGAATTTTCGGCAGCCGCATATGAGTTTTTGTGGAATGAAAGAACAATGATTTTCCGCGCTGTATTTATGTCGGTGATTGTGACGGTGATCGGTACAATTATTACAATTGCGCTGACGACTACGATGGGATATGTTGTTTCCAGAAAAAACTTTAAGTTAAAAGGCATCTATACATGGATTATCTTTGTACCGATGATCTTTAACGGCGGTATGCTCTCAAGCTACGTTGTTGTAAACAATATTTTGGGTCTGCGCGATACGATCTGGGCGCTGATCTTTCCGCTGGCCTGTTCTTCGTTCAGTGTTACAATCTGCCGGACGTTTTTCCGTACGACGGTACCGGATGCAATTGTAGAATCAGCCAAGATCGACGGGGCCGGACAGTTTCGTATCTGGGCGCAGATCGTTCTTCCAATCTCAAAACCAGTTATGGCGACCATCGGGATGTTTGCCGCATTCGGGTATTGGAACGACTGGTTCCAGGCGTCTTTATATCTGGATGACAAGAAACTGCAGACGCTGCAGTCGCTGCTGAATAATGTGCAAAAAGGAATCGAGTATATGGCGAATAATCCATACGGCGGTCTGTCCATGCAGCAGTACAAGGCATCGATGCCGACAGAGAGCGTACGTATGGCGATTGCAATCGTAATTATTGTGCCGATCGCGATGACCTATCCGTTTTTCCAGAAATACTTTATTTCCGGTCTTACGATTGGTTCCGTCAAAGAGTAACTTAGTATGTGCAATATAAAATAAAGGAGGAAATGAAAATGAAATTTAAGAGGATTTTGGCAGCAGGTCTGGCAGGAGTTATGACTATCGGCGCTCTGGCAGGCTGTGGGAACAGCTCCGGAGGCGATCAGAAAGCGTCTTCCGACAATGGAAGCGGTACGCAGACAGAAGGAGCCGATGCTTCGGACGGCGGGGAACTGGTAGATCTGAAATGGGTCATTATTGGAAACGGTATGCCGGAAAACTATGATACCTGGATCACAAAAGTCAATGATTACATCAAAGATAAAATCGGCGTAAGACTGGAGATGGAAATTGTAAGCTGGGCAGACTGGGACAGCCGCAGAAATATTATCGTCAGCACGAACGAGCCATATGATATTATCTTTGGGCATGGCGGCAACTATATTTCTGACATCAATCTTGGAGCCTATTGCGATATTACAGATTTAATCGAAGCGAATATGCCGGAATTAAACGAGATGATGCCGGAAGAATGCTGGACGGCAGTAAAAGTCAACGACAGGATTTACGGGGTGCCGACTTATAAGGATATTGCTGTTTCGAATTATGCGATCTGGGATAAAGAGCTGGTGGATGAATACAGTCTGGACATTGCCAGTCTGACGGAGATGGATAAGCTCACACCGGTGTTCGAGCAGCTGAAAGCAGATAAAAACGATTATCCGTTTTATTCGAAAAACGATGGAATCTACTTTATTTTTGACGCATATGATCAGATCGGAGCCGGCACGCAGATTCTTGGCGTCAGATATGACGATCAGGATGCAAAAGTGTGCTTTACGCTGGAAGAGCCGGATATTTACAAACAGCTGCAGACCGTTTATGACTGGAACCAGAAAGGTCTGATTAATCCGGACGCCGCGACATTATCCGAGGCGCGTGCCTACAATATGTGGAGAATCGGTCAGGGCTGGGAAACAGCCGCATATACTTCCTGGGGGCCGCAGATGGGCAAGGAAGTCGTAGTAACAAAAGTAGGCGATTCCATTCTTTCCAACGATACGGTACGCGGATCGATCAATATGGTATCTACAAACAGCAAGTATCCGGAGAAATGTCTGCAGTTATTAAATCTTGTAAATACAGATACAAAACTGCGTGATATGTTCTATTATGGCGAAGAAGGCGTGAATTTTGAATATACGGAAGACGGCAAGGTACACAAAAATACTGATATCCAATGGGCGATGGCAGGTTATACAAATGGCTGTTACTTTACGGTAACGCAGGAAGATACCGATGAATATGGTCAGTTTGACGAGATCAAAAAGCTGACAGACGGTGCGGTAGCTTCAGTGATGCTTGGTTTTACCTTTGATACGTCTTCGATATACGATCAGCTGGCAAACTGCAGTGAAATCTGGCTGCGTTATAAGAGCGAGGTTATGACTGGCGTAAAGGATCCGGCAGTTTGTGTACCGCAGATCAAAGAAGAGCTGATGGCGGCTGGTTTCCAGGATATTCTGGACGAAGCGCAGAGGCAGGTAGATGAATTTATGGCAAATAAAAAATAAAAGACAGGGATGATAGTATGGCGAGAATAATTGGGGAGGATTTGCCGAATATTCCATGGCAGGAGCCAAAAGGGACAGAAGTACTGCCTGTATGGCGGTATGACGCAAATCCGATTATAGAACGGTTCGCAACAAAAAATTCGAATAGTATTTTTAACAGCGCGGTAGTGCCGTTTGGCGACGGATACGCAGGCGTCTTCCGCTGTGACAGCAAATCCATCAGTATGGATATCTTTACCGGATTCAGCAAGGATGGCATTCACTGGGAGATTCAGGATGATCCGATCGTCTTTCAGGGGGCGCATCCGGAAGTAGCGAAAAGAGATTTTCGCTACGATCCGCGGGTGTGCAGGATCGGGGATAAATATTTTGTGACCTGGTGCAACGGTTATCATGAATATCCGACAATCGGAGTCGGCTATACGTATGATTTTCAGACGTATTATCAGCTGGAAAATGCGTTTTTGCCGTTTAACCGTAACGGCGTGCTGTTTCCTCGCACAATTAACGGCAATTATTATATGCTGAGCCGTCCGAGTGACAATGGACATACGCCGTTTGGGGATATTTTTCTAAGTGAAAGTCCGGATATGAAATACTGGGGATGCCACCGGTATGTCATGGGGACGATTAAGGGAGACGCTTCTGCATGGCAGTGTACGAAAATCGGGGCCGGAAGCGTCCCGATAGAGACAGACGAAGGATGGCTGCTCATTTATCACGGAGTCATCAATACATGCAACGGTTTTGTATATCGTATGGGATGCGCGCTGCTGGATCTGAACGAGCCATGGAAAGTGCTGAAGCGTACGAAAAAATATATACTGGGACCGCACGAACTGTATGAATGTGTCGGAGACGTTCCGAACGTGGTATTTCCGTGTGCAGCGCTTGCAGACGCGGCTACGGGCAGAATCGCCATTTACTACGGATGCGCAGATACCGTGACGGGTCTGGCATTTACGACGGTCGACCGGTTAATCGAATATATGGAGTGACGTAACAAGCGGTCGCTGCAGAAACAGACAGGAAACGTAACAGAAAAAATTACAGAACAATCGTAAAAACGGAGAATGCATATGCTGCGCAGCAGGACGGATAACGGGCCGTATATCAATGTAATTTTTGGCAATTTTTATAGTCCGGCTTTTGATGACGAGGCATTTATCGATGAAACGATGCAGCAGATCAAGGAGCTTGGATTTAACAGTGTCATGTTTGACACCAAGGCATGGGAAGATTTCAGGGAGCGATACGATACGGGGGCATTGAGCCAGTATGTAAAGATGCAGGAATATATGGGAAAATCTGCAAGGGAGCATGGGCTTGGCTACAATTTCCTGTTGTTATACTTAAACGGGGATAACCTCTATCCGCATATCCGGTTCAGCCCGCCGATATACGGGGAAGAGACAGTCCGTCCGGACGGTACGAATGGCAAATGGTATAAGTACTGGTCGCCGAAAGCCAGACAGTCCATGAAAGAGCATGTAGAGCGGATCATGGAGCTGTATGGCGGCGGCTGCGAGCGGTGTATGACAAACGACGGGACGCATCCGGAAGTAAAAGAAGTCATCCCGGTATGCAGTATGTGGGATCCGGTCGTGGCGCCCAGCTTTGACAGGGAAGGAAAGCAGCGGTACCTGGAGTTTCTTCGTATGCTCTATGACGACGATATCCGTGCGCTGAACAGAAGCTATCATACGACGGCACAGGATTTTTCACAGCTGGAACCGGAGGAATACTGGTATGAATTAACATACGGCGTCAGATTTCTTACGGAGGAGGATGTAAAGAAACAGACGCCGCAGTATTACCGCTGGCGGGATCAGTCGCTGTGGAAGGCACGGGAGCTGGAATTATATTTTCAGCAAATGCAGACGCTTTTAAAAGAGAAGCATCCGGAGCTGCTTCTTTGTCCGGATCTGTCACAGTGGGGATATTTTTTAAATATCTACGGGCGCATACAGGCAGACGCAGACAATGAATTCAGCGATCTGTGGGATACGTCGGTACGCGGTATCGATCCGTATGCACTGGCGCCCTGGCTGGACAGCTGTCATTTTATTACCGTTCCGGTAACGCCGGACGGATATCCGGATGCCTATGTCGTATCGTGTCAGCATAGTATGATGCGGGTAATGAACGAGGGAAAGCCGGTCATCGGCGGTATTTACTGGGGCAGATTTATTTATAATGATCTGTATGCGTTTCTGACTCCGGCAGAGATGCTTGGCACAATGACGGCATGTGGGATAGACGGTTATACCTGTTACGGGGTAAACGGCCTGGATGACGGCGGAGTGCTGAACCGGATGGACGCCGGATTTTTGAAATCTCTAAGACGCGGAAACATCTGGTGTAAAGAAGTCATACCGATACGAAAGGGCTCGCGAAAAAAAGAAATCGCGCTGCTGTTTCCGTCAGAGATGGCGCTGCTTGAGCCGTTTGAGACAGGCAGCAATAAAATAAGACGGCTGGATCTTTTAGGATGGTACAGGCTTTGCTGTGATCTCGGATATCAGGTCGATGTGATCAGTACGCGCCAGATCGAACAGGATGCGTTAAAAGAATACCGGATTTTAATCGTCCCGGCCAATGACTGTTATCTGGCGGCACAGCACAGACAGTCAGAAGAAAAGACTGCGGCATGGGTGCAGGAAGGCGGCATACTCCTGCACGGCCCGGGCGACGCACTGGCGCAGTCATGTTTTGGCATTACAGGAGATCCGTGTGAAAAAATCCCGTATCGGTATGGAACAACAATTATTCCGCAGGGAGAAGCGTTCTGCAGGTATTACGGCGGAAAATCTGTCTCAGATTATATTGACGGTGCAGGCTGCTGTGTGGCAGAATATGCAGGAGACATACTTGCGGAAATGACAAAGGACAACAGGCAGAAAGACAAACAGGATCGGCCGGTACGGTTTCAGGGAGCGGTATATGCGTTTGGGGTACAAATCGGAGCGTCGTATGCAGCCAAAAATATTCCGCATGTTCCATATGGATATGGAAACCGGGAGATGTATCCGTTTGTGTTATCCAAAACGACGCTTGTGGAAGACATTTTAAAGAAATATCTCGTACCCGTCAGCGGAATTTGCGAGCGAGGAATAGAAACAGGAGTATTTGAAAACGGTATGGTAATTGTGAATCACCGTAGTGAACCTTATATACTGCCAGAAAAATATCAGACGAGTATTTATCAGTATCCGCCTTATCGCAGGGATCACACTGAAATACTGGCAGGACATTCCGCAGTATGGGTAAGTAAGACATCATAATAATAATCATTATGCCGCACGGCAGCAGGAGTGCCCGCACACTGGGCGGAATCAGGAGGCTTTTATGCATTTTTTGGACAAAAGGGTAAACGTTATTTGTGAAGAACTGAAAAAATTAAAAGTAAAACAAAAATTTCCATTAGATCAGTGGAAATACAAAGAGGGAACTTATATTCGCCCGGAAGAAGCGCAGGCAGATCAGACGCCGTGGGCAGATTATGACTGTCGCAGTATGCACTGGTATGGAAAAGACCGCCATTATTGTTTTCAGACATCCTGGAAAGTACCAAAGGAACTGGACGGTAAACGGATGTGGATGCATGTCTGTACACAGATCGACGAGTGGGACGACGCCAAAAATCCACAGTTTTTGCTGTATGTAAACGGTGAGGTGGTACAGGGTATCGATATGAATCACCGGGATGTTTTTCTGCGTCCGCAGGCGGTGGAAGGAGAAGAGCTGGATCTTGCTCTGATCGCATATACAGGTACGCTGCATACCGAGTTTCAGCTGATTGTGGAAATGCAGGAAATAGACGCGGACATTGAAAAATTGTATTATGATCTCTGGGTGCCGCTGCAGGCGTTTACAAGAATGGAAGAGGATGATAAAAACCGCAGAGATATAGAGGAGATCTTAAATACGACTGTAAACTTCCTGGATCTGCGTACGCCGTATTCCGACGCGTTTTATGCAACGCTGCAGGAAGCGTCTGCTTACATCGACAAAGCGCTGTATACAGATATGGCCGGATGGCAGGACGTCGTAGCGACCTGTATCGGACATACGCATATCGATGTGGCATGGTGGTGGACAGTGGCGCAGACAAGAGAAAAGGTCGGCCGCAGCTTTGCTACCGTATTAAAGCTGATGGAAGAATACCCGAATTATAAATTTATGTCCAGTCAGCCGCAGCTGTACGCGTTTTTCAAAGAACGTTATCCGGATCTGTATGAAAAAATCAAAGATCGTATCAAAGAAAACCGCTGGGAGCCGGAAGGCGGCATGTGGGTGGAAGCCGACTGCAATCTGACTTCAGGAGAGTCGCTGGTACGACAGTTCCTGCATGGAAAACGGTTTTTTAAAGAAGAGTTTGGCGTAGACAATCGTATTTTATGGCTGCCAGACGTATTTGGATATTCCGGAGCGCTTCCGCAGATTATGAAAAAATGCGGGATCGATTATTTTATGACGACCAAGCTGGCGTGGAATCAGTTTAACAAAGTACCATATGATACGATGATGTGGCGCGGGATCGACGGAACGGAAGTGCTGACGCACTTAATTACGACGCTTGGCGTGCATCAGCCGATCAAAGATTATTTTACGACATATAACGGCATGCTCCATCCGGACGCGATTATGGGCGGATGGACGCGCTATCAGAATAAAAACATCAACAATGATATTCTCATTTCTTATGGATACGGAGACGGAGGCGGAGGCCCGACCAGAGAGATGCTGGAGACTTCTGTTCGTATGGAAAAAGGAGTCAAAGGCATTCCAAAAGTACGTCAGGAATTTGCCCGCACTTATTTTGACGAGTTAAAAGAACGCGTCGAAGGAAATAAGCGTCTGCCGGTCTGGGAAGGGGAACTGTATTTTGAATACCACAGAGGAACGCTGACATCGATGGCCAGAAATAAACGCGCGAACCGCAAATCAGAGCTGGGCCTGATGGATCTGGAGCTCCTTGGCGTACTGTCTGCGGATGGTGTGGCTTATCCGGTGAAAGAACTGGATCAGATGTGGAAACTCGTACTGCTGAATCAGTTCCATGACATTCTGCCGGGCTCTTCCATTGAAGAAGTGTATGAGGTAACAAAGGCAGAATACGCGCAGCTTGCCGCACAGCTGGACGAGATGACGTGCGAGCGTACAAAAGCCATTGCCGGCGAAGGAGATGCGATAACCATCTTTAATACGACTGGTAAGATCAGAAACGACGTGGTAAATCTTGGCGATATGGATGCGGCCGCAATTGCGGACAGTAACGGAACGATCTGGCCGGTTCAAAAGACTGCGGATGGAAGCGTTGCGTATGTGGAAAATCTCCCGTCCAAAGGCTATCAGTCGTTTGTACCGGCAGATACGGCCGACGCTGCCAGTCCGTTTATCCTGCATGGAGACCACGAACTGGAAACGCCATTTTACCGGATTCGTCTCGATGCGCAGGGAATGTTCACAAGCATATACGACAAGGAAAACGACCGCGAAGTGATTCAGGAAGGTCAGCGGGCCAATCTGATGCGTATGTACGAAGATAAACCGATCTACTTTGATAACTGGGATATTGATATTTTCTATACGGAAAAATTCTGGGATATCGACAATGTGGAACGGATGGAATGGACCGAGCTGGGGCCGGTGCGCGCAGCGCTTGAAATTACAAGAAAGGCGTCCAATTCAACCATCAGCCAGAAAATACTGTTTTACGCGAAGAGCCGCAGAATCGATTTCGTTACACATGCAGACTGGAAAGAGCACCAGACATTGTTAAAAGTACATTTTCCGGTTGCCGTGCATACCGATGAAGCGACGTTTGACGTGCAGTTCGGTAATCTGACCAGAAAGACGCATCAGAATACGAGCTGGGATGTCGCGCGATTTGAAAGCTGCGGTCAGAAATGGATGGATCTTTCCGAAGGACATTATGGAGTTTCTCTGTTAAACGACTGCAAGTACGGACATTCCGTAAAAGATTCCAATATGGCCCTGACCCTGATCAAATCCGGTATAGAGCCAAATCCGGTTACCGATCAGGAGGAGCATACGTTTACGTACGCGATCTATCCGCATGCTGAAAACTGGAGAACTGCAGGTACGGTAGAAGAGGCGTATAAACTGAATCAGCCGCTGCTTACAGAAAGAAATACAAAGGCCGGCCTGGATTATTCCTTTGCGTCTGTGGACTGCGCGAATGTAATTTTAGAGACTGTGAAGCAGGCGGAGGATGGCAACGGAATTATCCTTCGTATGTATGAGTCGGAAAATGCATTTACAAAAGCAAAACTGACCGTTCACAAAGAGTTTACGCAGGCACAGATCTGTAGTCTGCTGGAAGAGCCGGAACGTATGGCTGCGGCAGACGGCAATGTGATCGATGTGCAGTTAAAGCCTTACGAGGTTGTGACGGTGAAGATATCATAGAATCAATAACATAGATAATATAGATCGGCTTGATAGTAATAAAGGGAAAATGAGATAGAGAAAAAGATGATTCAGACAGGTCTGTGCAGGAAGAAAAAGTGTCAGATTGCTTTGGCCTGTCTGAATTGCGGTATAAAAAAAGGGAGGATAGTGAATATGAGAAGAAAGTGCCATGGAAAAGTACTGGCCTGCATTTTGCTGGCTGCATCGATGATGTCCGGTCTTACCGCATGTGCCGATAAGCCGAAAAATACCGACAGCGGAGAAATAAAGAACGAAGTGACCGCAGCGGATCAGGAAGGAGAAGGTACAGATTCTGAAAGCACGCAGCAGGAAGCCTCCGGATCGGAGTCATCAGCGGAATATGCGCTGACAGAAGAAAACGACAATCCGGAGCTTACGATGAATCGTCAGCCGGAATCGTCCTACTGGTTCCCGGCACAGCTGCTGGAATGGGAGGCACAGGAAGATGAAGATCTGATCTTTAACATCAGTACGGTTCCGCTGGCAGAGCGTGTTCCGGCCGAAGAGCTGGAAACCGTAAACGAAACGCAGAACAAAGATACAAAAGTAATGGCAGTGTCTATTATGAACGGCAGCACAAGCGGAAATGCCCCGCACGGACTGAATAAAATGAATGCCAATACGTTTTCTTACTGGCAGTATGTAGATACGCTTGTGTATTGGGGCGGTTCTTCAGGGGAAGGACTGATTGTAGCTCCAAGTCCGGATGTAACGGATGCAGGTCATAAACACGGGGTGCCTGTGATTGGAACGGTATTTATGCCGCAGGCTGGTCATGGCGGTAAAATGGAGTGGCTGGACGATCTGCTGACAGAAAAAGACGGCAGTTTCCCGGTTGCGGATAAGCTGATCGAAGTAGCGCAGACGTATGGCTTTGACGGCTGGTTTATGAATCAGGAGACAGAAGGGACGCAGGAACAGCCGCTGACAAAAGAACATGCGGATAAGATGCAGAGATTTCTGGCTTACTATAAGGAAAAAGCGCCGGATTTACAGCTCGTATACTATGATTCCATGACTGTAGACGGCAAGATGGACTGGCAGAACGCTCTGACAAAGAAAAACGCGGCCTATCTTACAGGAAACGAGCAGAAAGGCGCTGACGAAATGTTTTTAAATTTCTGGTGGACCGAAGATAAGCTGGCGAAAAAAGAGCTGTTAAAATCATCCGCGAAACTGGCGGAAAAACAAGGAATCAGTCCATATGATCTGTATGCAGGCGTAGATGTACAAAGCAATGGTTACGATACGCCGATCAAATGGAATCTGTTTGAAAATCCGAAAGGAGGCACGTATACTTCGCTCGGTTTGTATTGTCCAAGCTGGACTTATTTTTCCGCTGGAACCGTGCAGGATTTCTGGAAACAGGAGAACCGGATGTGGGTGAACGCGGCAGGTGATCCTTCTGCAGCGGCAGAAGTCATGGACGATACGAAATGGAAAGGGATATCTTCGTACGTGACAGAACGTACGGCGATTACAAAGCTGCCGTTTGTCACGAATTTTTCGACGGGAAACGGTTATGGATTTTATAAAAAAGGCAGTCAGATCAGTATGCTTGACTGGAATAACCGCAGTATTTCAGACGTGATGCCGACATACCGCTATATCTTTGAGCAGGGAGAAGGCAATCAGCTGACGGCGGATCTGGATGTCGGAGACGCTTATTATGGCGGCAACAGTCTGATCGTCCGGGGTACGATGAAAAAGGATGTGCCTTCGGTATTAAAGCTGTACAGTGCCAAACTTCCGGCATGTGAGCAGATGATCTTTACGACGGCTGCGAAGACAAAAGGCGCGGAAGTCGCACTGGACGCGGTACTGACACTGGACGACGGTACACAGCTGGTACTGGAAGGAGATCAGAAGGTCGGGGAAGAATGGACAGTCGTGTCTTATGATACGTCTGAACTGGCTGGGAAAACGATTCGTACGATTTCGTATCGTATGACATCCGCAGCAGATGTGAGCGGTCTGCAGCTGCGTTTTGGCAATATTACGATGGCAGAGCCGGATACGGAAGAAAAAGCGGTTGTCAGTGACGTACAGGTGCTGGACAGCGAATTTGACGAAGACGCGATGTACGCGGGCGTGCGTCTTTCCTGGAAATCGGACGCACAGGCGGATTACTATGAAGTATATCGCATCAACCAGGATAAGACCAGATCACTGCTTGGCGTATCCAATACGGAGAGCTTTTATATCAATACGCTGCCGCGTACGGATGAAACCAATCAGTCCGTCTTCCAGATCGTTCCTGTGAATGCGCTGCTGGAAGAAGGCACAGGCAGCGAAGTAACGATGGAATGGCCGGACAACACTCTGCCGAAGGCAGCATTTACAGCAGATGTGACGCTTGTAAAACCAGGAGATAAGGTTACGTTTACAAGTCTGTGTTCTCCAAATACCGAAAAGGTAACCTGGACGTTAAAAGGCTCGGATACCGAAAGCGCGGAAGGAGATACGGTGACTGTCTCATACGAAAACGAAGGCGTATATCCGGCAGCGCTGAAGGCAGAGAACGGTTCCGGCAGCGCAGACGCATCTGTCGAGAACTATATTGTTGTGACAGGCAAGGCATCTGATGGTCTGGTACTGTTATCGCAGGGATGCGCAACAGAAGCGGATACTTTCGTTAATGAAAACGAAGCTCCTGAATTTGCCGTAGACGGCGATAAGACAAAGAAATGGTGTGCAACCGGCAGCGCTCCGCATGAGATTACCATCGATCTTGGAGCGGTTCAGGCAGTAAGCGCCGTAGATGTCTATCACGCAGAAGCAGGCGGAGAAGGCGCAGATATGAATACAAAATCCTATGCCATCTATACGAGCGAGGACGGCGCGGCTTTTGAAGAAGTAAGAAGCGTAACGAAAAATACCGCGGGCAGCACGCATGACGCATTTGCTCCGGTGAATGCGCAGTTTGTCAAACTGGTTGTGAATAAACCAACCCAGGGCAGCGACAGCGCGGCACGTATTTATGAAGTGGAAGTATATGGATTAAAAGATACCATAGAATAAACGCGAATTGGTTTTCAGTATGATAGTGAAAGCAATCGTATCTGATATGGCAGGAAAAGGAGCAGGATCGGTATGTCAGAAATGAAGGAAAATGTTATCATAGGAATTGATCTTGGCGGAACCGGGATAAAAATTGGTATTGTAAACGCGGAGTATGAGATTCTGGCACAGACAACCATTCCAACGCACGGGGAACGTCCGTTTGAGCAGGTAATCGCAGATATGGGACTTGCGGCGAAAAAGCTGCTGGAAGAGAGCGGTTATGAGGTAAACGACTGTCTGGGGATTGGCGTTGGGAGTCCTGGAACGATCGACAGTAAAAACGGCGTCGTATTGTATTCGAACAATATCCGCTGGGACAATGTGCCGCTGGCAGAGGAGCTGTATAAATATCTTGCAGTTCCGATTTATGTCAATAACGATGCCAATTGCGCGGCGCTTGGAGAGACCGTAAAAGGGGCGGCCAAAGGATGCGACAGCGCAGTATTTCTTACGCTCGGCACAGGTGTCGGAGGCGGAGTCGTGATCAACGGCAGAATTTTTGAAGGCGGGCATCCAGGCGGTGCAGAGCTGGGACATATAAGAATCTCGTCAGAAGGAAGAAAGTGCACATGCGGCAGAGAAGATTGTCTGGAAGCGTATGCATCGGCTACCGCGCTGATCGACGACGCCAGAACGATGGTACAGCGATTTCCGGGTTCCATGCTCTGGCAGCTGTGCGGACGTGATACGGATCTGATGAACGCCAAAATGCCGTTTGACGCGGCCGAGGCAGGCGATCCGTGCGGACAGGCGCTTGTGGAGCGCTATATTCAGTATCTGGCAGACGGTATTACAGATCTTGCGAATATTTTCCGGCCGGATATTATCGTACTCGGCGGTGGTATCTGTGCGCAGGGTGAAAAACTGACAGGGCCGTTAAACCGCTATCTGAACGACAACTGTTTCGGGGCGTCGGTATCGTACGTGCCGAAGGTCGTGACAGCGCAAAACGGCAATGGCGCCGGCATTATCGGAGCAGCGGCTCTTGTCGGAACAGCTTTGCGCACAGCAATGTAAAATCGGAGAGAAAAGGAAAGTATGTCAGTAGAAAATAACAGGATAGAAAACGATAGTACGTTAAAAAAAGAAATTTTGTTTCTGGATCCGGTATGCACTGAAAATATCTGGGGCGGAAGCCGGCTGAAAGAGGAATTTCATTATCCGTCTGCAGGAGAACAGACCGGCGAGTGCTGGGGGATTTCTGCGCACCCGAACGGGGATGGGACAGTGAAAAACGGTACGTTTGCAGGGATGCATTTATCCGAGGTATGGGACGCGCATCCGCAGCTGTTTGGCAGCGACGGCAAAGGAGAGTTTCCGCTGCTTGCAAAAATTATCGATGCCAGGGAAGATCTGAGTATCCAGGTACATCCGGATGACCGATATGCCAGAGAGCATGAAAACGGCGCCAACGGAAAGACAGAATGCTGGTATATCCTGGACTGTGATCAGCCGGCGTCTCTGATCATCGGCCACGAGGCCAGAACAAAAGAAGAGCTCGTACAAATGATCGAAGAAGATCGATGGACGCAGCTGCTTCGCGAAGTACCGGTTCAAAAAGGCGATTTTATTAAGATCGAGCCAGGAACGGTGCATGCGATCAAAGGCGGGTGTCTGATTTTTGAAACACAGCAAAACAGCGATGTGACCTATCGTCTTTATGACTATGGCAGGCTTAGCAACGGCAGGCCAAGAGAACTGCATCTGGACAAAAGTATCGATGTGATCAGAGTACCGGCTGCAGAGATGGATCAGTGCATCGATTCCGCAGAAACCGTGTCGGAAAATCAGATGCATCAGCTGCTGGACTGCGACTATTTTACGATTTTTAAAATGGTTGTGAAAGGCGAAGCGAAGCTGGAACAGACGTATCCGTTTCTGGCGGTATCGGTATTGGAAGGCAGCGGTTTTATCGATGAACATCCGGTGCAAAAGGGGGATCATCTGATTCTTCCTTTTGGGTATGGCAGCGTATGTCTGAGAGGAGAAATGATGCTGATGGCATCGACGAAACGTTAGATGACGTGCCGTATGAACCTGCGGATTGCGTGGAGGCTTCCTGCGGACTCTGTCAAAGAGTCCGCAGGAAGTCTTTGCGTTCTCATGCCGCCGGTTTGTAAGCTGTTTGGGCTGCCGTCTTTTTTAGTCCCGGTTGTCTATAAGCGTACTTAGGAGCTGTCCGTATCCCTGATTTTCCGCCAGTCTTTTTATTCCTTCCAGCGCTTCTTCTTTCGAATAATTGTGCGATTGAAGGAAAGCAGCGTCTTTTTCGCTTATATATTGATAGAATAATATTGCTTTCAGGATATCTCCTTTCTGATCATAGTCCAGGCTTTCCAGCAGTACGTTTTCGGCTTCGTTGATGGAGCCGTGATCAGCCATTTCTTTTAATTTTTCTAATTCTTTTCCTGTAACGTCATACTTATTTTCTTTCGGCAGTTCTACCGATCGATATTGCTTTCCCAGTATGAGAGAGAAAAGAACTCTGACGCATTCTTTGATGATACGCATTACATAGTCTTTTTCGTCGTTAAATTCCATTCCATAATTCCTCCTGAATAATAAGTGTCTGCTGGTATATTAGCATATTATTATAGATATGTATATAACATTCGGTTTAAAGCCGGATGAAACAATATAAAAAGTTTTGGGAATTATAAGAGGAATCGATAGTTTTTATTTGAAAGCTGTTTACATTACGCGGGATACCGGTTATAATAGAACTATATGCATACAATTGCAGTTGTAGAGGGGTTGGATAAAGAACTCATATTTGAATGGAAAGGAAGGCGAAATGGGAGAAATCAGAAAATACATCTGCTCATGCGGGTATGAAAAAGATCTGCAGACGGGCGGCGGTTTGAGCGGATGTAATGTCAGGCGTATCGCGAAGCATTTCCCAAAAGAGACAGAGGCATTTTTAAAGGAACGTGAAGAAGGAAGAGTAAAGCGGTATATTATGGAAAATGAGATCTCGTATTGCGAAAGATGTCAGGAGGTTTATGCGGTGCCGGCATTTTCTTATACGAGAAAGGACGGATATACCTGCCATTTTCCGGGAAACTGTCCGGTATGCGGAGGCGTTGTTGTGCAGGCGGAAGAGGAAGAGTATATTGCATGTCCCAAATGCGGGAAAAGAATGCAGTATATGTTTGTAGGAGACTGGGATTAAAGTCTCGAAATATGAATCATTAGTTGTGAAAAACAAATACAGGGAGGTATTGTAATGGTTTTACAGCATAATATTGAGGCTTGGAATGCAAACAGAAATCTGAATATTGTCACGAAGAGGCAGTCAAAAAGTTCAGAAAAATTATCTTCGGGTTATAAAATTAACCGGTCTGCAGACGACGCGGCAGGGCTGACGATCAGTGAAGGAATGCGTAGTATGATACGCGGTCTGAACCGTGCGTCGGATAATGCGGAGGACGGATACTCTCTGCTGCAGACGGCGGACGGAGCATTAGAGGAAATACATAGTATTTTGCAGCGTGGTCGCGAATTGTCGGTACAGGCGGCGAACGATTCCAATACAGATATCGACCGTCAGGCCATTCAGTCCGAAGTGGACGAGCTGCTCAAGGAAATTAACCGTATTGCGGATACGACAGAATTTAATACATTAAAGCTGCTGGATGGAAGTAAGTCCGGGGACCCAACGATTACTCCGTTTATGCGGGCAGGTACTTCCGACGTAATGCGCGAAGGCGTACAGCGGGTCAATCCGGGTGTGGCGACCAGTCCGACGTCTTCAGGAAGAGCGGTCGGAGCCAATCCAATCGACGAAGCGCAGCTGCAGACATTACTGACGAATGATATTGTGCCAAGAGCTGTGGACGGCATTTTAAGTACATTTAGAAATACGTTTGGCAGTAATCCCAATGTCAGTCTTACGATTGGCGGGCAATTGTACGATCAGAATTCGGATACACTGGCGTATGTACAAAACAGATACAGCTTTGACGCATCCGGAAAAATCTTAGGGATGGAGCTGAATCTCTCGGTGAACCTGAATACGCTGGAAGCAGATGCAAACGGAAGGTTAACTCCGGCCAGTCAGAAAGAGCTGGAAGGTACGATTGCACACGAGATGATGCATGCGTTTATGGATGACGTGCTTCCCAACGGGATGATTGGCATCAATAGTCAGGGAATTATAGACAGGACCAATCAGTTTCCGAAATGGTTTAAGGAAGGTATGGCGCAGACTGCGGCAGGAGGCTGCTCCAATTATAACGACTGGGTAAACGGCGGACTCGGATTAAATGAAAACACGCCGGAAAGCGGGATCAGCGCAGCTGTTATGAGCTCGTCGAATAAGCTGTCCAGCGGAACGACAGCGTCCAGCTACGGAACCGGTTATCTGGCCTGTATGTATCTGGGATATCTTGCAGACGGTACGAATAATGTCAGCTCAGCGGCAATTGGCGGCGGTCTGGATAAAATGCTCTCAGAGATTCAGGGCGGCAAGTCGCTCAATGAGGTGATCAACGATATTTCAGGCGGAAAATATACGTCGATGAGCGATTTTCAGAGAAAATTTGGAGACGCAGATTCCGCGCACTTTATTCACCTGTTATTGGCAGAAGCCGGAACGACTGGCAGCGGCAGTGTCATTGCGCCGAATCTGGGCACTCTCGATGTATTGGATCATGTGACCGCGGCGCCATCTCCTGCGAAACCGTATAATGTGGATTTTACAAAGGTATTTACGCCGTCAAATGCGAATACGTTCACCGGAGGAGGCAGCGGAGGATATAATGGAAACGGGCAGGCGCTGAAGCTGCAGGTCGGCTCGCTTGGGCATCAGGGATTTGGAATATCGATCGATGACGCGCATACAGACGCGCTGGGATTGGGTACGGTATCGATGATGAGCTATGAAGAAGCGGGCACCGCGATCCAGGATTTTGATTATGCGATAGACATGGTGTCTGCCAACCGTTCTTCTATCGGCGCGTATATGAACCGCCTGGAACATACCATGGCCAATGTGGATAATATTGCAGAGAATACGCAGGCAGCCGAAAGTCTGCTGCGTGATACGGATATGGCGGAAGAAATGGTAGAGTATTCAGCGGCAAATATTATCGCGCAGGCAGGACAGTCAATGCTGGCGCAGGCAAATCAGGGCAAGCAGGGAATTCTGCAGCTGTTGCAGTAAGTAAATAAAATATGAAAAGGGACGGCCTCCCGGACGGTTCTGCGCCTGGCGCAGAACCGTCCGGGAGGCCGGTATCGTAAAGCAGAAACGACGTTACTTTTTATGCGGATGATGCAGCAGATGGGAAGCAAGATCTTTTCCAAGAAAATAGACCCTTCGGTAATAAGTAAATGTGGATATCAGTACAAATCCGATGCTGATGCCAAACAGCGTCGAGGCACATTCCCCAGCGTCTCTCCACATGGCGGCAGTATCTTTTAGCAGAAAATTTACCGCTGTACTGTAGATCAGTCTGCCGGGGGTGAGCGGGATAATTGCCGGATATAAAAAGACTGTGGACGGCATCTTAAATTTCATCGCCATAATCTCTGCGTAAAGAGAAGCAAACATTGCCGCCAGCAGCGAATAAATAAGTCTGGAGTCGATCATTTCCAGCAGAATCAGATAACAAAGACGGGTCAGCGCTCCGCCAAGGCCGGCCCATGCCAGATATCGTGTCTGCATCTGAAACTTTAATCCAAATCCAATCGAAGCAAAGAAAGATAATAAAATCAGTTTTATACTTTCAGCCATTGTACCGCGTTTCCTCCAAACATATAAATACTTAAAACCAGGCCGACAACAATGGCCATGGATTCCAGCACTACTTTTAAAAATTCCAGAATACCGTTCATCTCGTTGCCGCAAAGGATATTCCGTACGGCGTTAACCAAAGAGATACTCGGTATCATTTTCATGCTGTTTGTGATAACGATAATAAAATAGTTTTGTCCGATTCCGACCTTGATAAACAGCAGTGCCAGAGAGCCGGCGGCCCACATGCAGATCGTATTCGCGACGATCTGATTGATGTTGCGTCTGTCAAAATATTCAGACAGCCAGTACAATACAAACGTATTCAAAGATACCGCAAGCATATCTGAAAAGCTGCCGCCATAAATAAAGCATAAGGTGGACATGGAGATCAGATGGCCGAAGATAATAGCTGCCGTAGGGAAATTTTTAACATTTTTAGCTTCGGCAAGCAGATCGGACAATGTTTCAGGGGGAGGTGTTTCCGCGCACACTTTTCGGGAAAGCTGGTTAAAACGGTTCAGCTTTTCCAGGTGATTGGAGTGAGAATGCACGCTGAGCTGTCTTGTTCCGGAAACATCATCTTCAGATTTGGCGCCAATCATGATCAGACTATTGAGTGAAAATATACTGATAGAGTGCAGATGATAGCTTCTGCAAATGCGGTACATGGTATCGTTTACACGTTCCAGGTTGGCTCCGACAGCCAGCATGTTACATCCAAGGCTGGCTGCAAAATCAAGTATGTATTCAATGTCAGTCATGCATAAGTACCTCCATAAAGAAACCTTCCGTAAATATCGCACTCATTATATAACATTTATATCTATGTAACAAGGGTAATATGTTGAAATCATTTTTCGCGCCTGACGGGTATCATCGTGCAAATTTACTAAATATATCTTATTTGCGTCTTTATCGGCAGGCGCGAAATTGTGCGAAAATGTGATACAATAGAAAGAGTTATAAAGATCGCAGCAGCATCATATGATATTCTTCGTCTTTGATGATGCGTGCCAGCACGGCGTTGACGTTTTCATCCCGTATCATTTTCATATGCATCCGGTACTGATTTGCGGCGGCCTGTTCCGCTTCGATATCTGCGGCAATCATTTTTTCAATCTGTTCCGGAAGCGTCAGATATTCCGGTGTCCAAAGGCGCATTCTGCCATTGGGCTGTTTTGCCGCAAAATCTGCTTTTCCGCCAAGCAGATGAATCAGTTCTCCAAGTTTCTGCAGGTGCATCATTTCAGCCATGGCAATGCCAAGGATGGTTTTGGCCAGCTGACAGTGCGTACAGGCCATTCGGTTTTCGTTGTTAATGTATTGTGTAATTGCAGAAAGTTCGGATACGGCTCCGCAGTAATCGATGCTTAACAGATTTGCGTAAACCTGATTTTTTTCTTTTACCTGAATGGGCGGATACGGAAGGTCTGCCATAGCCGGCCGGATACCTGAGAAATTACATGAATTTGTCAAAAGACTGGTTGTTTCCTGCATAAAAATCTGCTCCCATTTGATTCCTTTTTATAATATATTGGAATCGGGGGAGCAGGTGACAGTTTTTTGATTTTTATTTGTTTATGCAGCAGTGTTTGAATTTTTTACCGGAACCGCATGGACACGGATCATTACGGCCGATTTTTTTTGTACTGCGTATATATGGCTCATTGTCGGATTCGTCGGTTATCTGGATACCGGTTGCATGGATTTTTTCCATTGGGTATCTTTCATAAAATTGTCCGTCGTAGAAGAACGGCTGCAAACGCTGATAGGTTTTCAAAAGGCGCTCTTTTAAAAAATGAATTTTAGGTTCGTTTTCGAGCTTTGGAATAAAAGCGGCGATTTTTTCGTATTCGCGCGGGTGACTGTGTTTTAGGATGTCAGCCTGCGCAAGTATTTCTTCACGCTGTTCGATCATGCACAGCTGCAGATCAGTGATGGCAAACTTCTGCATCATTTTATCTTCGTCCTCATCTTCCTCTTCGTCAAAATCATGGAACAGCTCCAGATAAGAGACGAGAATGTCGTCGATGCGGGAATCGGCACATACGCGCTGAAAATCAAAAAGTTCTCTGGCTGTCTGTATTTCTTTGAGTTCCGACGGTTCTGAACAGTAGTTTGAAACGAACGTAAAGATTTCGTCGATACAGTCATATTCTTTGGACGGATAGGCGGCTTCGGTACATGCGTTTGCGATCAGCTGGACAATACGTGTGAAAAACTCTTTGACATAGATGCTGTATTGCCTGATAAAGCGGCACAGGCTGTCCAGAATATCAAAAAGCGCGTCTGCGTGGCCGTAATAATTCATCGATATCAGACCGAAGTATGCTTCTGTAATTTTAGGGATATCCTCTCTCGTCCAACGGATGTCCTGCTTCACAAGCCGCATCAGGATGGAAATGCCTTCCTCATAGAGATGATTGTCGTCACAGGCAGATCCATACATCAGCAAAAAGTCTGTATCCATGCATCCAAGCGCATAAGCGTTTTTGCATGCAGCGAATGCTTTTTGCGTAAAGCCGCGTTCCTTGTAGGAAAAAGCGAGAACCATCTGATACCATTGATTGTCGGGATCCTTGCTGACCAGCAGCTCGGCATTTTTTACCGCTTTGCCGGTATTGCCGCAGCGGCGCTGCGCCATAATCAGCAGATATAAAAAGTGGATATCTTTGGGAAAGCGGTTCCATGCTTCTTCACAGCAATCCCGGTATAAGGTGAGATTTTTTTCCTTGCGGTACTTCTGGATCTGTTTTAACATTTTTACCGCTAACGGATCGCTGAGAGGAGGAAAGGAAGGCCCGGCTGATTTGCTTTTTGCGTTTTTCAGACGTTCGTATGCCTGTCTGATCTCCTGAAACTTTTGCGGGTCAGATTCCGGAGAATGCAGACGAACCATTTTAAAATATGCTTTTTTTATTTCTTCCGGGGATGCTCCCTGTGTAAGACCGAGTATGCGATAGTCGGTATTCATTCCTGTTTTTCCTCCGTTTCTGTCATTTGCCTTGTAACGGCAGGATGTAATTACGGTTGCCTGGTTTGTGCCGCCAGCTCGTCCAGCAGATACATCAGATCAGATTCGCAGACTTTTGCAAGCTCCGGATCATCTAATATAAGAGCCTGTTTCAGCTCATAGACAGCCGTTTCCAGATCGTCCTTCACCAGCTTATCGTTATGGACGAGAGGATCGTTCAGCATTTTTTCGGCACGACGTATAATGGTACGGAATTCAGCTGCATTCGGAGCGTCCTTCCATTTGCTGACATCGATCAGTTCTTCCTCTGGCGTCGTTTCCTGCATCATATTAATCTCGATGGAAGCGTCCGCGCCGGTGCTTGGGATCGTAGCTGTTACATTCAGCATACCGTTCAGGTTGTAGGAAAACTCGACATTAATACGCTCTGCTTTGGCTTTTTTTGGAGGAATTCCATGGACTTCAAAATCTCCCAGAAAATGATTTCTGCTGGCGGCGCTGCTTTCCCCCTGATAGATTTCGATATGAGCGACGGTCTGGTTGTCGCTGCTTGTAAAATAGGTCTCGCTGCGTGTCACTGGTATGGTGACGTTGCGTGGGATGACAACTGCCATACGGTCTACGGAATACTCGTCGATGACGCGGATGCCGAGCGTATAAGGGTTGACATCTGTAATAATAATGCTGTCTTCCGGCTGAATGCTTCCCTCGATAATACCAGCCTGGATAGCGGCGCCTTCTGCGACCGCATAGTCGGGATTGACAGCCTGTGCAGGTTCCATTTTAAGATAATGTCCAATATCTTTTGCGACAAGCGGCATTCTTGTGGAGCCGCCGACTAAGATCACACGGTCGATTTCTTCCGGAAGAATACCGCTGTCGGCTAATACGACATCGATTGGCGGATGTGTCCGGTCGATCAGTTCCTTTGTCATTTCTTCAAAGGCTTCCACCGTAATCGTTTCATCCAGAGCAAGCGGTTCTCCGGATTTTTCAGCGATCATTGGAATCAGTATGTGATAAGAATGATCTTTGCTCAGCGCTTTTTTGCAGCGCTCGGCCTCTTCTTTCAGCTTCACCATCGCGAAGTTATCGGCGGTCAGATCGACGTGGTATTTATTTTGGAATTGTTCGATCAGCCAGTTCATTATTTTTTCATCAAAATCTTTTCCGCCCAGCTGATTATCTCCGCTGCTGGCTTTTACTTCCAGTACGCCGTCAAACATTTCCAGCAAAGTCACGTCAAAAGTACCGCCGCCCAGGTCGTATACCAGGATATGACTTTCTTCTTCCATATGCTCCAGGCCATAGCTCAGAGCGGCTGCAGTCGGTTCGTTTAAAATACGCATGACTTCCAGACCAGCTTTTTTACCTGCTTCTACAGTAGCCTGTCTTTGCAGATCGTCAAAATAAGCCGGCACTGAGATAACGGCACGGTTTATTTCTGTTTTTAAATAGTTTGAAGCATAAGTTTTGACATATTCCAGCAGTTTTGCGGAAAGTTCTACCGGCGTATAGGAGTCCTCGCCTAACGAAATCGTTTCGTTTGTGCCTATTTTACGTTTGACTTCTATTGCGGTTTTTTCCGGTGACAGCAAATATTGCGCCCGTGCTTTTTCGCCGATGACAAATTCGCCGGTTTCATCGATTCCTACGGCGGACGGGGTGATAATCTCATTTTCCAGATTGAAGATCATCAGTGGTTTTCCGTTCTGAATGACGGCGGCTTCTGTTGTAGATGTACCAAGATCGATTCCGATTACTGTATTCATGTGTTCTCCTGTTTCCGGCAGTATGCCTGTAACCGCATGAAGCGGTGGGATTTTTGTTTATGGTTGCGTAGCAGATGTGTGACTGCCCGTGGACTGTTATTCTGAAACTTTTATAAAACGATACGCGGCGGCCTGTGCTTTTTTACGAACTTTTCCTTTGTACAGATATCCGCAGCGGTAGATTTCAGCAATCTTTTTATCTAAAGCAGGATCGGAGGTGTCTGTGGCTTCGATTATATCATGCAGATCATAATCTACGCTGACACCGCATTCGTTTATGAGACTGATCGCACAGGAACGCTGATAATGCTCCAGCGCTTGTTCCATCAGCGCGATCTGTGAAGTCCACGCCTCGTCTTTGGATGCTGCAAAATGTTTGAGATTCCAGAATTGTTCCTGATAGGCTTCAAACAAATCCAGCAGCAGATGTTCCGTCTGGCTGGCTTCCTGCAGGCGCGCTGCAACGCTGTCTTCGTCGGATTTTTTTTCAGCCCATTCGTCCAGCAGATCTTCGATAGCCATGTCATGCCTGTGTACGTCCACCTGCAGCTTTTGAAGATCCTGGCTGAGAGTATTCTCCAGATGGCGCATATTCTGCTGTAAATTCTGCCCATGTGCCAGAATGGTCTGGGAAGAACCTTCGTTGGATTGCTGCAATTGCCGGATATTTTGCGCAGACTCATTCAGAGTATCCAGTTTCTGATTCACGGAGGCAGTATCCTGCGTCAGAGCAGCCAGCTGTTCTTCCAGCCGGCGAAAAAGGATGTTCTGATTTTTGGATCTGAAAAACATATGTGCTCCCTGCCTTTTCTTTCATTATTTTATATAATAGTGTCCTGTAAAGTCTAAAACTGTATCAAAGCCGTTAATTAATCAATATAGTAGTTTGTATCCTCATAAATTCTATATATGGTATTTATATTTTTCGTTATACAAAACTGTACCAAAATAGCAGTATATGAGGCTGAATGATACCGTGATTTGTTCGTTTTTATTGTATAAAAGATCGACTGTATGTGTCAAAAACAATATTTTGGTACAGTTTTAGACTTTACAGGGCAATAGTTGTAAATGTGAATATTTTTTTTGTTTTATTTTATTATAATAGTTCTAAGTATGAATAATTTTTGGAATTATTTTATTATCATTGTTGTAATATAATAATTACTTTTTATTTCTGATTTTTTGTGTTTATTATAACGTATGCTCCTATCATTTACTATTACAAAATAGCGGATAATGAGAGAAAAATCAAGTGATTTTTAAAGATTTATCAACGAATTTGACAGTTGCGGAAGGTTTGTACCGGTTATGCATGGCAGCAATGTTTGCGTTCAAAACGAATGATGGTTATTATCGGAATCACTTTTTCAACGATAGGACTTATCTGTATTTCTGCCTGCATACAAGCAATTTTTATTTTAGAAGAAATGTAGAAGAATCATTATTTTTGTGATATGATGACATAGGACATCAGTGGTGAGGATTTTATTTAGAAAGGAGCAGTCATGACAGAGAATCAAATACGCCAGACGGCAATGCGGCAATCTGCGATCGATTTAAATTGTCAGCCGGATGATTTTCTTAAATCAGAAAACGTAATGGTGTATTCGAAAACAAATCCGGCAGCCAGAAAATATCTGGA
Source organism: uncultured Eubacterium sp. (assembly GCA_910577225.1). Lineage (GTDB taxonomy): Bacteria > Bacillota > Clostridia > Lachnospirales > Lachnospiraceae > Eubacterium_J. The sequence goes on along the minus strand of CAJTMV010000030.1, from coordinate 18,667 downwards.
ATTGCCATTTGCCTGCAATCTGGTGTCGTATGGTACGAATCTGGTCGCTTCTGTACAGGAGCAGTACGAGGAGATTGTAAGACGTTATATCGATACATGCAGGCCGGAGCATTGTTTTGAGACGCCGAATCTGCATTTGCTGGATCAGGCATTTCAGCCATACGGCCAGCGCGTATGTTTTATGGCAGAATATTTTCTGCCGGTTCCGGCGCTGTTAAAACAGACAGACTGTGGGTACGAGCTGCGCGTGATGCAGCAGACAGATTTTGCGGATCTGTATGTGGATGCCTGGAGCAACGCGCTGTGTGAAAAAAGAAAAGAGCTGGATGTGCTGGGCGTCGGTGCGTTTGATCATGGAGAGCTGGTCGGCCTTGCCGCCTGTTCTGCCGATTGCGATACGATGTGGCAGATTGGCGTAGACGTGTCAGAAGATTATCGCAGACAGGGAATTGCGCGGGCACTGACAGGGAAACTGGCGCTTTTGATTTTAGAAAGGGGCAGGACACCGTTTTACTGCGCTGCCTGGTCAAATCTGAAATCGGTCAGAAATGCGATTTCCAGCGGTTTTCGGCCGGCATGGGCAGAGCTTACGGTAAAACCGCAGCAGCTGGTGGACGAGATAAACAAAGTAGAAAGCGTCCGGGGCAAAACAGCGACAGAAACAGTATGTTAAAAAAGAACGATCAAGGAGGATATAATATTTATGGAATATATTTATAAGACAAAGGGAACCTGTTCGACACAGATTAAATTAAACATCGACGGTGACGTAGTCACGGATGTTTCGTTTACCGGAGGCTGCAACGGAAATCTCAAAGCGATTCCGGCGCTTGTCAATGGGCTGACCGTGGATGAGATTGAGAAAAAACTGTCCGGAATTACATGCGGGTTCAAACAGACATCCTGCGGCGATCAGCTTGCAAAGGCATGCAGAGAAGCGTATGAATGTCAGAAAAATGCATAACGGACCGGTTTGCCGACAGATCTCTGGCTGGCGGATGTGGGTCATATTTTATCAATGATGTGGAAACTGATAAGAAAAACCAGACGGAAACTTTGTGTTTTCGTCTGGTTTTTCTGTGTTCTGACATCCTTTTTTCTTTCCGGTCAATTCCTGCGGAGTATTTAACGAAAGAATTGTCTGGTCGTTAAAAATGTCAGCAATCTGATATTTTTCTGTATAATCTGATATAACAATCCATGCCAAACAAATAAAATAGCAATATCGTTGTCCGCACGTTTTATTCGGACGAATTGCAGCGAACAACGTTAAAAAATGTAAAACAGGAGGAATCAGATGCAGAACATATATTTTACAAATGAAGACGGAACATTTTCGATCGAACAGCCGGAAAATTATAGTTATCTGTATTTTCCGATTGCCGGAGAGCAGGGAATAAAGAGTTCTATAACGCCAAACCTGGGCGGGGATATTAAAATCAGCCAGAACGCTTTTTTAATGGAGCCGGTCAGTGTGGAAAATCTGCACAATAACCGTTCGGGCAGAAATTTTTGGTGCAGAATGGCGGATGGAGGCTGTTTTTCCGCAGCAGGGGCGTCTGTCTGGCAGGAAAGCAGAAAATTTACAAAGGAACAGGATGGCAGTGTGCTGACGGCTGGACTGATGTGGCATACGATAACGAGAACATCCTGCCAGTATCCACTGCAGGCAGAAGTGACGTCTTTTGTACCGCTGACGCATGCTGTCGAAGTCATGCGGGTCACGCTCTGGAATACGGGAAACGAAGCGCAGACGCTGACGCCTGCGGCGGTGATTCCGATATTTGGCAGAAGCGCGGACAATATACGGGACCACAGGCATGTCACATCTTTGTTACATTGTATCTGGACGACCGATGATGGCGTATGCGTAAAGCCGACACTGTCTTTTGATGAACGCGGACACCGCAGAAATGACCTGATTTATTTTGTATGCGGAGCGGATGGAGAAGGACGAAAACCAGCCGGATTTTATCCGGTTGCACAGGATTTTATCGGAGAAGGCGGGAGCTATACAAATCCGGCACAAATCAGGGAAAACGCGGCAGGTGTGGCGGCAGGATACAAGACGCAGGGAAAGGAAGCCACAGGGGGCATTCGGTTTGATGAAATCTGTCTGGCGCCGGGGGAGCGCGCCGTATATACGATTGTGATGGGAGTGACGGACAGAGAGGAACAGATTTCCCAAATAATGGACGCATTCCGCACGGCAGAACAGACAGCTGCCGCATTGCGGCAGGTCAGAGAATACTGGCAGGAAAAAGTAAATGTTCGCTACCATACGGGCAGCAGTACATATGACCGGTTTTTAAGATGGGTGAGTTTTCAGCCCCTGTTAAGGCGGATTTACGGGTGTTCGTTTCTGCCGTATCATGATTATGGCAGAGGAGGCAGAGGATGGCGGGATTTATGGCAGGACTGCCTGTCGCTGCTGATGATGGATCCCGGCGGTGTGCGCCAGATGATTGTGGATAACTGCGGCGGCGTCCGTATCGACGGTACGAACGCTACCATTATCGGAGAGAAACAGGGCGAATTTCTTGCAGATCGTAATGGGATTGCGCGAGTCTGGATGGATCACGGTGTGTGGCCGTTTCTGACGATAAGGCTGTATATGAACCAGACTGGCGATGTGGAGATCTTGAGGCAAAAAGCAGTTTATTTCAAGGACGAACAGGCAAAACGTGGGTGTGGTCTGGATACCCATTGGGACAGCTCTTATGGTGTGCGGCTCAAAGATCAGAACGGGGCCGTATATCAGGGAACGATTCTGGAGCATCTGTTGCTGCAGCAGCTCTGCGCATTTTATGAGGTCGGAGAACACAACCATATCCGGCTGCGCGGCGCGGACTGGAACGATGCGCTGGATATGGCGCCTGACAAGGGGGAGAGCGTGGCATTTACCTGTGCGTATGCAGGCAATCTGATGCAGCTGGCGGATCTGCTTGCGCTTCTGGCGGAACGGTACGGCTGGGAAAGCGTGGAGCTGCTGGAAGAAATGGAAGTATTGCTGCAGGAGGATCCTGCGGTTTATGACAATCGCTGCGCAAAGCAGGAGCTGCTGCAACAGTATCTTCAAAGCGTCGTTCATCAGGTCAGCGGAGGCCGTATTACAGCAGATGTCAGCAGGCTGGCAGAAAATCTAAGGCGAAAAGCAGTGTGGATGCAGGAACATATCCGTAAAACGGAGTGGATACAGGGCGATCAGGAGGGCTGGTTTAACAGCTACTACGATAACCATGGAAACGCCGTTGAGGGCTGCTTTACAGATGGCGTACGCATGATGCTGACCGGACAGGTGTTTGCAATCATGAGCGGGACGGCGGATCCGGAGCAGACAAAACAGATCTGTAAAAGCGCCGATCATTATTTATATGATGCGAAAGCCGGCGGCTACCGCCTGAATACAGATTTTAAAGAGCAAAAATATGATATGGGAAGGATGTTTGGATTTGCCTATGGAGAAAAGGAAAACGGAGCCGTTTTTTCTCATATGACCGTAATGTACGCAAACGCGCTGTATCAGCGCGGGTTTGTCAGAGAAGGATACCGTGCGTTACAGACGCTGGCGGATACTGCAATGAACTTTACCGTGAGTAAAATCTATCCGGGTATACCGGAATATTTTAACCGGGATGGCAGAGGCATGTATCATTATCTGACCGGCGCGGCAAGCTGGTATATGCTTACGATGGTGACGGAAGTGTTTGGCGTACGCGGAGAAATCGGAGATCTGGTCATACGTCCAAAGCTGTTAAAGGAACAGTTTGACGAACAGGGGGACGCATGGATTTGTCTGACGTTCGCTAATAAGCGTTTCCGGGTCGTTTTGCATAATCCGGACAGGCTGACGTATGGGGCATATCAGGTTATGGAAGCAGCCTGCGACGGCGTCGGACTGCAGATACAGCGGTCATCTGCGGTTTTGGAAAGGAGCAGGATCAAAGAGCTGACAGGCAGTATATGCAGCATTGAGGTTACTTTGGGCCGTCGTCTGTAAAACAGCCGTTTACCAGGAGGTACGATAAAACTTATCTCTGTATTTTTTCGGAGTTAATCCAACGGATTTTTTAAACGTCTGGATAAAATGGCTCTGAGAGGAAAAAGCCAGATAATTTGCGATTTCAATCAGACTGTAGTCGGAATATTTCAGCAGATGCTGCGCCTTTTCGATTTTCTTTTCGCTAATGTAGCTGCTGATCGCAACACCCAGCTCCTGCTTAAAAAGCCTTGACAAATAGCTTGGAGACAGACTGGTATAAGCTGCGAGTTCCTCTATCGTAATACGGCTGTTTAAATGATTATAAATATAGTCCATACATCGAATGACAGGTTTTGATATTACGCTTTCTTTTTTCAGAAGCAGCATTTTGCCTGTATAGTCCAATACCATGCTGTCATGAAGTCTGCAGATGACGGGAATGGACGTACAGGCATCCATCTTTAATATGTAAAAATCACTCAGGCGGTAAGCCTGTTCCAGTTCCATCCCAGCCTCTACACAATGCCGGACAATCATGGCGACAGTTACGACAAAATGATATTTCATATTGGTCAGCGGATCCGGAGAAAGCACTCCCATGCCGTTTGGACTGGCAAACGTATTCTGACGGCAGTTTTCCTGCACAAAGTTAATATCGCCGCTGCTTACGGCATTATAAAACGCATATTCTTCTTCTAACGGGCGGTGAGAACGGGATTCTTCCGCGTCCAGGAGTTCCCTCTGCTGCCATTCTTTTTGTAAATCCATAAGATCTTCCTTTCGTAATTCAGACTCTCAGGTACAGAATTGTTCTGTCAGTAATAATTTATGGAAAACAGTGCTGCTGCCTGTATGTTTCAGGTTGACATATTATAGCATGAATTTGACATTTTTGTACATAGTTTTGTATAAGAAAATCTGTAAAAACGATAAACTGGTTACTGTTCACAGGTAAACCTGCAAACAGCAACGAAATCCAGCCATTAGAATTTTGCAGCGGGTGCAAAGTCCTGGCGTGAACAGTAACATAAATGGAATATTGTTAACAGACAGGCATGACAGCAGCCTGAACACGGAATAAGGAAGGGTGATTATGAGATTTGGATATTTTGATGATGAAAAACGCGAGTATGTGATCGATCGGCCGGATACTCCTGCGCCATGGGCAAATTATCTTGGCTCGCCAGAGTACGGCGCTCTGATTTCAAACCAGGCAGGCGGGTACAGCTTTGCAAAGTCGGGAGCAAACGGCAGGATTCTCCGGTATATTTTTAACCAGTCTGACCAGCCGGGCAGGTATATTTATATCAGAGATCATGATACAAAAGACTACTGGTCTGCATCCTGGCAGCCGGTTGGAAAAGATCTCGGGGAATATCAGAGCGAATGCCGTCATGGTACCGGATATACGAAGATGACAGCTGATTATAGCGGCGTTCGATCGCAGGTTACGTATTATGTTCCATACGGGCAGTCGTATGAGGTCTGGGCGCTGCGTATTACAAACTGTTCCAAAGTACCGAGAAATCTGCGTGTTACCGGATATGCGGAATTTACCAATAACAGCAATTATGAACAGGATCAGGTAAATCTGCAGTATTCGCAGTTTATTACCAGGACGGTATTTCATGAAAACCGCATCATTCAGAAAGTACACGGTAATCTGGACGGGGTTGAAGAAGGCAAAGACGTAGATGACAAAATTATGACGGAACGGTTTTTCGGATTATCGGGGGCAGCCGTGTCCTATTATTGCGGAGATAAGGAAAAGTTCCTGGGACGCTATCACGGGTATGCCAATCCTGCAGGCGTGACAGAAGGAGCGTCCGACGGAATGCTTGGATATAACGAAAACGGCTGCGCGGCGCTTGCGGCGGATTTGTCTCTTGCGCCGGGTGAAACAGGATATCTGGCATTTGTTCTTGGTATGCACTATGACGCAGAGGCAGCAGAGATTTTAAAACGGTATGAAGCTCCTTTACAGACGTGTGAAAAAGAAGTAGAAGAGCTGATTACATACTGGCATGAACAGCTGTCGCATTTTCAGGTGAAAACGCCAAGTCCGGAATTTAATACGATGATCAATACGTGGAATGCGTATAACTGTTTTATGACATTTATCTGGTCGCGCGCAGCGTCATTTACTTACTGCGGTCTTCGCAACGGATATGGATATCGGGATACCGTACAGGATATTCAGGGGATTATTCATCTGGCGCCGGAAATGGCGGTGGAAAAGATCCGGTTTATGCTGTCCGCACAGGTGCATCATGGAGCAGGTCTGCCGCTTGTAAAATTTACACATCGCCCCGGATCTGAAGACACGCCTGAGGATGAGTCTTATGTGAAAGAAACCGGACATCCGGCATATCGGGCGGATGACGCGCTCTGGCTGTTTCCGACGGTGTACAAATATGTCGCGGAAACCGGACATCTGGATTTTATGGACGAAGTGATTCCGTATGCGGATCAGGGAGAAGATACGGTTTATGAGCATTTAAAAAAAGCAGTGGATTTTTCCATGAATCACCTGGGGATTCATGGGATGCCGGCAGGACTGTATGCGGACTGGAACGACTGTCTGCGGCTTGGAAAAGATGGAGAATCTGTATTTGTCGCTTTTCAGTTATATTATGCAATGTCAATTTTAACGGAGTTTGCGCAGTATCAGAAAGACACCGGCTATCTTGCCTGGCTTCTGGGTGTCCAGGAAAAGCTGGGCACAGACATACAGAAGCTGTGCTGGGATGAAGACCGGTTTATCCGTGGATTTACCCAGCAGGGAGAAATCATTGGTAAACGGACAGATCCGGAAGCAAATCTGTGGCTGAATCCGCAAAGCTGGAGCGTGATTAGCGGGCTGGCAGACAGCCGGCAGGCAAAGCTGGCGCTGGATAAAGTGTACGAAGAGCTCAATACGGAATATGGAGCTATGTTAATGACGCCGCCTTATCACAGGCATGCTTTTGACGGCGCGCTGGCGGTTATTTATAACGCCGGAACAAAAGAAAACGCAGGTATTTTTTCGCAGTCCCAGGGCTGGCTCATTCTGGCCGAGGCGCGCTGCGGACATGGAGATCGTGCGTTTCAGTATTTTATGGAGAACGCTCCGGCAGCGCAAAACGATCGTGCGGAAATCCGTAAGCTGGAACCGTACTGTTACGGGCAGTTTACCGAAGGAGCGGATAGTCCGCATTTTGGACGGTCGCATGTACACTGGCTGACAGGAACGGCGTCTACGGTTATGACGGGGTGTGTGGAAGGCATTCTGGGAATGCGCCCGGATTTTTACGGATTGAAGATCGAACCGGCAGTTCCTGCCTGCTGGGAAAGATTTGAGATCGAAAAGGACTTTAGAGGAAAGCATTTACATATTACGGTCCACAATCCAAAACATCTGCAGTCCGGATGTCAAAGGCTTACGGTGAACGGTACTGTGCTGGAAGGAAATTATGTGCCGGAGGAGAAGATGACGGCTCAGACAGAAATTGTTTTGGAAATGTAGCAGAAAGAAGTTCTGACTAAAAAATCATAATTAAGAAACTGTGATATGTGATAAAAAACTGCAGTAAGAGACCAGATAGAAACAGGACATGATTTTGACATTTTTAGAGTGCTTTTAGTATATTTGGAGGAATGGATTTTGCTATGATACAGCTATCAGGCAGCAATGCTTAAAAATTTTTTTAAAGGAGGAGTTAGAAATGAAGAAGAAAGTGGTTAGTATTTTACTCGCGGCAATTGTTGCGGCAGGTACGGCGGCATGCGGCGGTGGAGCGGACGCAAACGGGAATGCTGACGTAAAGACAGATGCGGACGCAGGCGGGGATGCAGATGCAGAGCAGGACGGTACGGATGCAGTTTCGGATACGGATGAAGGAAAGGTAATTAATATTTACAGCTGGAATAACGAATTCAGTCAGCGTGTGCAGGCCGTATATCCGGAAGTAAAAGAAACGTCTTCAGACGGTACGGTTACATATTTAAAAGACGGAACGGAAATTCACTGGATCATTAATCCGAATCAGGACGGCGTTTATCAGCAAAAACTGGACGAGGCGCTTTTGAATCAGGCAGACGCGGCAGCGGACGATAAAGTGGATATCTTTTTATCAGAAACGGATTATGTATATAAATATACCGACGCAGACGCGGATGTTGCAATGCCTCTGACAGATCTTGGCATCGATCCGGAAAAAGATCTGGCAGATCAGTATGAATTTACGAAGGTAACGGCTTCAGATGGTAACGGTGTGCAAAGAGGTTCGACCTGGCAGTGCTGTCCGGGGCTGCTGGTATATCGGCGGGATATTGCAAAAGATGTGTTCGGTACGGATGATCCTGAAGAAATCGGCGCGAAGGTAAAAGACTGGGATACGATGAAGACGACAGCGGCAGAACTCAAAGAAAAGGGATATTATACATTTTCTTCTTACGCAGATACGTTCCGTCTGTATGGCAACAGTATCTCACAGCCATGGATGAGCGCTGGTGAAACTGTGCTCAGGGTAGACCAAAAGATTATGGACTGGGTCAGCGACTCTAAAGAATGGCTGGATGCCGGGTATCTGAATAAGACCGTAAAAGGACAGTGGAATGACGACTGGAACAAGGCGATGTCGTCAGAATCCGAAGTATTTGCGTTTCTGTTTCCTGCATGGGGCATCGATTTCACATTAAAACCAAACTGGGACGGCGATAACGGCGCCTGGGCAGTTACCAATCCGCCGCAGGAGTACAACTGGGGAGGCTCTTATATCCATGCATGCACAGGTACGGACAATCCAAAGCATGTCAAAGATATTATTCTGGCGCTGACAGCGGACGCAGAAAATCTGGCTAAGATTTCTCAGGATTATGGGGAGTTTACAAATGCACGCAGCAGTATGCAGGAAGCAGCGCAGAACGACGAGCTCTATCCGTCTGAGTTTCTTGGAGGACAAAACGCGTACAAATATTTCGCGCCTGTAGCCGAGAATATTCAGATGGCTCCGTTATCGGCTTATGATCAGGGATGTGTGGAACTGATACAGAATGCTTTTAGTGATTATTTCCAGGGACAGGTGGAATTTGACAAAGCCAAATCCAACTTCGAAACAGCGATTAGAGAACGTTATCCGGAAATTACTGAGGTGCAGTGGCCGGAATAATCATTAAGAATGACAGGAGGCAGGGCAGTTCTGGCAAAAGTCCGATTTCAGGGAATGCCGGATGCCCTGCCGTTTTAGAAGATAAGGAGAGGAAGGACAGCTTATGAAACAAAAACAGAAAAGCATCAGCTATGCCAAATGGGGATATTTGTTTATTCTGCCGTTTTTTGTCAGCTTTTTTATTTTTTCGCTGATTCCGCTGGCAGATACCGTCCGGTATAGTTTTTTTGAATATTATCGCTCGGGTATTAAAGAAATCGGGCCGAATTTTATCGGTATGGAAAATTATCTCAGTCTGTTAAAGTCTGATATGTTAAAGTATGCGGGAAATACGATGATGCTGTGGATCGTCGGTTTTATTCCGCAGATCGTGATCGCCCTGCTGCTGGCGTCATGGTTCGTAGACGCCCGCTTAAAAATTCGCGGAACGCAGTTTTTTAAAGTAATTATATACCTGCCGAACCTGATTATGGCGTCTGCGTTTGCCATGCTGTTTTTTACGATGTTTTCGACGAATGGACCGATTAATTCTATTCTGATGTCGATAGGACTGATCAGCCAGCCGATCGATTTTCTCGGTACGGTGTATGGTACCCGGTCGCTGGTCGGACTGATGAATTTTCTTATGTGGTTTGGAAATACGACGATTATGCTGATGGCTGCGATTATGGGAATCAGTCCGGATATTTTTGAGGCTTCGGAGCTGGATGGATGCAACAGTATGCAGCGGTTTTTCCGTATTACGCTGCCGCTGATTCGTCCGATACTTGCATATACGCTGATTACTTCCATTATCGGAGGACTGCAGATGTTCGATGTGCCGCAGATTCTGACAAACGGTCAGGGAAGTCCGGATCGTACGTCGATGACGCTGATTATGTTCTTAAACAGTCATTTAAAGAGCAAAAATTACGGTATGGCAGGCGCGTTATCGGTGTATCTGTTTATTGTCAGCGGCATTTTGTGCTTTGTTGTATATCGTATGACGAATAACGAAGATCCGGACGGCTCAAAGGCGGCAGCCAAAAAAGCGCGAAAAAAAGCCGGACGAGAGGGAAGGAGATAAGAGGATGAAAGAAAAACAACCCAATCGCGTGCGTACTGTTTTTGCACATCTTGTACTGATTGTTTTATCGTTTATGTGCCTGTTTTTTTTCTATATTTTGTTTGTCAATGCAACACGTTCTCATGCAGAACTGCAAAAGGGGTTTTCCGCACTCCCGGGCACACATTTGCTGGATAACCTGAAAAACGTTGCAAATGACGGGACGTTTCCGATGTTTCGCGGCATTTTAAACAGCCTGATCGTCTCCGGATGTTCCGCGGCGATATGTACCTATTTTTCGGCTTTGACGGCGTACGGTCTGTACGCATATGATTTCAAAGGGAAAAAAGCGGCGTTTACGTTTATTATGGCAATTCTTGTAATGCCGACACAGGTTACGGCAATGGGATTTTTACGGCTCGTTACAAACATGGGAATGTACGACTCCCTGCTGCCATTAATTATCCCTTCCATTGCATCGCCGGCCGTATTTTACTTTATGCACAGCTATCTGCAGTCCTCTCTGCCATTGTCGCTTGTAGAAGCGGCCAGAATCGACGGTTCCGGAGAATTTAAAACGTTTAACCGGATCGTACTGCCGATTATGAAGCCAGCGATTGCGGTACAGGCGATCTTTACATTTGTAGGCTCCTGGAACAACTACTTTGTACCAGCGCTGGTTATCCAGTCAAAGGATAAAATGACCGTACCGATTCTGATTGCGACGCTCAGAGGAGCAGATTATATGAATTTTGATATGGCCAAAATCTATATGATGATTACGGTAGCGATTGTACCGATTATTCTTGTCTATCTGGTATTGTCGAAGTATATTATAGCGGGAGTTACGCTTGGCGGTGTAAAAGAATAGTAGTTGAACGGCTGCGCAGCCGGTTTTCACGACACGTCGCGCAGCCGTTTAATTGCTGCCTGATGGCAGGCTGTAAACGGGTTACTGTGAGCACCGAAGGTGCGAACAGCAACGTAAACGGATAAAAGGTGAGATATGGCTGGGAATATGGAATTGACTTTGTTACGGTTTCAGGAGTAAAATATCGTTATCATAGTTTGTTTTGTATATATTTTTGTCCGACAGGGTTCGAAACGGTGTACAGGCGAAAATGGATGGAAAAAGATAAAAAGGAGATTACAATGGGGAATGCATTAGAGTTTCAGTTAAAGTTTCATAGCGGAACAAAACAACCGGGACTTTCACAAAGAGAACTTGCGCACAGTGCGCTGGCAAGAGAACTGGCTGCAGAGGGATTTGTGCTGCTCAAAAATGACGGGCTGCTGCCGTTAAAGGATTCGGTTTCGGTAGCATTGTTTGGAAGCGGAGCGTCACAGACTGTAAAGGGAGGGATTGGTTCCGGAGATGTCAATAATCGGGAGAACCGGTCGATTTATCAGGGGCTGAAGGAATCTGGCGTTACGATAACGAGCGAGAACTGGCTGACGGATGATCAATCACGTTATGAAGACGCCAGACTGCAGTGGAAGGATCTGGTATTAGAGGATGCCAAAAAGGCGGAAAATCCGTTCGACGCATATGCGATGCATCCGTTTTCCATGCCGCACGGACGGGAAATTACGGAAACAGATCTGGAAGGCGCCGCTGTCGCGGTTTATGTGATCAGCCGTATTGCGGGAGAAGGAAAGGATCGCAGAAAGACAGAAGGAGATTACGATATCAGTGCAGAAGAGAAAAGAGATCTGCTGTTTCTGCATGAAAAGAAGATTCCGACAGTGCTGATTTTAAATACGGGCGCGCCGGTAGAGCTGACCGATATTTTGCAAAAGGCAGATGTGATACAGGCGGTATTGTATGTGTCGCTGCCTGGACAGGAAGGCGGTTATGCCGTAGCGGACGTACTGTTTGGAAAGTCTGTACCAGGAGGCAGGCTGACGACAACCTGGGCAAGGCGATATGAAGATTATCCGTCGGCGGAAACCTTTAGCTATCTGAATGATGATTTGGAAAAGGAAGAATATCGGGAAGGTATTTTTGTGGGTTACCGGTATTTTGACAGTTTTGGTATCCGGCCGCTGTTCCCATTTGGGTATGGCCTTTCGTATACGGATTTTTCCATTGTGTGTGAGGGAGTGCGTACCACAGGGACGCAGACGGAAGTTACCGTAACGGTAAAAAATACCGGAGACAGCTATTCCGGTAAAGAGGTGGTGCAGGTGTATGTGACGCTACCGCAGACAGGCCTGGTAAAAGAGTATCAGCGGCTGGCGGGGTTTGCAAAGACAAAGACGCTCGCACCGCAGGAAACGCAAACACTGACGATTACGATTGACCAAAGGCAGCTTGCAGTTTTTTCTCCGACGGCTCATGCGTGGATGGCAGAGGCGGGAACATACGGTATATGGGTTGGAAAACACAGTGCTTCGCTGAAACCCGCGGCTGTTTTGGAAGTTCAGGAATCGATCGTGCTGGAACATACAAATGCAATCTGTCCGAAAACGGCAGATTTTGAGGAATTAAGTCCGGATGAAGCAGGCAGAGCAGGGATTTCGCAGCGGCTGGAGCAGCTAAACGCAGACGACGTGCCGCGTCTTTCTTTTGAGCCGCAGGCAGAATGCGGGATGGCATATACGATGACCAAAGCGTCTGCGGCAGCGCGTGTACAGGAAGAATTACCGAAAGAAGAATGGAGCACAAAGATGTCTGCCAGATTGTCCGAAGAATTGTCGATAGAAGAACTGATACCGCTGTTGTATGGGAATATGACAGAGGGTGCCAGTACGCTTGGGTCTGCGGGTGTCCGGGTACCAGGATCTGCCGGCGAGACAACGGAGGCTCTGGAAAAAGTATACGGCGTTCCTTCTCTGATTATGGCGGACGGGCCGGCGGGGATCCGTCTGCGGCAGTGCTATGAGGTGGATAAAAAGACGGATACGGTATATGGCGCAGGAGTTCTGGGCTCACTGGAAAATGGTTTTTTGGAACCGATGGAACATCATGCGGATGCGGATACGTATTATCAGTACTGCACGGCATTTCCGGTTGGAACCGCTTTGGCTCAGATGTGGGATACCGGACTTATGGAACGGTTTGGGAAAGCGATAGCGGCTGAGATGGAGGAGTTTCACGTAGATCTGTGGCTGGCGCCGGGGATGAATATTCATCGAAATCCATTGTGCGGGCGTAATTTTGAATATTTTTCCGAAGATCCGTTTCTTTCCGGCAGCATGGGTGCAGCTATCACAAAAGGCGTACAGGAGAATGGACACTGCGGCGTAACGATCAAGCATTTTGCATGTAACAATCAGGAAGATAACCGGATGGGTGTGGACGTATGCATTTCAGAGAGGGCGCTTCGGGAAATTTATCTGCGTGGTTTTGAGATAGCCGTAAAGACGAGCGCTCCTGCAGCGATAATGACATCTTACAACCTGATCAACGGTGTGCATGCGGCGAACAGCAGAGATCTTTGTACAGTTGCCGCGCGTAACGAATGGGGATTTGACGGGGTGATTATGTCTGACTGGAACACGACGGTTCCGGAAGACGGCAGTGTGTCATGGAAATGCGCGGCGGCAGGAAACGATATCATTATGCCGGGAAATGCAAAGGATGCGCAGTCGATACGTCTGGCGTACGAGCGGGGCGAGCTTTCACAGGAAGAAATACGCGCATGTGCCGGACGGGTGATAAAATTAGCCTGTAAATTAAGAGGTGAGGATGAAAAATAAGAGATGAGAATGCAAAGCAGGGAGGCATTTGTATGAAGAAACGCTTTAATGTCACAGGTACATGTATTCCGGAAAAGCATTATATGGCAGATACATCACAAAAAATCAGTGAAATTGTCGATCTGATCGAGAAGGACTGTTATTTTACAATCAACTGTGCCAGACAGTACGGAAAAACGACGACACTGATGCTGCTTTGGAAACATTTAAAAAACCAGTATATTGTGATTTCGATGAGCTTTGAAGGTATGGGAAGCGAGGCGTTTCAAACCGAAGATGTTTTTGTGCGAAGATTTTGTACCAGAGTTGCAGGCGGACTTCGCAGAGCGGGTTATAAAGACAGGCTGAAAGAACTATGGGAAATTTCTTCTGCTCACGATACGCTGCAGAAAGAAAATCTGGATACTCTCAGGGAACGTATTGTTACGTTTTGCGAACAGTCAGACAGAGAAGTACTGCTTTTTATTGACGAGGTAGATAAAAGCGCGGATAATCAGATGTTTTTAAATTTTCTTGGAATCCTTCGGGAATTGTATCTGGAACGGGCGATGGGGACGATAACATTTAAAAGCGTGATTTTAGCAGGTGTTTATGATATTAAAAATATCAAGTTAAAGCTGCGGCCGGAGGAAGAGAAGAAATATAATTCGCCGTGGAATATTGCTACAGATTTTCTGGTGGATTTGCGGTTTGACTGTGCGGAAATTTCTTCCATGCTTTCAGACTATCAGAAAGATCAGGGAATTGCTTTTGATGTGGATGAGGCGGCGGCGGAAATATACGCGTATACAGGCGGCTACCCTTTCCTGGTGAGTCTGATCTGCCTCTGGCTGGACGAACGTATACCGACGGAACTGGCAGTCTGGTCCAAAGAGGGGATTCGTCTGGCCGTGCGGGAGATTTTAAAGAGTTCGAATACTTTATTCGAAGATGTGGTAAAAAATATTGAAAATCATGCTGGATTTCGCAAACTAACCGAAGCGATTTTGCTGGAAGGCCGGCAGATTCCGTATAAGTTATCAAATCCGGAAATTAATCTGGGCGTTACATTTGGGATTATTGGGCAGTCCGATGGAATTTGCAGAATTTCCAATGTGATTTTTGAAACATATATTTACGATCATCTGATTGCCGGAAAATTATTGGAAGGTACCGTATCGCCTCCTCCCCGGGACTGGTTTCTGACAGAGACAGGTGAACTGGATATGGACAAGGTTCTGGAGAAATTTCAGGAGTTTATAAAAGCGGAATATCGAAACAGAGACAGGACATTTTTGGAAAGACAGGGAAGACTTTTGCTTCTGGCATTCTTAAAACCGATCATCAATGGAACCGGCCATTATGTAGTGGAGCCTGAGACAAGAGACAGCACCCGAATGGATGTTGTAATCTTTTATGCGAAAAATGAATATATTCTGGAATTAAAAATATGGCACGGGAAAAAACGTTTGTTAGATGGGATCAGACAGCTTGCCTCTTATATGGAGAGCAGGAGTCAGAGGTGTGGATGGCTTTTGTTATTCTGTTTTCAGGACGAATATGAAAAAACAGGGCTGGATGATATCCCCAAAATACAGGAAGTACATGGGAAAAGAATATTTACAATAGCGGTCCGATAATTCTGAGCTGCTGAAAGCGAATGCTTTCAGCAGCTCTTTTTTGATAAAAAGAGTTGACAAAACATCGAAGAGGTGATATTGTTAATTACACAAGTAATGAACCATATCACCAACAAACCAACTAACCAAAAAACAATACAGTTAAAATCTGAACAAAGGCAAATAAGAAGAGAGGTGCAGGGATTGAATGAAATCTTAAACCAGGAAAAATCTATCTATCTTCAGATCAGTGAGATGATCGAGAACGATATTTTGCGGGATGTATTTCTGGAAGAAGAAAAAGTACCGAGTACGAATGAGCTGGCAAAGTTTTTTAAAATTAATCCGGCTACCGCAGCAAAGGGTGTAAATCTTCTGGCAGATCAGGGAATTTTGTACAAGAAAAGAGGGATCGGCATGTTTGTGTCAAAGGGAGCGAAACAGGTGGTTAAAAACAAACGCAAAGAAGCGTTTTATGAGAATTTTGTAAAAGCATTACTCACAGAGGCGGCGAGCCTTGGGATTCAGGAAGAAGAACTGATTGAGATGATCAGGAGCCAAAAGCCGCAGGAATGACGGAGCAGAAATATGCCATACCGGAGGCAGCAGTAAATGAGCAGAAGTATCGTTGAATAGAAGGCAGCAGTAAATGAGCAGAAGTGTCGTTGAATAGAAGGCAGCAGTAAATGAGCAGAAGTATGTCATGTTATATCGAAGGCAGCGGAAAAGTGCGGATGAAAGGTGCAGAATGCCTGCACAGAACGGGAGGAATCAATGAGTCTGAAATGTGAAAATATTTTTAAAACCTATCAAAAAACGGATGTATTAAAAGGAATTAATCTGGAGATCGAACATGGGAAAATATACGGACTGATCGGAAGAAACGGAGCAGGCAAGACAACGTTGCTGTCTGTAATGACAGCGCAGAATCCGGCGACACGCGGGATGGTTACTTATGACGGAATGCCGGTCTGGGAAAATCAAAAAGCTCTGGATCATATTTGTTTTTCAAGAGAAATCAATCCCATGGCGATGTTTGGGCCAAATACGATGAAAATCAAAGAATATTTGAGAACAGCTTCGATTTTTTATCCGAAATGGGATAAACAGATGGCCAGACAGTTAACAGAGCTGTTTCATCTGGATATGAAAAAGCGGATATCTAAAATTTCCAAAGGAATGATGAGTATGGTAACCATAATTGTTGCGCTGGCCAGCAAAGCGGACATCACAATTATGGACGAACCGGTGGCCGGACTGGATGTTGTGGCAAGAGAGCAGTTTTACAAGCTGCTGATTGAGGAATATGCCAATACCGGAAGGACTTTTATTATCAGCACCCATATTATTCAGGAAGCCGCAGATGTGTTTGAAGAAGTAATTATGTTAAAGGAAGGCGAGCTGCTGCTTCAGGAGAATACCCAGGAACTGCTGGGACGCAGCCTGCACGTCAGCGGCAATGCACAGGACGTAAATGCGGTCTGTGCGGGGCTTTCAGTATATCATGTGGAAAATATGGGACGCAGCAAAGGAGTAACAGTCCTTCTGGAAAAAGGACAAAAGCTGGCAGACGGATACAATGTAACGGTACAGCCTGTCGGACTGCAGGAGCTGTTTCTGGCTCTGTGCGGAGAGGAGGCGGTAATATGAAGCAAAGTGCATGGGGGCGGGCGCTTCGGTATTATATAAGACAGGCGGAAACTTATGAATTTACTACGATTATCGGTGGATTTTGCATGTCGCTTTATATATGGCTTGCAGGAGAAGGGACGTTAGAGATCCGCGGGCTGTTTTCCCTGATGCCGACCACAGTTTTCTATTTGGCGATAGTCATGATATTTTCATGCGGAATCTCTTTCGATCAGGTTGTGACACCGGTTATGTTTGGGTGTTTAAGAAAATATGTTTTTTGGGGCAGTCTGGTGATGGATGGATTGTTTATGGCGGAAACGCTGGTATTTTATCTGATAAGTACCAGTCTGCTGGAAATGGATCGATCAGGGTTTGCGTTCAAACTTTCCTTGTTTCTTATGATAGAAGGAGTTTCCAAATTTTTGGGCATGGCGGCTATAAAATGGGGAAAGATGGTGTATAGCATAATGTGCATCGGAATTGTTTTGATCAGCATGGGAGTTGGATTTGTAATTGCATATGCGGGAATGGGAGGACCGCTGGACTGGCTTGTTTCTTTTTTGAGCTATAGCGGCAGGGGACAATGGCTGCTGATGGGTATGGGGATTGTTGTCTGCGTGGTTTCCTTATTCGGAAGCTGGCATATATTAAAAAAGTTTGAAGTAAGATCCTGACGGACAAAGCAAACCGGCGTTTGTAAATGAAACATGTCGGATCGGTGAAAAACAGCATTACAGGAAGATTGGAGGAGATGGTCTGGTGAAAAGGGAATTGAAAAGACAGTTTTATCTGAGACGGGATGAGCTGGCTCTTATTTTGGCAATGGAAAGCGTATTTTTTCTGTTAGGAGAAATATTACTCGGATTTGTTGTATATGGCCTGGGAGAAAAGGAAAGTATTATTCCGCTTGGTACGATTCTGACAGTAATGATACCTGCGTTCATACTGCTGTTTCTGGGGATGGGCAGTCTGCCCATGTGCTTTAATCTCTCAGTTGCCATGAGCACAACAAGAAGAAATCTGATTCCGGCAGAATTTATCGTATCTTTTCTGCAGAATCTTGCGGCAGTATCTCTGGCATATATATTTTCTTTATTCGAAAGATGGATTATGCGGGCTGCTTATGGAGGAATACCTGTTGAATTTGATTTGCAGTATCTGTTCAGATGGAAATATCTGATTCCGGCCTGCTTTGCACTTTCAGCGTTTCATGCGTTTTTGGGTGCGTTGGTCTTAAAATATGGAAAAATAATATTTACGATTTTCTGGTGTCTGTGGGTATTGTTTCTGATCGGCGGTTCACGTATCGGACAGATGCTGGAAGAAGGGAAGGATCATGCATTTTTAAATATGTGCAGGAATGTTGTCCATACAGTTTCAAACCTTTCTGAAACAGGAATCCTGCTGCTGGTAATGGGGATTTCGCTTTTGCTGTTTTTCGGAACATGGATGTTGGTGCGGAAACAACAGGTGGAATTCTCATAAGCAGGATGTCTGATTGTGTTTCAGTGGCTGCGCGGACGTGTCCGTGACCGCTGGCAGGAACCTGGAACCGGCG
>CAJTMV010000029.1 GCA_910577225.1 uncultured Eubacterium sp. | reverse complement strand
TAGCCTTTGTGGACACGGCAGAACTGCCCCTGCAGTTCTTCTTCCAGATCGCTCATTTTTGCATAATACTCCAAAACCCCGTCCTTCATATGGACGGCTATCTTATGGTTCTGGCTTTCCATGTAATAAATGTCACCTAACGGTATTGTTTTTCCCGTATTCCCATACTGGATCATCAGCACTCTTTTACCCTGCCCGGTCTGCTGCGCCGCCCTTTGGAAAATCTCGGCAAACCGCCCTTCGTCAATGGGTTTCAGCAGGTACTGGAAAGCCCCCACGTCAAAGGCATCATACACATATTTTTCATAGCCCGTGACAAATATGATGATGGGCTGCCTGATATCTTCCATGCCCCTGATCCGTTTTGCCATTTCCATGCCATCCAATGATGAATCCGGGCCTTTCAGCTCAACATCAAGAAACAGCAAGTCATGTTCAGCCCCCGCTAAAAGATAATCCTCCGCCGTGGCATATTCCGTAATCTCACACTCCACTCCCTGTTTCCGGACAAGCGAGCAGATGTAGTCTCTTATATTTTTTTCATCATCACAGACCGCTATTTTGATTGCCTCCACCTCCTTCTTTCAGCATTTGTCCCTAAAAATGCTTTACTTCGTGTATCGGAAAAATAAGAATATTTTTAACTCCGATAGCGTGAATAGACGATTTGACAGCGTAACTGGATTGAGATTTTTTATCCTTAATATCCCCTCTGTCGCTCTCAATATCCCCACAAAAAGGGGCGGCTGCCCTGCAAAGTCTGCCGTGTAAGCATATTACCTCTTATTCCCCCGCTTTCCAAGTGATTTCCGTTATCAGGCCGCCCGGCTCTGCCTGCGGAAAAAAGCAGACCGCCGGAATTGGAAAAAGGGCCCATGAGCCCTTTCCTCTTTATCCTTAGTGTAATTCCAGTAACCGGGATATGTTCTCCCCTAATGCCATCTCCGCTGCCCTCTTGTCCGGGCTGACAAATTCAATAAGCTGCCTGTATAGATACGGTTCCCCATAAGGGGCATCTGAACTGTACAGGCATCTCTCCGGCAGCTCGGTCAATGCCATTTTAGTGGCAATGGAAGCAAATGCCGCTGAGAGGTCTAAGTAGATATTCTCATGTTCTTCCGCAAATTTTATGACCTCCAT
The DNA here is from genome assembly GCA_910577225.1 of uncultured Eubacterium sp. Classification (GTDB taxonomy): domain Bacteria; phylum Bacillota; class Clostridia; order Lachnospirales; family Lachnospiraceae; genus Eubacterium_J. The sequence goes on along the minus strand of CAJTMV010000029.1, from coordinate 52,281 downwards.
CCAGTTAGAGCCGCCCAAATGCCCGAAAATAACGGGAATACCGGGATATTTTTCGCATAAGGACATCAGAAGTTTTATCCCCTCCATCGTAACCGGGTGGAAAGTATGTACCCAAACCGGATAACTCCTTGTATCCATCAATGCCTGAAATACAGTATCCAACTGCCTGATCTGCTGCTCGTTTCCGGGTGTAAACTCTCCGATTCCATACAGAGAATTGGAAGTGATCTGTGTGTCAATCCATTTTTCCGTTTCTTCCAGTTCCATTCCCAAAGGCACAGCGCCGAAGCCTAAAAAGCGGTCAGGATATGCCCTTACTGCCTCTGCCACTTCTGCAATATTCTTTTTCAGGCGGCTGATGTTATCCTCTTTAGTGTTGGAACCCGCTAAAATCTTATTCAGGGCTGCCATTTCCGCTTCCAGCTCGCTTAATGTGCCCGCTTTCTCTGGGTGCGGTGCCGTGCAGAATAATACCGCCTTATCCACTCCCGCCGCATCCATTTTATCCAACTGCGTTTTTATGGGAAACATGATATGTTCGTGGCTGTCTATCACCATTTTCAGAACCTCCTTGACAATTTTGGTATATTGACGTTACCATTAAGGAAAGCTAAAATCAAGTACGCACTTTTTTGAAATAAGGTTTCTTTTTTGAAACCGTGCGTGGAAAGGGGTAATACATAATGGCAAAGGTGCAGGCAGTGGATGAACAATGCCCGGTTGAACTTGGGCTGAATATCTTAAGCGGGAAATGGAAATTGAAAATATTGTGGCATCTCTCCAAAGGCACAATCCGTTTCAATGAGCTGCAGCGGTTCCTGGGCAGCATCACCACCAAGACACTGACGGAACAGCTCAGGGAACTGGAGGAACAGGGAATCATCCTTAGAACTGTTTTCCCGGAAGTCCCTCCGAGGGTTGAATATTCATTAAGCGAAATAGGCAATACCCTGAAACCAGTCTTAGGCGGGCTGTGTGAATGGGGAAAGACATATCAGGAATATCAGAAGCAATAAAAGTATTCTCTGAAAATGCCATCTACACAGAAGCCAAAATCAAAACACCACGGTATCACTCACATACGCTGCTGATTATGTGATGAGTTTCCCGCATATGGGAACAATGGCTCGGCCAGCCGGAAACTGAAACTTTCCCTGTCTACCATTCCCACCACATTTTCGCTGTCATACAGTTCAAGCAGGAACCCGGCCATCTGTCTGCCTGTATGATATGTTCCGAAAGATTTATCATAGTCATATTCGCTGACATTATTTGCCACCATTCCGAACTCCGTCTTTGTCGCCGCAGGCGCCAGCACTTTTGCTTTCATTTTTGCACCAGCCTCTTTCACTTCCCACGCCAGCCCCTCCGTGAAAGTGCTGACATAAAACTTCGCCGCACAGTATGTCACAGCCGCAGGCACAATGGTATAGCCTCCGCATGATGATACATTGATAAGCTGTGTCCCATCTACCGCCTTATAGTCACGGACAAACAGAGAGGATAATATTGTCAGCGCCTCAATATTCAGATGCAGCATTACCCCGATTTTTCCCAAGTCCTGATCTGCCACGCTGTCATAATTTCCAAAACCCGCATTATTCACCCATGTCTCAATCTCATAGTCCCTCAAGCCCTCATAAAGCTGGTATACGTTTTCCGACACGGATAAATCCGTACTTCGGATAACAACATCCACGTCCGGGCGCTCTTCCAATATCTCCTTTTTCAGCATCTCCAGATTATCCTTGCGCCTTGCTACTATGACCAGATTTTTCCCCGCCCTGCAAATGCCTTTGCCGTTTCATACCCAATGCCTGAGCTTGCCCCGGTGATGACCGTATATTTCCCTTTTTCCTGAACCATTTAATAATCCTCCTCCGATTTGGTATAATCCAAGCATACAATGTAGAGTGAACTCTATGTCAAGAGGATTGGAGTGATTTTTTATGGAATATTCTATCGGGGAATTTTCAAAGCTGACGGGGCTGGGCATCCATACCCTCCGCTATTATGAGCAGGAAGGGCTGATTGCCCCGGAGCGCAATTCCTGCAACCGCCGCTGTTATTCTGATAAAGACCTTACATGGATTGAATTCATCAAACGTCTGAAAGATACGGGGATGCCTGTCAAGGAAATCAAACACTATGCCGAACTCCGGGCAGCGGGCGATTCCACCCTTTCTGAAAGGATGGAAATGCTGGTGCAGCACCGACAGGCACTTGATGAGCAGATTGCGCGGCTGCAGGAGCATAAGATAAAACTGGATGAAAAAATTGAGTTTTACAGTAATGAGATTGAACGTGTTAATAATACGAACTTATGAATACGCTGGCACAGAAAATCCCTGCCTTTTTACCAGATGGCACGAAACGACTATTTTCCGGTAATAAAAAGTATAAAACGACCCAAATTGAAAAGTTCTTTTTATCATAAATATACTTTTTCTGTATCAAAGAGAAACACCCCTGCTCCATGAAATTTTTTCATATCAAAATAATGTTATTTCCTATCCCCTATCCGATTTAACATTTCTACTAATATTTGAGGGAGCGGCACTCCAAGCTGGTTTATATTCTTTAATATGGCAAGTCCTTCATTTGAAATATAAAACAAAATAACTGTCGTTCGGATTGCACAGCTACTTTCAATGATTGTACCTATTACGTTGGAAACAATCACAAGAATAAATACCGCGGCTTTCTTGAATATATTCTTCAGTAGAAATACATTGGAACATTTCTCCTCTCCCACTATCACAAGAAGTATTTCTGCTATGTAATTTATCACCATAAATATAATCAGTGCAGAAAGAAATTTATCAAAACCTCCAAATAATTGAATAATGTAGTTTGCCATATCCATCCCATCCTTTCTCACAATAATTTGAATATCACCTACATGACTTGTTCCATGCTCTGTTTACGCATATAAAATAGCCAGAGCAAATTATCTGTCAGAGTCTATGCTCTGTCCCAATAATCTGCTCTGGCTATTAGTAGCTGCCCTATGACGCCCTGCTGCTCAGTCAGCAAACACTCCCTTATACATTTACAACCATTTTGTATACTTCTTTTTCCCGCAATGTTGGTTCCGCAGTCATTTTATCATAATCTACCAGTAAAAAGGCATGACATTTGCCACATTCAATAGAGGATTTTCCTGCGGCGTCTTCATATGCAACGATCTTCCCCTTTCTACAGCAAGGGCATTTAATTACCCCTTTGGTTTTTATTCCCTCCATTCATAACACCTCCCTCAATTAAATGGCAATCCTTCTTCAATGCTAGCCCGCCACAAAATATCCAGGCGAAAGATACGATCATACAACGCATGAAATCTGCGCTGCTTATCCTTTTTGGCTGCCAGGTATAGATTACGTTGAAGTTGTCGTGATTTTTCAATTGAGTGTTGTTGTCCAGTATTTGGCATGCACTATCCCTTACCTTCCCGTTAATCTTGATTAAAGCAGAGCCCCTTTTCTCCCATTGTTTTTCTTACCAATAGTTCATAGATACTATGGGCTCCTCCGACTTCTCATACCACTTCCCAAGGAACTTCGCATGCGTGCTTATATCCTCAGTTACATACTTGTGGTTATATGATGATTTGAGACCTCTTCTGTTCCGTTATCGACTATCATAACATTCCGCTCCCTCTACACCGAAGGGTTCTTCAATGCTGTACTCCAGTATCTGCACATTTTCCATGGTCTTCGTCAGAAAGTCAGTGACTCGACTCCCTCTTGTCCCCTTACAGGGCTAACGTAACGATGCTACAGGATTCACTTTATGTTACGGACTGCTATTTTGCACCTGTTTCTCACAGGCATACCTCGCTTCAACACAATCGGTCACCCAAAAGCATTGGAGGCTCGCTACAAGGCTCACTGGCGATTACCTTGACCAGACTTTCACTGGCTAGCCGATAACAGCTTGCAGAACACACGACTTTCACCCGTTAGAGCGCGCCCATGGCGCGCAAACAAAATGAGAATATCCCGTCTGTGTTTATCCGGGATATCCTCATTCGATTTCGTTTTATGCTATTTTATGAATCTGCTTCTCCTATGCTCCCAAGCAGATTTCTCACCAGTTTCTCTGACACCACATCATAGGCCTCCGCATTTGGCTGGTCTGCAAACGCATAAGAAACCCCATTCACTATCGTTGTCGGGTCTTTTACCCAGTCTTTGCAGGAACTGTGTACCTGCAAAATACCGGTATCATCCATCAGCTTTCTGGCATTCGTGGCATTGATGCCGCTGCCGGCCAGGATCTCTATCTGATCCCCATATGTCGTCTGCAGTTCCTTCAAAAGATCTGCTCCCTGTACGGCCTTTGCAGCAAGTCCGCTGGTCAGTACCCGGTCCACACCCATATCGATGAGTATTTCCATAGCCTCACAGGCATTTTTAGTGCAGTCAAACGCACGGTGGAACACAGCTTCTTTTCCATACTCGTGAATGATGGAAATCAGACGCTCATTCTGTTCTCTGTTGATCGATGCATCCGGATGCAGACATCCAAAAGCAATGCCGTCCGCACCATGACGAACCAGAAGCTCCGCATCCTTTTCCATAACTGCAAAATCTTCCCTGCAGTAACAAAATCCGCCGCCCCGCGGCCGCACCATTGCCACTACTTTGATCTCGCAATGTTCTTTGACAAGCTCCAGCGTACCCAAAGAAGGCGTAAGTCCTCCCAGATGCAGTCCGCTGTTTAACTCGATTCTCCTGGCGCCTCCAGACGCGGCCTGAACCGCATCATAGTAGCTGCCGCAGCATATTTCCACCATAATTACCGCTCCTTCCAAACTAACTTCCAGCCAGAACAGATCCGCTGTCGCCTGATATATCTTTTCGCTCTGGCATACTGCGCATCCGTTTGCTACAGCTGCCCCAGCCGATACAGCGCCAGTGCATAGATTCTGGCATTGGTCATCAGATCCTCCACTGTCATCCATTCATTCGGATTATGGCCGATTCCCTTCTGTCCCGGAAAACTCGGGCCAAATGGCACGATTCCTGACATCGCCTTCGCATAAGTGCCACCCGTTGTCGTAACCGGCGATCCGTCTTCTCCGGTTACAATTTCGTAACTTTCCTCAAGCGCTTTGACCATAGGGCTGTCTTTTTTAAATATCACCGGATCATAATTGGACAAAAGCTCTGCAAAAAGCCCTGCCTCCTGCGCCTTTTTCTGAATCTTTTCCATGATCTGATCTATGGTAAATCCTCCCGGATAGCTGAGTGTTACGTCAAAGCTGACAGGTTCCTTTCCGCCTGTAAGCGTGCCGCATCCCAGCTTATAACCGCGCATTTCCATCACTCCGTATTCCTCATGGAAAAAATCGATGCCCAGACGATCGCCCGTATTTTTTGCTCCGATAAAATATTCATTGACAAATGAAAAAAATGATTCCAGATTTTGTTTATCTCCAAAAATCCGCACAACCGCCCGGCCTCTTTCACTATACACGACCGGATACTTGCAGTCCGGCGTAAACCCGCAGACTGGCGGCTTCTCTTTTGTAAGATAATAGTGCAAATCCTCAAATCCTGACTCCTCGTCACAGCCAAAAATGATACGCACCGGACGTTTCATCGTAAGACCCAGCTTTTTAACTGCCGCCAGTCCATACAAACAAGCCAGTATCGGTCCTTTATTGTCCAGCACGCCCCGGCTGTAGATGGTTCCGTTTTCCATATATCCGCTAAACGGCGGCTGTTTCCAGCCTTCTCCCACCGGCACGACATCCACATGTCCAATCGCGCAGGCATATCCATCCCCTGCTGTTCCATACTGTGCATAGCCGATGTAATTATCCAGATTTACGGTTTCAAAACCAAGGCTTTTGCTGATTTCAAGCGCTTTGGAAAGCGCCTGTTTCACGCCTTTGCCAAAAGGAGCGTCTTTGGACGCTTCCCCTTCCACGCTGTCAATTCGTACCAGTTCCAGAATGCTTTGAATCATTTCATCCTGATAACTATTGACAGCTTCTATGATACGCTCATCCATACTTACATTAAAGTCCATATTTTTTCCTCAACAACGGTTTCTTCACTGATTCCGCTTATTCTTCGATCGGCGCCATCCGCGTCTTCATATAGTTTTCCATCCATTCTTCCGACGCCTGCTCAAACGTGCAATGTCCGTCTTCCCCGCGCGTAACGAGATATACGACAGGTTCCTGATTTTGTGTAACTACCGCAAAAGAAAATCCTTCGATGTTCGTTGCAACGCCCCATTCGCCTGCAGGATTCATCGCAATCAGAGAAAGATCGCCAGCCTGGCCTCTTCTTTCTTTCAGCTGCGCATCCAGATAATTGACAGCTGTCTCGCATGCCTGCTGCGGGTGCATACCTTCTCCCATCAGTCGTACAATTTCATACGAAATACATCCCTTCATCAGATCTTCGCCCAGTCCGGTCGCGCTGGCAGCTCCCCGCTTGCTGTCTGCGTAAAAACCGGAGCCTGAAACAGGAGAATCACCGATTCTGCCCTTTTTCTTCATAAACAATCCGCTTGTGGATGTTGCCGCTGTCATTTTCCCCGACTCGTCAAGGCATACCATACCTACCGTATCATGTCCGGCGTATGGCTTAATCTCCTGGGCAGCCGTTTCTTTTACACGTTTGCGATAATGCGCCTTCGCACGATCTGTCAGCATATTTTTACGCTCAAAACCTTCCTTGTGCGCAAACTTCTCAGCGCCTTCCGCAGCCAGAAAGCTGTTGACCTTCTCCCGGCTTAAACGCCTTGCGATGGAAACCGGATTTGCAAAATCCCTGATGGCCGCAACTGCGCCGATATCCAGGGTGTCGCCGTCCATATATGCGGCATCCATTTCCACTTCCATTTCTTCGTTTGGAAGGCCGCCGTATCCGACCGATTTATAATACGGAAAATCCTCTACTTCACGGATTGCCGTCTCAATGGCATCTCCTGCGCTTTTTCCATCCTTTAACAACTCAGAACCTTTTGTAATTCCCTCTACTGCCATACGCCAGGTTGCTATCATTCCCCACATATCTGGTTCCCTCCTTATCCCAGGTATTCCTGATTCTTATCCGTTCCAGTGTACGGACACATCTGCTCATTTACCAGTTACTGAAAACGGTATTTCTCCTCATTTACCAGTTACTGAAAACAAAATGTATGTTTTAATGCGGTAATATCTTCTTTATCCGCCAGTGCTTTTGCAAGCGTACACATATTTTTCAATGCGTCGTTTAAGCCCATACCGCCCTTCTTCGGCGTTTCTACAATCGCTACTTTATCTTTCCAGCTTGCGATGGTATCGGTATTTTCTACAGACATGGCGGCAAATGCCTTTGCATCCGTACTGGTATTGATATCATAAGCCACTTTTGCACACATGGCAGCATAATCGGTAAAATTAAAGGCCGGTCCGCACATAACGACATCCGGCTGCAGTTTTTTCACCATGGCGCAGAGCTTGCGGCTGACTTCCTCCGGATCGGCAAGGTACGTGCCGTTTCCGCAGCAAAGACATGCAACGACATGTCCGTCCACCTGTTTTAAAAACGGCTCCATCATAATCGCAGGTCCGATCACCTCTTTTTTACCTGTAAGCGGAACCATCGTATCGTCTTTCGTTCCAAGTCCTGACTGAATCTGGTCATAAATCATAATTATTTTCATATTCACACCTGTTTCCTTTCTTTTTATATCATTTTCCTGTTATATTTTTCAGAATGGGCCTGCACAAACGTACAGGCCCATAATATTCAGTAAAAATTCTGATTCTTACAGATCGTCAAAAGACAGGTCGTCAAAGTCGATATCATCGTCATTTTTGCTTTCAACAGCCTTCGCCTCGTCAGTCAGATACTGTTTATCCATCATCTTGATAAACGGCATGTAAATAAATACACCCAGAATCAGAAGCAGCGCCTGCAGTACGGCTCCCTGCCATCCTGTTGCCAGGAATCCAGAAAGAATTACCGGCATCGTCCACGGTATTGCAACACCCGTACAAAGCGGAACCAGACCAATGCTCATGCAGATATAGGAAATAATAATATTAATCGTCGGCACCAGCATGAACGGAATCAGAATAATCGGATTAAGCACGATTGGAAGACCGAATACAATCGGCTCATTGATACCGAACACGCCCGGAATAAATGCCAGCTTGCCTAATTCTTTAATACGTTTGGACCGGCAGAAGATCAGCATCGCAATTAACAAAGAAAGCGTAGAACCGCATCCTCCAAACGTAGCAAATAAATCCTGAAACTGCTGCGAAATAATATTTGGCAGCTCTTCACCCGCCTGGAACGCAGCCAGGTTTTCAGCAGAAAGCGTCTGCAGAATCGGGTTAAATACCGCGCCTACAACCGAACCGCCGTTTACGCCGAAGAACCAGAAGAAATGCAGGAAAATATATGCAATGATCATGGCCGGCAGCGTATTGCCCAGCTTTAACAGCGGCGTCTGCAGGATGGTAAAAATAAAGGTAAACGCATCCTTGTATGGCGTCATGGCGAATACGATATTCACAATAAAGAACACCAGAACAGCCATACCAGCCGGAATCAGCGCCGAGAACGACTTTGCAACAGTCGGCGGCACGCCGTCAGGCATTTTAATGACCCATCCTTTTTTAATCACCCAGGCATAAATATGCACAGATAAAAACGCTACAATAATACCTACGAAAATACCTTTGGAACCAACCCATCCGAGCGGAATTCCGGTTACCGTCGTATCCCCGGAAAGAATCTCATAAGGCATAATCAAAAACCAGCAGACCAGAGCAATCGCCGCGCCAAACAGCTTATCTACATTCATCTGCTCTGCAAACGAGTAGCCGATACCGATTACTGCCAGGATTGCCATAATCGTAAAGGTCGCATCTGTCGGCTTGGAAAAGTAGGACGTCCAGTTCTCACCAAAAAACTTTTGCCAGAAATCGTTCCAGCCCGGAATCGGGAAATTGGCAATCAGCAGGAAAAACGAACCTACAATTAATAGTGGCATGGATAACAGAAAACCGTCACGAATCGCGATCAGGTATTTATTTTTTCCGATTTTCTCAGCCAGCGGCATGAGTACGGACTCTAATTTACTTAACATAATTTCTCCCCCAATCCAAATGATTTTGAACTGCTATAATATTTGGATCAGACACTTTTGCGCCTGATTTTTATTTTGCAGATTTCATCAGCTTAATCGCAGACTTAAGCACTTTTTCACCGTTCATCATGCCATAATCCGTCTGGTCGATTACCTGAATCGGAATTCCTGTGCTGCCGTATTTTTCAGAAATCTCATTAAAACGATATTTCACCTGCGGCCCTAACAGGATTACGTCCGGGTGTCTTTCGTCGATGATCTGTCCAATCTTTCCATCCGGAAATGCCTCTACCTCAATCGGAAGATCATGGTCGTTAGCTACTCCCTGCATCTTGCTTGCCAGCATACTTGTTGACATTCCTGCGCTACAAAATAAATATACACGTTTCATAATAAAATCCTCCTTTATTTTTTTACTTTTTCATCCTGTCTTTTAACCCTGCAGCTTTTTTTCCAGCTCTGTAATACGCTCATAGGACGCGATCATTTCTTCCGCAATAATCTTAAATCCTTCCGCGCTCATCAGCTGATCTTCCGCGTGAATCAGGAGCAGAGAACCGGCAACCTGCGCGCCCGAGGCTTCTTTTTGTATCAGCCCGAAATGCGCTTCATGTCCGATCAGAAACTGCTTCTTTCCTTCTTCCATACACGCCCTTGCACCGTCGAAATCCCCTGCTTTTGCTTTCTCAATTGCTTCAATGTAGCTGGAACGCGCCGCGCCTACATTTGAAATAATCTGAAAACAACTTGTTTCCAATTCTTCTCCCATAATAATTCCTCCTCGTTTTTTTCTTGTCCTTAAGACTTTGTTTATACTTTCATTATACTTTTTTCATTCATTTTTTACGATAACCGCGTTTCCTGTCTGTTAGGAAATCATTACCATATCAGCCCATAATTCTGTCCATAAATTCCTCATATGTGCAGGACGATACGATTTTAGCCAGCTCCTCCGGATGATTGACAAGATTGCTGATCCAGTCAAAAAATACCTTGATCATTCGCTCGTCCCCTTCATTGGTCGCAAAAAGCATAACGATTCTCACATGGAAATTCCCCCAGCGAACCGGATTTTTCAGCATGGCTACCGCGATCGTGGAATGACTGGCAAATGCCCCAAACGCATGCGGAATCGCAAACGTATCTACAAAAGAAGTCGGAGACATCTGCTCCCGTTTCAGCACAATATCCTGAAACTCCGGCTCTACAATACCTTCTTTTTCCAGTCCGCTGCAAAGCATGTCTATAATCTCTTCCGGCGTCTGAAGATCCACATTTTCATGAAAATGCTCCCTGCGTATCAGTTTGCCAATATAGGACGTAAGCTCCAGCTGAAACCGTTTTTTATCCAGCTTGTTAAGCATCTGCAAAATTCCGGACTCTGTTTCAGAATCCACAAACAGATTGATCGAAACGGTCGTCACATTCAGCTTGTGCTCAAGTGGAAATGTCGTAAGTATCAGATCTGGCGCCAGAGCCAGCGCCGTTTCTTCTTCGAAATAGCTAAAAACCCCGACCACTTCCATTCTCTCTTTAAACATTTCCGATATTTTTTTCACACACATATCTGAAAACGTCTGATTATGCGGGATAATCATAATCGTCCGGTATTTCCAGACGCTGTTGATCCGCTCGCTGGCTCCGCCCAGGTGCAGCGCAATATAACACGACTCCGCCTCTGCTATGGATGTCTCCAGTTTATCCTGAAGCAGCTCCACCACATAGATACCCATTTCATAGACAAACGGATACTGACGCTTAATCTCTTCCGCCAGTACCTCCTGAATATGAACTTTTGCCTTAACACGATCGATCAGTCCATGAATGTGTATCTTAAGTCCGGCAATCAGATCTGCATCTTCCCGAAAATCCAGTCCAAACAGCGAATAAATCCCTTCCAGAGCTTCGGTAACCAGTTTTTTTGTATTGAGCCATTTCCCATTAAAATTTACAAAATCATTTGTATAGCTGGAAGACCGTTTCCCCATAATTACGAGCGCAAACATCCCTACTTCTCCGCCGTGAATCTCGATGTGCAGACGTTTTGACACACGCTGATAAAACGTCTTGGAAATCTGATATTCAATCGTATCTTCAAGATCCTGGGAAACGTTGTCCATACTTACATAATTGGCGCAGTTCATGCGCTCGATGCTCGTTCCCGCATGAAGCAAAACCATAAGAAACATCGACTCATGAATGGAATAGTCGTATTCCTCCAGCGTCTCAACAAAGATATCCTTGACGGCAAGCAGATCGAAGCTCTTATAGAGATTGGCAAGCAGATTCATATTCAGAAAATTGTCCTGAACCTCCGCAATCAGAAGATCTCTGTAAAACCGCCGCTTGCCGGCTTCATCGCCTTTCAGAGAGATACGCTCCCGATTACGGACAAGTTTTAAACCGGCATACGGTTCCAGCATCCTGCGTATACGCCTGAGATCATTGTCGATGGAGTAGCCGCTGACATAGATCTGATTCTGAAGCGAGACCAGGTTTAGCTCCCTGGCCTCAAATAACAGCTTCTGAATAATATAAATACACCGTGCACCCGGTGTCTGTGGAATCTCCGACTCCGGACTTTCTTTCCCGGCCGCCGGAAGGCTGAGCTTTGCATTCTCTGCAATGCGATACCCCTGACGCACATGCGACTTGATCGGCGCAGGATCCATCCGTCTGTTCACAGCTTCCACATCAGAACGAATCGTTCTGTCTGATACACCCAGGAGCCCGGCCAGCTGCCTGCTGGTCATCCAGTCCCCTCTTTCCAAAAGCATGGCAAGCAGTTTTTCCTGTCTCACATTTTGCATGGCCCGACTCCTTATTTGTTTAGACCTTGCAGAAGGTAAATACCTTCCATGGTTCTACATAATCTAACAGTACATGCTCATATTCCGGCAGATGCCCGATGACATTTTTGCGTCCGTCGTTCGGCATGTCCTTTAATACGATATGCAGCTCACCTTTATACTGCAGATATCCATCGTTTAATATAACCACGTCTCCGCGTTTTAAATCGCGTGTATTGGCTGCCGGTACCGATGCGTCCTTAAACGTCACTCTTGGCCACGCAGAACGAACCATATATTCGCTCATATCGCCCCGCACGACATGTTTAAACTTATAATCCAGAATATCCTGTTCTGTCTGCGTCAGTTCCTTTTCCAAAATCAGTCCGAACGTCAGCATCGACGGGTTAATGTCCGCACAGGCTTTTAGCTCCTCATCGGATGCATATGCATTCGCAACAAGCACATCGTCCACCATTCCCGTAGCAAACAGATGACGCGCCTGAAAATCCATCGGCAGACCGCGATGCATCTCAAGCGTACAAAGACCTTCATTCACCGGCCACGGGCCGTAAGTGCCTTCATGATTGCTCGATATAAAAGCTGCTACCTGCAGCTGCATGGATTTCATTTTTTCATTGCACTTGTTAAAATGACTAAGGCTCAGCCCGGTATACTGCTGCGGATAAAAGTTATGACAGGTAATCAGTCTGGACCGATCCGGATGATGATCCATAATGTTCTCTACATAGACTAACTGCGTACTTGCATTCAGCTCTATTTTCAGTCCCTGCGGATTATACGTCATCAGACTTTCTTTCATTCCGTCAAACCCCTCGTCCAGCCGGATGCCGTCTACATGCATTTCTTTAAAAATGGACAGATCATCGTAAGAAATTCCCAGTCTGGAAAAGACAGCCGGACTGACATCCGGTATGATCTCCATCCCGCACTCATGTGCCGTATCCGCCAGCGCACGAAATTCCTGTACCACTTCTTCTCTGCTTTTGTCCCCCACGCTCAGCAGACAGGTAAACACACGCTTGTAACCAAGATTTCCTGCCTTTCGGATATATTCCTGATCTTTTTCGACTGAAGAATGCTCCGGATATACGGAAATACCTAATCGCGCCATAAAAAACCCTCCTCTTTCTTTTTGAATGGCTGTTTCACAGCCATGTGTCAACTGGTATACTCTATATATAATATACCGAATTGGAAGAAATAAAAATAAGAAATATATTTCCTAACAGCCAGGAAATTGGAACAATGTGTGATTATTTCCTTTCAGACTAAATAGAAAGCATCCAGAACTATGCCTGGATGCCATGCACCAAATACCCTTTATTCACAAAAATTCTTTCCGATTCCTCCCTGAACATACCCCGCTAACTGAAATCCTTTTCTGTTCAGTTATAAATCAACTACATTCCACCGTCCTAAGATACTTTTGCCTTATATTTAGTTCCTGTAACATTAAAATTTTAGAGTTTTAAGAACCATCATGAATGCAGTACAAATCATCGTGATCCCGCCAATGCGCCCTATCCATTCTCTGGAATGTCTTCCCAAAAATCCGGCTATTTTATCAGCACAAAAACTGTATGTAAAATCATTGATCAGACCAATTACCAGATAAGTTGTACCTAATATAAAAATTTGTACCATATATGAATTGTCACTAACTACAAACTGTGGCATAAATGACGCAAAGAAAATAATGCTTTTAGGGTTTAAAAATGTTAATAAAAAACCCTGTCGCCAATTATTCTTTTGCTCGATTTCAGTAATCTTCCTTTCTGCTGTTTTAAAAGTTTTACACCCCAGATAAATAAGATAAACAATTCCAATATATTTTATTGTTTCATAAGCAATTGGAAACATATTTAACAAAGCTCCCATTCCACTCAGCGATATAATCATAGCCGTCAAATCTCCAGTAAATATGCCTGGTATAGCTGAATAAGCAGCTTTTTTTCCGAATGTAGCGCTTGTTGTAACCAGATAGGTAACTGATGGACCGGGTGCTGAAATAATTAAGATACTCGCAATTGCAAATGATATCCATATATGAACTGACATGTTTTTACATCCTTTCTATATTTTATTCGCTGTTTTTATTCCAAAATAAAGACTGGTAATTTTTCCAAATAACAAAATTCCTTTGGTATAAAAGCAGATGGCATTCCAGATACAAAATCTAAAAAGTTTGTTTTGGAATCAGATGCAATTATACTATAAAAATTTGTTGAATTCCATATAATTGCAGCAAATTTGAAATATTTTTGCAGACAGTTTGCAAACTCCTTTAATGTCACCTGGCCATCATCCATTGTTTCTAATACTTCACACCTTTTTTTCATAATTTCATCAGAATCGAAATACCCTGTTTTAAAATTAGTATCTTTATTATTTTCTCTTAGAAAATACTCATTTTTAGACTCACAATTAAATTTCTCGATAAAACAAAATTACTATACATTTGGAATGTTGTATCCTCTACAATGATATCAAATCCATTAAAAGCAGGCAAATATTTTTTAATATGAGAAATATCTATCTTATAAAAAGGAGCAATATGCAAAAAAGAATTTTTAGGAACGCCAAGCCTGTTAAAGGATATCATATTAGCAGAAGTAGGTGTACACGAAAAAGTTTTTATCTTTCCCATTCCAAGCTCACCAATGGTTCTTGCCATCGTAGCTTCTGCAGTACCTAACGTATATAAATATCCTGAACCCTTTTTCAGCAAATATTCAAGTATTCTGGCACCCAGTCTGCACTCTTCTTCCAGTATATATGGAATACTCGAAAAAAATGATTGTCAAATACTCCTCTTTGTCTACGATGTTCCCAATAAAAATCGATACACGCCTGATTCCCTTTAAAATTTGTCACATCTCCCCAATATACCTCCTTTGGTTTGCCGCCAATTCCTAAAGCAGTACTCTCAAAAAAATTTGCCATTTTTCCAATTCTCGGATATTGTTCTAACATACTCTGCCTCCTCGTATACTAATATTTCTGTAAAAAATTATACTTTCCCTGATTGTTTTCTCGAGAAACGTGTAAAGAACTTCTTTCTATCAATTGAAACATATAGTATACTAAAGATGAAGTTTATTTTATTAGGTTTTTATTCCTTCATATATCAGAATTGCCACAAAAAAAGACATTTGCCTTAAAAGCAAATGTCTTTTTACAATTTCTACAGACACATCATATCCTAATTCGTAACTGTTACTGTTAATCCGCAAGATCGTTTTATCACTACAGATAAAAATCCTCAAAACTGGCAGGATAAACAAGGCAATGCATATTCTGTTGTTATGCTCACGCTAAGATCAGCTCTGAAAGGTGAAATTTTTTCGCACTGTGAACCTCCTTTGTGGCTGCTTTTTCACACTGTTTATGATAAAATTAGAGAAAAGTTTTTCACAAAGGAGATTTTATAATGACAAGAGCCGAAAGAAGAAATGAAAAGAAAAAATACGGAAAAGATTTTGCGTCTTTCTGCCGGATACTAAAGCTGTATTTTCCTGATTTTATCGTCTGGCTTTCGAATCTGAAAGACCCAAGAAAATTTTGGACGTATGAAACAGAAGTTATGTTGATGACTGTAATTATGAAAAACGTCTGCTGTATTGACAGCATGCAGCAGATGACAGATGAATTTTTAAAAGATGAATGTGTAAAAAACCTCTGCACGGCGCTCAGTGTCCCGGAACACGAATTCCTTCCGCATTACGTAACTATTAATGCATTCCTTTCAAAAATGGATACGGAAGAGCTGGAAAAGCTGCGCAGCCAGATGATCCATGCACTCCTGCGCAGGAGAAAGTTTGAGGATGCGAGGCTTCCTGGAAAATACCGGATGGTTGTTTTTGACGCCACAGGCCTGTTCCATTTTAAGGAAAGGCACTGCCCGCACTGTTTGAAAAAAGTTCTGCACAGAGGGGAAGAAAATGAGCAGGCGGTTTATTACCACCATGTTCCGGAAGCAAAAATCGTACTTGGGGACGGCTTTGTTGTAAGCATCGGCACGGAATTTATTGAGAATGAAAGCGAAGAGGTTACAAAAAACGACTGTGAAACGAAAGCGTTTAGGCGGCTGGCAGAAAAGCTGAAAAAGGAATATCCGCGGCTTAATGTATGCGTCCTGGCAGACAGTCTGTACGCATCGGAGCCGGTGTTTGAAAAGTGCGTAAAGGATAACGGATGGCATTTCCTGATCCGGTATAAGGACGGGAGCATCCCGTCAGTTGCGGAAGAATACCGCAGCATATGCGGTTTTGGCGGTTCAGACAGCCTGGACGGGGCAATAGCAGAGACATACCCGCGCAAAGGGGGAGTGAACAAAAAGCCGCACATGGAATGGGTGCCGGAAATTGATCACAGGGGGTACAGCCTGACGCTGCTGGTATTGGAGATAGAAGAAACAGTGGAAAAGACAGGAAAAACAAAGACACTGTCTTTCCAGTGGCTTACAGACCTTACGGTGACACCCTCCAATTCAGCCGAATTTGCAAATGCCGGAAGAAGCCGCTGGTGCATTGAGAACCAGGGCTTTAATATACAGAAAAATGTCCGCTATGACATCCAGCACGCAGACAGCCTGGATTATAATGCAATGAAATGCCACTATCTGCTTACGCAGATCGCAGACATACTGCTCCAGCTTTATGAAAAAGGGAGGCCGGGGATACGAAATGCAAAAAAGACAATAAAAAATATATCTTCAGACCTGCTGAAAAGTTTTGGGAAACTGCTCACAGGAGAAGATATATCTTTTATATCGGCTTATGGATATGTAAAAGCCGCCTAACAAAAACATTATAGCAGAAGGAAGTGGTATATGACAAGATGTAAAATTTAGTTTTCCACAAAAGATAAGCTGCCGCTTCTTTCTGCTTTGAGATTGTGGAAAACTGTCCAAAATTATACAGGCTTGTGGAAAAGAATTTCAGGTTAAAAAACAGTCTAAATTTTAGAACTATTTTTATAACCTGAATAAAAATGTGAAAAGTACCTTTCAAAGCTGTATCATTCTCCTTATACTTGATTTTCCACAAGGAAAATGATATCGTATGTATGTATCAGTTCCCTTGTGGAGTTGGTTGGGATAACAGTTGCAAACTTTAGTCGGGGCGCAACTGTTATTTTTTGTTTTCCAGTTCCATGTAAACCTTGTCAATTCCTAAACGAATAACATCAGCTTTGGAAAGTCCAGTTTGTTCACAGCATTTCTCCAACTTTAGGAGTTCTTCATCTGTCATTCTGATTCGATAATTGTTCGTCTTTGGGCTTTCCGTAGGTCTGCCCATTTTCTTTTTCTCTACGGTTCATCACTTCCTATCTTGCCCTTTCTGCTTTCTCTTATTTCAGTTCCAAATCCTCTGTCGGAATACCTAAAGCCTGCAATCTTGCTTTCAGCACCTTTTCCTGATACTCGATTTCCTTGTCTTTGTTTTCTGCCGTTTTTACTCTTTGCAGATTAACAAATTCTTTTATTGCCTGTTCTTTCAGTTCCAGTTCATTCATGTCTAATACCTCCATGTTATTTTCTCCTTTCCAGTTAAAGTCTTGCCCCTCTAACTGTATTAAGTATAACATTTGGATATCCAAAAGTCAAGAAGGAAAACGATATTTTTCCAAAATTAAAGGAGCGTCAATCAGACACCCCTTGCTTACCCTCATTATCTTATTATTCACTCTGCCGCTTATCCTCTTTGCTGTCGCCACGCTCACATTCTTCATTTTTTATTTCGGTGGATGTCCTTTTATATCTTTTTTATGGAATAGAATTGTTGACAATGCGCATAATACGCATTATAATATAGTTAAATTAACGGAAAGGAGAGATGCCATGAATGAATAAGGTATCGGATGAAATTTAGAGAAATTGAAAGTATTAGTGAAATCAATTATGGAACAAGCGGGGCTTTAAGTCCCATTTGCTTTTGATATAAATGGAGGTGAAATATATTGAAATTAATTTATCCGGCTGTATTTAAGCCCTTTACAGATCAAAGCGGTGGATATGTGGTAGAATTTCCAGATTTACCCGGTTGTGTAACAGAGGGAAAAGATTTGGAACAGGCTATTGAAATGGGGATTGACGCAGCCAGTGGCTGGATATTAGGAGAACTTGAAGATGGAGAAAAAATACCACATGCCTCCGATTATTCAGAAATTACTGCTGAAAATGGGTGTATGATAAATATGCTATTATTAGACATTGATGCTTATGAAGAAAAATATGGTGAAAAAGCTGTAAGGAAAAACCTTACTATTCCTGCATGGCTGAATACTTTTGCTGAAAAAAATAATATCAATTTCTCTAAACTTTTACAAGATACCTTATTCACAATGGCACAAGCAAAGTAAATACGGGGAGCTGCCCATAGGGCAGCTTCTTTTTAGACACCTATCGTACCATTCCCAGATGGGAACGGCAGAACCGCCCGACTCCTGATGAACCTTGTCCTGGTAAATGCTGACTATAGTGTGGTGTCCGTCCCGCCTATTTTGCAAAACGATTATATCAATGCTCTTTCTGTTTCCAGACGTTTGAATGACATGGAGCCACGATTATTCATCGTACTGGCAGGCCAGATCATGTCTTACCATCAGCCGGACCAGCTCCTCAAAGCTGGTCTTTGTCGGATTCCAGCCCAGTTCTCTTTTCGCCTTCCCCGGATCTCCCCAAAGGTTGACAACGTCCGTCGGACGATAGAATTCTTCAGACACCTCTATGACCACCTCTTTGGTCGCCCGATCGATGCCGGTCTCGTAAAGGCCCTCGCCGCGAAATTCCAGCTCTATACCAGCCTCGCGGAACGCATACTCGCAAAATTCCCGCACAGAATGCTGCTCTCCGGTCGCAATGACAAAGTCCTCCGGCCGCTCATGCTGTAAGATCAGCCACATACATTCCACATAGTCTTTCGCATATCCCCAGTCACGCAGAGAAGACAGGTTGCCAAGATACAGCTTTTTTTGCCTGCCCTTTGCGATAGCGGCCGCCGCCATGGAAATTTTTCTCGTTACAAACGTCTCTCCGCGCCGTTCCGACTCATGATTAAATAAAATACCCGAGCAGCAAAACATCCCGTATGCTTCACGGTACTCTTTTACAATCCAGTATCCGTACTGTTTTGCAACCGCGTACGGACTGTAAGGATGAAACGGTGTCTGCTCATTCTGCGGAACCTCCTCCACCTTTCCAAACAGCTCCGAAGTCGACGCCTGATAGATTCTGCAGCTGTCCGCAAGTCCGCAGATA
This sequence comes from uncultured Eubacterium sp., assembly GCA_910577225.1. Taxonomy (GTDB): domain Bacteria; phylum Bacillota; class Clostridia; order Lachnospirales; family Lachnospiraceae; genus Eubacterium_J. The sequence goes on along the minus strand of CAJTMV010000029.1, from coordinate 33,102 downwards.
CGGACCGCCTCCAGAACGCGCAGCACGCCGATTGCCGCCACTTCCGCCGTATATTCCGGCACGTCAAAGCTCACCTGTACGTGAGACTGCGCAGCCAGATTGTAGATTTCATCCGGCCTGATTTCACCGATGATCTTCACGATGCTCATCGAATCCGTAAGATCGCCGTAATGTAACGCAAACTGCGCACAGCCTTTCAGATGCTCGATGCGCTCCATCTTTTCCACTGAAGAACGACGCACCATGCCATGCACCTCGTACCCTTTTTCCAAAAGCAGCTCTGCCAGATAACTGCCATCCTGCCCGGTCACACCTGTAATCAACGCTTTTTTCATCGTCAAAACCTCCCTTAGTCTTTCATCCACTGCGCCCATTTTTTCCGGTATTCCTGCGGACTCATATTTTCATGCTCCCGGAATAACTGATAAAACAAATCCTCGTTACCGATTCCCGATTCCCTTATAATGTCCGCAACCGGCAATATCGTAAAACGCAGCTGCTCTTTTGCCGCGTGAAACCTCCTGCTTTGCATATAATCACGCAGTCCGATTCCGCAGCTCTCCGCAAACATCTCGTCCAGCTCCCGCGCCGGGATGTCAAACCGCTGTGTCAAAAGCTCCATCCATCCGCTTTCTTTATAGTTTGTATTTATATATTCCCGGATTTCTCTGATCAGATCTTTTTCGCGAACTGTCCGCAGACAGGAAACGATCAATTGTGTCAGCATACTGTGCACATCCAGTTCCGACACGTTTTCCCTGATCAGATCCGGTATCTTTTGCAGCATCCGGTGTGTCAGCGACGCATCTGCCGGCAGAAATACCGGCGCATTGTGCCGCTTTCGAAACAATTCATAAAATTCCTGTGCACAATTGCCGTTAAAATGAATCCACGACAGTTTCCATGGATCCTGACCATCGCTTTCGTGTGCAAACTCCTTTCTGCAGTCGATCCAGATATACTGTCCCTGCATAAGCTCATACGTCTGTCCCTCGTAACTAATGGTTCCTCTGCCCTGCAGCACTTCAAAAATCAGCCAGGAGTCCAGATGATTTCGTCTGCATACGTGCGGGATCAGGCTTTCCAGCGTCCCCGCCTCCTGCACGTACAGCAGACATTTTTTTGCAAAGTTTCCCGGTGTGTGCAGCACGCGGTCTGATTTTGTCACATCTTCTTTCGCAAACATTCCCTGCGCAATCTGTCGTTCCATGTTCACCTCTCACCTTTGGGACTGCTGGCGGTTATCGTAAGATTCAGCATCTGCCTTCCTCCAGTAATCCAGCGTTTCCTGTAATGTCTGCGCCAGCGGTATACGCGGCTGCCATCCGGTTGCCAGACGCAGTTTTGCAATATCCGCTTCGATCACGGGCACATCAGACGGACGGATTTTATTTGGATCTGTTTCTACCCGGATATCCGCTTCTGACAACGCTAAAATCATATCCAGTACCTTTCGGATCGAACAGGCATGCCCGCTGCCCACATTATAAGTCTCTCCCGTTTTTCCCTTTTTTATCAGCATCGCATATGCACGCGCCACATCCCGCACATCGGTAAAATCGCGTCTGGCGTCCAGATTGCCGACATACATCACAGGGTCTTTCCGTCCCGCTTCAATCTGCGCGACCTGTCTGCAAAAATCAGATACGACAAAGATCGGCGCCTGCCCCGGTCCGATATGATTAAACGCACGTACCATCAAAAGATCCATATCATAGGCTTTGGCGTAAATATTTCCGATCATATTCTGGCAGGCTTTGGTCGCTGCATAAATATTTCCCGGCCGCAGATGATTTTCTTCTGTAACCGGCACTTCTCCAGAACGGATTCGTCCGTATTCCTCTCCCGAACCGACCAGCAAAATTCTTGGTTTATAAAACAGTTCCCGCACTGCATCCAGCACGTGGATACAGCCTTTAATATTTACGTCCGCTGTCAGTCCCGGATGTTTCCAGGCAACGCTGACCGAGCTTTGCGCCGCAAGATGAAAAATATAATCCGGACGGATTGCATACAGCAGACTGACAATCTCTTCTTTATGCAAAATATTAAGATCATGCACGGTCGCATCCTGGATCTTAAGCTGTTCGTGCGGCAGCTTGGAGACATGAATTTCCATCTGATGACGTACGCGCAGCTCCCTGGCCAGATAGCTGCCGACAAATCCCGCCGCGCCAATAATTAACGCCTTTTTCATAGTTACCTCTCCGTCCGGACCGGATGCTTTAAAAAATCCTCATACGACAGCCGGATGCCTTCCCGCAGTCCGGTCTGATACGTCCATCCCAGCTGTTTCGTCTTGCTTACATCCAGCAGCTTGCGCGGCGTCCCATTTGGTTTTGACGTATCCCAGCGAATCTCGCCCGTATAGCCAACCTCTTCCGCTACCAGTTCCGCCAGCTCCCTGATATGGATTTCTTTTCCGGTACCGGCATTTACCGTCTCGTTTCCGGAATAATGATTCATTAAAAATACGCAGAGACCAGCCAGATCGTCCACATACAAAAACTCCCGCAGCGGACTGCCGTCTCCCCAGCAGACCACATAGGACTCCCGCGCCAGTTTCGCCTCATGAAAACGGCGGATAAATGCAGGCAGCACATGACTGTGCGTGGGATGATAATTATCGTTCGGCCCATACAGATTTGTCGGCATTACGGAAATATAGTCTGTCCCATACTGTCTGTTTAAATATTCACAGTATTTAAGTCCCGAAATTTTGGCAAGCGCATACGCCTCGTTCGTTTTTTCCAGTGCTCCTGTAAGCAGACTGCTCTCCGTCATCGGCTGCGGCGCCATGCGCGGGTAGATGCAGGAAGAGCCGAGAAATTCCAGCTTTTTGCAGCCATATTCATATGCGGCATGAATCACATTCATTTCCAGCGCCAGATTGTCATACATAAAATCTGCCAGCGCCTGCTCATTCGCCAGAATACCGCCTACCCTGGCAGCCGCCAGAAAGACATATTCCGGCCGTTCGCTGGCGAAAAACTCCTCCACGTCGGCCTGACGGCATAAATCCAGCTGGCTGTGGGTACGTGTCAGCAGATTGGTATATCCCCGTCTTTGCAGTTCGCGGACAATGGCTGAACCGACCATGCCGCGATGTCCTGCGATGTAGATTTTTGATGTTTTGTTCATGTGTGATTATCCCTCGCTGCCTGATTTTTTCGCTTTGCTGCATTCGTAATATCTATAAAAAGAAAATGTTTTACTGATGCCGCATAATGACATTTTCACATCTTCAAAATAATACTTTAAAATCTGCCCGATTTCATCTGCCGTATTGATATGCTCATATCTCATCAATGTCTCATAGTCCAGATGAAACCGTTTTTTAAACTCTCTTCCGGTGGTCATCGTATATGAGAATTTCCATAAAAAGCGGCCTTCATTCGGTATGGAAATACAAAGTTTCCCATCCGGCTTTAGCAGTTTTGTCGTCATTTGAACCACTTGCGGGAGGTTTTCAATATGTTCAAAGCAGGCAACAGAAGTAATCCTGTCATATGTTTCATGTTTTACTTCTGCTATGTCATTATAAACATTTCTGACATATTTCAGATTCGGCGAATGTTCAAACAGCTTGTGAAACGGTTCTATCACATCGTATACTTTTGTCCGTTCAAAATCCAGCTGGTTTAATGTCCCCGCACCTATTTCAAGTGTTTTTTTATTTTTACCCGAACTTTTTGCAACTTTTTTATGCAGCCAGCGCTCCATTTTCCCAGACAAATAAGAAACTTTTGTTTTCCCTTTTCTGTTCTCTTCGTAATGCTGCACATATATTTTTTTATATTCCTCAGGAAGTTCTTTTCTTTTTCTTGGATAAGTTTTTATTAGTTCCTTTGTAGTCATTCGCTACCACCTCTTCCTCAATTTTCACTATCTGTCCCGAACCATCTGACTTTCCTCTTCGACTTTAGGCGCTCTGGCATTCCCATATTCACGGATAATATACCGCGGCCTTCTTTTTGATTCGATGTATGTCTTTCCGACATATTCCCCGACAATACCAATTGCCATAAGCTGAATCCCTCCCAGCGCCCAGATTGAGGTAATCATACTTGTCCAGCCGCTTACCGTATTTCCCGTCAGATTTGAAATAACATAAAACGCAATCAGAACAAGACTGAGAATAAAAACCGACATCCCAAGCATTGTAATATATCGAACCGGCTTCATGCTTAATGACGTAATCCCATCCAATGCAAAATTAATCATCTTTTTCGCCGTATATTTCGAACTGCCGGCCTTTCTTTCTCTAACCTGAAAATATACGATATCGGTGTCATACCCGCATAAAGGCACGATCCCTCGTAAAAACAGATTTACTTCCTGAAACTCTTTGAGCGTAAGTACCGCTCTGGCTGACATCAGTCTGTAGTCCGCATGATTTTTCAACACGTTACATCCAAACACATTCATCAGATCATAAAACGCAGTTGCAGTTAGCTTTTTCAAAAAGGAATCTGTATTTCTGGAATCCCTGACCCCATATACAATATCTGCTCCATTTTCATACTTTTCCAAAAAAGAATCGATCGCTTCGATATCCTGCTGTAAATCCGCGTCGATGGAAATGGTAACATCCGCTCCCTGCTCCACGGCAAAAAATAATCCGGCCAGAACCGCGCTCTGATGTCCAAAATTTCTTGAGAAAGACAGATAGGAATAACATGCATTTTCTTCATGTAATTTTCTGACAATTTGCAATGTTGTATCTTTCGAGCCATCATCAACAAATAATATTCTGCTGTCCGGACCGATTCTGCCCTGCTGTATGAGTGAAGTTATCTTCCGTTTTAATTCTCTGGCCGTATCTTTCAGAGTTTCTTCTTCATTAAAACACGGAACTATCAAATACAGATTGTTCATAATACTTTGTCCCTTCGCTGTAAACTGTTTTTTCCAGGAAAAACCAAAGGTTTTCTCCTAACCGTAAAAATGATCAAAATGGAAACGCAAAACAGGCTCACTGCAATTCCCCAATAAAAACCTGCCGGCCTGTATATAAATTCAATTGTATGCTTTCCTTTTTCACAAATCAAAACGCCGCGCTGCACTCCGTTCACTTTATAAATTTCAGACTGCACACCATCTGCATATACTTCCCATCCCTGATAAAAATTGTCTGTCAGTACAAGAAAACTATCCCCCTCTGTATTTACCTCTAAAGTAATTTTATTATCCTGATCATCTATATCCAGCACCTCGCCCATTTGAAAATTGGTATCTGACAGCGTGCTTTCTGTCAGCGCTACGTTTCGCAAATCCACTTCCGCATTCTGAATCATCGATATTTGTTCCTGCGTATCTGTTTCCGTAACTACCTGACTGACAAAATATGCTCTGCCAAACGCATTGGTATTCTCATATACGGCATGTCCATTTTCATCTTCAAAACGCCGGACGTAGGTCCCTTCCGGAATTTGTACTTCTTCAAAATTACAGGCATCGATCACAATATCACTTTTTGAATAGGAATATATCCTTAAATAAATATCTGAATAACTCCCGTTTAATATGATACTGTCTTTGATCGTCCCTTTTGAGATCTCATCTGGCGAATGATATTTTTGTGTAATATTAGAACCATCTGCACCGTAAAAATCAACGTAAATCCCCTCTTGTGACGGAGTTGTTTCCAAAGACAACGTATATCTCAGATACAAATGATCCGCCTTCGGTATTCGATACTGAATCAGACTGTAGCCAGCGTCGCCAGCATTTAAAATTACGCGGTTCCTATCCACTGTCGCCTGGACCCGTTCCCATTCCGAAATACGATTTACATCTGTTATATCTGTCTGAGGCAAAAAAGACTGTTCCAAAACGCCACTGTCATCTGCATTCACAACGATATATTTTGCATTCAGCATCGATAACAACTGGTTATTTTTTATCAGCCAGTTCACATTCTCTAATTCGCCTGCCGCATTAAATCTCGTTAAATCAGAATAATTTTTCAGCCAGACAGGACCATAAGAATTGATTGCCAATATCCCTTCATTTTGATTTACAACTGGTTTCAGACCACTGATATCTGATAAATTCCAAACGCGATACTCCTTCTTACTTTCTTCTTTTATCCAGTTTAACGTACTGCTGATTTCATGCTTTTCTACAGGATACGACTGGTATGTTTCGGTCCGGATATTATCATGAAAATATGCAAACGGAAAAAGATCTGTAAGTATCAAAGCCCCTGTAAACATCCAGAAAATCGTTTTCTTTCGATACTTTTTTAAAAAAGAAATGCAAATTCCCGTCAACAGCAATATGATCAAATAAATATAAATACTTTTGGACGACATGGACACATTTTGATCCAGGAGCTGTATGATCGCGCTATCACTTTCCTCTCCAATCTGAAATATGTTGCTTAGTAAGACGAATCTCCGTATGAAAATAAAAATTCCAATTTCCAAAACTACAGCTACAAAAAAAGTTTTTCTAATTATGGAATATAATTTCTGAAATAAATGCTCTTCATTTATAATAAAATCGACGCCGTATGCAAATAAAATACATATGCAAAAATTTACTTCCAGCCAGTTTCTTGCGGGTACACGAAACATATTATAAACAGGTACTTTGTACATCAATTTATAGAAAGGCGTATTGCCTCCCAGAACCAGAAGAAACCCTGCGCATGCCGCCACTGTCCAGAATCTGACAAACCCGTTCTTTTTAAATGCAAATATCATACATGCGATAGCTATGATCAAAACTGGCAGGCCCATATATCCAGCTATCTCGGTAATATTCCATTCCCCGAAATAACCAATATCGCTTACCCCTCCTCCAAAAAGAGATGGAAATAAAAGCATTCCTATCTGCTTTATTGGAAACGAGAATCCGGTAAAAAAATCATAAGTAATCGTTTCTCTTGTAATATATTTTAACGATTCTATAATCGGGAACAAATAATAAGATGCTAACAACGTCCCTATCCCAAAAATAGTTATACTGGCTTTTATGATTTCTGCTATCATTCTTTTTATTTTTTCTCCGGCATCTTTTGAAATTATCCGGCAAACCAGATATGGAAAACATACCATGGCTATGTACAACGAACATGCCGTATAATCAGCTGTCACCGATAATCCCCATACAAGCGAGGCTGCCACAGGAATCGTTCTTTTTTCGGATACGATATATTTTTCAATAAAATATAAAAGAACTGGCAGATAGGCAGCTACACATACCATCGTATTGTGACCTTTATGTGCCGACATAAAACCACAGAACATAAAAGCGATTCCGCCTAAAACTGCCGAACACTCTTTTAAATTTACAATCTTTATAAACCGATAGGTAAAATATCCTGCCATTGAATAATGCAAAAGTAATAATAAATTATATCCGAAATAAGACGGAAATAAATTCATAATGATCTTCGCAGGCAAATACAGGGACTGACTTCCAGCTTCTGCCAATTGTGATTTTCCTCCTGCCAGAAACGGGTTCCACATTCTAAAATCCTTTGCAAACAATTGCATCTGTAAACCATATATTTCTCCATCTCCGGGCGCTGCCGCAGTAGAAAAAGGATTATAACCAGCCAAAAAAACGACCCATGGCAGTATTAAAAAAAGTACGCCAATCCATATATGATAAATTTTCTTTCTGTTCAGACACATGTTCTATACTCCTTTTCCTATTCTCAGATCTGATTTGCTACAGCTGCGCGTTCAAATACCGTCTATATCAGCCGTCTCAAAATCTGCTGTCTTTCCACACGCTTACATACAAAGCTGGCAATTATTTTTAGGAATAAGCATGTCTGTACACATCCAAAACCTTCTTCGCCGCTTCTTCCCACTGAAATCTGCCGCATCTTTCCCGCGATTTCTTCACAGCCTGTTCATAAACCTCTTTCTCTTCTATTTCTGACAGATACCCGGCGATTCCTTCCCAATCCCCCGGGGCCGCAAGCAGTCCGGCATCTCCCACAACCTCCGGAATACTTGTCACATTGCTGGCAATCACTGGCTTTGAAAAGTTCATCGCCTCCAGTACCGGCATCCCAAACCCCTCATACCAGGTCGGATATACGAACGCAAAACAGCTGCGGTAAAGATTCGACAATTCCGTATCCGTCACATATCCGGTCACGGCCACATCTTCCGCTAAGCCCATGTCTGCAATATCCTGCGCAAAATGTTCCTGCATCCATCCATATCCGCCCGCAATGCACAGCTTTTTATAATTCTTTGTCTGTTTCTTATATTGCCGATACGCTTTTAACAGCGTCCCGTAATTTTTCCTTGGTTCAATCGTTCCGACTGACAAAAAATACCCGTATGCACCAAGCCGAAACTTTTCCAGCACACTGCGATCTTCTTTTTCCTGCAAAAGCGTATCGCGGTTTCCGCAGTAAATCACCTCTGTCTTTTCCTCCGGTACACTCGGAAAAAAATGCGTCAGCCGTTCTTTTGTATACTTTGATATGGCAATGATTTTATCCGCAAACAGCATCGCGTCCAGCGTACCCTGATAGCAGAACAGGCGGTTTGCTTCTGTCGTATACTCCGGATGATCCATAAAACAGACGTCATAGATCGTAACGATCTTTTTTGCAGAAATCTGCTTTGGATAGCGAAAATTATTCGAATGCACGATATCCAGTTTTTTCATCGTACTGTCGGTATCGCTAAAGTTTTTCACGATCTTTTCTTCAAAATTTTTCTGCTGAATTTTTGTGGCGCGTTCTACTGCATGCGGTCTGTAATCATAAAACCAGGGCAGCAGCGTATATTCATTTTCCGAATCGATCCTGGCAAGCGCCTGAATCAGCTGATCCGCATAAAATCCTGTTCCGGATTTGCTTTCACATGTCTGGCTGATGTCAAATCCTATTCTCATCTTTCGTTCTCCAATTAAAACTTCTTATGATCGTTTCGACTGTTTTCTGTCTCTCAGATAGCGCGATTTACTTCATAAAATACCAGCTCACGATATTTTTCCATACCTTCCGCGGGATATATTTATAATGTTTTAAAAATTCTCTGGCGGATACTTTCGCAAGCATACGCGCGAATTCCGGATTTGTGCGTCCCTCTGCAGTTCTTGGTATTCCCAGCTCGTCTACAATGACATGCGCAAGATTATAAATCCACTTTTCCGATGCCTTTCCGAGATTTTTTTCCTGCATCCGCAGCATTTCTTCATGTACGTTCCGCCTTGATCCAAGCGTTTTGTTTTCCTGATACAGTCTGGAACCGGCGAGTATTTCATGCAGATGGTAAAACGTTTCTCCCTTCCCAAGGCGGAGCCAGTAATCGTAATCCATACAGTACTGCAGCGATACGTCCGGATATCCGTATCGTTCGGTCAGGGATTTTCGAAAAAACAGCGCCGGCTGGCAAATGTAGCAGACGTCTTTTAGCCGCTCATAGTCAAAATCCTGCGTATCGTATTCTTCAAGGATATAATCGTGTTCATCGATATGATACGCATTTCCATACACAACGTTGATCTCAGGATGCGTTTCAATTACGTTCCGTACTTTTTTTAATGCTTCAGGATAGTAAATGTCGTCTGAATTCAGCCATCCGATCCATTCTCCGGTTGCGGCACGGATTCCTTTATTTAACGCATCGGTCTGCCCGTTATCTTTTTCGCTTTTCCATAGGATCTGATCTTTGTATTCTTTTAAAATCGAAACGGTTTCATCCGTACTGCCGCCGTCCATTACGATATATTCCAGATCCGAAATGTCCTGCGTCAGTACGCTTTCGATCGTACGCCGGATATATTTTCCCTGCTGAAACGATGGTGTAACGATTGTAATTTTCATTTTCTTAGCTCCTAACCGGATATCCTTTCTCTCCATGACGTTCTTTTTCCGTCTGCTTCTTCCACCACAAGCTCGTGTACCAGAACGCCCAGCCTTCTTTGATCTTCACTGTTTATTTTTGCTGCCGGTGTCCATGTCTTTGGCAGGGTTAGCCGTATGCAGGCCTGGTCCTGTCTTATTTTTTCTCTGATCACAAGTTTTTTGCCGGCTGATGCAGTGTAGCTTCTTTTGTACTCATTTTCCTGGTAAGCAATTTTGATCCTTTTTCCAGCAAACGAAGGATAGGTCAGCTGTATTTCCAGCGTACTGTCCTTTTTCCCTCTGACAAACAGTTCCACCTGCTGCGCGCTCCATCCATCTGCATAAATACCGCTCAGGCTTTCCCTGAACAGATGGGAACCCGTATCCGCAATCGTCTTCTCAAAGAGCTCCAGATACGCGTCGACCATTTTTTCGGTTTCATAGGTTTTTAGTTTTTCATCATATTCCCGTATCATGTCGTCTGTCATTTCGGTTTCATACAAATATGCGATTCCATCATAGATTTCATCCGGCTTTTTCGGATTAAAGTAGCGCATACTGCCGCATCCGATTTCTGGCAGACTGGTAAGATTACTGCAGGCGATTCGTTTGTGCAGATGCATGGCTTCCACAACCGGTATCCCGAACCCCTCGAAGAGACTGGGAAAAATAAGACCTTTTGCTCCGTCCAGGATGCCGTATAACTCTTCCTGTGTAAGATATCCGGTTATTACTACCTGTTCCCGGATCTGCAGCCTGTCCAGCAGCTGTTCAAAATATTGTTTTTGCTCCAGCGGATTTCCGGTCAGAACAAGCACTGCATTCTTATGATGCGCCGCGTACATGGAAAAAGCGTTGAGCAGCAGCTTGTGATTTTTATGCTCCCAGAAATTAGCCGGGTATACGATATAGCTGTTTTTTTCCAGACGCAGCCTGTTTCGGATACCATCGTCTTTTTTCTGAAAACGGTTCTGTATCGCTATGTAAATCGTGTCTGCCCGTTTCGGATCATATCCATAGGTCTGACAAAACGTTTCTTTTGTATAATCAGAGATACAGGCTACGCGTTCCACGCAGTTTACAATATCCCGATAAAACTTTCTTCGGTGCTCCAGCTCTTTTGCATCGAAAAACTGCGGATAATATTCATGCTGAATGTCCAGTATCGTGCTGACTACCGGTATTCCCTGTTCCCGAAACACGGCTGCGCCAAACGGACAATACAAAATATCCGTCCGGCAGGATTTTAACTTTCCATTAGTTCCGAAATGCCGCATGATTTTTTGAATCAGACGATCCACAGCCGCTATCTTTGTATAGGTTCTGTCTCCTGCCATCTGTATCAGCTTTACGGATGACGGCAGTATATGCTGCAAATACGTACGGTTCCATTCCCCGCATAAAACGAGTACTTCCACGCCGCTTCTTTTTGAAAGTCCGGTAATCAGTTCTGTTGCAAATCCTGCCGCTCCTCCGGCGCTTCCATCCGGACGAATCGGCAATACGTCTACTGCAATTCTCATCTTTATGATCCTCAACTTGTATGCTTCTATCGTATTCCTGTAACATGCAGACTTTGTCTCCTGCAAAGATCTGTCTGGAACACTTTCCTGGCGGTCATCTCTTCTTTTTTAACAGTTCTGTCAGATGCTGTATCTGCTCGAACCGTGCCGCACGATCGGCTTCGCTCTCCTCCAGCATACTGCTCAGCTGATGAATTTGCTCCAGCCGCGCCGCACGGTCGGCCTCGCTTTCTTTTAACAGTTCTGTCAGATGCTGTACCTGTTCCAGCCGTGCCGCACGGTCAGCTTCGCTTTCTGTCAGCAATTCTGTCAGATGCTGTACCTGTCCCAGCCGTGCCGCACGGTCAGCCTCGCTTTCTTTTAACAGTTCTGTCAGCCGTTCGTTCTGTTTCAGACGTTCCACGCTGTTTTCCTGTTCTGTACGAACCTTTTGCAGATACTCCTGTTTTTCGTCAAATAAACGAATCATTGCCTTGATCAGTCTTCCGTTGGAAACACGGTTGAGATAATCGTCTGTTTCCTGTTCTTTGTTCATCTGTATGGATTGTTTGGATGCAAACAAAAACATATCATAATCATCACCGAAAAATGCCGGTACAAAAACGATATGACGAAATCCCGCAGACTGTAAGATCCGTTCGATCGCCGTTTTACTATACAGATAAACATGCTGTTCTTCTTTTAACTGTTCTTCAAATCTTGGACACTGTGTCATCATTTCTTTGTAATCCAGATTTGAATCGTAGCATGGCGTCTGCATGCACAATACACCGTGTTCTTTCAGACTGTTCGAACACTGTTTCAAAAAATCCAGCGGTTCCAACAGATGCTCAAAAAGATCAAATGCAAGCACCGCGTCATAGGCGTCTTTTTTTTCTTCAAAACTACCGCAGCGCACCTGAATCTTTAATTCGTTCCGGATATAGTTACAAATACCAGGGCTTAATTCATAGGCAATCTGTTCGAATCCTGCACATTTTAAAGCATATGCCAGCTGTCCGAGGCCGCATCCGACCTCTGCCACACTTCCCCCGGGCGTTACATATCGAAAAATATATTTCATCCAGTAAACAACCCTTTCGGTAAGGTACATATCGAGCACCTCACTTAAGGTATTTTTCCCGGCAGCCCGGATCATATCGATATCCCAATAGTTTTTTCCATAAAGTCCATCCTCATCGTTATCTACCTCATAAATGTCGTTTTGAAACGGATGTCTGGAAATCAGTGTATGACATTCGTTACACCGGGCATACTGCTTCGTATAGTTGTTCAGGTTTTTATTTCCGCACCAGCATTCCTTCATAATTATCCCTCTGCCAAATTGTTTCTGTTTCAGGCTGTTCAGACACTTCCATGCTCAAAGTTACCTTATCATTTCCATACCGGAACAAATCTGTTATCGTTGTACTATTTCTTCATCTTACGTCTCTGTTTCCGCACTTTTTAGTCTTACGTTTTTTCTCACTTCGCATTCTTTCGCTTATTTCCACACTTCGCACGCTTACGCTTTTATTTCCACACTTCTGACTGCCAGTCCAAGTGTCCTTGTATCAGTACCCATACCTGCTTCTTTTGGTATCCATGACAGATTTGTACGAATCGTTACCCTGGCAATCTCTTCTGACTGAAGATTTTGATCTGAAACCGGAAAACAATACGTACCTTCTCCTGGTACACATGTCTTTTGTCCCAGTTCCACTCCGTTTATCTCACAGCTCAGCCATGTTTTTTCACCATTTTTCGTCGTTTCATGCAGATTCCACAGGGAAATGCAAATCGTCTGACAGGTTTGCGGTATTTTTAAAAACACGCTGGCGCTTTTTCGTTTCATCCAGCGATAGTTTCCAAGCGCATCGCTTTCCATCTCCTGCCAGCCATAATTATCGCAGCAGATCTCTTCCATCCGACAACTGTCCGTAATTATATCGTTCCAGGAAGACAGATCCTCTGTCGTAAGCTCTGTAGAATATCCAAACTCTGCCACTTCCCGCTCCAGATCTCTGCAGTTTGCGCATCCTTCGCATGCTGTCACGCTTTTTTCAAACGTTTTTCTTGCGTCATCTGACAAAAACAGCTGATCAAACGCCATCTCACGCAGATTTCCGATGTAAAATCTCTCGTTTTGCTCTTTGTAATAGCCTCCGCAGCAGGTGTAAACGTCTCCGTTGGAATCCAAAAGCCAGGTATTCTTTCCTGCATGGCAGTTCTTTTTTATACTGTAGCTCCCCTTGGATAATAATAATTTTTTCTCGCGGGGCAGCTCCATATATGGATATAATTCTCTGATTTGTTTCTCTTCATATACGACCGCTTCTTTATCTGTCTGAAATTTCGGAATGATATTGATTGGTACATCCATCTCCTCAAACAGCTCTTTCATCGTTTTTATGTGACAGATGTTTTCTTCCTGCGCCACAAAGTTGACCTGCACGCCAAACCCACGCTCTTTTAACAAACGGATACTATCCAGCGCTCTTTGGTAAACGCCCTGCAGTCCCCGTATCGCATCATGCACCTGTTTCGGCCCATCCACCGACACGGAAAAACGAACGGTTTCCGCGTCTTTGAGTTTTCTGGTTAAACAGTCTATTTTATCTGTAAACCATCCGTTCGTGCTGATAATACAGGGAATTTTTTTCTCATCCAGATATAAAATAAATTCCTCCAGATCCTCTTTTAAAAAGGGCTCTCCTCCTGCTACTGATACAGAATTCTGCTGCAGAAAATAAGATTCTTCATAACACTGTATCAGTTCTTTGCTTGTTAATTCCGTTTTACCTCCTCCCGTATACAATTTGGGCGTACAATGCCTGCATCTGCAGTTGCACCGTGTCGTAGCCAGATACAAATATTCGCACAATCTGCGCTCTTCCATTTTGAAAACACCTCGCTCGTTTTAATATTCTGGTCAGATAACTGCCGCGTCAGCCGCTGTCTGCGCTTTTCAACGTTCTACAAAACGTCCATATCCTGTATACAGATAAAAATATCGCCCGCAAGATCACAAATTCCGTGAAACATATTTTTCATAGGCGTTCCTGTTTGTTTCTCCATAACCGCAATCCGGCCCGCATCGATCAGGCTCGCCAGCCGTTCCATTCCCGCGTTTACTTCTTCCTGCCGCTGATACATTCTGGTTTCGTACAACGCCCGCGGAATCGTTGCGCAGCCTGCTTCGATCGTATATTCCCCAACCTGGAGATCGAGCTTTACGATCTGTAAGCATCTTAAACATGTCCCGGCTTTTACGCCATCCGGCAGCTTCGAATCAATCTGCAGATGATCTTTACCATGTACAATAATCCCTTTCTGATTCGTCAGCACGATTCCGGTCAGAGGCAGATCGATATCCGCACGAATCCCGATCTCGTAATACAGATAACACGTTTCCCCCTGTTCGAAACAGTTTTTTGCATACCCGTCTTCGTCAAACGCGCCGATTTTTATGACTTCTGCTTTTCCATTTGAGATTTCCTTTGCTTTTGACCGATCAAAAAATACTGGCTCTTTCAGGCTCCAGCCGTTTTCAAATACTGTCTGATCTGTTTCCTGTATCTGATTTACCAGATGCATGGCATTTTTACGTACCGTTGCCAGATCTTCCTGCGTCTGACTTACCGGATGCATATCATTTCCCCACACTGCTGCCTGTCCTTTCTGCGTCTGATCTGCCGGATGCATCCCGTTTTTATTTACAGTAACCGTCACTTCCTCCGTCTGCTGTTCCAGCAGATAATAACGCTTTACCGCTTCTTTACTGTCCCCAAGCATCACTGCCCTGGAACGGTCCAGCAGCAGCGCCCGGTCACAGAATTGCTCCACTTCGTTCATGCCGTGGCTGACCAGAATAATCGTTTTTCCTTCCTGCTTTAGTTCCTCCAGCCTCCGGTAGCATTTCTGTCTGAAAAAGACGTCCCCGACGGCGAGCGCTTCGTCGATCAGCAAAATATCTGCGTCTACATGAATCGCCACCGCAAATGCCAGCCGTACGTACATTCCGCTGGAATACAGTTTTACCGGCTGTTTTGCAAAATCTCCAATATCTGCAAACTCTAAAATACGCCCGATTTTTTGTTCCGTCTTTTCTTTGGAAACGCCAAGTATGGCGGCGTTCATATAAATATTTTCATATCCCGTGCTTTCTGGATCAAATCCGCTGCCAAGCTCGAGCAGCGCCGCCACTCTGCCATTTACCTGAACCTCGCCTGCGGTCGTCTTTAAAATGCCTGCCAGTATCTGCAGCATCGTACTTTTTCCGCTGCCGTTTCTGCCGATGATTCCAAAGGCTTCTCCCTTTTTCACTTCAAAGCTGACATCGTCAAGCGCCGTAAATGTACTGCCTGTCTGCCAGCGAAACAAATGCCAGGCCAGCCGTTTTCCCGGCGTGTCAAAAAGCTGGTACGCTTTTGTCACATGAGACGCCAAAACTGCCGTTTCCTCCGGACTATATGACATCTGGGAATCCCTCCTTTGTACGCATAAATACCGTATATCCGATCAGATAAATGACAAGAGCCGCCACACCGGATATTCCAAAAAACTGCCAGTTCAAAGACCTGTCGTACAGCGTCACATTTCGTAAGTTTTCAATCAGATACGTCATCGGATTCATCTCACAGACCACCCGAAAATCTTTTGGTACCGCATCCAGTGGAAAAAATACCGGACTGATATACATAAGTACCGTAACCATGACAGAAATCACATTCCCAACATCTTTTAAATATACGGAGATTGCCGCAATAAACAGTCCGACTCCGACAGCCATCACAACGAGCGGAACCAGCGCCGGCGCAAGCTGCCAGATCTCCGGAGACAATCTGTGATACAAGGCCAGTCTGGCCGCAATCAGAATGCAAAAGCTGATCATAGCGTGAAACAAAGCTGACATCACAAGCACCACCGGCAGAATTTCCAGCGGAAATATAACCTTTTTTACATAATTTGCGTGCACTGCAATCAGCGTTGTCGAGCGGTTCATTACCTCTCCAAACAGATTAAAGGCGCTCAGCCCGCAAAAAAGCATCAGCGCAAATTCATACGTATCCGTCGTATCCATGTTCCATTTCGCCTGAAACACTTCGCTAAAAATAAACGTATAAATAACGAGCATAAGAACAGGTACAATCAGCGACCAGAGAACGCCCAGCACAGAGCCCTGATACCGCTGCCGGATATCTTTTTTTACCAGCTGCCGGAGCAGATAACCATTTGTATATAATGTTCTAATCATCTTCCATCTCCCTCAGACTGCTCCTTATCATCGTTTCTTTCCAGGGATACAGCAACAACATCAAAAATCGTTTTGGCATCCGGAGCATCCATCCATGCGGATGCCGCGTCAGTGCCTTCGTCACCAGCCAGTGCATCGGTACCTTTCCATAATGCCGATGTAATATACCAATCGCCTCGTTGACATGTACGGCCTGCATCGTAGCCGTTTTTGTCTGTGCGTACATTCTTGTCGCCCCGATATATTCCCTGATAAATCCAAACTCATACTGTCTGGAAAGCCGTATCCAGTATTCATAATCCAGACACATCCGAAGCCGGTCGTTCAGCGGGCCGGTCTGCTCATATGCCCTTGCGCTAAACAGGACGCCTGGCTGACTTAGAAAACAGCGGTCCGCCAGTGCCGCGCGATGAAACGGTTCTACCGGATATTCGCCTGTAATCATTCCATTTTCATCTATAAAATGAGACATGCCGTAGCAGACGTCCAGACCGTTTTCTGCCGCATAATCCACGATCTTTTTTACTGCATACGCATCCTCGTACACATCATCCGCATTCAGCCACATCAGATAATCGCATCCGTCCAGTGCCTGTATCCCCTTGTTGATCGCGTCCGCCTGCCCGCCGTCTGGTTCGCTGCGCCACAGATCTATGTGATCTTCGTACTTTCTTATAACGGAGAGCGTCTGATCGACAGAACCGCCGTCCATTACTACAAGCGTAATATCCGCATGCTGTTTGTTCGCAATTACACTGCACAGCGCCTCTTCGATATAGTTTCCCTGATTCAGACTTGGAATTACGATTCCTGTTTTTTTTGTTTTCATTAGCTTCCTGTGATTCTCTTTTCTGTCTTTCTCTTTTTCATCTGCTTCTTATATTTCGCTTTTCTGTCTTTCTCTTTTTTATCTGCTTCTTATATTTCGCTTTTTTGTGTTTCTCTTTTTTATCTGCTTCTTATATTTCGCTTTTCTGTCTTTCTCTTTTTCATCTGCTTTTTATGTTTCTCTTTTTCATCTGCTTCTTATATTTCGCTTTTTTGTGTTTCTCTTTTTCATCTGTTTCTTATATTTCGCTTTTCTGTCTTTCTCTTTTTTATCTGCTTCTTATGTTTCACTTTTTTGTGTTTCTCTTTTTCATCTGCTTCTCACATTTGTCTTTCCCGTTTTTTTGTTATACCGGATACACGGCTTCTCATATGCCCCGACAGCCTGTCCTTCTGTTTTCTTCTGCCACGCCTGATACAGCGCTTTTCGCATCCCGCGGCAGCAAGTCTGCCAGCTAACGGAAGAAAATTTACAAATACGCCGTCTGAGCATCTGGTACGCCTCTGTATTCTTTTCAAAATATGCAACCGTATCACACATCCGGCCGGCATCATCCTGCGGAAAATACACGCAGCAGTCTCCTGCCGTCTCCCTGGTCACAGGCATATCCGCCGCCAGTACGGGTGTCCCATGCAGCAGGGCTTCCACCACCGGCAAACCATATCCTTCCACATAACTGCAAAATACAAGAAATCTGGCATGTGCATACAAAAACGAAATCTCCTGATCGTTCAGCCCCGAAAAATGAAAGATACGCTTACCGTAATCCGGATGACGCTTCATATCATGTACAAATGCATCCATATCCCATCCCAGATATCCGGCAAACAGGATGCTGTATCCCAGATCGCGCAGTCCCTCGTTATAAGCCTGCAGCAGCAGTTTATGATTTTTGCGCGGTTCAATCGTCCCTGCCATCAAAAGATACGGCCTGTGGTCTTTTACCGCCGCTGCCAGATCTTTCCGAATCCGGTAACCAGATGTTCGTTTTCCAGACTTCTGTTTTTCGTAAAAGTCTGCGCCAAGAGGAACTACCGTACAGGCAGGCATCTTACATCCCGTGCGTTCCGCCAGATTTTTTAATTCCGCGGCCGTTGCCTGCGCATTTACAATCAGTGCGTCTGCATACGCAAGGTGCGCGCCGATATAGTCCATAAAATGATACACGCCGCCAGTCATACAATACTGCGGATGTGTCACAGATATCACATCATAAATATGCGCTACAATAACTGCGCCCTGCTTTTTCAATATTGGCAGCAGATAGCTCCGCCTGATTCTGCACATCCACGCAGCGTCCAGATCAAAAAACACATCGCCGTCTCCAATTTCCGACAAATCCACCCTGCGCCGCGTGATCATTCTTTCCCTGATGCCTCCGCGTCCGGTGTAATAGCGCAAAAACGCACGACGATCGATCTGATAAAAAGCGTTCTGCCTCGCATGATAAAACAAAAGGATCACGTCCACAGACATATCCGAAACGAGCCTGCATGCAATTTCACGCGTCACACGCTGAATACCGGTGATAAACGCTGCCATTGTCAAAACACTCACATCTATATAAATCTTCATAACAACACCTTCCGTATCCTTTGCTGCACCCATTCTGGCAGTTTCTTTCCAAGCTGCCGCAAAGACGGCTTATCTGTCAGTACATAGAGCAGTCCGCCCAGCCGGTAACGAATACCCGTACGCTGCTGAAAATAGGGGTTATGCATCAGCCAGATCCGATTCTGCGCCGCCACACTGCAGACAGAAAGTTTTTTTAACAGCCTTTTTCGAAACGCGGATGTCTCCATACCAGAGAAAACGCCCCATTTCTCATACTCCGACTGCCCGGGCAGCCGCCGGTAAACAGCCATAAAAACTGCCTGACAATACTGCAGGTTGGACAGCCTGTAATACCGCGCCACGTCGACGATCTGCGGATGAGACCTTACATTGCATAAATAAGCCTGTTTCTCATAGAGCATTCTTCTGCCGGCTTTTATATAATTTTCTGATACTATATCGTAGATTATTCCATATACCTGTGACCGCAACACTTTTCCTGCTTTCCTTTTGTCTTTCTTTTTATGTAAATCCTTCGTGGATTTTTATTTCTTCTGCTTCTTATATGTTTTGCATTATTTTATACTCTCGGAAACGCGTTCTGCTTCTTATCCTGTTTCATCTGCAATTTTTTTCAGTCCTTTGTTTCTTTTCGTTTCCTTCTGCTTCTCTTATGTTTTGCGTTACTTTCTTTTGTCTGACTGTTTTGTAATCCTGGAAACGCTCTCTGTTTTTTATCCTGTTTCATATACAATTTTCTCTCAGTCCTTTGTTTCTTTTCGTTTCCTTCTGCTTCTCTTACGTTTTGTGTTACTTTCTTTTATCTGACTGTTTTGTACTTCCTGAAACAGCTTCTGATACTCCCCGGTAATTTCATACAGTTCATATTCCGGAAACGATATTCTTTTCTCCGGCAGCGTCATGGCATACTGTATCTTTTCCTTCCATTCAGATACCGAATACGGATCTTTTACATAAACGGCCTGTCCCTGCGTCACTTCTTTCAGACAGGCGCATCGGGTCATAACTACCCGTTTTCCCCTGCGCATCGCCTCGATCGGCGGCATGCCAAATCCTTCAAAGACACTTGGAAACAAAAACAGGCGGCAGTTCTCATACAGACAGTCCCGTATCTGATCTGACACAAAACCGGTCAGTATTACACGTTCCGTAATCTGGTATCTTTCCAGCTTCTGGCGCAGCGCTTTTTCCTGATCACCGACACCGCTGATTACCAGACGCATCTGTCTCATATCACGGACTACCCGCAGAATCGTGTCCAGATTTTTATGCGGCAGCATGGAACTGACGCAATAGACATACTGCATGCTCGTTATCCCATATTTGCGTTCGATCGTATCTGCAGAAAGGCCGGAATCGTTTGTTACAACCGGATTATATATCGTAACCGTCTTTTTTTCCGCATCCGGAAACTGCCGGATCAGATCTCTTTTGACTGCGTCCGAGATCACGACCATTCGGTCTGATGTCTGCACAGTACGTTTCCAGGATACACGGAAAAACCACCTTTTTCCTGCCGAAAAATACGCTGGATAATGCAGTGCCTGAAAATCATGAATCACGCTGACATAAGAAACCCCGTTCCCATATGACGCCGGCTTGCTGTATACCGGCACAAACAGAAGATCCACCTGATTCCTGACTGCCGCACGATCCAGATACAAATTCTCCCAAAACAGTCGTATCCACCGATTTACCGATTTCACACGCCATACCTTCAGATGCATCCGCTGCACCTGCGCGTATTTTCCAAAACTGTCCGCCTGATCTTCTGCCACAAACAACAGATATTCATTTTTTCTGTCATAGCGCGCAAACCCGTCCAGCAGACTGCGGATATACGATTCCGTACCTCCGCAGATGCCCGTCCGCACCCAGAGCAGATCGATTCCGATACGCATTCCAAACCTCCCTGGAATTTTTTTCTGTCACAGCAGGCACTTCACCGCTTCTGTTACCATACATTCGATCAGATACCATCGGCTGTACCCGTTGGCACGGTAACAGTATCTGTATCTGTCGTGAATCCGCCGGCACATCTGGCGAATGCCTCTCTGATTGCTTGCCCCGCCCATCTGAAAGTTTGCAAGCACCTGATCCACGGTCACAATTTTAAACTGCATCTTTCTTATTTTTAAGTAAAAACCATAATCGTCGTGAATGCCCTGATCCGCAAACGGATATTTTTTATATAATCCGGCCCTGACAAACATGGTCGGATGATTCCAGTCTCTGGATGTCTGAAACGTTCGCAGTACCGCTTTTTTTATAAATGACTTTCCATCCTTTCGGTAAATGCGAATATTGCCAAACATCAGATCGCAGCGCTTTGTCTGAAACGTTTTTAACACCTTCCCAAGCGCTCCTGGCTCGTACCAGTCGCCGCTGTTAAGAAATCCGATCAGATCTCCGCTGGCAAGCCGGATTCCTTTATTCATTGCGTCATAAATACCACCGTCCGGCTCGCTCACAACGTCATACAAAATCCCTTTTTCTTCCATACGGCGGCGATAGCTTCTGGCGGTTTCCGCCGTACCATCTGTACTGTTGCCATCTATAATCCGGTATTCCAGCTCTGTCTGCCCCAGCTCCTGTGCCAGGACAGATTCCATCGTTGGAATGATCCCTTTGACACTGTTGCAGGCTACTGTAATAATACTGATACGGCGAATCATGAACTGCCCATAATCTCAGCGACAGACTTCATAATCCGGATATACATCGCATAGCTGTCGTACTCTTTTTTCTCCGGCTGGCTCCAAAGATCCTGCATCACTGTTTCCGATACTTTCGGCAATCCCCAGAGCAGCTCGTCCGCCCCGGTTTCCAGAGCCGCGCAAATACTTCCAAAGGTCTCCAGACTCATGATCCTGGTTCCCCGTTCAATATGTCCCAGGAAGGACATACTGATTCCGCATTTTTTCGCGAGCTTATCCTGCGACCAGCCTTTCGCTTTTCGAACCTGTCGGATTCTTGCTCCAATTTTTCCATAATCCAATTCTCTCACTGCCCGATTCCCTCCATCCTGCATCCTGTCTTTGCCGCGGCTGCCTGGTTACTGTCTTCTGATCCGACACAGACCGTTGTGCGGCACGCAGCAGATCCCTGTTTTGGTAAGAAACCGGATCTGTACTTCGAATGCCAGAAAGAACTATTGATTGGTAACATAACATTTTCTTATAGATTGTTATTGGACGCAACATATGGTTTGAATGCTCAAACCCTTGAAAATATAAGGAAATCCGGAAGATTGTTTCCGAAAACTGATCATAGAAAAAGAGTTGTTTTTTCAAAATAAGAACCAGAATGTTATAGATTTACTTTCGTCAGACATCGCTTTTTATTGGTATTTTTATACATATTTATCTCGATATTTTTAGATTAACAGGTAATTACTGACAATTTTTTTCTTGGTATTGCAAATATGAAAAAATTGTTATAGAATACTTGAAGATAACATTTTATAAGAAAATGTTATCTTCAAGTATAATTTTAGCGCCAGATCCAGAGATCGGCAACTGTCAGGATTTCTCTGAGTTTTATGAATCAAAACTTTTTCTCGAAACGCCATAGATATCTCTTTGTGTTTGGAGCTTTTTTCTCTGGCACAACGATATCATTTTCAGCTGCTGCAGCTTTCACATGGCCCTGACCAGATCTTCTGACGTTCTTCCCTCCCCCTGGAACAAACACTTTATATCTGTATTCTCTGCACGCCTTCTTTCCGGCCGCGCTTATAACTTACAGAGTCTGTTACTTTTGGATCATCAGCCGGCAGGCAACCCTGACAGATGCCAGTATTTTTACGCTCCTGCACAATTATCCGTCTTTCTGCCAGTCGTACATCAGTTCCGCCTGTCTGCGGTATATTTTATTTTCATGATAGATGTCCTGATAGATCAGATCTCCCTGTGCATTCATCTCAATAATTCTCGGACGCAGACTTCCCTTTTCCAGCAAAATATCGATCCCTGCAATCCGAAGCCCCGGAAAACATTCCACTGCTTTTTTACATAAAGAATCTATCTCTTCCAGCACATGGTCTGGTAATCCCGTCTCTTCTGCCTTTAGCGGATGATTATTCAGATGCAGATTGGTAATGGGCCCTTTGGAGCATCTTGCCAGTAAAAATTCTGTCTTACCATCTACCAGGACCGCACGCATATCATAAGAATCCCCCTGATATTGTGCCTTTGCATACCATCGTTCCACGATACAGTCAGACTCCAGGATGCGGTCCAGATAAGAAAGCACTTCCTGTCGTGACGAAAAGCGGCGCAGACGCCTGGTATTGACCAGTCCGTACGCCGGGTGCAGCATGGCGCACGTATACAGTGCCATTCGTCCGACAGACGGCTGCCAGCGAAACGCGGACACTCCGGCTGCTCCGGAACCGCTCACTGGTTTGATAAATACCTGATGCAGATGCTTTGTCTGCATGGTATGCAACAGTTTTTGGGTCGTCCATCCGCCGGGTTCTTCCTCTTCCAGCATCTTTGTAACTGTAATTCCCGCCTGTACCAGCTTTGTTTTACAGATTCGCTTATCCAGCAGCTGTATAATTGCCGATGGATGATTAAAAAATTCCAGCGGATAACGCTGCGCTGCCTGTGCCAGTTCCTGCAGCTGTCTCTGATAATCGTTCGTCAGACGTGTCAGATCCTCCAGGGAACAGCTGTCCCACAGCGGCGGATCGATCTTCATCAGCTGTTTTGCCCCTGTCAGCGCGGACTTCCATCGTTTTATGTCTTTCCAGTCAATAAAAAGGACAGGCAGCTGTGCCGTAGCCGCTGCCTGCATAAAAAAATCTGTCCGTTTTGTATTTGCATTTCCTAATAATACTGCCTGTTTGCGCATAACTTCTCCCTGTCACAGCCCGTACCTGTGCGATTTATTCTGTCAGCATGGCGTTCATATAGATTGTGCCACGATATTCATCCGGCTTATTATTTTCTGACGCATCCACAGTGATCGGAAGTTCTTCCAGCTGTTTTGCCATCTGCTCTGACAGATAATTATAATGTACGTCCAGCGTTTTAATATTCGGCCATTTTGGAATTTCTGTCAGCAGCAGCTGTCCGCCCTGATCTGTCAGTGTGCCAAGCGATAAATCCAGCGTTTCGATCTGTCCCATAAATTTGCTGCCAAGTACAATTTCCGCCAGTTCATCCTGAATCTCACTGTCTGTAATCCCAAGGTACGTCAGCTTTGGAAAATCCGCCTGTTCCAATAATTGCCGAATCGTATCCGCACTGCCGTCAAATCCATAATTGTCAACGCCAATATATAAAAGCAGCTTTTCCAGATTCGGCAGCTTTGCGTTCTGAACCGACTGTATCACATCTTTTCCAAGTCCGCCGCAGATAATCGTAAGTTCTTTTAATCCCTGATGACAGATATCGCCGAGCTCCAGCTCCATGCTGCCTTTGATCGTAAGACTCTCAAGATTCGGCAGTGCCGCCCATAATTTTTCATAATTTCCCTGCATAATCCAGGATACTTCACACTGCTCGTAGTCCATATCTCCGATAAACAGCTTTTTAATATGAGAAAAACGCTCCGCCTGCTCCACAATTCCATCCAAAATCGGCTGGCAGTTATAATCCCAGGAATCTCCCCAGTCTCCGATAATCAGTTCTGTCAGCTGCGGAAATTCCGGATCTGCCAGAATATCTGCAACCATGTCCTCTACGCTTTTTTCCTGTTTTATACATTCTTCATAGCCATATGAATATGTCTTTGCATGTTCTGCTCCCAATCTGATATCCTCCCTGTGCTTTTCAATCTGACTCTGTCTGAATCCTCTACCCGCGTACTCTGTAAAAAATCTCCAGCCGGTTATCAGCAGAATCGTTTTCTTATTATCTGTATTATAGCACGACAACTGACGAATAGAAAGACTTATTTGTGTTTTGGCTGTCTTCTATATGCTTTTATACATTTCCAAAATATGATTATACAGCATCCGTACCGCCGGCGCCATAAATTCCGTATGAAGCGCCGCGATTCCGATAATCCGGCATGTCTGCGGACAGACTGGATAGCTGTCGACCTGATATGGAATATCCCGCATTACAAGTTCCGGCATCAGGCAGATGCCAAACCCTTTTGCCACAAGCGCAATCGTGGAAAGATCGTCCACGACATGATAACTGGACTGAATACGCAGGGAATTTTCTTTTAAAAAATTCTGAATATCCGCATCGGTACATTCACGCTGTGTTACAAACTGATGCGCACGCATCTCTTCAATATCTATATATGGTTTGGCGCCATCCTTACGGCTGCCTTTCGGAAGGACGCATAACAGCGGATCTTTATACAGAGGCTCGATCGGAATGTCTTTCGCACTGGACACTGATAAAAATCCAAGATCTGCCACACCGTTTTTTATCCAGTAATAGACATCGTCATAGGTACCCTGAAACACTTCTATTTTAATCTTTGCATACTGTTTCTGAAACGAACGCAGCAGATCTGGCAGCCAGTTCGTACACACGCTGGAAAATACCGCTATTTTTACTTTTCCCTGTTTCAGCCCGTTTAATTCCGCCACTGCCTGTTTCAGACTTTCATCACTATTAAGCACTGCATTGACATACGGCAGCAGATGTTCTCCATAATTCGTCAGCGTAATACCGGATTTGCTGCGGGTCAGTACCGAAAAGCCCAGCTCGCTTTCCATCGATGAAATGGTATGGCTGATCGCGGAAGGCGTTAAACCAAGAATATCGGCAGCCTTTTGAAAGCTGCCGATATTCGCTGCGGTCTGAAACACCTGATAAGTCAATAATGTCATCGCCTGCTCCTAACGTGCGCATTTATACTGCAATTCTTCCCAGCGTCTGTCTACTTCCGCCTGGAACTGCACGATCAGCTCTTCATTGCCCGGTGAAAATAAATGACGGAATCTTCCCTGCGGCTTTAAAAAATCTTCAATTGGCAGCTTCTGTTTTGGTTCATATGACAGTTTCCATTTGCCATGATCTACTTCAAACAGCGGCCAGTAGCACGTTTCCACAGCCAGTCTGCATAGATTCATAATGTCTGGCGTATCATAACGCCAGCCTCTTGGACATGGCGTCAGCACGTTTAGAAAACACGCGCCCTTTGTATAGATCGCTTTTTCTGCTTTCAGATGCAGATCTTTAAAGTCCTGTGTGAGCGTCGTCTGCGCCACATATGGCACGTCATGATCCGCAATAATGGCAGAAAGATCTTTTCGGTTCTGCATTTTTCCGTCTGATTTTGTGCCAACTGGCGTTGTTGTCGTATCTGCATACATCGGAGTTGCCGAAGAACGCTGTATGCCTGTATTCATATAAGCGCCGTTATCATAGCAGACATAGACCATATCATGCCCGCGCTCCATGGCCCCGGACAGCGACTGAAATCCGATATCATACGTACCGCCGTCTCCGCCAAATGTAATAAACTTAAAGTTTTCATTTTCCGGAAGTCTTCCGCGTTTTTTTAACGCTTTATACGCCGTTTCCACCCCGCTTAACGTTGCGCCGGCATTTTCAAACGCATTGTGAATGTAGCTGTCTTCCCAGGCCGTATAAGGATACATGTAAGAAGATACTTCCAGACATCCGGTTGCGTTTCCTATTACCGCATGATCGCCTTCATGCAGCGCACGTAATACGGCGCGCACTCCGATCGTAGCCCCGCAGCCTGCACACATACGATGCCCCGGCGCCAGACGTTCCGGCCGGTTCACCCAATCTTTTAAACGATATAAACCTGTCTGATTACTCACTGTTTCCTCCTACCTGCGCAATCCAATATATTGATACTGTTCTACTGTTTTCCCATTCACATCGGCATCTTCAAGTTCGTCAAAAACGGCATAAGCATCGTTTACCGTAAAATCACGTCCTCCAAGGCCATAAATATAATTAACTGTTTCAATCCTGATTTTATTTCGGAATAACGCCGCGTCTGTTTCACATCCGAGCGGCCCGCCATTGCCATTATAGCTTTCACAGCGATCTAATACCGCTGCCATCCGACAGCCCTTTAATGCCTCTGCCAGTTCCTTTGCCGGAAACGGACGAAACACCCTTAGCTTGATCACGCCGACTTTTCTGCCTTTTGCGCGCAGGTCGTCGACCGCCTGTTTTGCGGTTCCTGCCGCGGAACCAATCAAAAGCATAATATAATCGGCATCTTTGGTACGGTATTCCTCAAATAAGTCAAATCCTCTTCCAGATAATGCCCGATAACGTTCTGCCGTCTGTATAATCACTGCTTTGGCACGTTCCATTGCCGCTTCCTGATTCTTTCTGGCTTCCATCACATATCCGGACGCGGAATACGGTCCTACCGCTATCGGCTTTCCGGGATTCAGCAGATATTCCTGCGGCTGATATTCGCCGACAAATTGTCTGACTGCCTGATCTTCCAATAATTCAATATTTTCAACTGCATGACTCGTAATAAATCCATCCTGACAGATCATTACCGGCAGGTGTACATCCGGATGCTCTGCAATCGGATATGCCTGAATAAAATTGTCGTACGCTTCCTGATTATTTTCGGCATAGATCTGAATCCAGCCTGTATCACGAGCGCCCATACCGTCCGTATGGTCGCAGTTAATATTGATCGGCCCTGACAGCGTACGGTTTACAAGCGCCAGCACGATCGGCATACGGTTAGAAGCCGCCAGCAGCAGCTCTTCCCACATCAGGGCAAGTCCTGCCGAAGAAGTCGCGGTAAGGCTCCTTGCTCCTGCAGCCTGCGCTCCTATTGCCGCGCTCATCGATGAATGCTCACTTTCTACCGGGATAAACTCTGTATCCATCTCTCCGTTTGCAATATACGCAGACACCATCTGCGGAATCTCCGTGGAAGGCGTAATCGGAAATGCCGGCATAACGTCCGGATTAATCTGCCGAATCGCATAGGACACCGCCTCATTGCCTGACATACGGTCTTTGACTGCCATCGCTATCTCCCCTCCCTCATTGTAATTGCCCCAAACGGGCAGACATTTGCACAGATTCCACATCCCTTGCAATGGTCATAATCAAACTCTTCTCTTTTTCCATCTGTGACTGGTATACTGGAATCCGGACAGACTGGCACACACAGCATACACTGTCTGCACTGATCAGCATGAAATACCGGCGTGCTTGTCCGCCACTCGCCCGTTTGAAAATATTTTGAAGTTCCGGCAGCAAACATCATCAGTCCTTCTGTCAGATCCTGATGCCTTGTCTGCTCGTTAATTGTATGTACATCCGTTCTCATAAATCTTTATCTCCGATTTAATTATTTGTATACTTTGTTTCTATTCTGTCTGATTATCCGTGCAATCTGACATTTCATACAAAAGTACTTCAATCTCGTGTTACGCGCTCTTTTTTACATCTGGTTTTAATACTTCTTCGAAAGAGGAAAACGTTCTATATAACGCCTGCATATTTCCTTCTATTACTTCCGGTTTTTTCGCAAATTTATGTTCATACAGGGAACGCATCTCCTTTAAAAACGCTTCCTGTTCCATAATACCGCTGACAGCTACTGCAGCTGCAAGCATTGGAGAATTCGGAAAATTCTTTCCCAGTGTTTCTTCCGAAATCTTTCTTGCGTCGATCGTATAAACGCTGCCTTTGTATCCGTTTAACAATGGTAAAATATCTTCTCTCGCCTTTGGAGTGTTGATGATAATTGCTCCGTCCTTCTTAAGACCTGCTGTTACATCAACAGAATGAAGCAATGTCTCGTCTACGACCATAACAAGGTCCGGCGTATAGATATTCGAATGTACACGAATAGGTTCATGTCCGATTCTGTTATATGCAGTAATCGGTGCGCCCATGCGCTCCGGACCATATTCCGGAAATCCCTGTACATACTGCCCTGTTTTGAATGCTGCATCTGCTAATAATAATGCCGCAGTCTTCGCACCCTGGCCGCCTCTTCCATGCCATCTGATTTCAAGTCCACTGTTCATTTTCATAATCTCCTTTTTGTAACTCTCTTTTTTATCTATTTTCTTAACGAAGTCTATTATAATAACACACACTGCATTTGTAAAGTGAAACTGTGAGAATTATTCATCTTTAAAATGAATTTTATTCATCTTTTTGCTGTTCTTTTTTGTTGACTTTTCTTTCTGGGGGATTTTCTTTTTGCTGGTTCTTCTTTTGTTGGTTCTTTTTTCTGCGGACTTCTCTTTCTGTTTCATTTTCTTTCTGGTGCTTCTTTTGTAAATTCTCCTTATCGTTGGTTCTTCTTTTGTTGCTTCTTTTTTCTGGTGACTTTCATTCTGGTGGATTTTCTTTCTGGTGCTTCTTCTTTTATTTATTGCTTCTTTTTTTGCGAGCTTTCCTTCTATTTCATTTTCTTTCTGTTGGTTCTTCTTTTGTTGCTTCTTTTTCTGTTTCATTTTCTTTCTGGTGCCTTTTCTTTTGTTTGTTCTTTTTTATTGCTTCTTTTTCTGTTGACTTCTCTTTCTGCTTCATTTTCTTTCTATTGCTTCTTCGTTTGTTGCTTCTTTTTCTGTTTCATCTTCTTTCGTTGCTTCTTCTTTTTATAGATTTTCATTCTGTTGTTTCTTCTTTATAACGCACAAAAAAGAAGACATTCCGTAACAGAAGCCTTCTTTTTTGTGATATGAGAATGTATAAACTATATATAATAATTAATATATAAGACGTTTTTTACCGCTTATCAGGTTCGTATATCTGTTAACCCAATTATCGGTTCGTAAATGTTTTGCCTATCGGAATAATATAATCTACATATACTTTCTGCTGATTCTTAATCAATACCGTAGAACGTATCTTAACTGAGCTAATATGGATCTGTTCACCGCTCTTTACAATCGTTGAAACTCCCAGCTGGCTGGATCCCGTTACTGTACAATCCATAATGGTATCTTCACTCGCTGTCTGAATGCAATCCAGAGCAACCTGATGTGCCGTCTGCACATTCGTACTTGTTGTCAGACTCCGAATGCTGTAATCCGGCGTCCCCTGTGAATCCGTAAGCTCTATATTCGCAGTCGCTGTCTTTTTCTCAGTTGTCCCCATCCAGGAAACACTCTGATCATATGTTAATGTAACCGTATACGTGCCCTGCTCCGCTTTTCTGCACATATACACGCCTCTTTGATCTGCAACGGAATCTATAATAACCGGACTTAATTCCAGCAGATCTGTCTGCGCTGTAATTGCACTTTCGGATGTTGTATTTACCATCATCTCTTTTGCATAATAAGAATTGCCTTTGCGAATCTGTGCCGATTTAAAATCAACGTAACGATAAAATACGCCTCCGCGATATTGAGCCAGACGAACGGTAATCTTCGGGATCTTTGCCATATCAGTACTTTCATTCACCGCCATATCCAGCTTTGTCGCACTCACTTCTACCTGATAGGAAGATGCGCCGCTTACCGGAGGAGCAGATACAATGACCGTAAAGTTCTGATTTAACGTGACACCGCCTGACGTCAGAGCAAGCACACAATTATAAATTCCAACCAGTCTTCCCTGCGTCTGAACAATAACGCTATTGGCAGACGGTTCATATCGTGCAACAGAACGTCCGTTATATTCCGTGATCGTTCCTGTCGCGTTTGTAAGTGCAAGCGGCTCTCCATACTGATCAAGCGCCGTAATCGGTATTTCTTTCTGGTAACCCGCAACATCTACATTCGACATCGCAATGGCAGTTTCTTTCATCTGGATGGACGCCATATAACGAGCCGCCCTGACTGTCACTTCATAAGAATAAGTTACCGGAATCGTTCCCTGCATTGCAGTTATTACAACTGTAACTTTTCCCGCTTTAATCGGAGTTACTTTTCCTTCTGCACTGATAATCAGGCTGTCCGGATCGGAAGATGAATATGTAACTGCATCATAAGCAATCGCGGCGCCATTTTTATCCAAAGCGGCAAAATGTGCATACATCGTATCGCCAATCGCAACCTCTCTTACATCCGGATCGCGAAATGCCGGTGTCTGCGGACTTTTGGTTAATGTAAACTTTGAATCAGAGGCTTCCTCTGCCTTTTGTTCCACGCAGACAATCGTCTTCGTATCTGACAATCGGATACCATCGATAGACGTATATTCCAGGGTTACATTTGCAATGCTGCCAATTGTTGTCATGAACAATTTATTTGTCTGCTGATCGAGCAGTCCGTTCGTCACATTGGCAGAATAACGAAATGTTCCGTTTTTAACAGTCTCTGTCACATCTATATTTTTCGAATCAAAAAACGCATACTCAATTGTGGTATATTTTCCTGCCTGTGCAGATGTCGTCAATATTGTCAGCTTTGCAGGTTTTCCGGCGCTTGCGGTAAAGTCCTTTGTATAGCCTGCACAGGAAACCGTATATACCTTTCCGTCCAAAAAGCTGGTCGATGTCGTAACATCCACGGTCTTTCCATCTTCGGAATAATTCACTTTCTTAACAACGACTGCCGTTTCCCCGGATTTAATAGAAAAATCCGCTTCTTTTAACTGAACTGCCGGAGCAGTACCAAAAGTAACTTTAAATTTGTTGGATGCTGTCTGTTCAATATTTTCTATAAACGTTCCAACCGTCGCCTGTACCTGCTTTGTGCAAAGTGCCGCTCCCTTTGCCGAATTTCTTGGAGTTGCCGTAATCGTGTATTCTCCCGACTGCTGTGGCGTAAATGCGCCGTCCTCTGTAATCCAGGAAGAACAGTCCGTACCTTTTGCGTCTTTGACATCCCAATACACTTTGCTTGTTGCATTTGATGGCGTCATAACCGCACGAAACTTATATGTTTCTCCAGATTTCAGCTGTTTTAAATCTGAAATCCCGGTAGTATCAATATTAACAGACTTCGCCTTACTCTGCAGTTTTCCAGCAAACGTCAGCTTATCTACCAGCTTCCATTTTGAGGTATATACATTTACCGTAATACGAATGCGCTCTCCTGCCGCATAAGCGGACTCTCCATTACTGTCAATTGTCAGCTTATTTACTGCTGTCGTACCTTTTGCAATAATCTTCTTCGTATCAAAGGACGCCCATTTTTTTCCTTTACCAGTAATGTGCCATTTTAATATGTAGCCTTTCTGCACATTGTTGACCTGAATATCATAAATGCCCTGGTTGGCACGGTTTTCATAAAAGGTCGAGTAAGTTGTCTGAAATGCCGGTGTCACCGCTGCCTGCGCATAAATCGGCATTCCTGTTAGTACCAATACAACTGCTAAAAATAACGCCAGTTCTTTCAAAATCTTCTGAGACATTGTTGCCCTCCTTTTTTCTATATCTTCGATTGTTATATTTTACCACTTCTTATCCGGATTTACAACCTGTCCTGACAGAATATTTTCATTTGTTATTATAGTTGTATTTCAACTCTCAATCCGTTGCCATTTATATTTACACATCCATCGCGTATTTCCCATAAAGCTGTTCTGCATTTTCCTTTGTCATTTTAAAATATTTTTGCATTTTAATTATACTGTGTTCTTTTGGAATATCTTCTTCCAGATCATCCATGATAAACGCACGTATACTCTCTTCTCTGCCTTCTTTTCTGCCTTCCTCCCTGCCTTCTTTTCTACCTTCTTCCAGAATACTTTGTCCCAGTCCTCTCATCCTCATTACCTCTTTCTATCAATATCATACATTCCTGTTTTCTCATATTGTTCTTCCACCGCCGTCCACTTTATAAGGTACATTATAATATACAGAGTACATTATATTTTATATAACTATTATTTCAGAATGCAAACCGCAGCAGCATACTTATCATAAAACTGTTCTGCCTTTTCCTGTGTTATTCCGAAATGTTTCTGCAATTTTATAATACAGTGCTCTTTGGGAGCATTTTCTTCCAATTTATCCATAATAAATGCCTGCATGCCTTCTTTTCTCCCCTCCTCTTTTCCTTCTTTTCTGCCTTCTTCTCTTCCTTCTTTTCTACCTTCTTCTCTTCCTTCTTCCAAAATACTTTGTCCCAGTCCGCTCATCTGCGTCACCTCCTGCCATAATTCTATATTATTGCTAAAATCAATATAATCCTGGATTATATCCATAAAATCTTCCTGATGCGGATACATCACCGCATTCAGAAACCGCATCAGGGCATAATTCTTATCTCCTT
>CAJTMV010000028.1 GCA_910577225.1 uncultured Eubacterium sp. | reverse complement strand
CTCAGGCGGCATTTATACAAGCTTTGTTTGAAAATATCTGCTGGGAAAGTTGAGTAATTAAGATGTTGCTGGAGTTAAAAGGCAAATAAAGCTGACATTAATTTAATTATAATTAAATTAATAAAAAATATGAAAAAATTATTCCGTAAAACATAGGAATTTTATGCACAATAAAAAAACAATTCATATAGCTCTTTTACCGAAAATCTTTTGACCCCAGTTCTCAGAAAAAAGCAACAATAGTTTTTAACGCCTTTATCACCTGATCCTCCAATAACTATACAGATAGACTTGTACTACTGAGAACTCTTCAAAATTGTTTGCCTACTGAATAAAATTTACCATATGACATAACAGATTCCAAGTTATTTTACATGGAAAACCAGTCCAAAACAGTTCCTTAGAAACGCAAGGCAAACAAGTTCGCTATAGTACCAGTATTCCATTTTCTGTCTATTACTTAATATTCCATCCAGTCAATTTTAAGTGTTTACATTTCTATTAAATATCGTTATACTTTATGAAAAAAGTATTGGAGGATGTTCTTGAAATGTAACATCGTCAGAATGATCTGTTCCGTACTGTGGTATACATGGATGACAGATTATAAAGGAAAAACGCATCCCTCTTGTTAGCTAGGGGCCCTGAAAAAACAGATTCCGTATACATAAGGAATTGCGTTGCAGACATATTCATGATCACAAACCTCTTGCCGAGAAAAAGTCGTAACAGAAACACGGAATACAGAGGTTTTGCACAAATATTGAAATACACCTTAGACATCCTGTACCCAGAAGAAAAAAGATAGTCCTTGTAACCGACAATCTGAATATTCATGTGCCAACTTCCCTGTATAAAGCACTCAAGCCAAAAGAAGTATACCGGCTGGCGGAACGATTGGAATGGCATGATACCCCAAAGCATGCTTTTTATGTATGGATTACCTTTTGAGCAGAAGTGTTTTTTCGATTTCTGACACTACCATTATTATCTGAGTATAGTCCTGCTCGGTAGCAGATATATTGTACCGTTTTGAACGGCTTCATTTTAAAGTCGATTTCGTTAAGATTCTTTTTTAAGAATAATGCCCCATAAGGATCCTGAGAAACGATTTTAGATGTGCTGATAATTCCATTTATGAATATGCAAATTTATTTCCATAATAAAAAAGCAAATATTTATCTTGGTGAGCAACCCAGAAAAGCCATTTCAGTAATAAGATTATATCTCATCTATGGAATCAGAACGACTAAAATCTTTGCTTTCAGAAAAAAACACAGCTCCTTGTCCAATATCTGAATCAGAAATAGTAATGGATAATACCTGACAGTTCAGGTCATAAGCGTAGACAAACGCGATACGTAGCTAAATACAAAATGTTACAGTTTAAGAAAATGGATAATCAATTCCAATAATATTCACAAAATGAATCCTTTGTATAAATATTCATACTGTTTTATATTACTGATACAATTTACAATTACATATAGTACCTGACTAAATAACGAATACATAAAAAGAACAAGGTCGTAACTTTACTAAAACAATTTAAAGTAAAACAATCCCATAACAGCATCAGGCAGTATATGATACAGTCCCTGGAGAGGGACTATAAACACTACTACTTTATAATACGAGGAGTTATATAAGATGATAATAATACAAATACTCCCATATATTTTAAGTATCTTTTCTTATTTAGTACCTACGTGCTATTTTTTACCATTCAGATTAACATTTAAACAAAAACTTATCTTTTCTTTCATCTTACTGCTTAATATACTGTGCATTGGATTTATTTTTGGTAATGTAGGAGTCATTTTTTTAATTATAAGTTCGTGCATATATATCTCCCTGATACACGAAAATCGTTTAACAAATATTTGTGTCTTTATCGCTACTTACCTATTTTGTGTAATTTGGGATAATAATTATTCTTTAGTATGGGATACATTTATCTATCCCATTGCAGATTTACAAACCAATTTAACCTGCTACATTTTTTATATAATATCATATATTGTGCTTCTTATCTGCATTTGCCCTATAATAGGCCGGCTGCTTCACTTTGTTATCCGTAAAATACATGCCGCACTTCCCAGACAACTTTTATTACTTATATTAATAAACTTGTCCGCATGTCTGTTTATTTTTTTGTTTAACATAGTGGAAGGGGAATCTATCGGATACAACCGCAAAACTATAACCTTTAACTGTATACTATTTTCTTGTTACTTTATTGTTAGTACCATATTAATTATAAATATGGTGAAAGCACATATGGAAAAAATGGATATGAATATGCGCCAGGATTCCTACAACAAGCTTCAGGAATATACAAACCAAATAGAAACCATGTATTCCTCACTCCGATCTTTTAAACACGATTATTCAAATATCATGCTTTCTATGTCAGGTTATATAGAAGCAAATGATATGGATGGTTTAAAGAAATTTTTTGACAAAGAAATCCTTCCATTAAGCAAAAATATTACAAAAAACACTGCACACATCAATCAATTGATGAACATCAATGCAACTGAATTAAAGAGTATTATTTCATCTAAATTATTATATGCCATAGAACTTAACATCGCTGTCAGTGTGGAAGTAACAGATAATATTCCCAATATACCAATGGATACTTTGGATTTATCCCGTATAATAGGGATTTTTCTGGATAATGCAATTGAAGCCTCTTTAGAAACGGATGCTCCATGTATCAGGTTCGCCCTGATTCATCTGGATGCGGAATATATCTTTATTATTTCAAATTCTTTTCTGGATAAAGGGATTCCTTATGCCACACTTACGCAGCCTGATATATCTACAAAAGGGTCTAATCGTGGACTTGGACTGTATAATGCCCATAAAATCATTGAAAAATACAACCATGTTTTTTTAGATACAGAAATTCAAGACCAGACTTTTGTACAACGACTTCAAATTTCTAAATCTCATCATATATAAAACAACGAGAGAGATCTCTATAACTGATCAACAGGATGCAAAGTGGTCTCTCTGACGTTTTGCAATAAACAGGCCAACGACGCACCACAATATAAAAACGGGTGCAGCTGCATAGATAATTAATCATCTATGCAGCTGCATCCGTTTTTTACATATGGCGGCAAAACTGAAACTGTTTCAAACACAACGGCGACAAACAACAAGTATGGTTTACATGCAAAATATAATGTCATAAAAATCGTAATCAACAAATAAGAAAAGACAATATAAACGGTTATTTTCTTCAATCTTTTATAATTTTCTACTGAAACAGGGTTATTTTTTGTTCCTTGTGGCCCAACAATTGCAAAGATAAACATGCATATCAGATATATAAAAATCATATATGACAGACTTATATTCAATTGACGCGACGCCAAAACTCCCGCTATCACAAAAACACCTGTACCCAGTAAACAAGTAGCACTTTTTTTAAAATGTATTCCACCAGCTGTGATTTTTAATAAACCATATGCTACTAAAAGAATTACTGCCTCTCCAGGGATTCCTACCATTTGAGCAATTATAAGAATCACACTAATCATAATAAAATTGTGAATTAATACTTGCAGACCAAGAGCCATTCGTGCCCGATCCACATCATCCCATATGTTCTCATCTGAATCCAGATAACCAATGATTTTATTTGTAATTGTTTCCATCCTAATCTCTCCTCCTGATATAATCATAGCAGTATTTCAAACAACTACTCATTTTTGTAATAAACGTTTTATTTTTAATAATTATCGTTGCTCTATAACCGTTTATTCCACTTAAAAGTTCAATTATTTTTTTTCTTCAATTATTTTAAAAAGTATTGTATAATAAAGACAGCCTAATCAAACAGGAGTGATCGTATATGATTGATATCTACATCTGTGAAGATAATCAAAAGCAGTTGAATCTCTTCAAAAAATATATAGAAAATTTCATTACAATTGAATGTCTGGATATGAACATCGTTCTGGCTACGTCAGATCCCCATGATATTCTAAACTATATTCTGACAGCCGAAAATACTGGTCTTTTTTTTCTTGATATAGACCTGAAATCCGATGTAAATGGCCTCACACTTGCACAACGAATTCGCCAGATTCAGCCTCGTTGTTTTATTATTTTTATTACTTCACATTCAGAAATGAGTTTTCTTACTTTTCAATATAAAGTTGAAGCTCTGGATTTTATTATCAAAGACACTTTAGAACATATAAAATCCAAAATACATGAATGCCTTTTAGATGTTGACCGTAAATATACATCTTTAAACAATTCTGTTAACCGTACTTTCATAATCAGTCAAAATGATAAGCGGATTGCTATTGATTATAATGACATTATTTTTTTCGAAACATCCAACAATATTCATAAAATTATTCTTCATGCAAATAAACGGGTAATCGAATTTACTGGCCAGTTAAAAGATATTGAAAAGAAATTGGATTATCGGTTTTACAGATGTCATAGATCATATATCATTAACAAAGATAATATTTCGGAAATAGATCTTAATAACCTGATTGTTCATATGAAGAACGGAGAAACCTGTCCGATTTCAGTAAGATTAAAGAAAGGTCTGAAAAAACTTATAAATTGACCGCTGCACCCGGTGAAAATATATTTTTACACTATCTGCCCAAAAGATTCATGCTCACAGGTTCTTTACACCATAGACCGTACGGTAGCTCTGATGGAACCGCCATTTTAAGAGATGCCCTGTTCCGGCAGCGTAAATGTACCATCCGCATCCATAACGCCGCCCTGAGCCTCTGTCATTTTCCGAATCACAGCTCCATTCTCGTAAGTATTCTGACGACAGGGTCTGCTGCATTGAAACAGACCATAGTCCTCGAACCGCTCCCCAAAATAAGTAACTCCCGCACTGGCCGATAAACCGGAACCTGCCCTGTCACAATAGCGTCAGCCGCTTTCAGCGCCTTTTACAGACGCTCGATATTATCCGAGTAATTTTCTGTAGATTTCTCTGTCCAGCTCCCTGAAAACATTAAAAATCACCTTCTTTACGCTTGTTTTATTCTGCATAAATGCCCTGACTGTGCTTACCGCAATCTGCGCCGCCTTCTCGTTCGGAAAATGAAACTCACCGGTAGAGATGCAGCAAAACGCCACGCTTTCCAAATGATTTTCCGACGCCAGCTCCAGGCAGGAACGGTAACACCCCGCCAGCAGATCGCAATCTGCCTTTGTCAGCGGACTGCTGATGACCGGCCCTACTGTATGCAGAATATATCTGCATGGAAGATTATAGGCTTTTGTTATTTTCGCCTTTCCCGGTTGTTCCTCATGTCCCTGCAGCCGCATCATTTCCGCACAGTCGATACGAAGCTGTATTCCACTGAACGAATGGATGCAGTTATCAATACACCTGTGGTTTGGCACATAGCATCCGGTCATGCCGCTGTTCGCTGCATTTACAATAGCGTCGCAGCGCAGGGTCGTGATATCCCCCTGCCAGAGATATAATCCCAGACATACCGGTTTCAGGTCGTCCAGCTCTGTGATCCCCTTCGCTGACAGTTCTTCCTGCAGGTATGCATCCTGTACTCTGAGAAATTCCCTGCCGATCTTTCCAGGCAGCCGGACATTTAGTAAACCGCGAAGCAGTCGTTTTTGTTCCTCTTCCCCATCTGGTATCTCCATGCCCCGATACTGTATCTGTTCCTGCAAAAGTTCCCGTATCAAAAACTTTCTCCGTTCACGCTGATCCATAACTGACTCCTTTTCTCGTCTGCCAAAGTCCGCCAGAGCTTTTCCAAAACGCCGCACCTTTCTGTGAACCGGCAAAAGACTGTCTGATAAATCTCTGTATCTTTTCTGCCTGTATTTGCTGTAACTATCATGATCACAAACAAATACTAACACATCTTTATTGTAATGTCAATGGTTACAACGTTTACAAAACATGAGATAACGACTGTATAACGTATTTGCATGCCAGAAAGCATCCCTCGTGTCTAATACACAGTTTTTAAAAGCTGCATTCCGGATATACAGAAAAGAATATTTTCGCTCTCACCATCTGCCCGCAAAGTATGATAAAATTCTTTGAAAATTTGAAAACTTTTTCCAGAGTCACGACAATATATACATGCAAGGGCAAAATCTTTGCAAGTCGACCTGCAAGAAAAAGAAGGAGGATAGCTGCTATGAATAATGACGAATTTGAGCGGTTTGTCCGAGCGTCCGGAAAAGATATTCTGCGGTTTTGCCGGATGACAGCCAAAGATGTGGAAAACGGGGACGAACTGTACCAGGACACGATGCTCAAACTGCTGGAGAGAAAGAAACAGCTGGACTCTGCGCAGAATACAAAAAGCTACGCTTTATCCACCTCAATTTATCTTTGGAAAAATAAGAAGAAAAAATATGCAAACAGGATGCGGCTGCTTCCCATCGACAGTATGGATGAAATGTCTGACGAGGGATATGAAATATCCGGTCATGACAATGCATCTTCGCCAGAACACATTGTGTTGCAGCAAACTGAGGCGGATATGATTCAGGGATTCGTTGCATCCCTGCCTGAGAAGTACAAAATACCAATCTATCTGTATTATTCGGCAGATATGCCAATCCATGACATATCCCGGATTCTCGGACTGCCGGAGGGAACCGTAAAAAGCAGAATGCGGAAAGCAAAAAAGCAGCTAAAGGAAAAACTGGAGGCGATAGGATATGACAGATGAAAAATTAGATCAAATCTTAAAGCAGGCCCTTGCTCCTGAAATAAGTGACAAAGAAATCCAGGTGCATAAAAGGAGGAAGGGTGACATGAAAAAATTTGGTAAAATGGGAAAAGTTGTGGCAGCGGCAGTGACAGCCGCAATCATCGGAATCGGCGGACTGGGATATTTTCATCCGGTGCTTGCAGCAAAGATTCCGCTGATAGGAAAAATCTTTGAGAAGCTCGAGGACGATATCACCTATTCTGGCGATTATTCGAATCGGGGAACTGTCCTGACCAGGGAAGATCCTGCAGGCAGCCGGAATACGTCGGATTATTCCATATCTGATCAGGGAATCACACTGACTGCGTCGGAAGTCTTCTGTGACGGATATTCCATGTTCCTTACGGTAACTGTCGAATCCGAACAGGCAGATTTTACGCATATTCCGGAGCATTATACGGGCTTAAATACTGCAGATGACCGGACAGCCGCAGGATTTTATATAGGCGGAACATGGAGCGTCGACGGCGATACGCCAAATCAGCTTGCAAACACATTTGAAGGCAAGGTCATCGACAGCCATACCTTTGCAGGTATGCTCAAGGTAAATTTTGCAGAAAAACTTCCCGGTAACGGTACGTTCCGCCTAAACGTAAACGGCCTTGGTTATGATGACAACCGGATGACTGACCGTGAAGAAATATCTGCATCTCACTGGACAGACGGCAGCTGGAAACTC
Source organism: uncultured Eubacterium sp. (assembly GCA_910577225.1). Classification (GTDB taxonomy): domain Bacteria; phylum Bacillota; class Clostridia; order Lachnospirales; family Lachnospiraceae; genus Eubacterium_J. Next base: position 46,953 of record CAJTMV010000028.1, on the reverse strand, counting down.
GCCCTTCCGTTTGAGGTAAACGAAACCGACGTAAAGACGATAAAACTGGATGAAAAAAAAGGAGACATTACGCTTGAAAATGTAGTAATATCGCCGTATCAGGTAATCGTCCATACCGCAACGCCTGGAAAGCAGCGGGAGCTTACCGCAGACAGAAGAGAAAAACTGCTTTCAAAAGATCCTGATATGACAGATGCGCAGATGTACGAGATACTCGGGTGGTCTTATGAACCCTGCTATACAACCGTATTTAATCAGGATGGGGAAATGCTTTATCCAGATGCGGAAATCGCGGGCCAGGCCAGATTCGCTGTGCAGGGAAAAGAAATAAACACTCTGTACATCTATATCTTTAACCATCCGGATGACCAGATACAGATGGAAACGCAGGGAATGAACGGCAGTGCCGCATCCAGGGCAGTCATTTTCAAAGAAATTCCTGTCAGGTAAGAAACAGAAACTTTAAACTTCTAAAATATAACAAAGTAACTGCTGCTGTGAAGAGCGGGCATTTATACAAAAAAGCGTTTATTTGGAAGAAATCCAATAAACGCTTTTTTGCATATCCGTGTTCCAATTTACAGAGAACCTGCCTCTTTCATGTATATGTTCCCCCCAGCCACGCCTTTCCAAAATTCCTCCATCGTTTTATTAAATTCCTGCGGCACATCCATATTTACACAATGTCCCGCATTTTCAAAAAGAACGACTGTACAATCGGGTTCACTGCTTTTCCACGCTTTTATTGCCTCTAATTCCATTGGAATATCAAATTTTCCGCATCCGATCAGCAAAGGATAATTCCTGCGTCCGGTTTGATACCTGTTTACCATATGATCGAGCGTTGCCAGATACATCAACGACTTTTTAGGAAACCGAACATTCATGGCAAAAAAATCATTTTGCGCCTGTGCCGTATAGGCTGAAATTTTCCTGTTTGCTTTCGCAAACCATTTCACCGAAACGAACGCTTTCAACATCATCAGCTTCTGCTTTGCACTGTTTTCATTTTTCATCTTTTTATCAAAATTATTAATATCATAGCCTCCAAAGCAGGCCAGCGAGCTTACTGCATATGGATAACGATTCGCAAAATCCTGGGCCAGAACCGCCCCCAGTGAAACGCCGACAATATGTACTTTATCAATCGTTTCTGCTTTTAAGATATCAGAGATCCACTTTGACATCCGCTCTATCGTATCGCCTTTTTGCGTATCCACGGACTGTCCGTGACCAATGACGTCCACCGCCAGAATATTATATTTATTTTCAAAATATGCAAACTGCGCCCGGAACATATTGTGGTCGACAAAAGCAGCGTGGATAAAAAGTATCCATTCGGCCTGACCGGTTCTGCTTACAAAATAAGTAATCGGTGAATTCGATGACTTTACTGACTTCATTGTTTATCTTTCCTCATTTCATCCAGAAGTTTTTGATACCACCCGATATTGAATTTCATAAAATCTTTCCCATATCCGGCTTACCCTTATCTATTCGCTCATGCAGCTGATAAATGGTTCTGCTGCTCAATAGCAGGAGCCCGAGTATCATATGATCCATATCACCCTCCTATATTACTATTCGTAATATTGCTATTATATTCTTTTTTACTGGTCAAGTCAATCGTACGATAAATGCGTCAGCATTCTTATTTCAATTTATGAATGATATCCACATCAGATTCATAGTCACATGCTTTTTTCCATATCTCACCTCATTTCTTTTTTTCCAAAACACACAATCGCCACTGTAAACACCAATGCAAAAATCAAAATCGCACATGGCAAAAACGGGAACAGGGCAAATCCGGCGTTCACGCCCTTTGCTGTGAAGTCATGCAGCGAGCAGGATACCAGATAACCGCTGTAGCAATAAGGGTAAACAACCCACAGCGGCGTATTTGCCACCAATACGCCAGGGATAACAAGAAGCAGATTGAGACCGACGGATAGCAACGGTTTGTCAAATAGTACCGTAATCGCCCACATCATCGCCATACCAGGGAGCATCGTAAAAAATAAACCCGCGCACCACTTTAGCAAATACAGGATCGGCAGCGCTTCTGTAATTCCTGTATTGTTCGTTGCGATCAGTCCTGCTATCACAAAAATAACAAGAAACACAGCCATTTCCATAAACAAATAAAACAATAGCACACAAAATTTGGCTGCTGAAACGGCGTAGCGGCTAACAGGCAGAGCTAACATTTTCAAAATTCCGTTGTTCTGCGTTTCCCGGCCTGCAATCATGATGCTTACGACAATCATACTGAACGGAAGCAGATAATAAGCATACACCAGCGCGCTTTGAATAAACATAGCCGCCCATGCGTTGGTATATTCCGGCGAAAAAAAATTTTGCAGGTTTGCCACACCAGAAACTACGACCAGCAGCGGGGCTGTAAAAATCAGAGGTAGCATTTTCCCCCGTTTTACTTTTATAAACTCGATGTGAAGCAGTTCGAAAAAGCTCATATCCCAAGCCTCCTTATTCATAACGCAGATGTTTCGCAGACCACAGACCCAAAAAGAGGAAAACAGCCGTTTCGGCCAGCGAAAAAATGACAACTACAATATCCGGCTGCGCGCGCATTGCAACAGCAGGTTTTAGCATAATTACAAACGGATGTACGCAAAACAAAGCGCTGTCCGATGCAGCCAGTGCCATACCACTTAAAAATCCTGTCACACCGATACCAGCAGGCGTCCACATATTTTCAAAACGGGATGCCGCAAAAATCATAAAAGATAATACAGGCATCGACGTGAGAAAGGAATATCCGGCAAAAGATAACAGCGTCCCAAACTCAAATGCGCCCTGCGGCAAATCGGTCAGACCGATTTTTATAAGCGCCAGGTTCTGCAAAACGATTACGATCAGAAGCATGATCGTTAAAATCATAAATTTGCAAACGTACAGAACCGGAACGCTGATCGGGAGCATATACATTTTTTTAACGGCACTCCCCTTAAATTCCATATGATAAATCATACAGGCGGCGACCAGGATGCCAAACATATTCAAAACCATAATCATGCCGTACAGCTGCGTAAGCAGCACGTCCATAGGATCTGACGGCAAATTTAAAAGAGTATCTTTACGCACAATGAAATTGACAAAGGCGTATGCCGCTCCCAAAATACCGACCGCCAGCATAACCGGAATAACGCCTGTACGCTTTTCTTTTTCAAGCTCGATTGTAAATGTCTTCATAATTTCGCCCTCTGCTTTCTGTCTGCATTGTCCTGATCGACCATCGCCAGAAACATATCTTCCAGATGATCCGCGGCAAATCCAGACTGCAATGCGTTTTGCCGTAATTCGTCCAGACTGCCCTCAAACAACAGACGACCGTGATTGAGTATTCCTATATCGTCTGCCAGCAGCTCGATTTCAGACAGCATATGCGAAGAAATAAGCACCGTGCAATCGTAAAGACCGGGCAGCGACTGAATCAGATTTCGGATTTCGTGGATGCCGGATGGGTCAAGTCCGTTTGTAGGCTCATCTAAAATCAGAACCGGCGGTCTGCCCAGCAAAGCGCCGGCAAGTCCCAGCCGCTGCTTCATACCCAGCGAATATTTTTTCGCAAGCCGCCCGCCGGATTCGGAAAGTCCGACAAGCTCCAGTGCGTCCGCAACGGAACTTTTCGGAAGTCCCAGAATGCGGCGGATAATGTCAAGGTTTTCCCTGCCTGTCAGATTTGCATAAAAAGAAGGCGACTCGATAAAGGAACCTGTTTCTTTCAAAATGGAAATGCGGTCGTTTGGAAATCGCTTTCCGTTGATTGTAAAACTGCCTTTTGTGGGCGCCGTCAGTCCCAAAAGCATTTTCATAGTCGTGGATTTTCCCGCGCCGTTCGGACCAAGAAAACCGTAAATACTTCCTTTTCGAATGTTGAGTGAAACGTTATTGACAGCGACAAAAGATTTATATATTTTTGTCAGCTGTTTTGTTTTGATCATGTAATCCATATAGACATCTCCTTTCTCTGCTTAGAGCATACCAGCGCAGCCTTGTGATAACCTTCTCTTTACCTTACATCTGCCTTACATTTTCAAAATTCATATGAATTTCATTGTAAATACGGGACTTTTTTTGTATAATTGAAGTGTGGCAGGAGCAGGATATATCGTATCTTGTGTCACAGATTTCCAGAAATCGAGGTGTTATAGTGCAGGACGATACAAAACAGATAGAGAAAGTCATGGCAAAGCGTACCGCAAAAAACAGTGTATTCCTGGACTTTTTTCAAAGCATTAGAAGCCGAAATTATGCAGCTGGCATAATCAGCAATTTAATATCAAAATAACAGCGTAAAGGCGCATGGAACAGTAAATTGTAAAACATGCGTCTTTTTGCAACTAAACGGAGGACTATGAGCGACAGCATTCAGAGCAACACCACAGGGAGATTAACGTCCTGTTTGCAGAAGAAGATTGATAAGATAAGTTAAAACGTGTCGTTCTCCACGATTTAGAGCATGGGGAAACAGGGAAAAATCTGTACGAAGCCGCGTTTGTCAAAAAAATATTGAAACGACCGCCGAAATGACAGGATGCGACTGTAAAGGCAGATGATACTATGAGTGAAGACTGTACAGCAAATAGAAATCGTATTAGAAAAGGAGATCGTACAGTGAAAGAAGATTGTATTACAAAAGGGATTGTATTGCAAAAGGAGATCTCACTGCGAAAGAAGGTTGTATTACGAAAGGAATTGTATTATGAACGAATCTTATCTGCTGAATAAACGTATATTGCTCGTGGACGACGAACAGGAGCTTTTAGATATGGTTTTGTCCATTTTGACGGAATACGGATTTCAAAATGTCAAAACTGCAAAAAATATAAAAGAAGCTGTGAAACAGGCCGAAGCGTCCCGTCCGGAGCTGGCTGTCCTTGACGTCATGCTGCCGGACGGAAACGGATTTGACTTAATGGAACGGTTAAAAAAAGACGGCGACTACCCGGTTCTTTTTCTGACTGCCTGCGGCGAAGAACATGATAAATTCAAAGGCTTTGGTTTGGGGGCTGACGATTATATCATAAAGCCTTTTCTGCCCAAAGAGCTTTTGTTTCGTGTTATGGCTATTTTGCGCAGAAGCTACAAAGACGAAAATCCTCTTGTATATTTACAGAATAGTCAGATCGATTTTTCGCGTGCCGAGGTCATAAAAAATGACGAACACATCCCACTGACAGCAAAAGAACATGATTTACTGTCTGCGTTATATCGCAATGCGGGACGTATTGTGACGATCGACGCGCTGTGTGAAGCGGCATGGGGCAGCAATCCCTTTGGATATGAAAATTCTTTAATGGCACATATCCGCCGTATCAGAGAAAAAATAGAGCAAAATCCCTCGCAGCCGGTTTCGCTGGTTACTGTCCGGGGATTAGGTTATAAGCTAATCACAGAGAGGAGATAGCATGAAAAGTATTCCAAAGCTCATACGCCGTTTTGTCGGAATCATGACGTTAAGCACCATACTCCTTGTTATTTTGAATGTCACTTTTTTTGCAGTCGTCTTTGTAAAAAATATATCGACAGTTTCTCCCTGGGATATGGCAGATCATGTGGCGGCCGCATTGCAATTCACAGATCATCGCTATTCTGTATCCGAGGATGTAAGCGCCAGACTAAAAGAAGAACATGCCTGGGCCTTCCTTATCAGCAATCAGACACGGCGGATCGTCTGGCAGACCGGTCAGCTTCCGGACAATATCCCTATGCAATACACGCTATCTGATATCGCGGAACTGACGCGTGGCTATATAGACGGATTCCCCACTTTTACGGGAGAAGCTCAGGACGGATTATTAGTATTAGGCTATCCGAAAGACCGCTTTTGGAAACATACAAGGGCAAGCTGGGAGTATGACTTTATTGCCGATTTACCCAAAAACGCCGTGATTCTTCTGGCTGTTAATATCGTCTCCATATTTCTCATCTATGCCGCTGCCAACGCAAAACTGCTGCGTTTGATCCGGCCGGTCACGAATGGCATACAAAATTTGTCAGACGGCGCTCCTGTCTGCCTGAGCGAAAAAGGCGTGCTTTCTGAATTAGCCGAAAAAATCAACAAAACATCTGAAATATTGCAAATGCAGGCCAGACAGCTGCGAAAAAAAGAAACTGCAAGGGCAAACTGGATAGCGGGCGTTTCTCATGATGTCAGAACGCCATTGTCGATGATTATGGGTTATGCCGGACAGCTGGAACATTCAGAAAACCTGTCAGAAGCAGAGCGTAAAAAAGCCTCTGTCATCGTAAAGCAAAGTCAGCGAATCAAAGAGCTGATTAACGACCTCAATCTTGCCTCCAGGCTGGAATATCATATGCAGCCGCTGGCAATGAAGCAGGAAAACGCAGTATCTGTAATGCGACAGGTTCTTGTAGATTTTATGAATATGGATATCGACGATAAATTTCCGATGGAATGGAAAACCGCTGACAGCCTGTCTGCCTGCTACATAAATGCGGATAAGGATTTGCTGAAACGCGCAATCGCAAACCTTATTCAAAACAGCATAAACCACAATGAAAACGGATGTGTCATTTATGCGTCTGTGGATGCGGATGACAATACCTGCACGATCTGCATAGAAGATAACGGTATCGGAGCTTCCGACGAACAGATCGACAGGCTGAACCATACGCCGCATTATATGGTCTGCGATACGAATATTACCGAACAGCGGCATGGTCTGGGACTGCTTCTTGTAAAGCAGATTCTAAAAGTTCATAATGGAAATATTTTCATAGACCACAGCGAATACGGCGGATTTAAAGTCATACTTACCATACCAAAACAGACGAAAGAAACGCCATTTCCAGTAAACGGAACCGGACGTTACCCGGCGATGCCTGGGAAATGATGCTGTCATTGCCAGTATTCCCGCAAAAATTCTGCAATATCTAATGCATGCGGCGGGCAGCCGCCCAGATTTTTTTCAAAACAGGAAGTACACTGTCCGATACCAATTTCTCCTGTTTTCCCACGATACCCCTGCCCCACGGCAATCGAGCCTGTTTTGTGTCCGGACAGCCGCCCCTGGTCGCTGAGCCGATCCAGCGCGTAGATCAGAGAACCATAACACGCCGAGCATGCATCCTTTGGCGCAGCATAAGCTGCCAGGCGCGTGACACGTTTCGTCCCCCGCATCAGCGTCTTGTCCAGCGTGCCTTCGTTTAATGATATCCTGTTTGCACCGGATATGTCTGTACTTCCTACGCCAAGCTGCTCCGCAAGGCGGATATACGCAATGTCACGCGGATTGTAGCCCATGCTTTGGGCCGCAAAGCTGTCGCAGAGCACCGGATCCCAGAAACCAAGCACGCGGTTCATCACGACCGGGTTACCGCCTTCTTCAAAGTCCAGATCGCCGCAGATATTGTCGAGAAGAATAAAATCCTGATGTATAACCGTATTTAAATGCGCAATCGGCTTATGAAGGCCAAGCGTATGAAAACGACGCTTCTCAGAGTTTGGAATCAGTCCCTTGCTGTTTTTCAGCGCACAGGTCACCGTCGTCTGGCAGTGCCCCTTTAATACCGGCAGGTTGATCAGGTAATCCAGCCGCAGCGCCTCGTCGCAGACCGATATCGGCATTCCCGCCGCATCCAGCGTCTGAAAAGAATCCTTCTGCAAATCCACAAACGGTACCTGATGCTTTTTGCAGACGTCGTAAATCCCGCTGACCCGTACTGCCTGTGAAGTCAGATCCCCCACCCAGGAGCCTTCCAGCACAACCAGGTGCAAAAAACCTTCCTTTTTTAAATAAGACAATACGCCGTCTGCCAGCTCCGGATGCGTGACGGCTCCCATAGACGCCTTTTGCGCACCAAGAATATTTGGCTTGATACCGATCCGTTTCTGCTTATCCCCAATCGCCGCCGCCAGATTTGCCGCCTCTAAAATCTGAATCGCCATTTGTTTGTAGTTTTCGCCCTGAATGACGTAATAATCATTTTTAGCCATCGTTTCCTCCCTGCCTGGGTTTCGTTACCCGTTTCCACATTTTTTCATTTAATTATCCTTCGATACCATAAGATTGTACTTTCCATGCCCCCTGCTCTTTGACAAGGTTACATGTCAGATACAAAAACATATCTTCATAGGTACTGTCCCTGAATTCTATGGAAACATTACATGTTCCATTTTCCATCTCTTCCTCATCGATATCTGATAATCCCTTCACCGTTAAATCGCTTATCGTTCCTGTACTTTCATATATATCCGCCTCCCCTTCATAGGTATCTGCCAGATACTTCAAAACGGCAGCCGCATCTTTGTTAAAATATGCCTGCGCAAACGTCTCTGCAGCGGTACTGATTTTCTGATAATCTTCCGCTCCCGGATTTTCGCCCGTTCCTGCGACAGGATTGATCGTTCCCTGATCTGCTTCTTTTGATAACGCAAATGTATTTACAATCACAGGTAATTCTCTCCCCCATCCTTCTTCAAAATCTGCCGGATAAGAATAAAAGATTGCCCATACGTCATTTTCATACACTTTCTGTTCGGCATGATATAAGAAATCTCCCTCCTGTTTCCGCCACTTGCCGGAATCCTCCTCTGTATAACCATCCTCTTGCAGTTTCTGCTTCACAAATGCCTCTGATTCACCTTCAAAATGCGTTACCCAAAGTGCGACCTGTTCATTGATATCTGTTAACCACAGGTCATGAGCAGACAGATGCCATTTCTCATCATCAGGCAGATAGAAAGAATATCCATTACCGACCGCAAGTGTCGCCTGTTTTTGCTCCTGCTCTCCTTCTTTCGAAAAGGTAAGCGTCATTGTATTTTCCAATGGATGATTATCCGCAGCGGAATTGTCAACAGGCTTCGAGACCGTCTGATCCGCTTCGGTCCCGGACTGTTGGGACACATTTTCCATATCTTCATTTGCTGCGTCCCCGTTTTCAATATTTTCTTTTTCTGTATTTTCTTTTTCTGTATTCTGTTTTGTAACAGAACAGCCTGACAGCATTCCCAAAGCGACAGATGAAACGACTGCGCATATCAATATCAATATTCCATTTTTCTTTCTGTTTCTTATCAGTATATTTTTAAAGCGTTTTTTCATAATCTTTGTTCCTCCATAAAATTGCGTTGATAAAACAGTTTTCCTGACACATTGTTTATGAAGCATGGACAGCAATGTTTCTGTATATGCTTTCCGAAACGCAAAATCTGCGCCTTTTGTAACTCTTTCATCACAGGACAGCTCCATATCGATCACAGCTTCTTTCTGCATGATCCAGATGACCGGATTGAACCAGTGAACAGCATTCGCTGTTACGAAAAGCAGTTTCAGATACACATCGCCCCGTTTGAAATGAACCAGCTCATGTTTTAAAATAAAAAACAAATCCCCGGAATCGTACTGCTCTTTTGGCAAAACCAAAACAGGTTTGATAAAGCCTATGATCATAGGGCTTTCAGCTTCATCATATTCCATCACGCATACGGTACGGCTGATATGTAATTCGCGCTTAAGATGACAGATCTGGTTTAAAATACGTGTTTCTTTTACTAATCTCCCCTTTTTTATCACCTGCCGTTTATAATGAGAATAACTCATAAGATGTACAGATATAAAAATGAGGCCGCCAATGATCCAGACAAGAGTCACGATATCAAGTATGGTGATTTCTGCTGTATTTTGTTCCGGCGAGACTTTGATCGGAGCAGTCATCTGCGCCGGTATCTCAACAACGATCCCCCGATACGGCACTGCTCTGTCCATGGGACGGTTTGTATCCTTTTCTTTCGATGCAGAACCCGTTTCGACTTTCAGCTGTGATATCCTGTCCATAACATACTGCACATTCGATCCGTTAAGAGGAATCAAAAGCCGTAATGCCAGAAAAATCCATATCATGTATTTCCATTTTGCGGCATATCTTTGATTGATCCATGGCGTCAGAAAAATCAGTCCAAGAGCGAGCAGTCCAATCGCTACTGAAATTCCAAAAACGGATAAAAATATATTTCCCATCATTCATCCTCCAGTTTATCCAAAAAATCTCTGAGTTCCTGAATATCAGAACTTTTGATTTCTTTACTGCTATATAGTGCAGTTATCATATTCTGTATGGAATTATTATACAGCTTTTCGAGAAAATGTTTACTCGCTCCGGTCTTGTATTCATTTTCTGAAATGACCGAAGTATACAGATTTCTTCCAGTGGAACGGTCGCAGCTGATAAATCCTTTATCTGCCAGCCTCGTTAATGACGTCATTAACGTGGAAAGCTGCCAGCTCCTGCGTTCCTGCAATTCTTTTAAAATATAATTTGAAGTTACCGCATTTCCACTGTCCCAGACTACCTGCATGATTTCCAGTTCGGCTTCTCCTAATTTTTTTAATTTCATTCCCATGTATCGGCCCTCCTTTTATACGTCTGTATAATGTATTATACGACCGTATAGCAAAACTGTCAAGATAAAACAAAATTTATGTTTCGTATTCGGGTATAAAAGTACCTGAGATGCAAAAATCATCGTTCCGTCTCTGTATTTCCGCAAAAAAATAAGGCATAACAACTGTCATGCCCTATCATAAGCCAAAGCAGGTAAAACTAACGCTTGATATCATAATTCATATTCATCAGATTACGAATCGTGGACACATCATCCGTAATATTGGCATCGCCCCGGATGGTATGCTTGATCGCGCTGCTTGCAACCGCAAAGTTCACGACGTCCATCGCCTTATACCGATTCATAATCGCATAAATGAGTCCGCTGGCAAACGCGTCTCCTCCTCCGACGCGGTCCAGAATATTAAAACGAAACAGCTTGCTTTCATACGTATGACCGTCATACCACATAAACGCTTTCAGACTGTTTTCACTGCCGCTGTGCGCATAACGTACATGCCTTGCAATACATTTCAGATTCGGATAGCGTTCGATAAACGTCTGAAAGATCTCGTCCTGTTGTTCATACCCCGGCTGCAGAGGCATGCCGTCTTTCAGATCGCCCTGCGTGTGATCCGCCTCGTCTTTCCATAAATGATACGGCTCGATGCCAAGCAGAATGTCTGCGTACGGCAGACACTGCGTACAAAAATCCCTTGCCTGTTCCCAGGTCCAGAGCGTGCTTCTGAAATTGCCGTCAAAGCTCACGGTCATTCCCTTTTCTTTTGCCGTCTTTAAGCTGTTCAATATTAATTTGCGGCATCCGTCTGACAATGCAGGCGTAATACCGCTTAAATGCAGCCAGGTATAGCCTTCCAGCAACTGGTCAAGGTCTACCGTATCAAAATCAAACTCGGTCATCGCGCTATGTTTGCGGTCATAGGTTACCTTGCTGGCACGGATTCCAAATCCGGTCTCCAGATAATAACACCCCAGACGATGGGTCGGCGTTTGTTCCGGCGTACTTAAAATGACCGGCGTACAATGTACGTCGTTGCTGCGCAGCATACGCACCGCGCTTTTTCCCAGACTGTTATTCGGTACCACAGTAAAAAAGGTGCTGTCAATCCCAAGATTTGCCAGCGCCAGCGCAATGTTTGCCTCACTGCCTCCATAACTGGCCTCGAAGCTCCCTGCCATACGTATTTTTTCATAATTGGGCGGAGTCAGACGAAGCATAATCTCGCCAATCGTGATAAATCTGTTTTCCATATCATAGCCTGACAGCAGTGGATTTGTATGTTCCATATGCATCTCCTTTCCTATGTGGAGACCGTTTTGCCAGGCAAAACGGTCTCCCCCTCAGATGTTTTATCTTACGACTCTTGCTCCAGCGCCGCCCATAATAGCTTCAACTTCTTTTTTGCAGGCCATGGTCGTATCTCCCGGCGTCGTCATCGCCAGCGCGCCGTGAGCCGCGCCATAGTTGACAGCGATCTGCGCGTCCTGCGTCGTCATCAGTCCGTAAATCAGTCCGGATGCAAACGAATCCCCGCCGCCGACACGATCCAGAATCTCCAGATCTTTGTAATCTTTGGACTTATAAACCGTACCGTCTGCCCAGCAGATCGCTCCCCAGTCGTTAACGGTCGCGGTCTTTACCGTACGAAGCGTCGTTGCCACTGCCTTAAAATTCGGGTAGGTCTGCGCCGCCTGATTGATCATCTTTTTGTATCCGTCCAGATTCAGTTCCTTGAGATGCTCGTCGTTTCCTTCGATTTCAAATCCCAGACATGCGGTAAAATCTTCCTCGTTGCCGATCATCACATCTACATAATTTGCAATCTCTTTATTGACTTCCTGCGCCTTCTTCTGTCCGCCGATTGCATTCCACATGGATGGACGGTAGTTTAAATCGTACGAGATTACCGTACCGTATTTCTTTGCCGTCTTAATCGCGCAAAGCACGGTTTCACACGACTGCTCAGAGAGCGCGGCATATATGCCTCCGGTATGCAGCCAGCGTACGCCCAGTTCTCCAAAAATATACTCAAAGTCAAAATCCTGCGGAGTTGCTTTGGATATAGCGGTATTGGCACGATCCGAACAACCGACTGCTCCTCTGATGCCATATCCGCGTTCCGTAAAATTGATGCCGTTTCTGCAAATGCGTCCGATGCCATCTGTTTCCATCCAGCGAATCAGCGAAGTATCGACGCCGCCCTGTAAGACAAAATCTTCCATCAGCATCCCTACCTCGTTGTCTGCAAAGGCTGTAATCACAGCCGTATGCATACCAAAGCATCTGCGCAGACCGCGGATGACATTATATTCTCCGCCGCCTTCCCATGCACGAAAGCTCCGCGCGGTCCGTATCCTTCCCTCGCCAGGGTCCAGACGAAGCATAACCTCGCCCAATGACACAGCGTCATATTTACAATCTTTTGCATCACGCAACTTTAAATCCATGTTCTTTCCCTCCGTCTGCTAACTATCCTGCTGCGTTATTTTCTGATACTTTTTACAAGAGCTACCGCTTCTTTTGTCAGCTCGCAGATCTTGTCAAACTCTCCTGCCCTGACCAGATCGCCTTTGACCATCCAGCTGCCTCCGCAGCAGAGAATCTTGTCACAGCTTAAATACTCTTTTAAATTCTTTGCATTGATACCGCCGGTCGGCATAAACTGCACGGACGTATAAGGAGCTGCCAGCGCACGGATCGTATCCACGCCTCCAAACTGCTCCGCCGGGAAAAATTTGATGACTTCAAGTCCCCGTTTCACTCCCTGCGCTACTTCCGATGGCGTAATACATCCCGGAAATACCGGAATCTCTTTTTGTATACAGTAATCTACGATTTCCGGATCAAATCCAGGACTTACGATAAACTTCGCTCCGGCTGCCACGGCACGATCCGCCTGTTCGATCGTCAGCACAGTGCCTGCGCCCACCAGCATGTCCGGATACAGCGTCGTCATTGTCCGGATGGATTCTTCGGCTGCGTCTGTACGAAACGTTACTTCCGCACAAGGCAGTCCTCCTTTTACCAGCGCTTCTGCCAACGGGCCGGCATCTTTGGCGTCTTCCAAAACGACTACCGGCACGACTCCAAATTGTGCAAATCTTTCCTTCATTGTATTCATTGTTTCCTCCTTAAAAAACGTTCGTTCTATTATACTCCTGCATAAGCCGCAAATCCAGCGTCGATCGGCAGTACCACACCCGTAACCGCACTGGCTGCTTTTTCGTCGCACAGGAAGAATACGCCTCCCAGCAGCTCTTCTCCTTCTACAAAACGGCCCATCGGCGTACCGCTTAAAATCTTATGCGCACGTGCCGTCGGCTTACCGTCTTCCCCAAACAGCAGCGACTGATTCTGCTTTGAGATCAGAAATCCCGGAGCAATGGCATTGCAGCGGATTCCGGTTCCTGCAAAATGTGTCGCCAGCCACTGTGTAAAATTCGAAATGCCTGATTTCGCAGCAGAATAAGCAGGAATCTTGGTTAATGGGGTATAAGCGTTCATCGAAGAAATATTCAGGATACATCCGGCTTTTCTTTCTGCCATATCTTTTGCAAAGATCTGGGTTGGGATTAATGTTCCCTGAAAGTTCAGTTTAAATACAAAATCCACGCCGTCCGTATCCAGATCGAAAAATGTCTTTTGTCCCTCGGACGCTTCATGATGATATTCGTTATCTGTCGTAGCTCTTGGATTATTTCCGCCTGCGCCGTTAATTAAAATATCACAGACGCCGAGATCTTTTACGATCTGTGCGTGGACGTCTTTGAGTGTCTCAGCCTCCAGTACGTTTGCCTTGTATCCTTCGCAAATATAGCCTTCTGCCTTACATTCGTCAGCGATCTTTTTCACCGCTTCTTCATTCAGGTCCAGAGCCGCCACTTTCGCTCCCGCCTGTGCAAAAGCCCGTACCATCGTTCCGCAAAGAACGCCGCCTGCGCCGGTAATTACTACTACTTTTCCTGTAAAATCAATATTCAATGGTAAATTCATACTTTCTTCCCCTTTCTGTACGTCAGCCGTTTTTATATGCCATTCTCTCAAACTGAAACCCGAAAAACTCATTTGTATTATGGAAACAGATATCTTCCACCAGTTTTGTCAGCTGCTTTCTGTCGTCCGGATATTGTCCGCTTTCTACCCATTCGCCGATCAGCTCGCAAAGAATCCGGCGAAAATATTCATGTCTGGTATAGCTTAGGAACGAACGGGAATCTGTCAGCATGCCGACAAAGCAGCCAAGCATGCCATTGTTGGCAAGCTCTGTGAGCTGTGTGCGCATGCCCGGACGATTATCATTAAACCACCATGCGCTTCCCTGCTGTACGCTTCCTGTTTTTCCGTCTTTTTGAAAACATCCTGCAATGGATACAAGCGCCGTATTATCCGACGGATTCAGCGAATAAAGAATCGTTGCCGGCAGTCCCTGATTTTCCGCAAGCGCATTGAGAAGCGGCGCCACATGTTCCACACCGGACTGGCTGTTGATTGCGTCATAACCGGTATCTGCTCCAAGTTTTTGAAACTGGATCTGGTTATTATTGCGCAGACAGCCAAAATGAATCTGCATCACCCAGTCCATCTGCGTATATTTCTTTGCACAGGCAATCGTAACCATCGTTTTATAAATATCAGCGTCTTCCTTTGCCGGCCGCGTTCCTTCCATCGCTGTCCGAAACGCCCGATCAGCGGCGTCCGCATCCGGTTTCGCATACATACAGTAATCCAGACCATGATCTGCGCAAAGACATCCGTGCGCAGCGAAAAAGTCCGCCCGGTCACACAGCGCTGCGATGACATCTTCCGTACACTGTATACTGCGCCCCGTTACCTGAGACAATTTATGAATATACTCCGCAAACCCCTCTTTTTCAATATTCACAGCCTTGTCCGGCCGAAACGCAGGCAATACTTTGATCTCCATCGTCTCATCCGCAGCAATCTGCTCATGCCAGTGAAGGTCGTCGACCGGATCGTCTGTCGTACAGACTGCTTTTACATGAAACATACGCATCAGCTCTCTGGCAGAATACTTTGACAGCACTTCGTTGCACAGATCATAGATCTCATCTGCGTTTTCCGCCGTCAGAGGCTGCTCCACGCCAAATACACGTTTCAATTCCAGATGACTCCAGTGATACATCGGATTGCCGATCAGCCGGGGCAGTACGGACGCAAACGCACGAAATTTTTCTCTCGGGTCTGCGTCGCCGGTAACGACTGCCTCTGGTATGCCGCCAAATCTCATCTGCCGCCATTTATAATGATCTCCTCCCAGCCAGACCTGTGAAATATTGTCAAACTTCCGGTCTTCGGCGATTTCCTGCGGACTGATATGGCAGTGATAATCGATGATCGGCATTTTTTCAGCTACTTCATGATAGAGCCATTTTGCAGTCGGCGTGGATAGTAAAAAATCCTGATCCATAAATGCTTCCATATATTATTTCACCTTACCTTCCATCTTTTCCAGCATATCCCAGCATCCCCACAAATACATAATACCAAGCGCCCGGTCATAAAGTCCATACCCCGGTCTGCACTGCTCGCCCCAGATATGACGGCCATGGTCCGGACGCACATAGCCGGTATAACCGCAGTCATGGTACGCTTTTACAATATCCAGAATACCGGTATCTCCGTCGCAGTCTCTGTGAGAAGCCTCGGTAAAGTCTCCGTTTGGATAATGTCTGACATTTCTGATATGAGCAAATGCAATGCGGTCACAATACGTACGCACAATATCCGCCACATTGTTGTCTTTGTTGGCGCCGAGCGAGCCGGAGCACAGACACAGACAGTTATATTCATCGTCTACCATCTTAAGAAACCGGCCGATCGATTCTTTGTCGCATAACAGACGCGGAATACCAAAGATATCCCATGGCGGATCGTCCTGATGAATCGCCATTTTTATCCCGGTCTCATGGCAGGTCGGCATAATGGCTTCCAGAAAATATTTCAGGTTATCCCACAGTTTTTCTTTTGTCACCGGCCGATACGCTTCAAACAGTTCGTCCAGCTTTGCCATCCGCTCCGGTTCCCAGCCCGGGAATGTCATGCCGTGCAGATTGTTCAGAATGTAATCCGCCATCTCCTTATAATCGTCCTGAATCCGGTTTTTCTCATAAAACAGCGCGGTAGAACCATCTTCCAGCGGATGAAACAGGTCGGTTCTCGTCCAGTCAAAAATCGGCATAAAATTATACGTAACAACCTTTACTCCAAACTTTGCAAGATTCACAAGCGTCTTCTTATAATTTTCAATATACTGATCACGGGAAGGCAGTCCGATTTTAATATCGTCGTGCACATTGACGCTTTCTACTACTTCCATGTGGAAACCGGCGCCTTCGATCTGGCGTCTTGCTTCTTCGATTTCCTCTACTTCCCATACTTCTCCAGCCTGCTTGTCATGCAGGGCCCAGACAAGTCCTGTCACTCCCGGTATCTGCCTGATCATCTGTGGAGTGATACTGTCGTTGCCTTCTCCGTACCAGCGAAATGTCATCTGCATAAATGTTCCTCCTTATAATATAATTTTATTTTCATGGACTTTGTGTTTCATTGCTGCAGTATGAACTGCCCATCTGTTCTTTTTTCCTTTTCGTTTTTTTGCTGCAAACCGACCCGTGATCTTAGATTAATCCGGCAGCCATCGGCAGTCCGGTACTTAAGAACGGAACGTAGGTTACGAGCAGCAGACCGGCCAGAATCGCGGCATAGTACCAAAGCATATACGGAATCGTCTTTGCCAGCGTGGTATCTCCTACTTTAATCGCTACAAACAAAGTGTTTCCTACCGGAGGCGTAATATTCCCGATACACAGGTTATAGACAAGAATCAGTCCAAAATGTACCGGATGCATGCCAAACGTCTGTACAATCGGCAGAAACAGCGGCGTAAAAATCAGGATCGCAGGCGTTACGTCCATAAACGTACCAGCAATCAGCAAAATAATATTCATAATCAGCAAAATGATCACTGAATTATTGGTCAGTCCAAGCAGCGCCGCCGATACCGCCTGCGGAATCTGCATAAATGCCATCACCCATCCAAGAATGTTCGACACGCCGATCAGAAATACTACCATACCGCTCATTTTCGCACTGTCTACTACAATCTTCCAAAAAGACTGGATTGTGATATTCCGATAAAAGATACCCAGCACAAGCGCATAGACAACCGCAACCGCAGAGCCTTCCGTAGCGGTAAATACGCCGATTACGATTCCGCCGATTACGATAATAATCAGTGATAACGCCGGCAGTGCGCGAAGTGTAGCGACACCAAGATTTTTCCAGTCAAACCGTCCCTGCGCACCCTGATATCCTTTGCTTTTTGCCAGAATAATCCCTACGATAATACAGCAGAGCGCCCAGAGAATTCCAGGGATATATCCTCCCAGAAACAGCGCCGCTACCGATGTCCCTCCGGATGCCAGAGAATAAGTAATCAACGCGTTAGAAGGCGGGATTAAAAGACCGGACGGCGCCGATGCTCCATTCGTTGCCGCACACAGAGCCGGATCGTATCCCTGCTCCTCTTCTCCCTCTTTGACCATACTTCCGACTGCCGCAGCAGCTGCAGAAGCAGAACCGGAAATCGCTCCAAACAATGCGTTCGCTCCGGCATTTGTTACGAGCAGAGCGCCCGGAAGTTTTCCAAGTATCGCCATTACAAAATCAACGAGGCGCTTCGCAATTCCGCCCTGGTTCATCAGATTACCTGCCAGAATAAAAAATGGAATTGCTGTCAGACTGAATTTACTCATGCCGACAAATGTTCTCTGCGCCGCAGTCACGACAGACACATCAAGGGGAACCGTCTGCAAAATCGCTACCAGCGCAGAGATGCCGATGGAATACGCAATCGGTACGCCCAACGCAAGCAGTAACAACAAAATAACAAGAATAATTACGAGTGATTGTATTGCCATTTAAGCCGCCTCCTTTTCATTCGTCTGATTTTTTACAATATCCACTATATTTAAGATCGTATAGATCATATTCAAAACGCCGCACAATGGCAAAACGATATAAAAGATACCGATCGGAACTCCCAGGGACGACGTCATCTGTCCCATCGCAAGCGTCGTAATCTGTACGCCGCCAAATACAAGGATGACCGCTGAAAAAAGAAATGCGATCAGCTCTCCAAAGCAAAGCAGTGCTTTTTGTACCGAAGCGCTGAATTTTTCAACAATGATCGGTATGTTCATATGTCCCCGTTCGCTTGTCACAATCGATGCGCCAAGCAGACTCATCCATGCGAACAAATACCCAACCAGCTCTTCGGACCAGGTAGATGGATTTTTCAAGACATATCTGGTCAGTACCTGCCAGCAGGTCAGAATTACCATCGCAAGAAAACTAATGCCTGCCAGTCCGTTTAATATTTTTGTGATCCAGTCACGAAATGTGTTCATCTGCAGTCACCTCCTATTCAGCTTCTGACGGATGCTGTGCATTATGTTCCTGTATCTTATCATAAATCGGCTGCAGATCCGGATACTGAGCCAGCATCTCTGTGTGCATGGAAGCACATGTTTCCTGGAACGGTTTGGTATCCGGGTAAAGGAACTGGACGCCCTGCTCGTTTGCCGCCTTATCCTTTGCCGCTTCTACCGCTTTTACCCATTCTTCCCGCTCTACTTTGTTAATCAGCGCAAAGCCTTCTTCAAAAATACTTCTTTCCTCTTCAGATAAGTCATCCATAAACGCGCAGTTTCCAATTAAAATATCCGGAATCATCTGATGCATATCATAGGAATAATATTTGCAGACATCTCCATGCCCGTTCGAAGTCAGTGCCATTTCATTATTTTCCGCGCCGTCGATAACCTTGGACTGCAATGCCGTATACACCTCTCCAAATCCCATCGGCGTGGCCGAGCCGCCAAGCAGGTCCATCATACGGACATTGGTCGGGGACTGCTGCACACGAATTTTTAATCCCTTAAGATCCTGCGGACTTTCAATCGGCGTAGACACCGTATAAAAGTTACGAGTACCGGCATCGATCCATGTAACAGCTTCAAATCCCGCCTTTTTGGTGGATTCAAAGATCGGATCTACAATCTGCGGATCGTCCATCGCCATATGATAGGCATCTGCTGACGAGAATAAATATGGCAGATTGAACAACGTATAGTTCTCTGAAAATGTCTCCAGAATGGAATTACTTGCCACGCAAAAGTCGATGGCTCCTGTCTGTGTCAGCTGCACCATATCGGTCTGAGAGCCAAGCAGCTCGCTCGGATAAATCTCAATATTATATTTATCTCCCAGCTTACTCTCTACATACTCCTCAAATTCCATCAATGCAATATTTGTAGGATGATCCGTCGCCTGATTGTGCCCGATTCGGACAATCTGCTTCCCACCGTCGCTTCCTCCACAGCCGGAAATGGCCGCTGCCAGCATTCCCGCACCAAAAATCACAGGCAGTATTCTTCGATATCGTTTCATTGTTACTTCCTCCTTTTCTGTGTGTTTCAAAACAAAACCGGCTTGCTTTTGATAGACCAAGTATAACAAAAAATTCCAATTGGAACGTGGTAGTTCCAGCTTGAAATCTGGTGAATCTTGCTATATAATATTCCATATATCCTTCTGTTTTATGCATTTTATCTAATATTGAGGGAGGTTTTTATGCACTATGTACAAAGAAGAGTTTAATCCAAGTCAATTTATGACAGAACGGTATTTTGAATTTCACCATTCCTATAATGAAACGCCTCCAACCGTAGAATTTCATCAGCATCCTTTTTATGAGATATTTTTCTTTTTATCCGGAAATGTGAACTATATTATAGAAGGGAAAAATTACAGCCTGCGTCCCGGAGACATCCTGCTGACCGGCAGCCTTGACATTCACCGGCCAGATATTCATGCCGGAAAGCCTTACGAAAGAATCGTCATCTGGCTGGCGGATGATTTTTTTGGACACCTGAAAGAATTTTACGGCGAAGATCTGACTGCCTGTTTTACAGATGCCGCGGTAAACGACTATCGTCTGATCCGGCCGGACAATCAGCATATCGTCCAGCTGAAAAAGCTATGCAGCCGCATATCCGAAGCCAGGCAAAGCAAAGAAATCGGCAGCTATGCGCTGGCCTCCGCCTATCTGACCGAATTGCTCGTGCAGATCAGCCGCGCCTATTATGATACGCCCGAATCCATCCGGCACGATGTAGTAGAAAATGAAAAGATTAACGAAATTCTCGTATATATCAATGAAAATCTGACCGAAGATCTCTCTTTGGAGCACCTTGCCGCCGCACATTATACGAGCAAATATTATTTAAGCCGGCAATTTAAGCAGTTTACCGGATTGTCGCTATATCAGTATATTATGAAAAAAAGACTGACCGTATCCAGAAACATGCTGCGCAATGGCAGTTCGGTACTGGATGCGTGCTTTCAGTGCGGATTTGGAGATTATTCCAATTATCTGAAAGCCTTTAAAAGAGAGTTCGGAAAAACGCCCAGCAAATATTTGAAAGTCTGAGTTCAGGCGCTCTGCAAAGCGCCAGTGTTTGCCGTATGATCTGTGGATCGTTCACTGGCCGTATGCTGCAGAGCTGCGTATGTATCCCGCCGGCTGTTTATTCTGCATGCAGAATTTTTTCTATTTCGCCGAGCAGATGATCTTTGACCGGCGGTTTCAGAAAATACCCAGCCGGCTTTAGCTTTAACACGGCTTCAATATTTGCCCGGTCGTTGATGGCCGTCAGGAAAACAACCGGAATATCTTTCATCTCCTCATCCGCGCGAATCATCTCCAGCGTCATCCGGCCGTCGCAGACCGGCATCTCATAGTCCAGCAGAATCAGATCCGGACGCTGTCTGCCTATCGATGTCATTGCCTGTGCGCCCGAGACTGCGAGCGCCACGTCGTAACGGTCTTCCAGCATCGCCTTCATGGTACGAAGCGCCGTACCGTTATCATCCACAACCAGGATTCGTTTTTTACCCGATGCTTTCTGTTTCCGTCCAGCCGCTTCCTGTTCCGCTTCTTCGATATCGATGCATAGTCTTCTGCACACCGCCCCCATAATTGCCGAATTCTCTACCGGACGGATCAGATTTTCAAACTGTCCGTCTTCATAATATTTAAAAAATGTACTGCTTTCTTCCTTTGTGCCAATTGTCAGCACCGGAATCTGCGAGTAACTGTTATTTAACAGAAAAAAGATCGACGTATCGATATCATACGCCCCGATCAGACTGATCAGAACCAGATCCGGATTCACAATCTTTAACATTCCTTCCAGTACCCCCGCATTTTCAGAACATAGCTGCACATGAAAATACTGCGACAAAAAGTGATTCGTTTCTTTCAACACACTGTTCAGTTTCCCAATTAGTAATATTTTTTTCATTCTCTGCCTCCTCCAAATTTAAAACCTGCCGGCGCCAGGCTCGTCCGACAAAAGGTCCGACAAAAGATCTGCCAGACGGTCCGCGTCCTCCGCGTCCAGATTGGTAACCGCATCCGCCAGCTTTTGAATCAGACGTTCCGTCTCCTGCGGATATTCGTATGACCTTAACTGTGAAACAAGCGCGTCCGCCTGATCGATATCCATCTCCTGCATACTGATACGCACCATTTCCACAAGCGCCCGGATGACCGAAACATCTGTAACAGCCTGTTTTTGTTCTTCGCCGATACCAAAGACGCCGTGCAGTTTTTCATGACAGCTGCGCCATTCCTCCAAAAATACAGGCGTAATCGACAGCACCTCTTCGGCCTTTGCGTCCCGCGCCGCATACTCGAGTATTTTTGCCAGTCCGGATAACGGTACCATTCCCACTGACGCTGCAAGGCTCTTCATCGCATGCACCTGAATCCGATACGCATCCAGATGCCGGAGCCGTTCCTGCTCATCCGACGGCTCCGGATATCGCGCAATCTGCTCATACTCCTGTTCCAGCCGTTCCGCGGCAGATGCAATCTGGGCGTAAAACTCTTTACACGTATATGCCAGCAAATCTTTATCCGGCAGATGCATCCACGCATACTGCCAGTCCAGGCCGTCTACCTGCGGCAGCTCTTCCAAAAAACTTTCGGACGAATCCGGCTGCTCCTGTTGTTTCAGGACCGCTTCATGCATCAGCTCTTTTGGGAGCATTTTCTGAATCATCTGTTCCAGTTTCTTTGGAACCACCGGCTTGGACAAAAAGTCGTCAAACCCCTCTGACAAATATTTTTCTCTGGCGCCAGATACCGCATTCGCCGTCAGCACAACAACCGGCGTATGCTGACATGGAAAGTCAGAAAGCGCCCGAAACCGGTGCAGCGTTTCAATGCCATCCATCTCCGGCATCATATGATCCAGAAAGATCAGATCATAATGATTTTTTTGCACAAGCTGCAGACACTCCGCTCCTCCCCCAGCGTCCGTCACATGAACCTGCGTATCTTTTAGCAGATTCCGCAGCACTTTACGGTTCACCGCATTGTCATCGACGACGAGAATATGTGCGTCCGGCGCACAAAAGGCAGTATGATAATGATAAGTCTCCGCAAGCTGGCGAACTCTTGTCTCAAAATCTCCGATCGGCGTATGATCCGTCACTTTTTGTTCCAGATCAAAGGAAAAACGGGAGCCCTGCCCATAGACACTTTCTGCTTCCAGTCTGCTCCCCAGCAGAGCCAGCAGCTGAATCGTAATGCTCATGCCAAGTCCGGTGCCTTCGATATTGCGGTTTCTGTCCTCCTCGATCCGCTCAAACTCTGCAAAAAGTTTCGGCAAATCTTCCTCTTTGATACCGATTCCTGTATCTTCCACCTCAAAATGCAGTACCACAGTCTCATCCGTTTTGCTGCGGACTCTGACACGTAACCAGACGGTTCCCTGCGGCGTATATTTGACAGCGTTTGTTAGTATGTTGGTCAATACCTGACGAATACGCACATCGTCGCCGCAGAGTCCTGACGGGATCTCGTGATCCGCCTCGACTTCCAGACAAATATTCTTATCCGACGCCCGCTGTGCCGCCATATTGGCCAGATCGTGAATCATACTGCTAAAATCATATTCCACCGGCACAATTTCCATCTTGCCGGATTCGATTTTTGAAAAATCCAAAATATCGTTAATAAGCGACAGTAATGTCTGACCAGCCGTAAAAATGTCCATGGCGTATTCTTTGATGTTCTGCTCGGTCGATTCCCGCAGTATCATCTCGTCCATGCCAAGCACTGCATTGATCGGAGTCCGAATCTCATGCGACATATGCGCCAGAAACTTCCCCTTTGCTTCATTTGCAGCCCAGGCCTCCTGTCTGGCCGTTTCTGCCTCATGCTTTGCCTGTTCCAGCCAGATATTCTGCTGTCTGGTCTCCCTGACACGCTCCTCCGCATCCGCCCGATATTCTTTGGAAATCTGCAGCACATGCGTAACAGCCATCAGAATACCAAATACAGTCATGCTATACTGCCCCGCGATGTTCACATAAATCCGGTCGAAAAAAGTATTCATCAGTATATTTGCAACTGCACCTGACAGCAGCACAAGCATCCCCAGTACCAGAATCGTTGTCTGACGGCTTTTATTCTGATAATCATACTGAACCAGACTTACAATCGCTGCCACGCATACCGCCACGATCACAGCCGCAGATATGTCCACCATATCCTTTAACTCCCGTATGCCGGACAAATGGAAAAAAATCTGTCCAACCGCATGAACGCTTACCAGTCCAAGCAGCATCGAAAAACGGCGCGGATAAAGGATCTTTAAATTGTGCTCCAGATATAGTCCCCAAAAGACCGGAAGCAGCAGCACAAGATATTCCTGCATCTCATATGCTTCATCCATATTGTAAAAAATACTCAGCGTATCTGTACCGATAAAGCAGTATATGCCGGCAGCAAATCCCGCCAGTCCCAGATATATTTCTCCCCGCGACGGCTGTCCGGTATATCTGCGTATCAGAGCCAGTACAAACATAATAATTGCCATAATAACGATCAGCAAACAGCACCCAATATCCATAATACTGTTTCCAACGAGACCAATCAGTACCAGATCCCGCGTTTCCATGCTGGTCTCTCCAAGCAATACCGGCGTATCCGTCTGCAGCGGCTGCAGTGCGATATAAATCTCCCCAGTTTCCACGACATTCGGCAGATCCACATAATGTCTTTGTCTGACGGCCAGATCATCCTTTTCCCGTATTTCTTCGGGCCGTAAATGGTAGATCATCTCGCCGTCCAAAACGACATACGCGGTCGCATATTCTGAATAAAACTGCAAAGTAAGTCCTGTACATTGCGCCGGCACGATATGCTTGAAAACCAGCATACTGCCGTCGCCAGCCTGCTGCTGATAAGGCAGACTTACGTTTTCACATTTCCCCTGTTTTTGTGCGGCTTCAAAACGCCTGACGATCTCATCCGGCTGTTCCATCCACGATTCCGACAGATCTGCTTCCTCCGGTTCCAGCAATGCCATCGTCCAGTTTTCATTTAGTACGATTTCGGTCTGTTCAGGCAGCAGAGGCATTTCTTCCGCCGTCTGAAACCGAAAAAGTGCAATGATCATAAATATAAGCGTCAGAAGAATCGAGATTCCCGCTGTCTTTCGCATATGTTTCATATTGACTTCCATCCCTTGTAGTCGTTCTTTCGTATTTTAATATTTTATCACAATTGAGGCGATTCCTCAATCTTTTCTTCTGTATTTGCCTGCGCTGCCGCCGGAAATACTACATCCCCGCCTCTACCTCCCGCAGCAGTTCGACATTTTCTATGACCGCTTCTGCCGCTATTCGGACCTCTTCCCACGTTGTAGCCTCTCCCAGCGTCATCCTTATCGTTCCTAATGCCAGTTCCGGTTCTCTGCCGATCGCTGTCAGCACATGCGACGGTTCTGTTGAGCCTGTGGAACAGGCGGACGCTGCGGATGCGCAGATGTCTTTTGCATCCAAAAGCAGCAGCAGCGTCTCTCCTTCGATGCCCTGAAAGCTGAAATTGACGTTATTCGGCAGTCTCGCATAGCGGTCACCGTTCAGCCATGCCCCCGGAACGCGGCTTTTGATCTCGTGAATCATCCAGTCGCGCAGCCTTGTCTCACGATACATTCGCTCCGACATCGTACGCATTGCGATTTCCGCTGCTTTTCCAATTCCTGCGATTCCCGGTACATTTTCCGTACCTGCGCGTCTTCCCTGCTCCTGCCCGCCGCCATGAAGAAAAGACGCTGTTTTTATCCCGTTTCGAATGTATAAAAATCCGGTTCCCTTCGGGCCGTAAAATTTATGCCCGCTGGCGCTTAACAAATCGATATGATAAAAATCCACATTTATCGGTATCTGCGCATAAGCCTGGACCGCATCCGTATGAAACACGATATCGTGACGTCTGGCAATCCGCCCGATCTGTGCAATCGGTTCAATCGTACCGATCTCATTGTTCGCAAACATGACAGAAATCAGAATCGTATCCGGTCGGATGGACTCTTCCAGCTGCTGCAGATTTACAAATCCCTGCTCATCTACAGGCAGATAGGTCACTTCGTATCCCTGCTGTTCCAGATATTTGCATGTATGGAGTACCGCATGATGTTCGATCTGTGTGGTAATGATATGTCTGCCCTTTTTCTGATATGCCTCAGCTGTTCCTTTCAGCGCCCAGTTATCCGATTCGCTGCCTCCTGCCGTAAAATAAATCTCGTTTGTGTGCGCATGCAGCGAGCGCGCAATGATCGTTCTTGCATGTTCGACTGCCTGCCTGCTTTTTTCTCCAAACTCATATATGGTAGATGCATTCGCATAGTCTTTTGCATAGTAAGGCTGCATACTTGCAGCTACCTGTTCTGCCATCGGCGTCGTAGCTGCGTGATCCAGATAAATCATAACATCTCCTCCTGTCTGCCTGATATACGCATAATCTTCTGACGCACTCATATATATAGAACTAACATAGAAACTATCTGTAAGGACCCTGCCTATGCCTAACTTATCCAATATGAAAAAATACGCCAGCCATCCTGTACTGCTTGGTACAGCCCTGCTTACCATCACCGGACTTGCCAGCCGGGTGATCGGCTTCTTCTATAGAATATTCCTTTCCCATACAATTGGTGCACAGGGAATGGGAATTTATCAGCTCATTTTTCCAGTGTTCGCACTCGGCATTGCCTTTTGTGGCGCCGGTGTACAGACAGCCATATCCAAATACACTGCCGAAGCGGCGGGAGCCGGCCGCAATCCACAGACCTGTCTGTATGCCGGACTGCTTCTTTCGGTCAGCCTGTCATTTCTATGTTCCATACTTATTTACACGGGTTCTGATCTGGTTGCAGCCCGCATTCTGGATGAACCTCACTGCGCGCCGCTGCTTCGCATTCTTTCGTTTGCCCTGCCGCTCGCAGCTGTCCATTCCTGTATCAACGGCTATTACTATGGACTGCAAAAAACAGTCGTTCCTTCTGTGTCCCAGTTATTGGAACAGATCTGCCGCGTTTTATGTGTCTGGCTGATTTATAAAATCTGCGAGAGCCAGGGACGTCCGGTAACCGCGGCCATGGCTGTCTTGGGAATTGTGTTTGGAGAACTTTCCGGCGCGCTTTTTTCCGTAACCGTTTTACATTTTCAAAGATGCAGCGAACGTCTGTCTGCCTGTCTGCGCCGTATCTTTCTGTTTTCCGTGCCGCTGACAGCCAATCGGGTACTGATCAATTTTATTAACAGTACGGAAGCGATTCTGATTCCAATCTGCCTTAAGATGTATGGCTATTCCAATGCGGATGCGCTGAGTATCTTTGGTATTCTGACCGGAATGGCCATGCCTATGATACTCTTCCCTTCCGTACTGACGAATTCCGTATCTGTCATGCTGCTCCCGTCCATCTCGCAGGCAAAAGCGCAAAAAAACCAGGCGCTCATCCATCGTACCATCCGACGTACGATAGAATCCTGCCTGGTTCTTGGATTTGCCAGTACTTTATTTTTCCTGCTGACATATTCTTTGATTGGACAGTATTTATTTGCTAACACACTGGCGGGCATTTATATCCGAACGCTCAGCTTTATCTGTCCGTTTATGTTTCTGTCCACCACTTTAAACAGTATTTTACACGGCCTCGGTCATCCTACCGCTACCCTGATACTGAACTTAAGCGGCTGTCTGCTGCGGATTGCCGTGATTCGGATCTTTGTACCCGTATACGGAATCCGCGCTTATCTGTACGGCATGCTTGTCAGCCAGATGCTGACCTCCCTGTGCGCCATTCTGCTGTTAAATCGCTGCAAGGAACTATAAATCTGCCAGAGCGCGTCTGAAAAAGGCGTTCTGTAAACGATTGCATGAACGGTGTAAGAGAGCACATCTCACAGAAAACGTTTTCAGACGCGCTCTAAAAGCAGCAGCACGTACAGCACATATTCATCAGCACCATCGACATGCAAAAACGGTTAAAATTATCATATGGTCTGCCATAGTCTTCGCCCATACTGCTGTACCACGCACCTCCGTAATTCAGCTGCTGCATCAGCTGACGATATTCTATATTGCTTGGTTCCAGACGGACTGCCTGCTCTGCACATTCGCGTGCGGTTACGTTATTGCCAAGTCCCGCATGCGCCACTGCGCAAAAATAATACCAGCGTGCACTATGATCGGAAATATTATTTAAGACGTTCATCGCCTCCTGATAGCAGCGGTTCGCCAGATAATTGGCCGCCGCCTGCATCTGGGGCGAGTCCTGCGTCTGACTGCCGTAGCCTCCGTATCTGGCCGACCCATAACCGTTAAAGCCGCTGCCGCCCTGTTGTTTTTCCTGCATAATCTGATTATATGCCTGCTGGATTTCCTTAAATCGTTCTTCCGCCTGTTCCCGGTTTGGATTATTGACATTCGCATCCGGATGATATTTACGGCTTAACGTACGGTATGCTTTTTTTATCTCTTCATCAGTTGCACTGGGACTGATTCCCAGCACATTATATGGATTTCCCATAACCTGCAGTTTCCTCTTTTCATTTCCTGCGCATTCGCTCCTGCGTATCCGGCCGGCTTATTTTTCATGCGTCTGACGTTTCAGATCTGACTTTCTGGCAGACTTTTGCTTTTTCTCCCGCTTTTTTTCTTCCTTTGACTGCCTCTTTAGGCGCAGATATTCATATCTGGTCCAGACGCCGGAGTACAGAATATTCCTGCAGATTTCCGCGTGAAGCAGAATCGGCAGGCGTTCAAAAGACTTTGCGCACTCTGACATCATACTCGTTAACAGCAGCCTGGAAAACGTCTCAAAATCCAGTTCTGTCTCATACTGCATCAGACGGAACACATTATAACAATGATTCTTTCCGTCCTTTTCGATGTCTTCATACGCGTCCATCAGATAAATAAACTTACCCATATAAAATCCCAGACACCGCAGCTCTTCCGCCCAGACATCGTCTTCCTTCCAGACAAAAATCTCGCCCAGCATCTCTCCGGTCAGTCCGGCTACCGCATCCACGTTTTGTTCCCTGCTCTTTTCCGCCAGCTCCAGTTTCCGCAAATACTGACGAATCGCCCGTTCCTGTCTGGGATAACATGCCGCAATGCGCTCATAATCTTTTTTAAACACCTGCGAGAGCGCTTTTTTCGTATAGGAATGATTATCATTCCAGTCGTCTTCAAAATTTTTTGTGCAAAGCAACAGATTCATGGCCGCCGCATATCTCGTAGCTTCGTTATAACGTGCCGTCTGCTTTTTCGCCGGATGTATGGCGCAGATAAATTCGGCTGTCTGGTCTTCCAGTTCATAAAGCCCGGTAAGCAGCACAATCAGAAACGTCATATCATAATTTAACAGCATCTGGCCTTTTCTTCCAAAATTTTCCCTGAGCTTCTGGCAAAGACCGCAGTAATAAGACTGATAGATACTCTTATCCTGTGCGCTTAGTTTTTCCCTGTTGACGTTAATATATCCAAACATAGGCTTTAACTCTTTTTGATAAATTCAGCGCGGCACTTCGGACAGGTAATCGCAATCTTTCCTCTGCCCCGCGGTACCCGGACTTTCTGCCTGCAGCCTGGACACTTGTAAAACCGGTACTCTTTGCGCTGCGCCCAATGTTTTTTAAAATTGTTCCATTTTACAATTGTCTGATACCGCCAGTTTAAATATTTCTGATTCTGCGCCGACATTTTTGCGATATCTTTGGAAAAAGAACGATACGTCCCATAAATCAACAGCAAAAAACCTGCCGCATAAAACAGCTGCAGCCTGGTAAATAAATTGATAATGAGGCACACCATTGCCAGACCGACGTACAGCCTTGACAGCTGATCGTTGCCATATCTGCCATACATAAACCTCGTCATCCGTTGCCGAAATCCATTCATGCTCCCACACTCCTATTCCTTTTGCACATTATGTTCTATCATATATGGTATATGCGAAACATTTTTCTGTCAATGGGATGATGCATGTTTTCAGAAAAAATTGAGAATGTTTATATTTTGTTAATGTTATCGAAATGCACTCCCTGTCGTTTCTTATTTTCAATAACAATAAAAGTCCATGTGTCAGAGTCCGCCGACTCTTTCACATGGATTTATCGTTAAATCTCCATCGGGGAAGATTTAAATATCACATTCCTGTATTTCATCAGAGCTCCCAGTAATATCATACCTAAAATTCCGCAGGATATCACCTCTCCCAGGCCAACCGTCAGCATAAAATACGGAACAGAGCCTTCAAGCTGATATACATATGCAAGAATGAACGGAACAATGAGCGTATTTGCCATAATCGGCGGAACAGGAGCTGCCAGTTTATATTTGCGCAGCAGATATGTGCCAACTGCCCCAAGCAGAGTCGCCAGACTGCCAAACGCAATATCCAGCGGCAGACATCCGGTCAGAACATTGCTGAGCACGCAGCCGATCGTAAGTCCGGGGATCGCAGCCGGCGTAAAAAACGGCAGCACGGTCAGCGCCTCTGAAAACCGCACCTGAATCGCATAATTCGCAAGTCCAAGCGCATTTGCAAGCAGCGTCAGCACAACATACAATGCCGCAATCATTGCCGCCTGCGTCATAAACAGTACTTTTTTGTCTCTCATAATTTCTCTCCTTTAGTTTTGTTTTAGGTGAGGAAGGTCTCGAACTCACCGTTTTATATTTGAAACACCTTTTTAAAGGTTATTTCCAATATTTTACGCATCCGGCTCGTATCCGCATGCGGCAGATTTTCTGTCTTTTTCCGCCATAATTATGTATTCTCCTCTTAACTTATCCACGCTCTCAAAACTGTCTGATCGGAACGATTATCCTGTTTTCATGGAATAAAGACAAATTTGCCTTTTGGTATTGTAGCATAAATAAATGTCTGTGTAAACTACTAAATACGGATTCTGAATCTGTATGCTTGTGACTGTTCACACCAGGGTTTTGCACTTCCTGCATGCTAATCTTCGGCACGGACTGCCCGCCGCCATGCATCCAGCGTCTCCCGCAGGGTCTGCTGCAGAGAGATCGCAGGCTCCCAGCCCGTATCCTTTTGCAGCCTGCCGATATCTGCTTCCACTACCGGTACGTCCAGCGGCCGGAATTTCTTTGGATCCGATTCCACACGAACCGGCAGCTTCGACTGCTGTACAATCATCTTAAGAATATCTCCGATTCTTACCGCATGGCCGCTTGATCCGGATTCCCCAGTTTGAATACTATCAGCAAACATTTTGCTCTATTATATTCACCATTAGTACATATTTTACATAACAATTCTTAAGAGAATGTTCACCAACCTTTCCGTTTACCGCTCTTCCCTGTCTGATAGCAACTTTTTTACCAGAACCAGCCTCCGGTATTCCTGAATAAATTCAAAAGACTTCCTTGAATAAAATCAAATTTTCTGATAATATAACTTTATCCCATCACATTCGTTTTCTTCCTTACATAATACCAGACGCAAAGCCTGTCACGAAACCGGACATGAACGGAAAGGAAAACTATGGACAATTTTTTAATGAAACCCAAAATTGATTTCGCTTTCAAAGAAATCATGGAAAATGAAAAGGCGCGTATCGGGTTCTTGTCTGCCATACTCCAGCTTCCTCCCGAAAATATGAAAGAATCCCATATATTAAATTCACATCTGCGCAAAATGCATGACGATGATAAGCTCGGAATCCTTGATGTCAGAATCCTTCTAAAGGACAATACCCAGATCGATACAGAAATTCAGCTGTCAGAATTAAAAATATGGGCCGACCGCGCATTATTTTATATTTCCAAAATGTATACAGAACAGATTGAAAAAGGTCAAAAATACGATGTACTCAATAAATGCGTCAGTATCAGCATACTTGATTTTATTCTTTTTGAAAACAGCACCGGATTTTATTCCCGATTTCATATTCTGGAAGACTCGCAGCATTTTATTTATACCGACAAAATGGAGTTTCATGTCATCGAGCTTCCAAAACTTCCCAAAGAATGGACGGAAGACTGCAGTAATGTCGAATTGTGGGCCAAATTTATCAATGCAGAAAAAAGAGAGGAATTTGATATGATAGCTGAAAAAGATCCTTACATCAAAAGTGCATATGACCAGCTGCAGATCATCAGCCGGGACAAACAAAAACGATTTGAATATGAAGCGCGTGAAAAAGCGATCAGAGATCATCATCAGTTTCTTTCCGAAGCCGAACGGCGCGGCATTGAAATCGGTGAAAAACAAGGGATCGAACAGGGTATTTTTGGCGCAATTGCCATCTGCAGGGAAATCGGACTGTCCGAGATCGATATTTCCAAAAAATTGCAGGAAAAGTACCGTATTTCTTCTGAAACCGCAGACACTTATCTTAAAACGTCCCTTGCTTCAAAGTGAAACTGCGTATATCAAAATATCCGCAAATAACTGACAGACCAACAGAAAGGAAGTTCCAAGATGAAAAAAATTTTTAAAAAATTTTGCTGCCTGTGCGCTGCCGCTTTACTTTTTAACGCAAATACACAAATACCTGCCCAGGCCGCAGACAAATCAAGCACAAATCCTTCCTCTGCATTTGGATATATGGATTATAACGGCTATCTGGACGAATGCAGCTGGAGCGGGAGCAAGGCGTTTAAAAACTGCGACTATGACGGCGACGGACGAACCGACCGTGTTTTTCGTAAAGAAAAAGCGGGAAATACGACGACCTGCACTTACCGGATTGAATTTGGAAACGGAAAACGGCTTTTGATGAAAAATGCCGACTGGACCGGCACGCCGATGATTCAGGCAGGCGATACGGACAATGACGGTGAAAATGAAATACTGTTTACACAGACATATCCTATGAGCACAGATCCCCAGGGTTCCGGAAACATGAGATTATATGATAAAAAAGGCGGAACATACAAACTCGTAAAACTTCCTCTTTCCGATTCCGGCAGTCATTCCGATCAGCCAGGTCTTACTCTGACATACCAGATCGATCAGGATCATACATACTGGCTGACAGTTGCTGAAACCGGATATAAATCTCCGTTTTCCTTTACCAGAGCTTATCTGGAGGAAACGGGACTGACGACTTACTATGACGTCTTTTGTGACGGTGAAAAGTTCGAAACGCCTGTATACGATGCAAAATTACGCCAGAATGGAAAACGTACCGATATTCTCTGCCGTGTCAGCCTGCTGGGAAAATTTTGCGCAGATGAAATCCGGTTCCGGATTGTATTTACTGATCAGGGTTATGCGATCAAAAATATGAAATATGTTCCAATACAATGACGCGCGAATCCTTAGCCGCATTGTCTGAAAATGTTTTGGAGAAAAACGATCGTAAACGGCGATAATTTTGAGACACATCAGAACAAACAGGATGTCATTTTTAAGGGATATTCTGACAGGGCCTGCGTCAAATCCCAGACGCAGGCCCTGTTAACATACGCAGAAATCTTTCTGCCGGCAATGTAGCAATTGATATTCTCTATCATATTCCGTAAACGCATCACATACGAAAATAAAATGCGCTTATAGTACACAAAAAACACAAGCAGGACTATAAGCCGGGTTATGTCTGGAATGATCATCTGTCTAGGACGACTGTTACCAGCCGCCTCAAGCGACCTACCTGAAGCTGGCGGGCCACGTCACTGCTTCTGCTCGGTCTTGCTTCGGATGGGGTTTACATGTGCCCTCTCTGTTACCAGAAAGGCGGTAGTCTCTTACACTGCCCTTCCACCCTTACCAGCGCCGCGGCTGCCCGCAGGCTGGCGGTATATTTCTGTTGCACTTTCCTGGGAGTCGCCTCCACCGGACGTTATCCGGCATCCTGCCCTGTGAAGCCCGGACTTTCCTCACCTGCGGCCTTTCGGCACATGCAGCTGCGATCATTCATCCTGCTTGCTTTCTCTATTCAATCACAAATAATGGAAAATGTAAAGTACTTTTTTCGTAATAAACTGTACCAACCGCTGCTATACATGAAAACAGCTTCCCCCGATAAATTCCCGTAAAATCGAATTTCTGCCGACTTCTTCACTTGGAACCTGCAGAAAATAATCTAAAAATTTCAGCAGCCGCTTTGCCTGCATGTGCTGCGGACTATCCGGTTCAATCGCAAACAGCAGCGGCTCTGCATACATCTTTAGCACTGGCAATTCATAAATAAGAGCAGAATTAAACATCACATCCGCCTGCTCCTGGAATGGGAAAATATTTTTTTCCTCTCCTCTGCGCACCGACTGCCACATTTCAATCGTATGCTCCGCCGAGGTTCCGCGCATAAACGCGTCACGCACAATACGCCGAATCAGACGTCCGTCCGTTGTTGGAATCGGATTGTGCTCGTCAATATTGATCTGTGTCAGCGCGCTGATATAAATTTTAAATTTGGTTTCTTTTGGAAGTGTGGATAACAGTCTGTCATTTAAGCCGTGTATGCCTTCTATCACAAGTACGTCGTCCGGCCCAAGCTGCAGATATTCTCCCTTATATTCCCGTTTCCCGTTTATAAAATTAAAATGAGGCAGTTCCACCCGTTCTCCTGCCAGCAGCTTTTCCATTGTCGTATCAAACAGCTCCATATCGATCGCTTCCAGGCATTCAAAATCATACTGACCATTTTCATCCAGCGGCGTTTTATCGCGATTTACATAAAAATTGTCCATTCCAATCGGATACGGCGTCAGTCCGTGTGCCCGCAGCTGAATCGACATACGATGAGAAAACGTCGTTTTACCAGATGAAGAAGGTCCTGCGATAAGAATAAACTTCTTATTTTTCTCCAGCGCAATCTGCTCCGCGATCTTTCCGATCCGTTTCTCCATCTCTGCTTCCTGCAGAAGGATAATATCCTGAATCTTCCCTTTGACAATCTGCTCGTTCAATTCTCCGATCGTATTAATATGCATCTGTTTTGCCCACGCCGCGGCCTCCATCAGCGTATGATACAGCTTGTCGGACTCATGAAACGCAGATACTTTTCTCGTGTCCTCATTCGGAAATATGAGAACAAATCCATCTCCATACCGCAGCAGCTCAAAATATTTCAGATATCCGGTCGAAGGCACCATATATCCGTAAAAATAATCCTGAAAACCGTCCATATCATACAAATTCACATGAGAACTTCTGCGGAACCTGAATAATTTTGCCTTGTCTTCCATTCCATATTCCATAAATCTTGCAATCGCAGCATCTGTATGAATCGTATGTTTTTGAATCGGAATATCAGACGCAGCTAATCTGCGCATTTCTGTACTGATTTCGTCCAGCAGCTTTTGTGTCAGATCCGCAACGCCCTCCAGCTCGCAATACTGTCCCTGTCCAAGCGTATGCATCACACGCAGCTTCGCTTTCGTGCCATACAGAAGGAACACTGCTTTTTCCAAAAGCATCACCATGCTTCTGCGATATGCTTTTCTGCCTTTTGTATCTGCTGTCGTTAAAAATGACAGAACGCCGTCTGCCTCAATTGTACGGTTTAATTCTCTTAATTTATTGTTAAATACTGCCAGCACGATCTGATCGCGATACTGGCTTTGATATTGCTGCGCAATGTCCAAAAACGTCGTACCCTGCGCATATTCTTTTTCTTCCTGATCAAATAAGATTTTATAAATACGCTCTTCCATCTGCTATTCCTCATACATACCTGTATTCTATACTATGATTCGGTTCCATTTTAACTGCCGGAAATTACAAAAGATAAAATGTCCATCCAAATCCGGGGCAGTCTCTTTGACAATCTCACACAATCTGAAACGGATCCATTCTGCCCTGCTTTACTACTTCCAGTTCCGGTGCGTGTTTCTGCAAATACTGTGCCATATAATCAATAAAAATATGCTCGATGCCATAATGTCCCGCGTCGATCACCGTCAGACCGCATGCCGCTGCATCGATTCCGGTATGATGATCGATATCTCCGGTAATAAATACATCCGCACCTGCCCGGATCGCATGCGGCACATAACTTTTCCCGGAACCCGGACAGATCGCGGCGCGTTTTAGCTTCTGATCCCCGCGGGCGAATACTTTTACATGATCCAGTTCGAATGCCGATTTGACGAGCTCACAGCAGGCAGCGACCGACATTTCCGTTTCCAGTTCGCCCACTCTGCCGATTCCGTATGCCGCATCATCCACAGCACCGGTCGTTTCCAACGGCGTCTGCTGCGTCAGATGGATTTTCTCTGCCGCAAGCTCTGCCATGCCCATGACGTCAAAATTCGTATGCATGGCATAATAACAAAGATCGGCACGAATCATCGCAATCACTCTTCGTCCGATAAAGTCCTCCTGCGTAATCCGTTTCATTCCCTGAAAAATCAGAGGATGATGGGTCAGTATCAGATCTGCCTGCTTTTCTATCGCCTCTTCCACAGCTTCGTCCGAAGCATCCAGCGCGATATATACTTTATGTATCTCCTTTTCCAGACTTCCCACAAGCAGCCCGACATTGTCCCAGCTGTACGCATAAGACTCATCTGCCTGCTTTCGCAAAATCTGTATCAAATCTGCACATTTCAATTTTTCATTCTCCTGTTTTCTTTCATAAATAATAAAATGAGATCGGAATTTCTCAGGAACATGAAACCGTTAGCTCATACACATTTTTTCCGTCTTGTTCTAAAGAAAGATACGGTTCTATATGTAAGACCTCTTCCCCCCATCCGGATACAATTATCCTGAAATTCCTGAATTACTTTTCATCCGGCTTCTTCTTTTAACAATTTTATTCTTTTTTTCTCTGCAATTAATAGCGGCATCCGTTTTAGCTTCTGCTTTTCATCCGTCAGACGGGCAGTTTTTTTAGAAATTGTCTGTGCAATCCGATCTCTTTCCAGATTCCCGGTTACAAATCCGATATGCTGTTTTTCCTCATATCCTTCCAGATATGTCG
Source organism: uncultured Eubacterium sp. (assembly GCA_910577225.1). Classification (GTDB taxonomy): domain Bacteria; phylum Bacillota; class Clostridia; order Lachnospirales; family Lachnospiraceae; genus Eubacterium_J. The sequence goes on along the minus strand of CAJTMV010000028.1, from coordinate 10,205 downwards.
TTATTGATTTTTTATGTTGGACGCCTGTCTTTCCAGAGCCAGCGTTTCCACCAATACCCGAATCTCCTCCAGCCGCAGCTGCACTTCCTTTTTCCGTACCTGCAAAGTTTCTTTTGCACCCTGTTTTTCACCGGCTGCCCGGATTCCCTGCTCCAGGCCGCAAAGAATCTCAAGATCGCGCTTTTCATCCCGTTCCAGCATTTTCAAAAGCACCGGATGTCCTGAACCGATCAGACACCCGCCGTACTGATCGAACAGATCGTCTGTCCGCTTTGTGTCTTCCAGCTTTTCCAGCAATATCTGATACATCTGCTGTTCTGCCTGACACATACGCTCCTTCTGCCGCGGCTGCACCGCCACATGTAAGACCGGATAAAACTTTCCAGCCTCATATACCAGATCTTCTTTGTCGATATACATCTGCTGTTCCCGCACATAGCTGCGTACCTTTGCAATATCCGACTGCGGTTCTAATATGATCTCTCTAAAATCTGCAAGCATCTCCTGCGCGTCATCCAGAATATGAAGCACCGTAAGTCCTCCCATTCCGGTCATGATCACACTGTCCGCTTCGCCTTTTTTCAGTTCCCTCATTCCGTCAGACAGCCGTACCCGGATCTGATGTTCCAGTCCGGCCGCCGCAATATGTTCCTGCGCCCGTTCCAGCGGTCCTTTTCGAATATCCATCGCGACCGCCCGCGGACATTTTCCGCTCTGAATCAGGTAAATAGGTAAAAATCCATGATCCGTTCCGATATCTGCCGCACAGCTGCCGACCGTAACAAAATCTGCCGCAGCCTGCAGACGTTTTGATAGTTTCTGCATGTTTTTACTCCAGATAATCCTTGAGCTTGCGGCTTCTGCTTGGATGACGCAGCTTACGCAGCGCTTTTGCTTCGATCTGGCGGATACGCTCACGAGTGACGTTAAATTCCTTGCCGACCTCTTCCAGTGTCCGCGCCCTGCCATCCTGCAGGCCAAACCGCAGTGTCAGCACTTTCTGCTCACGTTCTGTCAGCGTTCCAAGCACTTCTCCGAGCTGCTCTTTTAACAAAGTAAATGCAGCGGCGTCTGCCGGTACCGGCACATTGTCGTCCTGAATAAAATCGCCCAGATGGGAATCTTCTTCTTCACCGATCGGCGTTTCCAGCGATACCGGTTCCTGCGAAATCTTTAAGATTTCACGTACCCGCTCTACCGGCATATTCATCTGTGCCGCAATCTCCTCCGGAGACGGCTCACGCCCCAGCTCCTGCAATAGCTGCCTGGATACGCGAATCAGCTTGTTGATCGTCTCTACCATATGCACAGGAATACGAATGGTGCGGGCCTGGTCAGCGATCGCTCTCGTAATCGCCTGACGAATCCACCAGGTCGCATACGTGGAAAATTTGTAGCCTTTGCGATAGTCAAACTTTTCCACAGCTTTAATCAGGCCCAGGTTGCCTTCCTGAATCAGATCCAGAAACAGCATTCCACGTCCGACGTACCGCTTTGCGATACTGACAACAAGACGCAGATTCGCCTCTGCCAGCCGCTTTTTCGCATCCTCGCCATGATCCTGCTCCAGAATCAGCCTGTTGATTTCTTCGTTGATCTCCCGCTTTTCTTCGGCCGTCGTTTCCGGTTTTTCCCTGCGGCCTCTTAAAATAATAATCTTTTCATGCGCAACGGCCCCATTTTCCATCTTCTGCGCAAGATCGATCTCTTCTTCCGCGCTCAGCAGCGGTACTTTTCCGATTTCTTTTAAGTACATACGTACCGGATCCTCGATGCTTACCCCGTCCGGTACGGTCAGATCGATGTTTTCTACTTCCACATCATCTTCTTCTATTAAAATATCATCATCGTCATCATCCGAGATACGCAGGACATCCACATTATGAATTTCCAGATATTCCAGCACATTTTCCAGCTGTTCGGCAGACAGACACATACTTTGGAACGCGTCGCTGATCTCCTGGTATTCCAGCATATTTTTTTTCTTTTTGGCGCGTTCTACAAGCGTGCCTAAAATTTCCAAAAATTTCTGCTGGTCAAACACTGCGTTTTCTGCATGTTCTGCCTCTGCTGTCTGATCCTTTTTTTTCATTTTCTTTCTGTTTTCTTCCATATTCGCCATTGATTTCATCCTCTCTTGGTTTCACATGCTTATCCTTCTTCCGGCATCTGCGGCAATAATTCTTTCCTGCGCAGCGCCTCAAGCATCTTTTTCTCCTGAAGCATTTGTGAAAAACGCTCCTGCATACCGTTCGGATCATGATTTTCTCTCAGTATCTGAAGGTGATGTTCTTTTAGCTTTAAAATCGTGTCTTTTAATGCCTTTCCGCGTTCTGTACGCGTTTTCACTTCACGAATTGTTTCGTGAAAAGCGGATACGATCTCCCGCTGTTCGGTCAGGTCTTCAAAGTGCCCGGGAATCCGGGCAAGATTCAAAGATCCTGTTTCCAGCTGTTCAAACAACGCGACAGCCGCATGTCTGCAGATCTCATCCGGAAAATCCTCCGGAGTAATATATTCATGAATCACCGGATACAGCGCCGGCTCTTCACTCAGCCAGGTCAGCAGCAGTTTCTGTGATTTTAAAATGCCGTCCTCCCTGGAGATTTCTTTTTTTCGCACTCCTGATTTTAACGGCTGCGGCCTTTGCACCAGACCGGTCTGCGTACTGACCTGCGCAACCAGACTGCGCAGATTTTCAAATCCGATCTGATACTTTTGGGCAACCGCTTCGATGTAGTTGTTTCGCTCCAGAGTTTCCTGAAACTCCAGCAGTTTTCTGGCTGTTTCCTGATAAAACGCCGTCTTATCGTGGGGATCATTCATATTATAATTCTGCTCTAAAATACGGATTTCAAACATAAAACTGTTTTCTGCCTGATCGATACGTTCCTGATAAGCGTCCGCCCCGAGCGCCCTGATAAATTCATCCGGATCTTTATAAGGTTCCATACGAATCACCTTTGCCGCAATACCCGCCTCTTTTAGAATCGGAATTGCCCGCAGCGCCGCTTTTACACCCGCATTGTCACTGTCAAACGTCAGATAAACCTCTTTTGCGTATCGTTTGAGCAGACTGGCATGACCGCTTGTAAAAGCGGTTCCCAAAGACGCCACCGCATTGTCAAATCCAGCCTGATGCAGCGCGATCACGTCCATATACCCCTCGCAAAGCAATAGCTGCGCACGTTTGGACGCTCTTGCCAGATTCAGTCCGTACAAATTTCTGCTCTTGTCAAAAATCTGCGTTTCAGGCGAATTCAGATATTTGGGTTCTCCTTCTCCCATTACCCGACCGCCAAAACCGATAATCTTATTGTATACATTCATAATCGGAAACATCGCCCGGTTCCAGAACTTATCATGCGCGCCGCGTTTTTCATCGATCATGATCAGGCCGGAATCTTTTAACAGCTGATCGTCATATCCTTTGGATCTTAAATACCGATACAAATCGTCGCTGTATTTATCCGCATAGCCAAGGCCGAATTTCTTCATCGTTTCGTCTGACAGCTTTCTGTTCCGAAAATAGTCCAGCGCATGCGCCCCACGGTCGCTGCGCAGCAGCAGATAATAGTATTTTCCTGCTTCCCGGTTCACTTCCAGCAGTCTTGCACGATAATCCGATTCCCGTTTTTCCTGCACAGAGAGCTCCTGTGCAGGCAGCGTAATACCCACGCGGTCCGCCAGCTGCTCCATGGCTTCCCGAAAGGAAAAGTTCTCATATTCCATTAAAAATGCAAATACGTCTCCTCCGGCGCCGCAGCCAAAGCAGTGATACAGCTGCTTGTTTTGCGATACATGAAAAGACCCTGATTTTTCATTATGAAACGGGCAAAGGCCGACATAACTGCTGCCCTTCTTCTGCAGTCTTACATATCCGGATATGACATCCACGATATCATTCGCGGAACGTACTTCTTCTTTTAAATCTTCTGAATAATACGGCATCTGTACGACTCCCTTTCCTACACCTGCCACTGTACAGGCACATAATACTCATTAAATTTTGCAATCGCGTACTGATCCGTCATTCCTGCAATATAATCGCAGACTGTCCGGTCCGCACGTTCTCCTTTTCTGATCATATCCGTAAACTGCTCCGGCATCTTTTCCGGTCTTTTCAGATAATACTCAAATAACCGCTCCAGCAGCTCCTCCGCCTTTTTCTCTTCCCGCTTCGCTTTTGGGTTATGATACAGATTTTTAAACATGTACTGCCTCAGCCCCTGCATCGCCTGCTCCACTTCCTGCGACATTAAAATGTCGTCTTTCCCCATACTGTTTGTAATAATATTATGTATTAAAGTATTCAAACGCATACGTACATTTGTACCAAGTATTTTCCGATACTGCGCCGGAATATCTTCTTCACACAAAATTTTGGCACGTATGGCGTCGTCCACATCGTGACTGATATACGCAATCTTATCAGACAACCGGACAATTTTCCCCTCGAGTGTCGCGGGCATACTGCTCATCTGGTGATTTCGGATTCCGTCCCGCACCTCCCAGGTCAGATTGAGTCCTTTTCCATGTTTTTCCAGCTTTTCCACAATACGCACACTCTGCTCGTTATGTTTAAATCCTCCCTCGCACAGTCTGTTCAGCACAAACTCACCCGCGTGGCCAAACGGCGTATGTCCCAGATCATGGCCAAGCGCAACTGCCTCCGCCAGATCTTCGTTCAGACGCAGCGCCTTGGCAATCGTTCGCGCGTTCTGCGACACCTCCAGCGTATGCGACATGCGCGTCCGATAGTGATCCCCTTTGGGCGTCAGAAAGACCTGCGTCTTATTCTTTAATCTTCGAAACGCTCTGCTATGCAATATCCGGTCCCGATCCCTCTGAAAAACCGGACGAATATCACATGGAACTTCTTCCTGCTGCCTGCCGGCGGACTCATCGCTAAATGACGCATAAGGACTTAATATCTTATGTTCCCTCAGTTCCATTTCTTCCCGTATTGACATTAGGATTGCCCCTTCCTCCGTTGTTTCATTCCCCCCTTATTTTAAAAATTCTGTATTTTTAGCAAAAATCCTTTATTTTTTTCAAATTTTTTGTATAATCATATGTTAGAGTATGTATTGAGGCAGATACTGCCGCAAGAATGAAAAAACCAGGAGTCCTTACCATGATAAAATCGTTCAAAAAACACTACAAGTCACTACTGTTCCTGTTATTTTCCACAATCATCTTTATCTCTCGCATCTGGTACATTCGCGAATCGAATGTCCTTGCCATCCGTAATGATGAATATGGATACTGGACGCATGCGGCACTGTTTACCGGTCACGACTGGTCAGATGTATTTGCCGGTCACATGAACTGGTATTCTTATGGATACAGTCTGATTCTGACGCCGCTTTTCTGGTTCTCCCATCATCTGCACCTGATGTATAAAACCGCCATTGTACTCAATGGCATATTTGCAGTATTGTCTTTTTTACTGTGTATTCACTGTGCCCGTATTTTGTTCCCGGAAATCAAAGACTGGCTGCTGCTTGTCGTTTCGTTTATGGTATTAATGTATTCTTCCTATCTTACGCAGGGACCGATTGCATGGAGCGAAACATTCCTTTATCTGCTTGTCTGGCTGCTGCTGTATCTGTTTTTACAATTTGAACGGTATCCGTCTGTCAGCTATGCGATACTGCTCAGCCTGAGTGTGGGCGCCTGTTATATCACACATAACCGCACGATCGGCATTGTAACCGCCTACTTTATGATCGTATTGTTTCTTCGTCTGACGGATGCCATAGACTGGAAACTGTTTGCCGCGATGCTGCTGCCTTTAATCGTGATTTTATTTTTTAATGTAGATATCAAGGCTTATTTATGTACCGTAGAAGGATTCGGACTAAAGCCCAAAAACGGCATGGGCGCGCAAAAAGATCACCTGCTCTCCCTGCTGACGCTCCAGGGCTGGTGGAATCTGATCCGATCGCTCAGCGGACAGATGTGGAGTCTTATGACCTCTACCTTCGGACTGCTGTTCTGGGGACTGATTCATTGTGCCGCGCACATTTTTCACGCTGTCCGGACCAAAAAATCAGAAAAGCATACCACCTTTTATCTGTTTACGCTGCTTGCCTCTGTCGGCACATTTTTAATATCCGCCATCAGTCTGATCGATCCGGCTTCCATCACCAATCTGAATGACGATACAGATCTGACTTATTTTATTTATACGCGGTATGACGAATGCATCATCGGCATCCTGCTGCTGCTTGGCTTTATGGAACTGGCATTTTGTTACAAAAACCGGAGATTTGTACTGCAGATCATAAACGAGGTCTGCGTTTATACGGCTGTCAGCCTTATTTTGTACTTTAATCTGCAGCGCATTACAGATACCTGGCATTACCGCTCTTTCTGCGCCGCCGGCATCGGATTCTATCGGTTGTTTTCGGAAAAGTTTTCCCTGCGCTGGTGCATTCTGATCGGAACGGCGGGCGCCGTGCTCCTGATGCTATTGCTTTCTTTTTGTAAGCGGCGTTTTCAAAAGCTCCACATTACCGCCGCGTGCCTGTTACTGACGGCTGCGTTTATTCCGACCGGCCTGTATTCGGCAAAAATCGGCACGATTAACTCACAGCTTGGCAAAGTGTCTTCCGGAAATCTGGCTATGTTCGATCTGCTAAAAGAAGTGGTCGGCGACCGCGAAGTATACTGCACACTCGACGATACCAAAAACTATCGGATTGCCTACGAACTTCAGCTGAACCTGATCGATACGCATGTATATTCGACTACAATGGAAGATCTTCCTGTCGCAGAGGACGGCTACTTTATCTGCTGCGGCAACGGAGATCTGGACCAGTTTCAGGGAGACGACTACTATATGCTTACCCAGAGCCGCTACTACATCATCGTTATCAAAGGCCATGATCTGATGCGGGAGCTGGCTCCGAAAGTGGAACAGGAACTTGTGAATCTGAACGTCCTGAAAAAATAATTTTTCGAATACGCTTCTGACTTATGGCAACCGCCTGCTGTCAGAAGCGTTTCTTAATGTTTAAGCATGCTTAACAGAAACCGTTCTTAACCAAAACAGTCCTTGCCAAAAACAGTTCTTAACAGGAAAAACAAACCCGCCTCCAATTGGAAACGGGTTTGTTTTATTTATAATGCAGAAGATGGGACTTGAACCCACACGATATTGCTACCACAGGCACCTGAAGCCTGCGCGTCTGCCAATTCCGCCACTTCTGCGTGTTTCGTGTTTGCTCTTGCTGAGCACATTAGATATAATACACGACTTTTATGATTTCGTCAACCCTTTTTTAAAATTTTTTCCAAAAAATTTTTTTTATTTTTTTGTTGACAACTTTTTGCATGGATGCTATAATATGTAAGTTGTCACCTGATAACAAATGCGTGGGTGTTTGATAGTTGAATTGAAAAAAAATCTCTGCAGGCCGCATCAGGCCTGTATTTTTTTGTCAAATTTTTTGTTTTATTATATAGTATTTTATAGTAATGTATGATATACTCTTTATAGAGGTGTTTTTATGCGTGTATCAACTTCAAAATCAAAAAATGCAGAGTCATTTTATATTACAAAATCCTATATTAACGACAAAGGGAAAAGTACTTCAAAAATCATACGGAAACTTGGCACATTAGAAGAACTGTCCGCTAAACTTGGCACAGACAGGGATGGCGTTATGGTATGGGCAAAGGAACAGGCGCTAATCGAGACACGCAGATACAGGGAAGATGGCGAAAGCAAAACCGTGCTTATCCCGTTTCATTCAGACAGGCAGCTCGATTACGGGAAGCAGGTCTTCTATGAGGGCGGGTATCTCTTTCTTCAGCCTGTTTATTACGGGCTGAAGCTGGACCGTGTCTGCAGGAAGATCCGGTCACGGCATAAATTTGAGTATGATATCAACGCCATACTGTCAGACCTGGTTTACACAAGGATACTGGAAATTAGCATTATCTAATGGAATATTTGATAAAATATCCGCTTTAAACACTTTGCGTTCTATTTCATGTGTCGAATTTGCCAATATGTCCAATAAATTGGTTGCACTATTTAATGCATCGATATGTGAATTTTTGTTATGTAATGATAATAAATCATTTATTTGTCGTATTCTTTTTTTGAGTCCGTTTTTATCAAGCAACGATAAATTCTCGTTGGCAAGCTGTATAGCATCATCACTTATGTCAGAAGCCATTATTGTCTTTATTCTTTCATAATTTAAAAAGCCAAGTACCGTTAGCAGATAACCGCCGCCACAACAAGGGTCATAAATACATACACTATCTGGGTCATCTAAATGATGTAAACATCTACTAAATATTTCTTGTGCAAGCCTTACCGGGAAATTAGGATAACCCGCTTTATGGACTATAACTTTTCCGCTTGCCAAATCCTCAAAATTCCTATTTTCACAATATTTATATACCATTAATATATTCTCCATAAACCAATCATGGTTTTTTCCCCATAATCCAATTATCAACCATTATCGCAGCCTGTTTAGGTGAAATGTCGGAAGTGTCCAATAATGTTATAGGATATGAAACATTCTCGTTGGACTGCTGTTTCAGCCATTTATTGAAATCCGTAGAGTTTCTAATCCAATCATCATCACTTACCCCGCGTCCTTTACGCATTCGTTCTTCCAATACAGCATCATCACAGACAACAGCAAGATAATAAATATGGGTAAACAATTCTCTTTCTGGCAAATTTTCAAGTTGTTTAGGTACTCTGCAACCACACAGTACAACAGGCTTTCCAGCTTGTGCAGTATTGGCACATACCCTTAACCATAAACGATTATACTCGAAATAATCATCCTCTGGTGTATTGTAAATGTCATTCCACAATAAGTCACTTTCCATTACAATATACTCTTTTTCATTAATAAACAATTCATTACAAAGTGTCGATTTTCCAACACAGGAAGCCCCGGTGACAATGAATAATGGTTGTTTTTTAGTAGGTTTCATAATAGCCTCCAACAATCCCAATTTAACATTCTTTCTTATAAATTAACATACCGTTACCATAAAGGTCATCTTCCGCCCCAAATTCTTCCCTAACAAATTCATACCCATTCTTTTCAAGAACTCTCACAGAAGCATTATTTCCACGCATGACACGTCCATATAAAATATTTATTCCAAAAGTTCTTTTTATAAACTCTGTCATAGCTTTTAATAATTCAGTAGCATACCCATTTCCGCTATACTTTTTACATATCCCGTAACCTATTTCTACCTCATCGGGATTTCCTTTTACCTCATTTACACCTGTATCGCCTATCAGTTCACCTGTTTCTTTCAGTTCAACAGCTAATACATATGGTAAATGCTTCCCATTCACACAGTCCACATAAAATTTGATTGCTTCTTTAGTTTCTTCCATATCTACATAGCTTTCATTTGGAATCCACCTTTTTACTTCTTCTTCCAAATGATTTTCATATAAACATTTGGCATCTTCTATCTCAAATTTTCTAATCTTCAAGTGCTCTGTTTCAAATATATATTCCATGCCCTTTTCTCCTTAAATTCATTACATAAATTATATCACTTTTATTCTCTATTTTCCACAGAAATATAGGGCGCAGCAATCGCCACACCCCATATTTTTTATCGTTCGAACGACTTCTCAATCTTCCACTTCTGCCCCTTCAAGTCATTCTGCTTTTCGTACAGATTATTGCGCTCTTTGCAAATTTCTTTCATTCGCTCCAACTGCGCCCGTACTCCCTCCCGGCAATCCGGCTCAATCTTTTTATATTCCCCGGTCAGATTGCGGATTGTATTATTGTTTTCCTTTATCTGCTCCGACAAACATACCCAGTCTATCAGATTTTGTACTTCCTTGTCCGTTTCGTAAAGGTCTGTTTCTGCTGCAATTTTAGCGCACAGCCGTATCATAACTTTTTTCTCCATATCTGTCATATCAAATCAATCCTCTCTTTCCTATCGGCTCATTTCAAAGGCACGTTTCGGGCGTTTCTTTGCCCGTTCTGTCTGTTCCAATGCCTTTGACCGTTCCACTATCGACTGTACCTGTTCCCTGCCGAAATGACGCTCCAAACGCCCCAAATCAGACGCTTTTTCCTGCAATCGGTCTATGGTGTCGCTCTGCTCCATGACCTTATCCGTCAAGTGGCTAATCTGCTTTTGTTGCCCGTCCACTTTGGCGGTCAGCTTCTTTCCCTGCTCCGTAA
>CAJTMV010000027.1 GCA_910577225.1 uncultured Eubacterium sp. | reverse complement strand
CCTGGCATATGTTACGCATTCTTACGGACTTTGCAGCGAGTGCAAAGTCCTGGTGGGAACAGTAACCGTAGCTGCGTCTGCATCGTGTTTCAGAAGAAAATAAGGTTGAATAATACGAAACGAAGTGATATACTTCTGCCGTAACGGACACTATTTCATGAGTCTGGAGGACAGGATAAATATGAAAACGATCGCAATTATAACTGCACGCGGGGGCAGTAAGAGAATACCCAGAAAAAATATCAAACCGTTTCTTGGGAGGCCGATTCTTCTATATCCGATAGAGGCAGCGTTGGAATCGGGTATTTTTGACGAGGTTATGGTTTCTACGGATGATGAGGAAATTGCGCAAATGGCCAGGTCAGCCGGGGCGTCGGTGCCTTTTTTACGAAGCGCGCAAACGTCAGGGGATTTTGCGACGACTGCCGACGTTTTGACAGAGGTGCTGCAGGAGTATGAAAAAATGGGAAAAACATTTGATTATATGGCCTGCCTGTATCCGACGAATCCGTTTATTACGACAGACAAGTTAAAAAAAGCGATGCAGCTGATTTGTGAAAACGATTATGCCCAGGTACTTCCGGTTGTACCGTTTTCCTTTCCGCCGCAAAGAGCTTATGTGTTATCGGATGAGCAGTGTCTGCGTTATAAATGGGAGCAATTTAAAAATGCCAGGTCGCAGGATCTGGAAAAAATGTATCACGATGCCGGTCAGTTTTACTTTTTTCAGACCGCTGGTTTTTTAAAGCATCGGGGAGTACATGGCAAAATCTGCCCAATGATCTGTTCCGAATATGAAGTGCAGGATATTGATACAGAAGAAGACTGGAAGATGGCGGAATTAAAGGTACAATTTTTAAGAAACAGCAATCAGATTTAAAATATTAAGAGTACGAAAAAACGAAAGAAACAAGAGGCAAAGAAAAATAGAAGCAGGCAGTAAAGAAAAATAGAAGCAAGTAGTAAAGAAGACTGGAAATAAGCGGCAAAGAAGAATAAAAGCGTCAGCAAAGACCAGAAGTAAATAGAAAAAATAGAAAAGCAGGCAGAAATTAAAAATAATATGGAAAGTAACAGTTAGCAGGCACAAATAAATAAGGAAAAAATTCGAAACAGGAAACGTATAAACACAGGACGGACGGGAGATATAAAATATGACAAAACAGGAATTTCGAAATCTGATCAATCATGGCGCAGTGATTCTGGACGGAGCGACCGGAACCAATCTGCAAAAAGCCGGAATGCCAGGGAATGTCTGCCCGGAGCAGTGGATACTGGATCATCCGGATGTGATGCGTGACCTTTCACGCAGTTATGTGCAGGCTGGCGCTCGGATTATTTATGCGCCGACCTTTACGGCAAATCGTATCAAGCTGGCAGAATACGGACTGCAGGATCAGCTGGAACAGATGAATACCCGTCTCGTCCGCCTTGCAAAAGAAGCGGCGGACGGTGCGGCGTATGTAGCCGGCGATCTTACGATGACGGGACAACAGCTCTATCCGCAGGGCGATCTGCAATTTGAACAGCTCGTACAGATTTATAAGGAACAGGCAGGCGTATTGTATGAGGCAGGCGTGGATTTGTTTGTCATAGAGACGATGATGAGTCTGCAGGAAACGAGAGCGGCGGTCTTTGCCATTCAGGAGGTATGTCCGCTTCCGATTATGGCGAGTCTGACATTTGAAGCGGACGGCCGTACATTGTTTGGGACGAATCCGCAGACGGCCGTTATCGTACTCCAGGGGATTGGCGTCGATGCCGTAGGACTGAACTGCTCGACGGGGCCTTTGGAAATGGTTGAAATTGTAGAAGAGATGTATGCGTATGCAAACGTTCCGATTCTGGCCAAGCCCAATGCCGGACTGCCGCAGCTGGAGGACGGCAAAACGGTCTACAAGACAAGTCCGCAGGAATTTGCAGAAGCTGGCAGAAAGCTGGTCGAAGCCGGAGCTGCTATCGTAGGCGGCTGCTGCGGGACGACACCGGCGCATATTCAGGCGCTGGCAGAAGCGGTGAAAGACTTCAAATGCCGTGAGATTCGCACAGAGCGAAGACGTGTACTGACTTCTGAGCGGAAAGTGACAGAGATTATTCCAAACGGCAGTTTCCAGGTAGTGGGAGAGCGTATAAATCCAACCGGTAAGAAAAAGCTGCAGGCCCAGCTGCGGGAAGGAAATCTGGAGCTGGTACGTACCATGGCCAGAGAGCAGGAAGAAAACGGCGCTGCCATACTGGATATCAATATGGGGATGAACGGCATCGATGAAAAGAAGATGATGATAGAAGCGGTATATGAAGTGACGACAGCTGTGGATTGTCCGCTTTGTATCGATTCCAGCTATATCGAAGTCATAGAGGCTGCGCTGCGTATTTATCCGGGCCGTGCACTGATTAATTCCATTTCGCTGGAAAAAGACAAGTTTGAACGGCTGCTGCCAATTGCAAGGCGGTATGGAGCCATGTTTATTTTACTTCCGTTATCGGATCAGGGACTTCCGAAGACAGAAGAAGAGAAACGTAAGATTGTGCATACGATTTTGGAAAGAGCGTATTCTCTGGGATTTGTTAAGGAAGATATTGTAGTGGACGGACTGGTTGCGACGGTTGGCGCCAATCCAAAGGCGGCGCTGGAATGCTTCGATACGATTCGCTACTGCAGCAGGGAGCTTGGACTGGCAACGATATGCGGCTTATCCAATATTTCGTTTGGTCTGCCGGAACGGCTGTTTGTGAATACGGCGTTTTTATCGATGGCCATTGCAAACGGTCTTTCGATGGCCATTGCCAATCCGTCGCAGGATCTGCTGATGAATGCGGCGGCAGCCGCAGACCTTTTGATGAACAAGGAAGGCGGAGATCTGGCGTATATTAACCGGATACAGTCTTATCAGCAAAAGACGGAGAGGGAAAAACAGGAACAGGCAAAGCGTCTGCCTGAAAACGGCGCGGAAAATCAGACAAAGACAGCGCAGGCAGATAGCGGAAATTTGTCCCGGTCCGAATCTGCATCTGACGTAAAGGAAACCATTCGTGCCAACGCGGTATATCGTGCCGTGCTGCATGGAGAGAAAAACAGCATTGTCTCGTATGCAGAAGAAGAACTATCGCATGGCCACAGGCCGGAGCAGATCATCGATCAGTATCTGATTCCGGCGATTAATGAAGTCGGAGAACTGTTCAATGCGCAAAAGTATTTTCTTCCGCAGCTGATTGCCAGTGCAAATGCCATGAAAACGGCGATCGGGTATTTGGAACCAAAAATACAGCGCAGCGGCAGTGAAGACGAGGCAGCGACGATCGTCGTGGCAACCGTGGAAGGAGATATTCACGATATCGGCAAAAATCTGGTAGTACTGATGCTGCGTAATTACGGATACCGGGTGATCGATCTTGGGAAAGACATTCCGGCTGAAACAATCGTATCTGCGGCGATAGAAGAACGTGCCGCAATTATCGGACTGTCCGCGCTGATGACGACGACGATGATGCGTATGCAGGATGTGGTACAGCTTGCGAAAGAAAAAAAATATACAGGGAAAATTATGATCGGAGGCGCCGCAATAACGTCTGATTTCGCACAGGAGATCGGAGCAGACGGGTATTCCAAAGATGCGGCGGACTGCGTAAAACTTGTAAAGCAGCTGCTGGCAGAATAAAACCGGCAGCTGCGTGGATAATTGTGTCTGAACACGCAGCATTCTGGCAGAACACGACGGCAAGCCCGTCGATGATGATATCTGAAAACGCTGCATCCAGCCGGTCCCGGCCAGGTGCAGCGTTTGAAAAACAGTTTTTGTTATCTGATAGTTATAATCTGGTTTCCCACATTTTTAAAATATCTTCGCTCGCATCCGTATCGATTTCTGAGACAGCGCCGCACAGCTGTTCAAACAATGGCTGCTGATCGCTGGCATAAGAATATTGCTTCATGGTATCGATGGCCTCCTCCATCTGATCCATATCCAGATTTTCAAAAGCAGTGCGCAGCATGGCAAAAAACTGCCGCAGGTCTTCAGACTTTGCCAGCGGCAGACAGACGTCTTTGGAAACGTCGTCTTCTTTTTTAAAATACTCTCCAAGGAGCGTATCAAAAGCGAGATATTGCTGCAGCATTTCTCCGGTATGTTTATGAATAAGCGCCGCGTCTTCTTCGTTGCCGGCCTGCTCCATACGGGCGGCAAGGAAAGACAGTTTTAAAGCGCCGATCTGTCTGGAAGCGCTTTTCAGCGCATGGACTTCAATCGTATAATTTTTCCAGTTCTCAGCCTGTTCCAGCTCCTGAATATAAGCGGCTTTTTTACGAATGACTTTGTAATAGTCTTCCAGCACCTCCCAGAACAGTTTTTCACTTCCGAGCAGCTTTAAAGCGGCCTGTATATCAAGACCTTCAATATGAACAGACTGTGTCTGACCCGGAGCTGCAGCAGCCTGAGGCGTCACAGGCTTTATTTTGTCTTTTGGAAGCCAGCGGCGCAGTGCGGATAAAATGACGCTTAATTCAATTGGCTTTGGCACAAAATCATTCATGCCCTCGCTTAAAAACAGCTTTTCCGCGCCGTCTACGGCATTGGCAGATAATGCGATAATCGGTACGTGATCATAGTTTGTATAAAAACGACGGATAATATGAGTCGCTTCGACGCCGTCGACTTCTGGCATCATATGGTCCATAAAAATCAGATCGTAAGTATGACGGGCTACTTTTTCAATCGCGTCCTGCGCGCTGAGCGCGGTATCGATCTGCATTTGCAGCGGTTCCAGCAGACCGGCGGCAACGGTCAGATTGACGGAATTGTCGTCCACAATCAGAATGGTTGCATCCGGCGCGATAAAATCGAACGGATTTTCATTTTCATTCGCAGAATCTGAAAATAGCTCCTGATTGAAAATGTCTGCAATATTCATGGCGTAAAGCGGCTTTCTTACGACGAGCAGATTTGGGATATCCGTTTCCAGAATCGTCTGGTAACTGATTAACAGCACAGCTGTGATCGTTGGATGTGCGCGTATAAATTTTTCTGCTTCATCAGAAAACATGGCGTGTTCGATAAATAAATAATTGATCTGATACCGGTGCAGTAAAGAAAGATCCTGTTCCGAATCGACGGGCAGATAAGATACGCCCAATCGCTCGATGTCCAGCTGCAGCTGGCTGGCGACATACTGGTTTTGTATGAGTCCGGCGGAACTGATCGTCTTTGGATGTTTCACGACGGCGACGGACTTATTTTTAATGATTTTTTGCGGCAGCGTAAAGGAAAAGCGGCTGCCGGCGCCGTATTCGCTCTCTACCTGAATATCGCCGTGCATTTGTGACAAAAGCTGTTTGGTAATCGCAAGACCAAGTCCGCTTCCTTCGATTCGATAGGTAGTATTGGTATCGACACGCTGAAAAGCGTCGAACAGCTTGTCAATGTCCGCTTTACGAATGCCGCTTCCGGTGTCTTCGATGGCGGCCTGAAGGATCATACGATCCTGGTCTTCGATTGCATAGTCGATTTTTAACCGGATTTGTCCGTGTCTGGTAAATTTGACCGCGTTGTTGGTCAGATTCAGGATAATCTGATTCAGACGGATCGGATCGCCAAAAAGCTCTTCCGGCAGATCCGGCAGTATATCTACGATAAATTCAACGTCTTTTGTTCCGATTCTGGTTGTAATGGCATTTACAATATTACTGATCAGGCTTACCGGCGAATACTTTGTTTCATGGATATCGATAGCTCCGGATTCAATTTTGGAAAAATCCAGAATGTCGTTGATAATCGTTAACAGTGTCTGTCCGGCAGTCTTGATTTGGTTGATATAGTCTCTGGCGGCCGGAGAGAGCGGCTCGCGCATGGCCATTTCCGACATGCCGATAATGGCGTTCATCGGCGTGCGGATTTCGTGGCTCATATTTGCGAGAAAATCGGATTTGGACTGCGTCGCCTGTTCCAGCTCCAGATTGGATTTTAGTATTTTATAGCGGCTGCAGCCGATGTTGGATAAGATATTGGAAAGCGCATATAAAAATTCCGCGGCGTCGTTAATCTGTTCCTCAGAAACGACTGGAACGCGGCACAGATACGACAAATATTCTTCCGGATTTATGCCGATTTCTTTTGCGTGTCTTTTCGCGGTTTCTTCGTCTGGTGTTTCCACAAGCACCTGCCCGCCGATAAAAATACCTAACACCTGATCCTGGATAAAGATTGGAGCGGCAAAATCGATCAGTCCTGCATGGCAGCGGTAAAAAACGGCCGCATGATTTTCCAGAGCCATTGCCGCTCCCTGTTTGTCGCAGCGTTCGCAGCGTTTGCGGCCGGCGGGAGTATTTTTGATCAGCTGACAGAATGCGCTTGTATTGCAATGCGCAGTAATCGGTACGCCCTGCGGGTCCGAGATGCCGGCAGACATTTCCGTCATCTCACAAAACGCCTGTTCAATGGTCGTGAGCGTATCCGCGTCGATTAAATCAATTAAGATTAATTTATTTTCTAATTCCATGTTCGGCCTCTTTATTTTCCCAATCGGCAAGAATGGATTCACAGGAGTCGACGTCTAATTCTTCGACAGCGTTTTTCAGCTGTATATAGAGATCCATCTGCCAGTTTTCATAGTGATAAGGCGCCATTTCCTGTATGACGGATTCCATCTGATCCATGTCCAGCTCTTCGATCGCATTGCGCAGAGCAGAAAAGGACTGCCGCAATATTTCGGCTGAAATGGCGATTCCATTGTCGGACTCTTGTTTTTGTTCCATAAAATATGGCGCTAAAATGTGGTCATAATGCAAATACTGTTCTAACATCGAGCCGGTGTATTGATGAATCAGCTGGGTATTTCCCGCGTTTCCGGCTTTTTCCATGTCGGCAGCCAGAGCAGATAATTCGGTTGCGCCGATCTGTCTGGAAGCGCTTTTTAACGCATGGACTTCGATCGTGTAGTTTTTCAGATCTTCTTTTTGTTCCAGCTGTTTAATGCGTTCTGCTTTTTTACGGATGACCTGATAATAATCTTTGAGTACGGCCCATAACAGCTTTTCACTGCCAAGCAGCTTTAAAGCGGCCTGCGTATCGAGTCCTTCGATGCACACAGAGCATTTCTGCGGCTGCGGTTCGCATGGAAATTCAAAGTCGTCGCTTATTTTTTGAATTTTGTCTTTTGGCAGCCAGCGTTTGAGCTTGGATATCAGCATACGCAGCTCAAACGGTTTGCCGACGCAGTCGTTTAAGCCTTCGTTTAAAAACATCATTTCCATTTTTGTAGAAGCGTTGGCTGTAAATGCGATAATTGGAACCGTCGCATATTCTTCATGAAAACGGCGGATAATATGCGTCGTTTCAATTCCGTTCAGATCAGGCATCTGATGATCCATAAAAATCAGGTCATAATGCTTGATGGAAATTTTTTTGATCGCTTCCTTTCCGCTTTGCGCGGTGTCGATCTGCAGCTGCAGCGGTTTCAGCAGTCCGTCCGCGACGGTCAGGTTTACGGTATTGTCGTCTACAATCAGTATCTGGGCTTCAGGCGCGATAAATTCGTAATCCTCGTCCATTACGTTGTTGTAATTGCGATCGACGTTCTCATGATTAAATATCATCGCGAGATTCAGCGAATATACAGGTTTTTTCAAAACCAGCAGATTCGGAAAAAAATGACAGAAACCGGTGTCATAAAAATCCAGAAGCAGTACTCCCGTAAGGTCAGGATGATTTTGAATAAACGATTCTGCCGTATCCGTATAATAGGTTTTATCAATAAAAAGAAACTCTGCCGGAGTCTGTTCCAGACGGCTCAGGTCATCTTCACATGACAGTGCATAATAATCGATGTGCAGCCGCCGGATATCTTTCTCAAGCTGCGCGTGTATCAGCGGATCTGAAATCAGACCTGCAGCAGCTTTCGGCGGATGTTTGATCGAGATACATGGCCGGGAGCTTGTAATGCGCTGCGGCAGCTGAAAAGAGAAGCGGGATCCTTTGCCGTATTCGCTTTCCACGCTGATGGTACCCATCATCAGATGCAGCAGCTGCTGACTGATGGCAAGTCCGAGGCCGGTGCCTTCCAGGTTGCGGTTGCGTTTGCTGTCTAACTGCTGGAAGGACTGGAACAGCTTTTCCAAATCGGCTTTTTTTATACCGATCCCGGTATCCTGTATCGTCGCTCGGAGAATAACCTCATCGTCATTTTTTACGAGCGGTTCGATCGTTAAAGTAATGTAGCCGTTTTTCGTAAATTTTACGGCGTTATTTGAAAGATTTACAAAAATCTGCTTGATGCGCAGACTGTCCCCAAGCAATTCATAGGGGATGTCCGGAGAGATATCGAGAATCAGTTCCACGTGCTTTTTGCCAATATGGGACATAATAATATTCGCCACATCGTTGACCATGGACATCGGTTCGTATTCGCCCATCGTAATGTCCATCTTACCGGACTCTATTTTGGAAAAGTCCAAAATATCATTAATAATCATCAGCAGATTTTTGCCGGAACTTTTGATCTGGCTGACATAGTCGCGCGCAGTCATCGTCAGCTCTTCCCGCAGAGCCATTTCGGCCATACCGATAATGGCGTTCATCGGCGTACGGATTTCGTGGCTCATATTTGCGAGAAAATCGGATTTCAGATTTGTAATTCGTTTAATTTTGGCATTTTCCTGAAGTATTACATAATTGTGATAGGCAATACTGGATAATGCGTTTGTAATCGTATGTAAAAACAAAGAGGCACGATTGAGCTCCTCCCGAGGGAAGTACGGCAGACAATGATATGCGCGCAGATATTCTTCCTGGTCGATGCCAAGCTCGTTTGCCATATGACGGATTCTGGCGTCATCAAATGCGGTATCCAGGAACTGTCCGCCGAAAAAGCAGCCGATCAGCTGGTCGCCTACGAGAATCGGCGTGGCAAAATTGCGCAGACCGGCATGACAGTGGTAGGAAATCGTACGGCCCTGATGAAAGGCTTGTTTTGCATTGCTGATATCGCTGGTTTTACATCGTTTTGCTCCGATTACGGACGCGCGTGTATATTTGGAACAAAAATCTGACTGACAGGAGCATCCGGTTACATGATTTCCATCTACATCTGTAATATAAGCGGCAATACCGGTCATTTTTGAAAATGAATTCTGCATTTCCTGCAGGATGGAAATATCTATCAGGTCAGTTAACAACAAAGTATCTTCCATAAAACGAACCTTCCTTTAGCGTCTGATTAACTGAGAGTGTTTTCAATGGCTTCTACTAATTTATCATGATCGATAGGCTTTAACAGGTATCCCTGCGGTTTTAAAGCGAGTACCTGCTGGATTTTTTTACGGTCGTTAATGCCTGTTAAAAAGATAACGGGTATCGAGCTGGTAGAAGGATTGGCACGCAGCTTTTCTAATATGGCGGGGCCGTTTTCTCCCGGCATTTCATAATCCAGCAGGATCAGATTCGTCATCTTTGTTTCTAAAAATTTGAGCGCGACTTTTCCGTTAATCGCGGTTGCAATATCGTAAGTATCGTCCAGGTAACGTTTGATCAGCTTTAACATACGGAAATCGTCGTCGACGACAAGAATATGCTTGCGGCTGGCTGCAGGCGCGGCTCCAAACAGAGAATCGATATCGTCGAGCAGCTCCTGCGTCTTTTGATGTTCTGCAGACAGCACTGGTTCTGCAGGCTTTGGCTCTTCCTCCCGGATAGAAAGATTGCGTTTTATGTATTCGGTAATCTTATCCGCAATCTGCAGTGCGGTGATTGGCTTTATCAGACTGACATCAGCAAAATCTGCGGACAATCTGCGCATCTCGTCACTGTCTTCCTGTGTTGCGACAAGGAAAAACGGCGTTTTTCGTTCCAGCTTTGTATGTTTGATCGTAACCAGCTGCGACATTATTTCGCGGGTTTCATTATGCATGCAGTAGACGAGTACGTGCGGCTGAAAATATTTCAGATGACACACAATATCGTCAAAACGACTGGAAGTGCTCTGGCATTCCAAAATGTTGTTTGCATGGAGGAACATATCTTCAATAGTTGCTTTATTGTTGCCGACTAATAATACTTTGTATCTCATGGTAAACCTCCTGGAATTGCGTTTAGTACTTCTATTATATCAGCATATGGAAAATTTGCAATATCAGGATGTTTGTTTCGGATATTTACTTCGTGTCTTCCGCAGAGTATAATAATAAATGAAACTCAGATAACGAAACTCAGATAATAAAACAGTTCAGGGAGTGAATCAGATGATCGAATTATTAGCGAATACAGATATCGGCATTTTACTATACATACAGGAGCATATCCGTACGCCATGGCTGACGCCGGTCGTTATTTTTATTACGAGTCTTGGCAACGCGGGAATTTTCTGGATCTTGCTGTCCGCTTTGCTGCTTGTTTCCAAAAAGACACGCAAAGCAGGATTTATCAGTTTTCTGGCGCTGTTTGCCTCGTTACTGATAAATAATCTGCTGCTGAAAAATCTGGTTGCCCGGATGCGGCCGTTTGACGCATATCAGGCGCTTCTGCCGCTTGTCGCAAGGCCGGTCGATTTTTCCTTTCCTTCCGGGCATACGGGGAGTTCTTTTGCCTCGGCATATGTGCTGTATAAAAGACTGCCGAAAAAAGCGGGACTGGCGGCGCTTGTGCTGGCGGTTTTGATTGGGTTGTCAAGGCTGTATGTAGGCGTGCACTATCCAAGCGATGTGCTGGCAGGCGTGTTTACGGGAATTGCGTCCGGCTGTCTTGCACAATGGGCGTATCAGAAATATTTTACAAAAATGGAACGATAAGATTCCGTCATATTGACGAATATCGGTCGTTTTTATGAAAAATTTAGGTCAAAAAAATGAAAATAGGTTGCAACTGCCGTAAAATCGTTGTAAAATATAGATACACTGATGACATTTGAGAAAAAAGTAACCATTATGAAAGAAGGGAGAAAAAGAAAAATGACTGAATTTTCAGGAAAGTCAGTTTACAAAGGCATTACAATCGGTAAAGTGTTTGTATTAAAAAATAAGGATGTCCAGATTAAGCGTACAAAAGTAGAAGACGCGCAGGCAGAAATTGACAGGGTAGACGCTGCAGGGCAGCAGGCAAAGGCACAGCTGCAGGCTTTGTATGATAAAGCGGTAAAAGAGGTAGGCGAAGCCAGCGCGGCAATTTTTGAAGTACACCAGATGATGCTGGAAGACGACGATTATCTGGATTCGATATATAATATGATTCGTACAGAAATGGTAAACGCAGAATATGCCGTTGCCATTACCGGCGATAATTTTGCAGAGATGTTTGCCAATATGGACGACGATTATATGAAAGCACGTTCTGCGGATGTAAAAGATATCTCGGAACGTCTCGTCCGCAATCTGGCTGGAGAAGGCGACGCGGACTTAAGCTCGATGGAGCCGTCGATCATTGTCGCGGACGATTTAAGTCCGAGTGAAACCGTGCAGATGGATAAGGAAAAAATACTTGGTTTTGTAACTGTGCATGGTTCCACAAATTCACATACCGCTATTCTGGCACGTATGATGAATATTCCTGCGCTGATCGGCGTTCCGATGAATCTGGACGAGATACATACCGGTATGGAAGCCGTTGTCGACGGATTTGAAAGTAAGGTTATTTTTGAACCGGATGCGGAGGTACGTACAGCCGTTGAGGGCAGAATCCAGGAAGAACGCGAAAAAGCCCATATGCTGCTGACGTTAAAGGGAAAAGAAAATGTAACGCTTGACGGACAAAAAGTTAACATTTATGCAAATATCGGAAGCGTCGGCGATGTCGGCTATGTGCTGGAAAATGACGCCGGAGGTATCGGTCTGTTCCGGAGCGAATTTTTGTATCTGGGAAGAAGCGATTTCCCGACAGAAGAAGAGCAGTTCCAGGCGTATCGTCAGGTACTGCAGACAATGGCAGGCAAAAAGGTAATTATCCGTACGCTCGATATCGGAGCAGATAAACAGGTCGATTATTTTAATCTTGGAAAAGAAGATAATCCTGCGATGGGGTATCGTGCGATCCGTATCTGTTTAAAGCAGACGGATATTTTCAAGACGCAGATACGCGCGCTGCTGCGGGCGGCTGTATTTGGCAATCTGTCTGTAATGTATCCGATGATTATTTCGGCAGACGAAGTGAAAAAGATTTACGAAATTGTAGAAGAAGTGCGTCAGGAGCTGGAAGCCAAAGGGATTCCTTATAAAATGCCGGAACAGGGTATTATGATCGAGACGCCGGCTGCGGTTATGGTCAGCGAAGAGCTGGCGGAGCTGGTAGATTTCTTTAGTATCGGTACGAACGACCTGACACAGTATACGCTGGCGATCGACAGGCAGAATGCGAAGCTGGATGATTTCTATGATTCGCATCATCCGGCAGTCCTGCGAATGATCAAAATGGTTGTGGACAGCGCTCATAAATATGGAAAATGGGCAGGAATCTGCGGAGAATTAGGCGCCGATCTGGAGCTGACAGAACAATTTATGAAGATGGGGCTGGATGAGCTTTCCGTTGCTCCTTCGATGGTATTAAAAGTACGTAAGGCAGTGCGTGAAATGAGAGTTACACCAGAAGCATAGCCATACGTTGACAGATAGAAAGCATCCGGCCGCAGAAAAATGAGCTGCGGACCGGATGTTTTTCCAGCGCTTGTGTCAATGCGGCAGCGCCTGGCATTACGAATACGTATATGATGCAGGCGTTCCAAAAGAAGTGATCGAACCGATGATTGCCCAGATTCCGCTGCGTCGTATGGGAGAGCCGGAAGATATTGCAAATGTAGTCGTATTCCTGGCATCGGAAAAGGCGTCTTATATTTCCGGAGTCGTACTGCGTGTGGACGGACTGGCAAGGTGTTAACGCCGCGTCCGTATCCAGAAAAATTTCGTTATAACCCCATTTTACCCAGAATGCCGTCTGCAGTTACGCCCGGATGCGTCACATACAGACGGCAGATTTGTTCTGCCAGTTCGCCTGAAATCTTACAATGTCCGGCGATCTCTGTGACCGATTTTCCTTTATCTGTCTGCTGCATGACACAGAGTACAATCTGTTTCATATCTTTGTTGGGAATCAGCGTCTGGGATGCCGAAGGATCGGTATCCGGATGCATTTGTGCAATCTGAAACTTACCGGTTTGCGGTACTGTAAGCACTGCCATGGTGACTGGCAGGGAAAAGCGTCTGTGACCGCAGCTGCCGGGATTTAGCCAGATCTGTCTGTTCGTTGTCCGCTG
Organism: uncultured Eubacterium sp.; assembly: GCA_910577225.1. Classification (GTDB taxonomy): domain Bacteria; phylum Bacillota; class Clostridia; order Lachnospirales; family Lachnospiraceae; genus Eubacterium_J. The sequence continues at coordinate 41,682 of CAJTMV010000027.1, read as the reverse complement.
TTCGTATTTGTGAGAGTGGCCGCAGATAATCAGATCTTTGTCGTGCATGTCTTCCCGTATCTGTTTTTTGTCATGTATCATGAATATGCGCACCCCAAAAAGTTCGATGGAAAGCGACTGCGGCAGAAACGCGGCCCATTCTTTATCTGCGTTGCCGCGGACAGCGTAAACGGGCGCGATCGCTGACAGCTCGTCAAATATTTTTCTGGTATGCAGATCTCCTGCGTGCAGAATGATGTCACAGGTGCGCAGAATGTCTGCCACAGATGGACGGAGCAGATTGTGAGTGTCTGATAAAATACCGATTTTGTGCATCGTTTGTTCCTTTTTCATTTCTCATGATTGGTTTTTGCCTGCTTTCCGGTCACGAACCGTAATGCCGTACTGGAATAGGAAGATTCCTGCATAGGTGAGCAATACGCCGACAGTCAGCCAGAACAAAAAGAAAAACGGCTGTTCGATACGATAGTACATGCTGGCATTTGCAAACGACCCGAACGTATTAAAAAACGCGTGGAATACGATCGGGATGGCGATGGAACCGCCCGCTTCGCACAAATAGCCGAGAAATAATCCTAAAAAAGCGGCATAAATACCCTGTATCATATTTAAATGAAAGATGCCGAACAATACTGCCTGCAGGCAGATCGCTCCGGTTACCGGCAGCGCTTTTTTTGCGTAGCCAAACGTTACGCCGCGAAACACCAGTTCTTCGGAGACTGGCGCGATTAAAATGGCATAAATAATCGTAAGCGGCGAGAACGTGCCGATTCCCGCAGTATCGATCAGCTCGGAGTAAGACTGCATCCAGTCCGGCCGCAGCATACCGATAAAGTTCATCAGATAGCTGATTACATACTGTAGTCCGACGGACAATAAAAGCAGAGCCAGAAGGATCCACGGATGGAACGCGGATGTTACCGGGACTCGTTCCTGCGCCGGAGCCAGTTTCTTTCTATACCAGAAACCAAACAGAACAAGTGCGGCGATCGCGTAGGTCATGGATAGAAAAATAATAAAAGGTCCGTCCGATAACAGACCAAACAGCTCGTCGATCAGTTCCTGGAACGAGATTCCGGTCCGGTTATTTTTTAATACGATCGCAATGGCGGCAATTCCACAGATAGGGATGGTGATCAGATTTTGCAGGACAATGGTAATGATCAGCGGCAGCAGACTGAATAAAAAATGGCCGATGCGTTTCATAATAGTTTCCTCCTGAACAGTTTTCGTTTGATTTTACGGTTGTGGTGGTACTTCCCCGATCTGTTTTCTATTGTATGCTATCTTGTACAAAAATGCAATGCTGTATTGCCATGAAAGTATTTTTGTGTATAATGATAGTGATTGCGTGCGCCCGGGTGTGTGGGTGAGCGCATACAAAAAGTGTTTTTGGAACACAGTTCCGTTATATCAGAGAAAAGAGGGAATTATGAATCACAATAATATTACGCTGATCGGTATGCCGGGAGCCGGCAAAAGTACGGTTGGAGTCGTACTGGCAAAAGTGCTCGGCTATGGCTTTTTAGACAGCGATCTGGCGATACAGGAGCAGACGAAAAAGAAACTGCATGAGCTGATTTCTTTCCATGGGGAGAAAGGGTTTTTGGAAATTGAGAATCAGATAAACGCGGCAATATCCGTTTCCAATACTGTAATTGCTACGGGCGGGAGCGCTGTATTTGGAGAAGAGGCGATGCGGCATCTGCAGGCAATCTCTACCGTCGTTTATCTGAAGCTGTCATATGAAAGTCTGAAAGAACGCCTTGGAGATCTGCATGAAAGAGGAGTCGTGATGGAGCAGGGGCAGACGCTGTCAGATCTTATGGATATTCGCTGTCCGTTATATGAAAAGTACGCGCATATTACGATCGAAGCAGATCAGCTGGATATTCGGGCGATTGTACGAAAGATAACGGCATCGGCCTCTTTGGAATCGTGCTCTGGGTAAAGAGGCTGGTGTACCGGATACAGGTATGCTGTTTATACCGGATTTTCAGGTGACTGGTATTCTGCATAGGTTCCCTTGCCGTTTCTTTTCACGTCGTAGAGAGCGGCATCAGCCTGGCTTAACAGTACGTCGATGCTGCAGCCGGCGTCAGGAGTCCAGGAAAAGCCGGCGGAGGCGCTGATGACTTTGGTTTTATCAGCGGATAAGGGGATTCGGCGTTTTTTCAGCGTTTCATAAAATGCGTCCAGACGGCGGATAATATCTGCATGCTCCGCACATCCGTAAATCGTCATGCAAAACTCGTCGCCGGAGCGCCGGGCGGTGATAAAGTGTTCGGACGGCATGGAAGTTAACACATCCGCAAATGACTGCAGATAGTGATCGCCGGCATCATGACCATACGTATCGTTGATGGATTTGAAATGATCCAGGTCCAGCATGACGATCGCGCAAATATGGCCGAAGGCCATCGTCTGCAGGATTTCGGCTGATTTTTGTTTGAAGTACGTGTATTTATAAAGGCCGGTCAGCGCATCGTGCGTGTTCTCGTACAGCATCTGCCGCTTTTGCATCATATCTTTACTAACGTCAGTAATCACGCCCAGATGTGCGCCGGCAGCTTCGGACAGGTGAATGCGGATATATCGGGATTCATGAATCTGAAAAATATCCGATTCCCCCTGTAACGGCTGGCTTGTAATATCATGAATATATCGGTCAAACAGCAGGGAGTTTTGATAAAGTTCTTTTGCTTTCCAGTCAGGAATATCCAAAAGATCCTTCAGACCGGAAGTAACAAATACATGCTGCCCGCCGGGTTTGTATTCAAAAGCGGCCAGAGGAACCCCGCTGATCTGAATAATCGTGGAAATGCGGTCAGAAATGCTGATAATACTTTTTACCATCGTATTAATACCGTCGCTGAGCGCTTCCATTTCCAGATTGCCGCCGACAGTGACCGTCGTATCCAGATTGCCGTTTGTAATCGCCGTCAGATCATCCATAATCTGATGGATGCCGCTGATCACCTGCTGGCTGACCAGATAATTTAACAGCGCGATCACGAGCGCTTCCACGAGCAGCAGATAAAACAGGGTACGCAGGACATGGTTTAACATCTGATTTACCAATACTTTTAAAGGAATGGCAAAGCAGATGAATATATCGTTGTATTCCCGTGCGGCAACGTACATAATCTTACCGTTCACGTCTTTTTTGTAGGCGCCGTCTGCACATTCGGACAGCTCGTCTGGCTGGTAATATTCATCGCTGAATTCACGTTCGATGCCCGAAGAGTGGCCCAGAATCTCGCCGGTGCTGCGGTCGACCGCAAACAGCTCCTCGTCTGCATCGGTAGGAAACCGGGAAAAAATATATTCATAAGTATTTCTGGATTCGGCTTCTAACTGTCTCGTAGGTTTAAATCCGACCTGAACAATTCCCTTGTCTTTTTTTCTCGGAACGCCGATATATTTCATAATCTTTTGGTCGGCGGCGTTTGGCTGCGCATCCTGAATCAGAAAGGCGTTTTCATCGTCTGTGTCCAGCAGCGCCAGAAAGGGTCTTGACTGATCATAAGCGGCCATTTCGAACCCGACATATCTGGAGATGGATGCGGATACGATAATTCCGTTTTCATCGATGACATGGAGTTCGTCCACGTTTAAAAGCTGTGCCAGATACCGCATTTCTTTTACGTCTTTGATGACGTCCTGCTGGTTATCGAAGATATAAGCGGCTGCTTTGGCTCTTGTCAGATAGTCTTCGTCCAGATTTTCCTGCAGGATGGACAGCTCTTCCTGGTTCGTTTCCAGTGTGTGAACGACCTGTTCGGATTTGGTATAAAAGGTGTTGAACTGCTGGGCTTTCAGCGTACGAAGCGTAAGCAGAAAATTGATAAAAAATATAATAAGTATTGCAGATGTGATGATAAAAAATGCGTGCCGGATAAACGTTTTTTGCATGGAAACCTCCATTATTCTATGGTTGTTGCTGTGTTCAGCATATGGGGTATCATGTTTTGATTATATCAATTTCTGATTTGGAAGTAAGCGTTAAATTTTCGCAAAAAAATACCATTTTTCAACATACCATATGTAGTTTTATTGCAGTTTTGCAAATAAAATAAGATGAAACAGGCCGTCTTCGCAAAAACAGTCGATGGTACCGCCGATTTTTTCTGAAAACGCCAGCGCGCTTTGCATACCGAGTCCGTGATTTGCGCCTTTGTCGCTTTTCGGCAGTCCCGTCTGCGAATCAAAGATAATTTCTTTTTCGTATGCATTTTTTGTCTGTATAAACAGCTGCCTGTCCGAACAGTGAATGATAATATCTGTCTGTCTTTTGTCCGCCGTAAAATCTTTTACGCAGATCAGCGCGTTTTCGAACAGATTTGCGATCACGGCGGTAAATTCATAATTATTCACCGGAAGATCTCTTTCTACTGCAAGGTCCAGATTTACTCTGACATGAAAGGAATCCGCCCGTTTCATCATTTTGGAAACGATAGTGTTTACCATCAGGTTATTGCAGTATTTGACGATTTTGTTTTCATCGGTTACATCGTCGATATAATGCAGCGTTTTTCGGATTTCATCGTATTCCTGCTGATCGAGCAGATGGCTGATCATACTGGAAAAATGACGCATATCGTGCCGTAGTATTTTCAGGTTCTGTTCGGATTGTTCGACCAGATAAAACTGGTTTTCCAGACCCTTGATATAGGATTCAAAAAGGATATTTTTTAAATAGATGTTTTTCTGGTTTGCTTCGTTTTCTACATACTGCAGTACCACGACATACGAAACAGACATCGTTACGACGAGACATAAAATACCCAGGATATTTTCAGGATATTCATAGAGTGTGCGTGGAAAAAATGCGATACATGAAAAGCTGCAGTAAAAAAATACGGGAATCATGCATAGCTTCCACCAGCCTTTTGCATATTCCTTTTCGTATTGCCGCAGCCAGAGCTGCCGCAGATGTCTGCACAAAATATAAAGCAGTACGGCATGAATGATAAAGCTCCCTGCAAGAGCCGGAACCTTTTCTCCTGTATAAATATAGACGACAGCGGCAAGAACACTTCCGATAATGACATAATTGGAAGCGCTCAGTCCCATAAACAGTACTTTCATATTTCGCTTTTTGGATATCAGGATACCGGTGGACTGCGTAAGTATAATCTGGAGGATCGTTACGAAAAAATAGCACAGATCACTGTCTGGGAACATGTTTAGTTTGATACAGTCTGTTACGGTCAGCAGGACAAAGGAGGTAAAACAGATGAGCTGCGTCGTAAACGCACGGTATCGATGTGTGATAAAAAGGTATAGAAAGATCATTAAAAAACCATGGCTGATGGCATACGAAAAATTGCTAAAATAGTCCATTACGTTCCTTCCTGTCCGGTTTTCCTACTGATACTGTCCGGATACAAATAGCAGATATTGTCTTTTTACATTGGATATATTTTTTTTGCTCACAGGTATATTGGCCCCGCTGCTCATAATAATGCTGCTGCCTTCCAGCTTTTTCACATGATTGAAGTTAATCAGAAAAGACTTATGTACCTGCATAAAACACTGGTTATGAATCAGCTTGCCCAGCTCTTCCTCAAATGATTTACGAATAAAAATACTTGTAATAACGCTGCCGTCTGTCAGATGAACGTTCAGCATTCTGGAAGCGTTTTCTACGTATTCGATTTTGGAACAGGATACGGACTGCAGTCCGTTTTTCGTTTTGATCGGATACATCGGTCCTTTTTTCAGATCTGCATAAGAAAAGGCAAAATCCAGGGCCTCGAAAAACTGCGCTGCCTGTACCGGCTTTAACAGGTATCTTACGGCATGAATGTGGAACGCGTCGAGTGCAAAATCATCGGACGAGGTAATGTAAATAATCGCGTTATCACTGCTGATTTTGCGAATTTCATTGCCAAGGTCGATACCGGTCGTTTTGGACATAAGAATATCCAGGATATAAATATCCGCCAGTTCTTTTGTTTGAATTTTTTTGTGTAGTTCTGAGGAATTTGAAAATTTTTCCACCTGAAAGTCTGCATTTGGATTTAATTCTTTGTATTTTTCAAGCAGGCTTTCTAGTGTGATCAAATCCTTCATACTGTCGTCGCAAATTGTTATTTTCATGTTTTTATCCTCAAAAAATACTGCAAAACGCAGACAGGGTACGTTTTGCAGTACGTATTTTTATTTATTTTTATGATTATAGCACAGGTCGATGGATAAATCCAGAAGTATATGTCGAATTTATCCGCCGCTTTACAAACTGGCCTGACTGATTATTTGATTATTGGCTATTTCAATCAGGACAGATTTGGCATACATTAATGGAGAAGCTATTAGGAAACTGACAGAAAAGAGGTTATCATTATGCAATCCAATTTGAAAAAACTTGTTACGGCGGCTTTGTTTGCCGCGCTTGCCTGTGTCGCTACAATGTCCATTCGCATTCCGACGCCGGGGACAAATGGGTATATCCACCCAGGCGATGCTCTGGTCATTCTGGCCGGCGTTTTTCTTGGCCCGGCCTGGGGACTTCTGGCTGCGGGGATTGGTTCCGCAATGGCTGATCTGATCGGCGGATATTTTTTATATGTACCGGTCACATTTGTCATCAAGGGAGCGGTCGCGTGTCTGGCAGGATTCCTGTATCGAAACATCGGCAGAACGGCAAAAAGCTGTTATGTGTCGGTGATTCTGGGCGGTATTGCCGATATCGTACTGGTAGCCGGCGGATATTTCTTATGTGAATATGTAATATACGGGCCAGGGGCCGCGGCCAGCGTGCCGGCAAATGTGATACAGGGAGTCAGCGGACTTGCGATCAGTCTGCTATTGTATCCGGTGCTGCAAAAAGTGCCGGATATCCGGCAGGCCGGACGGAAAATGGCAGGGTAACCGGGAGGTTGACAGGCCGGACAGAAAGCAGTATGATGAACTGCAGCAACAGATCAACGGAGGATGAATCGATTATGAAAATGGAATTTTTAAGAAAGCTGCCGGCGCCGATGGAATTAAAAGAGCAGTTTCCAGCGGGACAGCAGGTGATGGATACAAAAGCAGAACGGGATCGGCAGATCTGCCGTATTTTTGACGGAACCGACGACAGGCTGCTGTTGATTATCGGGCCGTGTTCCGCCGATCATGAGGACGCGGTGATCGATTATATTTCAAGACTGCGCAAAGTCCAGGATGCGGTTGCGGATAAAATTTTTATCATTCCGCGTATTTATACGAACAAACCAAGAACCGTCGGCGTCGGCTACAAGGGTATGCTGCATCAGCCGGATCCGGAAAAAGAGACGGATATGTTAAAAGGGATCATCGCAATCCGCCAGATGCATATCCGTGCAGTACAGCAAACCGGATTTACCTGTGCGGACGAGATGCTTTATCCGGAAAATCACAGGTATTTGTCCGATCTGCTCTCGTATGTAGCGGTAGGCGCGCGGTCAGTAGAGGATCAGCAGCACCGTCTCACTGCCAGCGGCGTAGGCATTCCGGTCGGCATGAAAAATCCGACGGGCGGCGATCTGAGCGTAATGATGAACGCCATTATTGCGGCACAGTGCAGCCATACGTATATTTATCGCGGATGGGAAGTAAAGACAGAAGGGAATCCTTATACCCATGTAATTTTACGCGGTTACGTAGATAAGTTTGGGCGCAATATACCCAATTACCATTACGAAGATCTGCAGCATGTTATCGAGCTGTATGGAGAAAAGGAGCTGGCAAATCCGGCAGTGATTATCGATACGAATCATTCCAATTCCGGAAAGAATTATTTGGAGCAGATCAGAATAAGCAAGGATATTATGCATAGCTGTAAAGTATCCGCGGAGATTCGCAGGCTCGTGAAAGGGCTGATGATCGAAAGCTATATCGAAGACGGGGCACAGAGCGTCAGCGGACACTGTTATGGAAAGTCCATTACAGATCCGTGCCTTGGCTGGGAAAAGACCGAACATCTTATCTATGAACTGGCAGAGCTGTGGTAACAAAACTTTGCAGCGGAACGAAAGGTCCGCTGCAAAGTTTTTGTTTATTTTTTCGCATTTTTCGCGTATTCGGTCGTAACGAGCGCATCATAAGGCGGACGTTTTGTAATCACTTCGGCGTCTTCCAGTATATTTAACAACAGATCGAAGCTGTCCTGCGAAAACAACAGATCATTTTTCCAGGTATCCTGCTGATGATAACGCTCTACGATGCGTGTCAGCGTATCCGCGTCGGTTTCACTAAACTGATTTTTAATCGCCGACGCAATTTCTCTGGCGGAATGGGTAGTTACGTAATCCATACCTTTTTGCAGTGCGCTGGTAAAAGACTGGATCAGCTCTTTATGACTGTCCAGATAGCTTTGCTTTGCGCTAAAGGCGGTATATGGCACATAGCCGGATTCCACGCCTACAGAACTTACGACATAACCGGCTCCTTCCTGTTCCAAAGCGGTTGCAGCCGGCTCAAATTCTACAGTATAAGTTCCTTTTCCACCGGAAAAAGCTGCTGCGGTAGAGCCAAAATCGATACTCTGATCGATGCGTACCTCAGATGGCTCGATGCCGTTTTTCTTTAATACGTATTCAAATACCATTTCCGGCATCCCGCCAGCTCTGCCGCCCAGTACTTCAGCGCTTTTTAAGTCTGTCAGTTTAAAACGATCATTTTTTTCTCTTGCCACAATAAAGTTACCGGCACGCTGCGTCAGCTGTGCGAAATTTACGACCGCATCTGCAGATCCTTCATTATAAGTATACACAGTCGTTTCCGGCCCCATAAACCCGATGTCAGCTTCACCAGAAAGAACGGCTGCCATAACTTTGTCGGCACCGAATCCGGTAACCAGTTTCAGATCGATGCCGGCTTCCCTGAAATAGCCGTTTTCGATGGCCACATACATCGGCGCGTAAAAGATCGAGTGGGCGACCTCATTTAACGTGACGGCAGTGAGCGCTTCGTCAGAAGGGGAATCTTTGGACGACACATTTTTAGAAGGCAGACGTTCAGAAGGCGATTTTTGCGCAGCGTCTTTTTGACCACATCCAGTCAGCATGCATCCGACCAGCGTGACGATAATGAGAAGTGGGAGAAGATGTCTTTTCAGATTCATAAAAAAGACCTCTGTATCTGGATTTCATATAGTATACGGTATATGCCTGAAAAGGTTACATCTTTTTGAAAACGAGTGCCTGGGTAAGTGGCTGCGCGGACGTGCCCGTGACCGCTGGCAGGAACCTGGAACCGGCGGCAGGGGGCTGCCCGCTCCAGGGCCCCTTTGGGCTGTCATGCACACGTCCGCGTAGCCACATAAAATTACCCTGAACTTACGTTAAATATCACCCGAATCACGACAACAAGCCCCCTCTGTCCGTGCATAATAACGAAAAGGATATCGCCATGATACCAGCATTTGCGAAACACTTGAAATTTTTTCAAAGATGTGGCATTATGACAAGAGGCAGATGACCTGAGTTGCAGTTTATGCTCAGAAATGGCTGGATTGTGACGCACTTACAAAAAACAGGAGGAAAAAACATGGATTACAAAAATGCTGGAGTGGATATTGAAGCGGGGTATCAGTCCGTAGAGTTGATGAAAAAACACGTACAGAGTACGATGCGGCCAGAGGTACTGACGAATCTGGGCGGTTTTTCCGGCGCCTTTTCAATGGAAGCGTTTAAAAATATGGAGAAACCTACGCTCGTTTCCGGAACGGATGGCGTCGGTACGAAATTAAAGCTGGCTTTTTTAATGGACAGGCATGATACGGTCGGTATCGACTGTGTGGCGATGTGTGTCAACGATATTGCATGTGCAGGCGGTGAGCCGTTATTTTTCCTTGACTATATTGCATGTGGAAAAAACTATCCGGATAAAATAGAATCGATTGTAAGCGGCGTGGCAGAAGGCTGCAGACAGGCGGGAGCGGCGTTAATCGGCGGAGAGACGGCCGAGATGCCGGGATTTTATCCGCAGGATGAATATGATCTTGCCGGATTTGCGGTAGGGGTAGCGGATGAGAAAGATATCCTGACGGGCAGGGATTTGAAAGCGGGGGATGCGCTCGTGGGTCTGGCATCTTCAGGAGTACATTCGAACGGTTTTTCACTTGTTCGTCAGATTTTTGATTTAAATCAGGAAAAAAATGCAGATAATAAAAAGGCGCTGGATACGTATTATCCGCAGCTGGGGCAGACCCTGGGAGAGACGCTTCTTGTGCCGACGCGTATTTATGTGCGTACGTTAAGACAGATCAAAGAAGCGGGAGTTACGATCAAAGCCTGCAGCCATATTACAGGCGGCGGTTTTTATGAAAATGTACCGCGTATGCTTGTAGACGGGGTACATGCGCAGATTCGAAAGGACAGCTATCCGGTCCCGGAAATTTTTCGGCTGATGGCAGAAAAGGGGAACGTATCGGAGCAGATGATGTACAATACGTTTAATATGGGGATTGGCATGGTACTGGCAATGGATGCGGCGCAGGCGGCAAAGGCAGTCGAAGCGGCCGCAGAGACAGGAGTGCAGGCCTGGGTGATCGGCGAGGTGTCTCAGGGAGAAAAGGGAGTGACGTTATGTTAAGAGTGGCAGTCATGGTATCCGGCGGAGGAACAAACCTGCAGGCGCTTATGGACGCGATCGATGCAGGCAGCGTTTTGAATGCGCAGATTGTGCTTGTAATCAGTAATAAAGAGGATGCGTTTGCACTGGAACGCGCCAGAAAGCACAAGATCAAACACTGCTGTATCGCACCGAAGGATTATGCCGACAAAGAAGCGTTTGGCAGGAGTCTGATACAGACGCTGGAGCAGGAAGAGGCAGATCTGGTTGTACTGGCTGGCTATCTTGTGATTTTACCCGAAATACTCATACAAAAGTACCAGAATCGTATCATTAATATCCATCCGTCGCTGATTCCGTCTTTTTGCGGCGCGGGATATTACGGGTTAAAAGTGCATGAGGCCGTACTTGCCAGAGGAGTGAAGCTGACCGGAGCAACTGTGCACTTTGTAGATCAGGGGACGGATACCGGGCCGATTATTCTCCAGCAGGCGGTCGAAGTAAAACAGGATGATACGCCACAGCTGTTGCAGCAAAGAGTGATGGAACAGGCAGAGTGGAAGATTTTACCAAAAGCGGTCGGCCTGATAGCGAACGGTAAAGTTACGGTTTCGCAGGGAAAAGTGTTGTTATCAGAGACAACCGTGCAGACAAAATGAAAATAAGTATTTTAATAATAAAAGGAGATTGAAATATGAAGGTTTTAATTGTAGGCAGCGGCGGACGTGAACATGCGATTGCGCTTTGCGCGGCGAAAAGTCCGAAGGTAGATAAAATTTACTGTGCGCCTGGTAACGCCGGCATCGGGCAGATTGCGGAATGTGTTCCGATTGCAGCGATGGAGTTTGAGAAACTGGCTGCGTTTGCAAAAGAACAGGAAGTGGATTTTACCATTATCGGCATGGACGATCCGTTAGTCGGCGGTATTGTGGACGTATTTGAAGAACGCGGATTAAAGGTGTTTGGGCCGCGTAAAAATGCCGCGATTTTAGAAGGTTCCAAAGCATTTTCCAAAGATCTGATGAAAAAATATAACATTCCGACGGCTGCGTATGAAACCTTTGACGATAAGGATGCCGCGCTGGAGTATCTGAAAACAGCCGAAATGCCGATCGTTTTAAAAGCGGATGGTCTGGCGCTTGGCAAAGGCGTTTTGATCTGTCATACGTATGAAGAAGCCGAAAAAGGCGTAAAGACGATTATGGAAGAAAAGAAATTTGGAGATGCCGGCAGCCGGATGGTGGTGGAACAGTTTATGACCGGACGGGAAGTGTCGGTACTGTCTTTTACCGATGGAAAAACCATTCAGATTATGAGCTCCGCACAGGACCATAAACGGGCGAAAGACGGAGACCAGGGACTAAATACCGGCGGTATGGGTACGTTTTCGCCGAGTCCGTTTTATACAGACGAAGTGGATGCGTTTTGCAAAAAATATATTTATCAGGCGACTGTGGACGCAATGGCTAACGAAGGCAGGCCGTTTACCGGCGTAATTTTCTTTGGACTGATGCTGACAGACAACGGACCGAAAGTACTCGAATACAATGCCAGATTTGGCGATCCGGAGGCGCAGGTAGTGCTGCCGCGTATGAAAAACGATATGATCGACGTGATGGAAGCGTGCGTGGAAGGACGGCTGGATGATATACAGCTGGAGTTTGAACAGAATGCAGCGGTATGCGTTGTGCTTGCGTCCGACGGTTATCCGATCGCTTATCAGAAAGGTTATCCGATCGAAGGGCTGGACGCGTTCGATTCGAGAGAGGATTATTACTGTTTTCATGCGGGGACGGCGCAAAAAGATGGGAAAATTGTGACAAACGGCGGTCGTGTGCTGGGCATCACGGCGAAAGGGGAAGATTTAAAGCAGGCGCGTCAAAAGGCATACGAAGCGGTCGGCTGGGTAACATTTGAGAATAAATATATGCGGCACGATATTGGAAAAGCGATCGACGACGCGCAGATATAAAAAGAGAACGAAACGAAAGTCAGACTGAAAGAAAGGGGCTTTGCCGTGAATGTAATCGTTGCAGCAGATGAGAACTGGGGAATTGGCAGCAGCAATCAGCTGCTGGTTCGGATTCCGGACGATCTGCGGCTGTTCCGTGAAAGAACGGAAGGAAAAGTAGTCGTTATGGGCAGAAAGACGTTCGAAAGTCTTCCAAATGGTATTTTGAAGCAGCGGGTAAACGTCATACTGACACATGACAGACAGTATCAGGCGCCTGGCGCGGTCGTTGTTCATTCGACAGACGAGCTGCATCAGCAGTTAAAATCATATCATACGGACGATGTATTTGTAATAGGGGGCGCAAGCGTCTATCGTCAGCTGCTGGACGAATGCAGCACGGCATATGTGACAAAAATCGATTTTGCATACAGTGCGGATGCATATGCGCCGAATCTGGACCGTCTGCCGGAATGGGAGCTGGCGGCGGAGAGTGAAGAGCAGACGTATTTTGATATTATTTATTATTTTCGCAAATATATAAAAAAATAAGCAAAGGGGAGGAACCATGGATATAACAGGAAGAAAATTATTTGTAAAAGCGCTGCGGGAAGAAGGCGTGGATACGATATTTGGATATCCAGGCGGAATGGTTACGGATATCTTTGATGAATTGTATAAACAGGAGGATATCCAGGTCGTCCTGCCAAGGCATGAACAGGGACTGATCTTTGAAGCGGAAGGCTATGCGAAGGCATCCGGAAAAGTCGGCGTCTGCCTCGTTACAAGCGGCCCGGGAGCTACGAATATTATTACCGGACTGGCGGATGCGCATTATGACAGTATTCCGCTGGTGTGCATTACCGGCCAGGTGCCGCTGGGACTCATTGGAAACGATGCGTTTCAGGAAGTGGATATCGTTGGTATGACGCAGTCTGTGACCAAATATGGCGTAACGGTACGCAGCCGTAACGATCTGGGCCGGATTTTAAAAATGGCGTTTCATATTGCAAGGACCGGCAAACCGGGTCCGGTACTTGTGGATATTCCAAAAGATATTCAGGTACAGACCGGGGACAGCGAATATCCGTCTGAAGTGCATATCCGCGGCTATAAACCAAATGAGAGCGTGCATATCGGACAGCTGAAAAAAGCATATCGTCTGCTCAAGGCTGCAAAACGTCCGCTGATCCTGGCAGGGGGCGGTATTGCGGTCAGCGGCGCCGGCGAACAGCTGCAAAAGTTTGCAGAGCGCACACAGATTCCGGTGGTGACAACGGTTATGGGGAAGGGCGCGCTGCCGGCAAATCATCCGCTGTATCTGGGAAATTCCGGTATGCATGGAAAATATTCCTGTAATATCGCGGTCAGTCAGTGCGATGTGCTGTTTTCCATCGGAACCCGATTTAACGACCGGATTACGGGCGATTTAAACGAGTTTGCACCGCATGCCAAAATCATTCATATCGATATCGATACGGCCGCTATATCCAGAAATGTCGTTGTCGACGTTCCGATTGTGGCGGATGCGAAGCTGGCGCTGGAAAAGCTGTGCGAGTGGGCGGAGAAGCAGGATACGCAGACATGGGTGGAAAGGATCCGAAACTGGGATCAGGAGTATCCGCTGGAAATGCGTAAAGATCGCGGTATGACCCCGCAGATGATCATGGAAGCGATTAATAAAAACTATAAAGAAGCGATTGTGGTTACCGACGTCGGTCAGCATCAGATGTGGGCGACGCAGTATTTAGAGATCGGCGGCAGAAAAAAACTGATTACGTCCGGCGGACTTGGTTCCATGGGGTTTGGACTTCCGGCGGCGATCGGAGCAAAGATTGCAAAGCCGTATGCAAACGTGATCTGTATTACCGGAGACGGCGGGTTTCAGATGAATATGCAGGAACTGGCCACAGCCATTACACAGGATGCGCCGGTTACGATTTGTCTGTTGAATAACTATTATCTGGGTATGGTACGTCAGATGCAGCAGCTGTTTTATGGAAAACGCTACGCAGCGACCTGTCTGCGCCGGCGCAAAGGCTGTCCGGATACGTGCAAGGGTCCGAACGAAGCATGTCCGCCATATGTGCCGGATTTTGTAAAATTCGCGGAATGTTACGGCGCACACGGCATCCGGGTGACGGAGGAGGCCCATATCCAGGAGGCGTTTGCACAGGCAAAACGCAACGAAGACGCGCCGACGCTCATCGAGTTTATGATTGCCACGGACGAGCTTGTTCTGCCGATGGTCAAAGGCGGCAATCCAATGAGTGAAATGATTTTGAAATAAACGGGAGGGAAAAAGATGAAAAACAGATGGATCGCTTTGTATGTGGAAAATCAGGTAGGCGTGCTGGCGAAGGTGTCGGGACTTTTTTCCGGTAAATCGTACAATCTGCAGAGTCTGACGGTCGGTACGACAGAAGACGCAACCGTTTCCCGTATGACCATTTGCGTGACAAGCGACGATATTACGTTTGAACAGATCAAAAAGCAGCTGAATCGTATGGTAGAAGTCATTAAAGTCATAGATCTGACGAATGTGCCGATTCACATGAAAGAAATATTATTTGCAAAAGTAAAAGAAATCGAATCGGGTCAGATCGACGAAATATTCCGCATTGCGCAGGTATTTCACGTGGAAGTGGCGGACATCGGCGAAGACAGCGTGATGCTCGAATGCAAGCTGACGGAGCGCAGAAACAACGAACTGATCGAACTTTTAAATTCAAAGTTTCGCAATCATGTGGAAATTGTACGCGGGGGAGCGGTCGCGATAGAGGCGATCAGCACATCGTGCAGATAAGATCGGCTGCAGATCGGTGAAAACAGATCGGTGAAAACAAATCGATCAAATCGCAGATAGATCGGTGAAAACAAATCGATCAAATCGCAGACAGATCGGTGAAAACAAATCGATCAAATCGCAGACAGATCGATGAAAACAAATCGATCAAATCGCAGACAGATCGATGAAAACAAATCGATCGAATCGCAGACAGATCGATGAAAACAAATCGATCAAATCGCAGACAGATGAAGGAAATACAGATCAGAAATGGTTCGGACTGTCGAAACGATTACAAAATATTATGCAGTTAAGGAGATTTTTTATGATAGAATTTAAAAGTCTGTCGTTTGGCGACCGGGAGTGGGTGACACAGCGGTTTTTGGAAGACGACAGACAGGCTTGTGAATATTCGTTTGCAAACAATTTTTTATGGAGCGATATTTACGGCGTGAAGATGGCAAAAGAGCAGGGATGTCTGATTTTACAGTTTCAGGATGAGGATCATTATTGCTATACGATTCCGATCGGCAGCGGAAACCGCAAAGGTGCGCTCGATGCGCTGCTGGAAATGGAACAGTCGAATCATCAGAATCTTGTACTTGGAACGCTGATGCAGAGCGATTTAGACTGGCTGGAACAAAATTATCCGGGGCAGTATACAGTAGAAACCAATCGGGATGATTATGATTATGTATACAGTACGGAAAAACTGTCTTCTCTGTCGGGCAGAAAGCTGCATGGCAAACGCAATCACATTGCCCGGTTCAAAGACGACAATAACTGGCTGTATCGCGATATGATGCCGGAAGACGCGGCAGAATGTATGCGACTTTTGGATAGCTGGAAAGAAGCCGAGTCTGAGAACTGGAACGAGGAAATGGAAAATGAACTGCATATTAACCGGATTGCGCTGCGCAATCTGGCAGATCTTGTACTGGACGGCGGAATGTTATACAAAGGCGGCAGACTGGTGGCTTTTTCGATCGGAGAACCGTTAAACTCCAACACCTATGTCGTGCATATCGAAAAAGCGATTGCAAGCGTGCAGGGCGCTTATCCGATGATCAATCAGCAGTTTGTACTTCATAACTGCCAGGATTATACGTATGTAAACAGGGAAGAAGACACCGGCGACGAAGGACTGCGCAAAGCAAAGCTGTCCTATCAGCCAGAGCTTCTCGTAGAAAAATTTCAGGCGAGGTTTCATTTATGATACAATATGGAGATCAGACAAAAATTCCGCAGCTGAAAAAGCTGTGGAAAGTATGCTTTGCAGATGAGGATGCATATATCGATGATTTTTTTACAGCGATGTATCAAAATGAGCATGTGCTGCTGGAAGAAGAAAATGGGGTGCTTATGGGAGCATCCTTTTTTCTTCCCGGAGAGATCTGGCTGGAGCAGCCGGAAACAGCCGGCTCCTGGCAGCCGGTTCGTTATGTCTATGCGCTTGCCGTTTATCCACAGTATCGCGGAAAAGGCATCGCTGCCAGACTTCTGCAAACGGCGCGGCGATTATACGATGCTCCGCTGATCGCAGAGCCGGCAGAAGAGGGACTGATTCAGGGATTTTATGAACCGCACGGATTTGTAAAAAATTTTTATCTGAAAAAGCATGCAGTCGAAATCCCGCACTACGACGTAAAGGCCGCGCAGACGGACAGCTGGCAGTGGACGCCCGTAAACGCAGCGCAATACCGCAGGATTCGGGACGCACATTTTCAAAAACACGGATATATCAGCTGGCCGCAGCGGCATATCGCATTTGCAATCCAACAACATAGCGACAATGGCGGCGGAGCTTTGCTGCTGACAGCATCTGGCAGAAAAGAACTGATGTTATATCTGATCGAAACACAGGGGCAGGAAAAGAAACTGATCATTACAGAAACGACACTCAGCGAATCAGAGGCCAGGCAAATCCTGATTCCGCATATTACCGGCATATGCTCCAGTCTGGTCTGTACAGGGCCATCAGACGATGTCTGTGAAGACCGTCTGACAGGAATGAGCGCAGGACTGCCGGCAATTTATGGATATATCAATCTGACGCTGGATTAATCAGTGGTACACACAATTTTTTGTTGAAAATAACCGCATTTTTGTTTATAATAGTGTCAGAATAGATTGTAATACAAAAGAAGGTTTTGGTAATGAAAAAGAGTATTTCTGTTATTTATGAGCTGTGTTTTGGTCTTGCTATTCTCTTTCTTGTTTATCTGTCATTCTCTCCAGAAAATGAACTGTATGCGGCAAATAGTATAGAAGGTTATGTCAGACTTGTGAATCATAGGTATGAGGTGCAAAAGGATGCGGAGGCTCCGGCTGGGGTTCGGGAAATTTATCACATTCATCCCTCTGAAATACCGGCTGGCAGTAATGCGTTTGTGTTTTATTCGATGCATCAGAATGTGGAAGTTTATATCGGGGACAAACTGGCGCTGCGTATGAAAAGACGTGCGGACAGTCCGATTGGTAAATCACCGGGCAACTGCTGGAATACGGCGTTAATTACCGCAGCAGATCAGGGGAAAGAGATCCGCGTGGAAATACAGCCGGTTTATGCTTCTGCGTCCGGCGAAGTACCTGAATTTTATGCGGGTTCCCGTTTCTCGATTTATATGGAAATAATAAGAAAAGATTTTATTCCTGTATTGTTTAGTATCGTGGCAATTCTTTTAGGAGCTGGATTCATGATATTTACCTTTTACAGCTATCATCATGTTACCTTTCATCGCAGCTTATTTATGATGGGGCAGTTTGCGGTACTGATTGGCATCTGGAAACTGGCCGATACAGGAATAGGGAGTCTTTTAACCGGACGGGGAGATATTTTTTCTGCGATTGTGTTTTTGGCGCTGCTGCTTTTGGTCGTTCCATTTACACAATATATACGGGAGATGTTTACCAGCAAAGATCACTGGAGCTGGAATGCTGCATGTATCGTAAGTCTGGGTGTATTTGTGATTACGATGTGCATGCAGATTACGGGTATCGCGGATATGCGTCAGATGCTTTGGATGAATCATCTGTCTATGCTGCTGCTGATTTTTATCGCTTTTCCAATGCTGTATGTGGAAGTGCGTACGGCGGGATGGAACAGCAGGTTAAAGACGATGGTGGTTTGTATGGGCTCCTGTCTGATGGGGATAGTAGCAGACGTTGTGAATGATTATGTGTCTGAAAATGCCATATCCACGAATCTGGGCATGATTGGATTTCTCATTTATATTACGGTACCTGGCGTGTTATCGTTAAAAGATGCAAGAAGGCTGATGGCAATCGGTATGCAGGCAAAGCATCTGGAGCGGATGGCATATCATGATCATCTGACGGGCCTGTATAATCGGGCGGCATATGCGGACGACACTGAAGGAGAGGAAGTTGAACCAAAAGGCGCCGTCATTGTTGTGCTTGATCTGAATAATCTAAAATGCTGCAACGATACGTTTGGACATGATAAGGGCGATTTGTATATTATAAGCTGCGCGCAGATGATTCAGCAGGTATTTGGTTCATGCGGAAGGTGTTACCGCGTGGGCGGAGATGAATTTTGTGTGTTGTTAAGAAATAAAACCTTGCAGGAATGCGGAACCATGGTCCGGCAGCTGAAACAGCTCACGGCTGAGTGGAATCAGATGCATCAGGAAAAATTTGTCGTGCAGATAGCGGCTGGATATGCGATATATGATCCGTCACAGGATTATAATATTTCGGATACGATACGTCGTGCGGATAAGATGATGTATAAAGATAAGTATCAGATGAAGCAGTCGTGTATGGATCAGAAGACACGTTCTGCTTCACAGAGGCAGCGGGCATAAAGCGGCGCTGTGCAGGATGATTGAATATAGAAAGTCGGGGATGTGAAATCGATGCAGAGTCAGTTTGCGAGAACAGAATTATTAATAGGAAACGATGGAATCGGGCGTCTGGCCCGTTCGCGTGTGGCGGTATTTGGTATCGGAGGCGTTGGAGGATATGCGGTCGAGGCGCTGGCACGCAGCGGAGTCGGCAGCCTGGATCTGATCGATCATGACAAGGTGGATCTTACCAATCTGAACCGCCAGATTTTTGCGCTGCACAGTACGCTTGGCAGATATAAAGTCGATGTGGCAAAAGAGCGGATCGCAGATATTAATCCGCAGGCCAGAGTGCATGCGTTTCAGGTGTTTTATCTGCCGGAAACGGCCGGGCAGTTCGATTTTACACAATACGATTATGTCATCGATGCGATCGATACGGTAACCGGAAAGCTGGCGCTGATCGAACGGGCGCAGGAAGCCGGCGTACCGGTGATCAGTTCGATGGGCGCCGGAAATAAGATGGATCCGTCGGCATTTCAGGTGGCGGATATTTACGAGACGTCGGTCTGTCCGCTGGCGAAAGTGATGCGCAGAGAACTGAAAAAACGCGGGATAAAAAAATTAAAAGTCGTTTATTCCACAGAACAGCCGCAGGTACCTGTGCGCCAGCCGCAGTCCGGACAAACCGGACAGACCAGCGGCAGCGAACGTAAAACAGCTCCCGGCAGCAATGCGTTCGTACCGTCAGCCGCAGGTCTGATACTGGCGGGAGAAGTCGTCAGAGATCTGCTGAAACATCCTGATGTATGAGATTTTTAGATCGCAGTTTTTCAATGACAAATGGCGATTGCTTTCAATTGTTACAGTTTTCCAGAATATTTTACAGCAGACTGCTTATCCTATTTATGAATATCAAAGATGGGAGCTGATGATATGAAGGAAGAAGAAAAACAGAAACAGCAGCAGGAATACAATGAATATGTCAAACAGGTAACACCGACGAGAAATCTTGCGTGGGCCATGTGTCGGGCGTTTATCGTAGGCGGCCTGATCTGTATCATCGGACAGCTGATATTAAATACGGCAGTCCGCATGGGCCTTGACAAAGAGATGGCAGGCAGCTGGTGCAGTCTGTGTCTGATTTTTTTGAGCATTGTGCTGACGGGGTTCAATATTTATCCGTCGTTTGCAAAATGGGGCGGCGCCGGCGCGCTGGTACCTATTACCGGATTTGCAAACAGTGTGGCGGCGCCGGCGATCGAGTTTCAGAAAGAAGGACAGGTATTTGGAATTGGCGCAAAGATCTTTACGATCGCAGGGCCGGTGATTTTGTATGGGATTTTTTCAAGCTGGGTATTGGGGCTTGGGTACTGGATCGGAAAGGTATCAGGAATTTTTTAACAGCACGTTACGTCACAGCAAACGAAACGCAGACAGGCAGAGCAGCTGAATGGAACAGATGTTCCTGGCGGCTCTGCCTGGTATGACAAAAGGTACACAGGCGTATGAAGCAGGGAACGGACACGCAGGGTTCGTGATCCTGCTTTTTTGCACGGAGCAGATTAGAAAGATTCGTCACGCGCGGCATGGTCGAATAAACCGGCCAGTTCCTCATGTGTCATTGCCCGAATGAGCGCCAGATTGTCATTTTTTTCCAGGATAAACGGTTCCAGCCGTTCCATTGCCTGATGATATTCCATCTGCCCGATAATTCCGCCCTGCGGCCTGCTGAGGCTGACCATGGTAATCATCCATTCGCCAATGGTTTTCCCCTGGACGGCCCATTGCTTTTCCGGAAGAATGGGAAAGATCGAATCGGTATCTTCGGTAAGCGCAAATCCCATAAGAATGGTACCGTCATTTCTTTCATAGGCTCTGGGACTGGCCGAATAAGCGTCTTTCCACTGCTGAGGGGTTGTCTGGTGCATCTGTTTTTTCTTCATATGATATCGATCTCCTCTTTATCAGTTCGGTTTTTCATGCGTTCCATCGTGTGTTTTGATCGTCTTCTCTGGATTCCCGTACCATAGGAATCGCGGCCTTTGCATCTGTGCTGCTTTTTAATCATACCATATCTGGTTTTTTTACTCAATCAAAAGATAACGGCATTGCCTGCGCAATACCAGGGCAGATACGATACGCAGGGAAAACAATATTCTTGTCTGACAAAACAGAACGTGTTAGAATAAGACCGTCAGGGAACAGACGAAAAGAAGTGATCGAAGCGTCTGAGAGTGACCGGAGTAACCCGGCGATTACATTACAGAAAGGATGAACAACATGTCAGATAAATGTGAACAGGCACAGGCATATTTTAAAGAAGGATATAATTGTTCCCAGTCAGTGGCACTGGCGTTTTGCGAGGAAATTGGAATCGATCAGACAAAACTGCTTCGGATGGTGTCGTCGTTCGGCGGAGGAATGGGCCGGATGCGTGAAGTATGCGGAGCAGTCAGCGGGATGTTTTTTGTGGCAGGAGCGCTGTATGGGTATGATCAGCCGAAGGATCTGACAGCCAAAAAAGAGCATTATGCAAGAATTCAGGAACTGGCGGCACGTTTTAAAGCAGAAACCGGCACGATCATCTGCCGCGAGCTGTTAGGACTGGATGGGAAGGATCATAGTCCGGTTCCAAGTCAGCGGACACCGGAGTATTATAAAAAACGCCCATGCGGGGAAATGATCGGGCTTGCTGCCAGAATCATGGAGACGTATATAAAGGAAAATTAGTTTTTATTATTTGACGTATCCATATGGAAACGCTATAATAGAACCACTTGGAAACAACTGGCAGGACCACCGAAAGGAGATACGAATGGCAGATATCAGACCATTTCCATGCATTCGTCCATGCAGGGAAAAGGCGGACAGGATCGCTGCGCTTCCTTATGACGTATATAGCCGCGCGGAAGCAAGGCAGGTGAGCGCAGGCAATCCGGACTCTTTTTTAAATATCGACCGTCCGGAGACGCAGTTTGCGGAGAATATCGATATGTATGATGACAAAGTCTATCAGAAAGCGCATGATCTGTTATGGGAAAGGGTGGCGGACGGTTCTTTTGTAAAAGAGGAAACGCGCTGCTACTATATTTATGAGCTGACGATGGACGCACGGATACAGACGGGAATCGTAGCATGCGCCTCGATCGATGATTATACAAATCAGGTCGTTAAAAAACATGAAAATACCCGGGCAGAAAAAGAAGCGGACCGTATTCGTCACGTAGACGCGTGCAACGCGCAGACGGGGCCGATCTTTCTGGCGTACCGGTCGGATGAAACAATCAGCCGGATTACGGAAGAAGCAAAAAAGAAAGAGCCGCTTTATGACTTTGTATCCGAAGACGGCATTCGGCACCGCGTATTCGTGATCGATGACAGAAAGCAGATTACAGCCGTACAGCAGGCGTTTTCAGAAATGTCAGCGGTATATATCGCAGACGGACATCACCGCGCGGCATCTGCGGTCAGGGTAGGCATGCAGCGCAGACAGGCGCATCCGGGATATACGGGTACGGAAGAGTTTAATTATTTTTTGTCGGTGTTATTTCCAGACGATCAGCTGATGATTATGGATTATAACCGGGTGGTAAAAGATCTGGCAGGTATGACGGCTGAAGCGTTTTTGGAAAAGGCGGCGGCTGTGATGGATGTGGAAAAAATCATATTGGAAGAACGACCGTCAGAAAACGTATCCGAAGATGTGCGCAGACCGCGCAGAAAAGGCGAATTTTCAATGTATCTGGACGGAAGCTGGTACAGGTGTACCATTCGGCCGGCAGATATTCCGCAGGA
Organism: uncultured Eubacterium sp.; assembly: GCA_910577225.1. Lineage (GTDB taxonomy): Bacteria > Bacillota > Clostridia > Lachnospirales > Lachnospiraceae > Eubacterium_J. The sequence continues at coordinate 18,797 of CAJTMV010000027.1, read as the reverse complement.
TCCGGTGAAAAGTCTGGATGTGTCGCTGCTGCAGGATCTGCTTCTGGAGCCGGTGCTGGGGATTCATGATCCGAAGATGGATCGAAGGATCGATTTTATCGGCGGGATTCGCGGACTGGACGAACTGGAAAAAAGGGTGTCCAGGGATTGCGCCGTTGCGTTTGCTATGTATCCGACGGATATTTCAGAGCTGTTTGCCGTTGCCGACGCCGGACTTTTGATGCCTCCAAAATCAACCTGGTTCGAGCCGAAATTAAGAAGCGGTCTGTTTATCCATGCGCTGGAAGACTGACAGATCAGAATCAGACAGGAGTGGTTAGGATGCAAATGACACAGGAACCTTCGATCCTTACAGAAAGTCTGGAAAATCTTCAGAATGTGGATTCGAATGTGATTCATAAGTATCTCGAAGATCTTGTACCAGACATTTTAAATTTTGCCGTACAGATTGTGCTGGCAGTATTGCTGTATCTGATAGGAAGACGTGTCATATTGTTTTTGTGCAGATTTTTACGAAAATCACTGGAACGAAGAAACGTCGATATTGAAGTATGCCAGTTTCTGGACTCGGTAGGCAGATACAGCCTGTATTTTATCTTGTGGCTGATGATACTGACCTTGTTTGGCATTACGACGGCATCTGTCATCGCGGTGCTGGGTTCTGCAGGGCTCACGCTTGGACTTGCCCTGCAGGGCAGCCTTGCGAATTTTGCAGGCGGGGTGCTGATCCTGCTGTTAAGGCCGTTTCATGTCGAAGATTATATTATTTCCAGTGAAACGGGGCACGAAGGGATTGTAAAAGAGATATCCACATTTTATACAAGAATCCAGACGGCGGACAATCAGACGGTTCTGATTCCAAATGGAAAGCTGGCTGACGGAGCGATTGTCAATGTGACAGGTCAGCAGACCAGACGACTGGACATCCTGGTAGGGATTTCTTACCATGCAGATTTGAAAAAGGCAAAGCGGCTGCTGCAGGAACTGGCGGAACGGGAGACCCGCAGGCTGGACGATCAGCCGGTCAGCGTGTTCGTATCTGAGCTGGGAGAGTGCAGCGTGCAGCTGGGGTGCCGTTTCTGGGTAGCGTCCGCGGACTACTGGCAGACAAGATGGGATATGCTTGAGGCAGTGAAACTGACATTTGACGAGAATGGGATTGAGATTCCGTTTCCGCAGATGGATGTGCATATGAAAACGCAGCGTCCGTTTTAAGGCTGTTTCCGTCCAGCTGCGGCCGACCCGTCCGGACTGTTACAAAAATAAAAAGATATGGCATGAAATGACACAAAAATGCGATACTATTGATACATCAAATTCAAACGACAGGAGGATACAAATTTGAATCTAAAAGATCTGGCTGCATATGAAATCATAGAAGAAAAAGATCTGGCTGATATCCATTCGAACGGCGTTCTTTTGCGTCATAAAAAAAGCGGCGCGAAGATTACGGTGATTTCCAATGACGATGAAAATAAAGTGTTTTATATTGGCTTTCGTACGCCGGCGCCCGACAGTACCGGTGTGCCGCATATCATCGAGCATTCCGTACTCTGCGGCTCGGATGAGTTTCCAGTCAAAGATCCGTTTGTGGAGCTTGTGAAAGGTTCGCTGAACACATTTTTAAACGCGATGACCTATCCGGACAAAACGGTCTATCCGGTTGCCAGCTGCAATGACAAAGATTTTCAAAATCTGATGCATGTCTATCTGGATGCGGTGCTGCATCCGGATATTTACAGACATCCGGAAATATTTAAGCAGGAAGGATGGCATTATGAGCTGGAGTCCGAAGAAGATGAGCTGACGTTAAACGGCGTCGTTTATAATGAGATGAAAGGGGCGTTTTCTTCACCGGAAGACGTACTGGAGCGTGTGACGCTGAACGCGCTGTTTCCGGATACGACGTATGCCAATGAATCCGGCGGGGATCCGGAATGTATACCGGATCTGACGTATGAGGATTTTTTGGATTTTCACCGTACCTACTATCATCCGTGTAATTCTTATATTTATCTCTATGGAAATATGGACGCGGCGGAAAAACTTGACTGGATGGACCGGACCTATTTGTCTCATTACGATCAGATTTCCATAGATTCGTCGATTCGTCTGCAGGAGCCGTTTGCACAGCCTTTGGAAGTTGTAAAAAAATATTCGATTGCCAGTTCGGAAAGCGAACAGGATCATACCTTTTTATCTTATAGCGCAGTCGCTGGCACGACGTTAGACCCGCAGTCCGCGCTTGCGTTTGAGATTCTTGACTATGCGCTTTTAAATGCGCCCGGCGCACCGTTAAAGCAGGCGCTGCTGGATGCAAAAATCGGAAAAGACGTGATCGGCGGATACGACGGCAGCACCTGTCAGCCAGTGTTTACGGTGACTGCGAAAAATGCAAACGCTAAGCAGAAACAAAAGTTCACAGAGCTGATCGAAACGGTACTAAAGCGGCTTGTAAAAGAAGGACTGAATCAAAAAGCGCTGCTGGCAGGAATTAACAGCAGTGAGTTTAAGTTTCGTGAAGCAGATTTTGGCAATTATCCAAAAGGTCTTATTTATGGTCTGCAGTGTCTGGACAGCTGGCTGTATGATGAGAAGCAGCCGTTTATGTATCTGGAAGCGCTGGGAGTCTTTCGCTTTTTAAAAGAGCAGGTGAGCAAAGGGTATTTTGAAGCGCTGATTCAAAAATATCTGCTGGATAACCCGCATAAAGTCGTCGTAGTCGTGGAACCGGAAAAAGGACTGAACGAAAAAACGGAAAAAGCGCTGCAGGAAAAACTGGCTGCTTACAAAAATTCGTTAAGCACGGAAGAACGCCAACAGCTGGTTGCGGATACGGCGCATTTAAAAGCATATCAGCAGGAGCCGTCTGCCAGAGAAGATCTGGAAAAGATACCGATGCTTTCGCGTGGAGATATGAAAAAGGAAGCGGCGCCTCTTTATAATGAAGAAACATCCGTGTGCGGCATTCCGGTCGTCCACCACAATATTTTTTCCAACGGTATTCATTATATCAGTCTGTTTTTTGATCTGTCTCATATCAGGGAGGAATGGATTCCGTATCTGGGTATTTTAAAAGCGGTGCTTGGTGATATGGATACGGAGGACTATACGTATGAAGATCTTGCAAATGAGATCAACCTGCATACCGGAGGCTTTTATGTCCATATGTTAGCGTCTTCGGATACGGCGTCTGAGCATAAGATCGTACAAAAATATGAAGTCGGTATCAAGGCTTTGTACAGTGAGACAGGTAAGGCGCTGCATCTTTTGGAAAGCATGCTCTGCCGTACGAAACTGGAGGACGACAAACGTCTGTATGAAGTACTGGCACAGACAAAATCCCGTCTCGAAATGCAGTTTATGCAGGCCGGACACTCCATATCGGCGTTGCGTGCCATGTCTTATTTTTCAGAGTCAGGCCGTTTTAGCGATTTGTCCGGAGGCATCGGTTTTTATCAGGTCGTGGCAGAGGCGGAAAGAGAGTTTGATAAGCAGAAAGATCATATCAAAGAGATTTTAAAACAGCTGTTTTGCTCCATTTTCCGTCCGGAGAATCTGATCGTAGGACTGACGTGCGACAAAGAGGGCTACGAAGCGTTCGTACCAGAGCTTGAGACGCTGCGGGCGGCGTTGTTTACGCAGGATTTTGTGAAAGATCATACGCAGATTTGCTGTCAAAAGAAAAACGAAGGATTTAAAAACGCTGCGCAGGTGCAGTATGTGTCCAGAGCGGGTAATTTTTTGAGACACGGATTTGCATATACCGGAGCTTTGCGGATATTAAAAGTGATTTTAAATTATGACTATCTGTGGCTGAATATTCGTGTCAGAGGCGGTGCATACGGATGTATGAGCGGATTTGGAAGAAACGGGGATACGTACTTTAGCACTTACCGCGATCCGAATCTGCGCTCGTCCAATCAGATTTTTGACGGAATCACGCAATATGTATCGAAGTTTGACGCAGATGAAAGAGATATGACAAAATATATTATCGGAGCGGTCAGCGGTATGGATACGCCGTTAAATCCGATGGCAAAAGGTTCCCGTTCCATGATCGCATATTTCACGCATGTTACGGAAGAGGATTTTCAGCGTGAGAGGGATGAAGTGCTTACGGCAAACCAGGAAGATATTCGCGCGCTGGCGCCTTATATCGAGGCGGTATTATCCGGGGATAATCTTTGCGTGATCGGGAATGAGACCATGCTGGAAAAAGAAGCGGATTTGTTTATGGAACTGAAAAGTTTATTTTAACTTTAATAATTACAAGCGGATAGAAAGGAATACGATGGATAACAGCAAGAGCTTTCGATCAGGATTTGTTGCGATTATTGGCCGGCCGAACGTGGGGAAATCCACGCTGATGAATCAGATCATCGGTCAGAAAATTGCAATTACTTCCAATAAACCACAGACAACACGCAATCGTATCCAGACCGTTTATACGGATATGGAGCGCGGCCAGATTGTATTTTTGGATACGCCCGGTATTCATAAGGCCAAAAACAAGCTCGGCGAATATATGGTAAACGCAGCGGAACATTCGCTGCCGGATGCGGACGTGGTTCTGTGGCTGGTGGAGCCGACGGATTTTGTCGGCGCAGGAGAACGGCATATTGCTGAAATTCTGCAAAAGGCAAAGGTACCAGTCATTCTCGTAATTAATAAAATCGATACGGTAGCAAGAAAAGAAGAGCTGCTGCATTTTATAGATACGTATCGTCAGATTTATGATTTCGATGAAATTGTTCCGGCTTCGGCGCTGCGGGGAGAAAATGTGTCAGACGTGATCGATACGATCTTCCAGTATCTGCCTTACGGACCGATGTTTTACGATGAAGATACCGTTACGGATCAGCCGCAGCGACAGATTGTTTCAGAAATTATCCGGGAGAAGGCGCTGCATGCGCTGGATGAGGAAATCCCGCATGGAATCGCGGTTACGATCGAGCGAATGAAACAGCGCAGAGGCAGGGATTTTATGGACATCGAAGCGACGATTACGTGCGAACGGGATTCCCATAAAGGAATTATTATTGGAAAAAACGGAGCGATGCTGAAAAAAATAGGTACAAACGCGCGGTTTGAAATCGAGCGTCTTTTGGAAGAAAAAGTAAATCTCAGACTCTGGGTAAAAGTAAAAAAGAACTGGCGGGACAGCGACATGCTGCTGAAAAATTTCGGTTACCGCGAGCAGGTGTAAGCTCGGTCAGACAGCCTGAAAAGCGTACGCGGCAGGTAACATTGTCATAAAGCATGGAACGGATGGAAATATCCGGAAAACTGCCAGATTTTATCTCGTATCAGATATGAAATTATGCAGAACCTACTAGCAGACCGTCTGAGTAATAACCGGCTGTATTACGCTGGATATCTGGTCTGTTATTGATTGGACGCTCTGCCGGGAAAGGCGGTAACTTCAGATTATGACGAATAGAGGGGAATGCATATGACAAGAGATTGCTGGGATAATTTTGCAAAGACCGGAAGAGTCAGTGATTATTTAAAATACAGGGAACAGACATGCGGCGTCAGATATCCGTCCGCAGCTGCGGCCTGGACAGATGGAGTTACAAATGGGCCAGACGATCGTTCTGACAGGCATGGTGTTGTCGGCAATGCCTGTCGGTGATTATGATAAGAGAATACAGATTCTGACAAGGGAAAGAGGAAAGATTGCAGCTTTCGTACGCGGCGCAAGACGTCCAAACAGTGCGTTTCTGGCTGCGGCCAATCCTTTTTCCTTTGGTCAGTTTGAGGTGTATCAGGGAAAAAGCTCTTATAATGTCGCAAAAGTATCGATTACCAGTTATTTTCGGGAACTGACGACTGAGCCGGACGCGGTATATTACGGATTTTATTTTCTGGAAATGGCATCTTATTATACGCAGGAAAATATGGATGGAACAGATTTTTTAAATCTGCTTTATATAACGCTTAAGGCGCTGATGAAACCGTCTTTGGATAATCGTCTGATACGAAGAATCTATGAACTGCGCGTACTTGTGCTGATCGGAGAATATCCACAGGTGTTTTCCTGTGCCAAATGCGGAAAAAAGCAGGATCTTTATTATTTTTCCATTCGTCAGCACGGCGCTTTATGCCCGGAATGCTTAAAAGGCGAGTATGCGGTACCGCTGGATGCGTCCGCGCTCTATGCGATGCAGTATATTATGACGGAGCCGTTTCAAAAGCTGTATACGTTTACGCTCAGCGACCCTGTTTTTGCATGTCTGGATCAGCTTGTGTCAGGATACATACGCCAGCATCAGGATCACACATTTAAATCAGAAGAAATGCTTTGAAACAGCGGTTTTTAGCGGCCGGGTCCGCAGCAGTTTTATGGGGGATCCGGACTGCTGCAATGCTTTGGCTGTGATTGGGAGTACCAGAAAAAAAGGATTGAAATATACAAAAAGGTCAGGTATAATGTCCGCGGAGGCAAATGATAAAATTAACTGCATGAACGACAGAGGAGGCAATAGCTATGAGACGGAAGCTGTATGCAGCGCTGTTCATTTTAGTGACAGCCGGCATTACCACAGCCTGTGGGGCTTCATTTGAAGCTGATGAGAGTACGGTTTACATTAAGAAAGATGGGAACGTGATCGGCGCCGATATCGAGGACTTCAACAAGGATTATTACGATGAAGAAGAATTAAAGGCGTATATTACGGAATCGATTGAAAGTTATGTGGAATCAAATGGGGACGGAAGTCTGGAGATGGAAAAATTTCAGACAGAATCATCAGAGGAAGACGGTGTAACGGCACAGCTATATTTAAATTATGCCACTTATATTGATTATGCATTGTTTAATGATGTTACATTGTTTGCCGGAACGGTGCAGCAGGCGCAGCAGGAAGGATATCCGTTCGATCAGAACTTTTTAAAGGTGGAAGAAGGGACTGCGGCAGACAGCCTGGATGTCAAAGAACTGACCGAAGATGAAAAAATGAAAGTAGTTATCATCGGAGATGAGACCGTTGTAAAAGTAGACGGCGAAATACAGGGCGTATCGGATGGAAATACGGAAGTATCCGGAAAAGATACGGTCAGAGTGCATTATGATGTGGAAGATGAGAATGCGCAGCCGGCGTATATTCTGTATTTGTAAAAAGAGAATTTATGATGCGGAAGAAGGGAATGCGCAGCCGATATAGGATTTTGATCAGGAAAAAGAAATATAAGACGTGAAAGAAGAGAGTGCACAGGCAGCGTATGTTCGGAATCCATAAAAAGGAAACATATAACATGGAAACGGAGAATGCACTGCTGGTATATATTTTGCATCCATAAAAAGGAAACGCATGCGTGCTGAAAAATGGGAGGATAAGGGAATGGAAAAATCAATGGAAAAGATTGTTGCGCTGGCAAAAGCCAGAGGTTTTGTATATCCGGGCTCAGAGATCTACGGCGGTCTGGCAAATACCTGGGATTACGGCAATCTGGGCGTGGAGCTGAAAAATAATGTAAAAAAAGCATGGTGGCAGAAATTTGTGCAGGAAAATCCTTATAATGTCGGTGTGGACTGCGCAATATTAATGAATCCGCAGACATGGGTGGCATCCGGGCATCTCGGCGGTTTTTCAGACCCGCTGATGGACTGTAAGGAATGTCATGAAAGGTTCCGTGCCGATAAAATCATAGAGGATTTTGCAGCAGAACATCAGATCACACTGGAAGAAAGCGTGGACGGATGGTCCAACGAAGCGATGATGCAGTTTATTACAGAGCATCAGGTACCGTGTCCGGGCTGCGGCAAACATAACTTTACAGATATCCGCCAGTTTAATCTGATGTTTAAAACGTTCCAGGGCGTGACCGAGGACGCAAAAAATACCGTATATTTAAGACCGGAAACCGCACAGGGGATTTTTGTCAATTTTAAAAATGTGCAGCGTACTTCCCGTAAGAAAATTCCATTTGGCATCGCGCAGATCGGAAAGTCGTTCCGAAATGAGATTACACCTGGCAATTTTACGTTCCGTACAAGAGAATTTGAGCAGATGGAACTGGAATTTTTTTGCGAGCCCGGTACAGATCTGGAGTGGTTTCAGTACTGGAGGAGTTTTTGCCGCGACTGGCTGTTAAGTCTTGGCATGAAAGAAGAAGAACTGCGGTTAAGAGATCACGATCCGGCGGAACTGGCGTTTTACAGTAAAGCGACGACGGACTTTGAATTTTTATTCCCATTTGGCTGGGGCGAGCTTTGGGGAATCGCAGACCGTACGGACTATGATCTGACACAGCATCAGAATACATCCGGACAGGATCTGTTTTATTTTGACGATACGAAAAATGAAAAGTACATTCCATATGTCATCGAGCCGTCGCTCGGCGCTGATCGCGTAGTACTCGCATTTTTATGCGCAGCTTATGATGAAGAAAATATCGGAACGCAGGAAAAACCGGATATGCGAACAGTTCTGCATTTCCATCCGGCGCTGGCGCCGGTTAAGATCGGCGTGCTGCCTTTATCGAAAAAGCTGAATGAGGGCGCAGAGCAGGTATTTACGCAGCTGTCCAAAAAATACAACTGTGAATTTGACGACCGCGGCAATATTGGAAAAAGATATCGCCGTCAGGATGAAATCGGCACGCCGTTCTGTGTTACTTATGATTTTGATTCCGAGCAGGATCATGCGGTAACAGTGCGTTTTCGTGACTCCATGGAGCAGGAACGTGTGGCAGTGGCGGATCTTGACGCATATTTTGCCGATAAATTTGATTTTTAATAAAAAAGTGGTTGCGAATGTGGAAAAATATGTTAAAATAGATGTGTGCGTACAGAGTCGCGCAAACAAAGTTGACAATGTGAATTAATTTCGGACAGGTATGTCTGTATAAAATTCACAAAAAAATAATCAAACTAAAGGAATATTTAGGAGGAATTAGCAAATGGCAAACAAATGGGTATATTTGTTCAGCGAAGGCAAAGCAGACATGCGTGAGCTGCTTGGCGGTAAAGGTGCAAACCTGGCAGAGATGACAAATCTTGGACTTCCGGTTCCGCAGGGCTTTACAATTACAACAGAAGCCTGCACACAGTATTATGAAGATGGCCGTGAGATCAACGACGAGATTCAGAGCCAGATCAATGAGTATATTGTAAAGATGGAAGAGATTACCGGCAAGAAATTTGGCGATAAGGAAAATCCGCTTCTTGTATCTGTACGTTCCGGTGCAAGAGCATCCATGCCTGGTATGATGGACACGATCTTAAACCTTGGTCTGAATGAAACAGTTGTGGAAGTTATCGCTGAGAAATCCGGCAATGCACGCTGGGCATGGGACTGCTACCGCAGATTTATCCAGATGTACTCCGACGTTGTTATGGAAGTAGGCAAGAAATACTTCGAACAGCTGATCGATGAAATGAAAGAGAAAAAAGGCGTTACTTATGACGTGGATCTGACAGCTGATGACTTAAAGGAACTGGCTTCCCAGTTCAAGGCCGAATACAAAGCAAAGATCGGTTCTGATTTCCCGGATGATCCGAAGGAGCAGTTAATGGGCGCGATCAAGGCTGTATTCCGTTCCTGGGACAACCCTCGTGCAAACGTATACCGCCGCGACAACGATATCCCTTATTCCTGGGGTACAGCTGTAAACGTACAGTCTATGGCTTTTGGTAATATGGGCGACGATTGCGGTACAGGCGTTGCATTTACACGTGATCCTGCAACAGGCGAAAGAAAGCTGATGGGTGAATTCCTTGTAAACGCACAGGGCGAAGACGTGGTTGCCGGCGTACGTACACCAATGCCGATCGCAAAGATGGAACAGGAATTCCCGGAAGCATTCAAACAGTTTACAGAAGTATGCAAGACTCTGGAAGACCATTACAGAGATATGCAGGATATGGAGTTCACAGTTGAAAACAAGAAACTCTACATGCTGCAGACAAGAAATGGTAAGAGAACCGCACAGGCTGCTTTAAAGATCGCATGCGACCTTGTAGACGAAGGTATGCGTACCGAAGAAGAAGCAGTTGCAATGATCGATCCTCGTAACCTGGATACATTACTTCATCCGCAGTTCGACGCTGCTGCATTAAAGGCTGCAACACCGGCAGGCAAAGGTCTTGGAGCTTCTCCGGGCGCTGCATGCGGTAAGATCGTATTCTCCGCGGAAGATGCAGAAGCATGGAATGCAAGAGGAGAAAAAGTCGTACTTGTACGTCTTGAGACATCTCCGGAAGACATTACCGGTATGAAAGCGGCACAGGGTATCCTGACTGTTCGCGGCGGTATGACTTCTCACGCAGCCGTTGTTGCCCGTGGTATGGGTACCTGCTGTGTATCCGGATGCGGCGACATCGCAATGGATGAAGAAAACAAGAAATTTACACTGGCTGGCAAAGAATATCACGAAGGAGATTATATTTCCATCGATGGTTCTACCGGCAACATTTACGACGGTGAAATCCAGACAGTAGACGCTACAATCGCTGGCGAATTCGGAAGAATCATGGATTGGGCAGATAAATACAGAAGATTAAAAGTACGTACCAATGCAGATACGCCTACAGACGCTAAGAAAGCACGTGAACTGGGCGCAGAAGGTATCGGTCTTTGCCGTACTGAGCATATGTTCTTCGAAGAAGACAGAATTGCAGCATTCCGTGAAATGATCTGTGCAGATACAGTAGAAGAAAGAGAAACAGCGCTTGATAAGATTCTTCCATATCAGCAGGGCGATTTCGAAAAATTATACGAAGCTCTGGAAGGATGTCCGGTAACCATCCGTTTCCTGGATCCGCCTCTTCATGAGTTCGTACCGACAGACGAAGAAGACATCGAGAAGCTCGCAAATGCGCAGAACAAGTCTGTAGAAGAAATTAAGACTCTGATCGACTCTCTGCATGAATTTAACCCAATGATGGGTCATCGTGGATGCCGTCTTGCGGTAACTTATCCGGAAATCGCAAAGATGCAGACAAAAGCAGTGATTCGCGCAGCGATCAACGTACAGAAAGCGCATGCTGACTGGAACGTAAAACCAGAAATCATGATTCCGTTAATCTGTGATATCAAAGAGTTAAAGAACGTTAAGAAAGTGGTTGTAGAGACAGCAGATGCTGAGATCGCAGCAGCAGGCGTGAAACTGGAATACGAAGTAGGTACAATGATTGAGATCCCAAGAGCAGCTCTTACCGCTGATGAGATCGCATCAGAAGCTGACTTCTTCTGCTTCGGTACCAACGACCTGACACAGATGACCTTCGGCTTCTCCCGCGACGATTCCGGCAAGTTCCTGGATGCATACTACGATGCAAAAATCTTCGAGAACGATCCGTTTGCAAAACTGGATCAGACTGGCGTCGGCAAACTGATGGAAACAGCAATTAAGCTGGGCAAACCTGTGAATGAGAAACTGCATGTAGGTATCTGTGGCGAGCATGGCGGAGATCCTTCTTCAGTAGAGTTCTGCCATAAGATTGGTCTGGATTATGTATCCTGCTCACCATTCCGTGTACCGATTGCAAGACTTGCGGCAGCTCAGGCGGCTATAGCGCAAAGATAGGCGAACACCATTCTGGACTTTTACCATAAGTTTTGGGGAAACACAGGCTTTCCGCAGGGCGAATGGCGGCTATCTTAGAAAAAATCAATGGGAAGATTTGACCGTTGATGTTTATATCTGAATAATCATAAGCGTATCATTAGAAATAGTGGTACGCTTATTTTTTTGACACAATTTGCAGCTTTGAACATTCTGCCATTCATCTATATAATGAAATCAAAAAAGGATGGTGAACTTTATGAGAGAAAAGAAAAATCATTTATATGTGGATAGCAATGAGCGAAGCATTTTATTACATAGCCTTGTGGAATTGAAAAATCAACTTATTCAGCAAGGCAGATCTACAGACTGTACTGACGAACTTATTTTTAAGGTTGTCCATGCATCCATAAAAAAAATAAGAGTAGAACTGGCAGGAGGGAAGTGATGTGCGATAAGGAATTTAAAGAACTGGTGAAGATAGCAGCCAGAGAAATTAAAAGACGAATCCGTATTGAAACTGTTACAGGCTGATGCCAGTTATCAAAAAGACAGTAAGGATGAGAGGGATATGCGGAGGATGTCTTTAACCAGCCTGATTTGACCCAAAAGCAGAGGGCGGTTTGTCAACGTCTTTTAGATTGCAGGGATAAGCAGGCCGACACGCTCTCTGCCATCATGCAGGACATCATTGATGATAAATCCGTCGATTTTTGCCTGCGACAAAGGCGGCAAGGCAGCCGCAGCTTATGAGCAGTTTGGAAAGGAGGTTGCAGAGATTGGCGAGAAGTAAAAGAACAGAAATCGGGCTGACTGCATACGATGACCTCTTTGAAACGGACGAGAGCTGTGCAGAAGCGAATCTAAGAAGGATAAGAGAAATACCCATTGCAGAGATTGACGAATTTCCAGACCACCCATTCAGGGTTTTAATGAATGAGGATATGGAACAGCTTGTGGAAAGTGTCAGTCGGAGCGGTGTAATGACCCCTGCCACTGTTCGGCAGATGCAGGACGGATTTTGCGGACATTCAAAATAAAAAAGAATGTGGAGGTAACAGACAATGACAAAATCATTATTTGAGGAACTGGGCGGCAAATTTGAAAGGCAGGGGGATTACTTAACTTAAAGATAACCTACACATACAGCCTGCTGATACATTGCTTGCAGATACCCCGCAGAAACCAAACCATATAGAAAAGGAGTTTTTGCAGATGAAATCACTATTTGAACAATTAGGCGGCACATATCACGAAGAAAATGGGTATCTTATTCCAGATTTAAGATTGCCCGCCGAGGAAAAACAGCCGATAGGCATATGGGGACAGCGGCATTTGGACTATCTGAAGCAGTACCGTAAGGTTACATACACCAATTTCCTCACAAGCGGCAGGCTTAACGCCTATCTTGCCGACATCGACAGGCAGGCACAGGAACGCTTTGAACGGCTCATAGAGGGCATGAAACAGGGCACAGGGCATAACGGAACGTCTAAAGGAACAAGATGCTTTAGAATGGACAGGAAGAATGAATAATATTTGGGCTTGTGTAAAAGAGATTGTAGATAAAGAAATAATCTATTCATAGCGTAGAATCGGCAGAGTTTAGTAACTTTGCCGATTTTTTGCTGAGGTTGCAACATAAAATGATGGTAAACGGTATGTATCACGAAATTTGGATGCTCTTTCTAATTAAAACAAAGTGTTCGTTGTGTATTTGTTGTGATTTGTGTAGTATAATTAATTTTATATGTTGACTGGCAAAGGGACATCCTAATTGTTGATAATTTATGCACATGATAGGAAAACAAACCAGAAAGGCAATCATATCAAGGAAAAGGAGCAGAAATGGCTTATAAGATATTAATTATTGATGATGATACCGAACTCCTTAAAATGCTGAAAAAATTTCTGGAAATTAAAAAGTATGAAATCATTACGGCAGAGAATGGATTGGAAGGGTTAAATAAAATAAAGCTACAGCCAGATATTATATTACTGGATGTAAATATGCCGAACATTGATGGGATAGAGGTATGCAGGAGGGTACGGGATAAAGTAGCCTGCCCGATTCTGTTTCTGACCGCACGGGTAGACGAACAAGACGTTATAAATGGGCTTTCTTCAGGAGGCGACGACTACATTTTAAAGCCGTTTAGCCTGAAAGAGCTTGATGCAAGGATTACGGCGCACCTGAAACGGGAAGCACGGCGCAAAGAAAAGACAGAATGCTGCTTTCAAGGAGAACTGTCTATTGATTATAATGCAAAGACCGTGCAGATTCACACAGATTATCTGGAACTGACAAGATTAGAATATGGAATTATTGAATTTTTGTCCATGAATCCAGGGATGGTCTTTGATAAAGACAGGATTTACGAGAAGGTCTGCGGATATGATGCAGAAGGTGACAGCAGGGTAATTACAGAACTAATCCGCCGAATCAGAAAAAAGTTCCAGCAATTTACAGAAACAGAATATATTGAAACCATATGGGGGATGGGATACCGATGGATAAAATAAGAAATCTTTCCGTAAGAAAAACAATTTTTTTATATATGGCGGCTGCCTTATTTTGTGGTTTCCTTATTTCGGCAGTTATTGCCAGAATTGCCGAACGGACACAAATGCATATCTGGTGGAATTATGTGGATGAAGAAGCATATTTTGAAGCAGTAGAAAATGAAGGGTCTTATTATGTGGCGGATATTCCAAGGCCAAGTCCTTATGAGATGACACAGTCAGACTATTTTGTGTCAGAGCTTTGCGATTTTTTACAGACTTATGCCGTGCTGATATTATCTATAGCAGGAAGCTGCGTGGCAGTTTTCCTCTTTTACCAAAACAAGTTAAGAAAGCCGATGGAAGAACTGGTACAGGCATCAAAAAAGATTGCCGAGAATCATTTGGATTTTTGCATTTCCTATGAGAATAAGGACGAGATGGGCGAGCTTTGCAGGGAGTTTGAGAAGATGCGGGAACAGCTTGCCAGAAATAATCAGGCATTATGGCGGACGGTTGAGGAGGAAAAGATGCTGCGGGCGGCTATTTCGCACGATATACGCGCCCCATTGTCCGTTTTGAAAGGGTATCAGGAAATGCTGATGGAATATCTGCCAAGCGAAGATATAGATATGGAACAGGCAATGGAAATGCTGTCAGAGAGCGGACGCCAGATTGAACGTATGGATGCCTTTGTAGAAACAATGCGGAAATTGAGCAGTTTAGAAAATCGGCGGTTGACCCCAGAGAATATTTCTTCCAGACAATTAGAGAAGGATATTCAGGGAGAACTTGCCATTTTGGAAAAAGAGTATGGGAAACAATGTATGTTACAAGTGTCTGAATCAAAGGAAGAATTTTACGGGGATAAGGAAATTATTTTAGAAGTAACGGAAAATCTTCTGTCGAATGCCCTGCGTCATGGGAAACGGCAGATTATAATTATGGTAAAGGCTGGATATGAAAAATTAAGTATCTGTGTCATGGATGACGGCGATGGTTTTCGGGAAGATGCAGAAAAAATTACGGAGGCGTTCTATGGGCAGAATGTAAAAGACAGCCTGAAACATGCGGGGCTGGGAATGTATATCAGCAGGCTGTATTGTGAAAAACATGGAGGAAAATTAGTTTTAGGAAATGATGAACAGAGAGGGGCTGTGGTGACAGCAATGTTCCGTCGGATTGCGTAAGCAATCCGGCGTTTTTCTTTTTATTGTCTTTTTGTTGTGATTTTTCTTTTACAATAGAATCACTAAAAAATGAAGGAGGCAAAGTTATGCGGTCAATTTTGAAAAGAGAGGTAAAAAATTATATGAAGAACCCTCTGCTCTGGCTTGGCATCGTTATTGGTGTTTTTATGGTATTTCAAAATGTAAGCCCCTATCTGAACATCCATTATCTCAGGGAAGGGGAAACCATTGTGAATGACTATCCGCAAAGCTATCGGGATGGAGAGGTTTTTGACGGATATGTGCCGACGGAGAAAGAGCTACGGCGGGAAAAGTGGGAAGAACGGATACAGGAAGTCTTAACTTCCGAATTCGAGATGGACAATGAGAAGGCGAGGTCCGTGATTGATGAAATGAAAGGAATGGATGTTAAGACAGCCTGCGCCCATCTGGAAGGGTATGGATTCTACAATTCATATTATGAGTATGAGAATACAGCCTGCCATAAAGGAACCCGTGAAGAAATCAATTCTTATATTTCAGAGAAACTGGAAAACAGGGCATTTTCGTACTACTTTTCCAGAAAATTTGCTGATTTTGCAGGGCTGTTTATGGGATTTTTCGCAACCGTTTTATTGTCTGTTTTATTTATGCAGGATACAAGGAGAAATACCTATGAGCTTCTTCATACAAAGCCTGTGAGCGCAGGAAAATATCTATCTGGCAAGGTGGGAGGCGGTTTTTCAGTCTGCCTGATAATATGTGCGGTCTTAAATCTTATATTTTTTGGTATTTGCCTTGTATCAACGAGAAAGAGCAGTTTTGAAGTTCATTTGATGGACTTTTTATTGGCAAGCTGTTTCTATATCCTGCCGAATATGCTGATGATTGTAAGCGTTTATAGCTTGATTTCATTGCTGTTTAAAAGCCCGCTGCCAGCAGTGCCACTTTTGTTTCTTTATATTGTGTATTCCAATATGGGAAGCAGGAATGCGGAAGGCATTTATGGATATTATGGCAGACCGTTAGCGATTATGGTGCGGTTCCCAGGAGGTTTTTTTGATACTGCCCCTCCGCCAATGGCATTGCTGAATCAGAGTTTCCTCATCTTAGCCGCAATCTGTATCATCTTTCTCTCAATGCAGATATGGAAAAGGAGGCGGGTATATTGAAGCGTGAAATGAAAATCTCCCTGACATTCCAAAAGCAAGCTTATGCAGTATTTTTTGTCGTAATCTTAAGCCTTGTCAGAGGGATAACTTATTCTGATGAAATAGGAATTGCATTAGAAGCCCCAATGGCAATCCTTGCTTTCACATTCTGTGCAGATACCTATACGCAGGAAATTGCCAGCAAGCGATCGGAAATCTGGCGGCTATGCCCCATGAAAAAGAGAATAAATTCTGTTTACAGACGGGTTGTGATACAGGAAATGTTCTTACTGGCTGTCGCAGTCATTGGATATGGATTGTTTTTTCTATTCCAAAATCCAAACATAAATGGAATGGGGCAAGGTGGTATAGAAAATGAAATATGCCAGTTCTTTGTATATTTTGCCGCTATTGCTGTCACGCTTGGCTTCTGGGGGCTTTTATCAAATCTGATTTCCTGCCTGTTTCGGAATATGTGGGTTGGAATCGGAAGCTGCATGGTGCTGTGGCTGATTACAAATTCCAGCATCGGTAACAGAATCTTTGGTGCATGGAACTTGTTTTCCTATTCTTTCAGAAAATTAGAGGACATCAGTGATTTTAGCTGGATATATGGGAAAGCTGTTTGTATTAGTATTGGAATTATGGCAGTGGCAGTATTGCCTAAAATCATTAAGAAAAGAGGTTAAGACTATGGGAATTAAGATAGAGGATTTAACAGTAACATTCAGGAATCATGTGATAGCAATCAATCATGCGGATTTGGAAATCCCAAAGGGAATTTTTGGGCTGCTGGGGGAAAACGGGGCAGGAAAAACAACGCTTATGCGGGTGCTTACAACTGTGTTATCACCAACCAGTGGTACAGTAACCTTAGATGGAATACTTTACAGTGAAGGGAATTTTGAAAAAATACAGAGAAAGATAGGATATCTGCCGCAGGAGATTGACTTATATCCAAACCTGTCAGTACAAGAATGTCTGGAATATATGGGGGACTTATCTGGTATACCCAGACAAACATATAAGGAACGCATCAAATATTATCTTGAAAAGACAAGCCTGTCAGGGCATCGCAGAAAGAAGATGAAACAATTGTCGGGCGGTATGAAACGGAGAGTCGGTCTTATTCAGGCGCTTTTAAATGAGACAGAATTTTTGATTGTCGATGAACCAACAACCGGATTAGACCCTGAAGAACGTATCCGCATCAGAAATCTGTTGGTTGATTTTTCAGAAGGGCGTACCGTTTTGTTTTCCACACATGTAGTGGAAGATTTGGTAGCTACCTGCAATCAGCTTGCAGTTATGAAAAATGGGAAATTCCTTTATTCAGGAAACATGAAAGAATTACTGGAACAGGCAAGAGGCCATATTTGGATTTATAAAACAAAAAATGAAGGGACTGCAAGGGAACTGGAAAAAAAATATCATGTTTCATCGAAGCAGTATGTAGGGAACGAATTACAAATGAAATTAATTAGTGAAATGCCACCAAAAATAGAATGCAGTTCTTGTGAAGCAACGCTGGAGGATGCTTACATTTATCTTACGAACAAATAACTATAATTGCAATAAACCTAAACAGGGTCAATGAATTTGTCTGTAGAGTTGTCACTACTCATTTACACTGTTGTTTCAATTCTGTTTCTTTCATAGACGGGCAGAAATATAATTACTCAAAATCAGAACAGAAAAGGTTGAGGGAAGTGTCCGACCGTTTATGCCGAGAGTATGGTTTATCGGTGATTGAAAACCCGAAGAAAGCCCCGTCAAGACCGCTTTATCTGGATGAAAAAAGCGGAAAGCCGACAAGATACAACGTCTATCGGGAAGATTTAAGGGAGGCAATCAACGGGAGCAGGGATTTGCAGCACATGATGAAATATCTTACCGACAAGGGATATGAGGTTGATTTTTCGGGCAGCCATTGGAAGATGAAACTGCCGCAGTATAAGCATTTCACAAGGTTAGACACGCTTGACGAGCGGCTGATTCCCGATTTCATACGGTCATGTTTGGGAGGGACTTCCCGATATGGGAACTACAAAGCAAGGATTTCCTATTCCCCGCATATGCCAGAGCAGTACAAAAACGCATGGAAACCGCATCAGAAAACCACAGGAATTTTAGCGTTGTACTATTACTGGTGCTATCAGTTAGGGATATTTCCCAAAGGCACGGACTACAAGCCGACAAGCCCGATGATGAAAGAAGAATTGCGGAAGTTAGATGAAATCACCGCACAGGTAAGGTATATGTCAAAGCATAACATCTCCACCCTCTCCGATTTATACGCCGACAGGGAGAAAAACCAGAGCAAAATGAATAAACTGATTGACTACCGCCAGCACTTGCGGAATAAGGTACGCCGTGCCACACCAGCCGAAAAAGAAACACTCCGAGCCGAAAAACAGAGTGTGACAGAACAGATAACGGAACTTAGAAAGCGGCTGAAATA